>NZ_JAUOQR010000001.1 GCF_030547185.1 Neptuniibacter sp. 1_MG-2023
TGGGGGCAGCCTTCACGCAGCATCAATAAGCCGGTGGTGTGGTCGATCTGACTATCCATATAGACGATCGCAGCAATACCGGTATCGCGGATCGCACGATTAGGTTGCATAGGGCCAAAACTGGCCAACTGTTCACGAATATCGGGAGAGGTATTAAAGAGGATCCAGTTCTCGCCATCAACACTGACGGTAATAGAGGACTGTGTTCTAGTTTTTGCATTGATAGTGCCGGCACGCACGCCTGCACAGTTACGACAGTTACAGTTCCACTGAGGAAAACCGCCGCCAGCAGCTGAGCCTAATACTTGTACTTTCATTATTATTCTTCTAGTTGGCTTATTTTATTACAGACGCTTTAGCATCAATAAAAATAAGAGGTGGAACTGAGCGCGAAAGGCGCCTAATCCAGAAAAAGCCATTCAATAAATTACTTTAAATTACAGCTATGATTAGGCGCCATTCTTACACAACTTAAAAAATACAGTTGCGACCATCATCCGGGGAAGATGAAATAGAGCTTAACGGTTTGCGAAATACATAGTAACTTCAAAACCGATTCTTAGATCGCTATATGTTGGTTTAGACCATTTCATAAGTAACTCCTATTATTAAATTTATTATCACTTGTTTTTCTATTGCTTCACAAAGTGCAACACCTGTTGCAGAAGCGGACAGCTATTTGCGCATTACAGGCATTACACTTCTCATCAAAATAATAAGCTAGATTCATGCCATTACATCAACTAACTCACTATTTAAAATTTTTATTTCCACTTACCAACGTCATATTTAAAAAACTTTACAAAAGCACATCGGGATTAAAGCCCATAATTAATGCACCCCAGTGCCTACCACCCACAAAGACAGGAATTGATAACTCATTAAGTATCTCGCCCGTATCGCGTATATAAGTCTGCATAAGGAAAGGTTGCGTATGAGTTGCCCTCCGCTGTTCTGAGCGGGTATCAAAGAAAATCCGTCTATTACGGCTCTGAAGATTATCAATTGAGAAATCCCCCGTCATAGGCTTAGACACTTTCTTATGATGCGTAGCTATATAACCACGCTGATCCACTAATACTGTATAGATAAACTCGGAGTTCAACTCTATAAAGCGATCAATGACAGCCTGAAAACAACCATCAAACTTATCCGTACAAGATGTTACAAATTTTGCTGGCTGCTGATCTGGATTAACCCGCTGATAATTAGTATCAAAAATATTACAGCGCTGACCAAGCTCTTCAAGCAATCCTTGCAGCTCACTATGAAAACCCCTGCCTTTCACAATAATGCTTTCAAATGCACCGTAGCCAATAATAAAACGAGATAACAACTCCTGGCTCTCCTCAGTCGATACCTCTAAATCATTAGAGAAACTTTGAGAATGCTCCATCTCCTGCTTAATCTCCGCAGAAATTTTAGTAATCAGATCCACCTGCTTATGGGAGCTTTTATTGGTATACGAAAGCTCATCAATCGCAGCACTAATACCGGACAACTGACCATCCACCTGCTCAAAGTCGGTTACCAACTGACCAAACTGAATATTTGTTTGCTCAATAAACTGCCCCGTTGACTCAACATAACCCAAAATATTCTTAGCACTACTACCCGTATCTGATACTAGGGATGACATCTGTGAGATATTTTTATCAATCTCACTCGTAGCTGAACCCACTTTTTGAGCCAACCCCCTAACCTCATCAGCCACAACCGCAAATCCTCGCCCAGCATCACCCGCACGCGCAGCTTCGATAGATGCATTAAGCGCTAACAGATTTGTTTGCTCAGAGAACTCCTGAACCATCAATAGTATTTGCGTTATATTTTGCGAATTTGCATGTAAGCTCGCGATTTTAGTTTGAAACTCACTAACTAGCTGATGAATGGCTTCAACCTGCTCTTGGACCTTCAGCAGCTCTGAACTTGAGCCCCGCACATCATTAAGATTTGATGAGTTCTGCTCGCTTATCTGGATAGTACTTCTAGCGATCTCATCTATAGCCTGAGTGGACTCACTGCTAGACTGAAAAACCTGATGCGCTTTATCC
The DNA here is from genome assembly GCF_030547185.1 of Neptuniibacter sp. 1_MG-2023. Classification (GTDB taxonomy): domain Bacteria; phylum Pseudomonadota; class Gammaproteobacteria; order Pseudomonadales; family Balneatricaceae; genus Neptuniibacter. Next base: position 2,055 of record NZ_JAUOQR010000001.1, read on the forward strand.
TCTTGATCACTTGCGTTATTACTTGCCTGCCCAATCACTTTTTTAAGACGCGCCGCCGACACCGCAATATTCACACTTCTCGAACGCGTATCCGCAATAATATCCTTAAGCTTTGAAGAGAACTCATTGTAACTCTGCGCCATGACTGAAATTTCGTCACAAGTATAAACAGGCAGCGTTACCGATATATCTCCCCCCTTCTCCTTAATAGCACTTAAAACCCGAGTAATATCCTGAATCGGTTTGAGAAAAAGGTGGCGCATAAAAAAAATAGTGAAAATACCACCTGCTAAAGCCAATCCAACCGTGACTGAAGCAGATAACCAAAACACACCTAATGCATCCCCCAACAACTGCTTAGTCGAGTCGCCCACCTCAGCAGACAACAAAATCGACTCAACACTTTGCGTATGACGATAAACTAAAACCATCAAAATAATATTAGGAATGATCAGAAAAAGGACATTACCTACTATCTTTTTAGTAAGAGAATTAAATAAAGTCCGTTCAATACTTTTATATAAACTCATATATCCACTGCTCTTCTTTTTATAATTATCTTTAAGAACTCAACCCAAAGCACTCGCTAGCAGACTTCAAAATTACTAGAAACTACTTTTTAACAACGAGTTATGAGTAACAACCAAAGCTGTTAATCATCAAGATATATGCCAAAAGCAAAGAAGAGAGAACAAAAGAGCAGCAACTAGTTGAAAAAGAACAAGTAAATAAAAGAGCTGGATAAAAAAACAAAAAAGAAGATATAAACACCCATAGCGCTTCAGCAAAGACAAGACAGACCGCCTAGCACTATACAAAATCCCAGAAAAGAGAATCAAATAGAGGGAAAATAAAATAATCCACTAAAGAAAACAAAAATCGACATCGACAACCTACCGCCAACACTATAGATTGCCAGCTCTCTATGAGCGATACTGCTACATGTGTAGCAACAATCATCTAATGTTTCATATTTGACACACCTGTCTCATTTCAACTCAAGATGTAAAATGCGCACCCGTCTGATAAAAAAAGAAACATTTGATTCAGCGCTGCAACAGACCGGTGCATAAAAACAACAATCGACTTATTTAAGTTTTAATTATCAAATAGTTAGAAAATATAAACACAAGGTGTTTTTTTTAGATCGCAATAAAAACGCCTCAATATTCCAACCAATTCGCATAGAAAAATTATACAATTTAAGACCAAGTTAGGAGCCAATTAACTATGCAAATCACACACATAAAAGAAAGAATTAGGCTGGCATACATCCTGCAAAGATTTCATGAACAATGTAGCCAAACATTGTTACAGTAGAACTCGTATAACAAAAATAAAAAGCCTTACGACTTAAATAGCTGAAAGCATTCTCTTTCACCTATATAAATAAGATTGTTAAGGCAGGAGCGAATCCAGCATGAGAAATATGCCACAAATAAATGGCACCAAGGACGTTGTCGCCTACGTAACAGGGAATTTCCAAGATCGAAAATTCACCCCCGGAGATCGTATAGCACGGTCATGGGAGAGAAGCCTATTAAAGCACGGCCTAGATCCAAAAACCCCTCGACCGGTAGATATCCTGACTCAGTATGAGATTCAAGAACAGTTACAACTTCACGAAGATTACCTGAATATTGCCCGAAATGGATTGACCGGCCTATCAAAACGAATTGCCGACGCTGGTTTCTCCGTTCTATTAACGGACGAATCAGGTTTAACCTTAGATGCACGACTCCCTAAAATGTCCAAAGAAATTTGGCAAAGCGCCGGTCTATTGGTTGGCTCAACGTGGGGGGAATCACAAGCAGGCACAAACGGCATAGGCACTTGCTTAGAAGAAAAAGAGTCCATGATAATTCATCATCATGAACACTTTTTTGCCAACCATAGCCAGTTAAGCTGTTCAGTTACCCCTATTTTTGATCCACTAGGCAACCTAAAAGGCTGCCTCAATGCCTCATGCCTTAATGCTTCAGGCAGCAAAGAAAGCCAATTTTTAACCCTGCAGATGATCTGCATGTATGGCCGAATGATTGAGAATAGTTATTTCCGTCAAACCTATCGTGGCCAGATCACCATGAACGTAAAAGAGACCAATAACTTTTCCGATCTGGCACAAGAACAATTACTAGCCATCAATGAACGCGGCGTTGTGATCGGGGCTAACCGCTCTGCGTTTGCAGAATACGAGCACCTCCTTGATAGAGACCAACAACTCTTAGGCATGCAAATTGAAGATATTGTTGGCTTAAATGTGGATCAACTACTCACCCAAAGTAACGGAGGCGCATTAACCGTTAGGCATCAATCGCCAAAATTACTGGACGAGATAGAGATAGCCATTCGCGTACCGGCCAACAAGCTAATAACAGCCTCTAATGAAAATGCAATTATAAAACCTAAAGAAGCACATAAACACAAACACCCGACTTTAGAAGAGCTAGCAGGCGAAGACGAGGGAGTACTTCGCAATGTTCAGCAGATAAGACATGTCATAAATAAGGACATTCCTATCCTAATAACCGGTGAAACAGGGACAGGCAAAGAAGCCTTTGCTCGCGCTATTCACGACGCAAGCGATAAAAAGAACGGTCCTTTCATCGCATTAAATTGTGCTGCGATTCCAGAATCTTTAATAGAAAGTGAACTCTTTGGTTATAAAAGCGGCTCCTTTACCGGCGCAAACCGAAAAGGAATGAAGGGTAAACTTGAACAGGCTAACGGCGGGACCATCTTCCTAGATGAGATAGGTGATATGCCAGCACAACTACAAACTCGTTTACTACGCGCCTTAGCGGAACGCGAGATAATGCCTTTAGGTGCAACCGCCCCCATAACTCTAGATATACAAGTTATCTCTGCAACACATCAAGACCTAATGCAGCATATTAAAGACAAATTATTCCGCGAGGACTTTTATTATCGACTCAACGGCATGTCACTAAAACTACCAGCCCTTCGAAATCGCAATGATAAAGACTTTATTATTGATTGCATTCTTGATCGAGAACTAGGTGGCTCTGCTGATGTAGTCTTTGCCCCTCAGGCTCGACAGATACTTCACGACTATCACTGGCCTGGTAATATACGCCAACTAGCTAACGTACTACGCTACGCTTTAGCTGTATCAAAAGAAAAACACATTACAATTGATGATCTACCTATTGAAGTTCGTGCATCGAAAGAGCTCTTCAAGGAAGAGGAAGTCATCCCTGAAACAGAGAAACCAATGAGTCTATCTGATTTTGTAAATGATGAGGAAGGACGCCGCCTAGTCGATGCATTACGTCAATATCGCTGGAATATCACTCAAGTCTCTGAAGAATTGAATATTTGCCGCTCAACCGTTTATCGAAAAATGAAAAAATATAACATCGTTCAACCGAATGATATCTATTGATTCTTTAATGACGAATCTTAAGGCTGGGAATGCCTCATTTCCAGCCTTAAGATAGATAAAACATCTACTTATTATTCACCATTTTCATACGAACGCCCTTCAAAAACTTACCACTCAGACTTCATGCTAATTGGCATAACACCTGCATTAAATTTATCGATTAAAAGCAAATCTATGAATTTATCACTTAGAATTGATAGATCAACGGAGAAAATAAAAATGTTAAAAAAAATACTGCCATTGTTTTTTATTATTTGTTGTTTTAGTGCGCACGCTTCTGACATAGCAAACACTAAAGAGTCATTATTGGAACGCTTTTTAGCAGCCCATGAGGCCAAAAACTATTCTGATATAGAAGCTTTAGTAAATTGGGAAGGTGTCAGAAAATATAAAGCCAAAATGGTACGTGTTTATACACGTAACAACTTTGGCCGCAAAGTAGCGAAAACCGAGTTTGAAGAAGCTGATACTGAGTTCTTAAATAACTTCTCTGTAGGTAACAAAAAATATCATAGCAATATGCCTGTTACACATTTAATGAGAATCTACTTTGAAAACAGCGACAAAGAAAGCAAAACAAGCAAAGAAGAAGAGTATAATTCTGTTGTATACCTTGTTGGAAAAAGCGATGAAGGTTATAAAATAGCAATCACGCTTGATGAGAAAAAATCTTAATTTAAAATACCTTTTAAAAATAAAAGCACTTTAAATAAGTGCTTTTTTTTATCAGAGAATGCTACATATGTTTCTTAAAAGATACAGATGAAACATATAATGCAACAATTACAACATCTCTCCCTATATTAAAAAAACAAAACAAAAAAAGAACAGTTGTCGCAAATTTAAAACATTAATGCGACATATGATTTACAAAAAAACAGACACTAGAAAAAACATTTAGTTCAAAATAAATACAAAAAAATCATTTCTCCTTATTTTTCAAAAACATATAAATAAAAATCCCACTAAAAACACATCTGGCACAGCAATTGCGATATTAAAGTCGGCTAGAGTAATTAAATTTAATTATTTTAAAAAACCAAAACAAAAACTTACTTATAAAAAAGTTAGGGGGATTCGTTAATGAAACGAACACTAATCAACATGAATGTTGCCGCTGCAATTCTTGCTATGTCCGCTGTAGCAACGACAGCAACTGCTGCAGAATTCATGGATGGAAAAATCAAAATCAGTGGCGCGGCTATGCAGTCATGGCAATCAGGCATTGATGTAGAAGGAGCAGCAGCTAATCCTGCTGATGCATCCTCAGATTCTGCATTCCAACGCATGCGCTTTGCATTGAACATCAATGCTCAAATAGCTGAAAATGTTTCCGTATTCGCTGAGTTAGCTGAAGAACCTAACGACTGGAATAATGGTAGCGCTGCAATTAGCCAAGATCTAGGCTGGATTCAATTCGACCTACCTAACAACACAGGTGTTCGCTTAGGTAACGTTGTTTCAACAACTCAAAACTTTATCCGCTACTCAGATGGTGCTGCTGTACAAAGCAACCCGTTCGTAGGTAACGGTCTAGTCGACATGATTACTGCTGAGGAAGGCCTATGGGCTTACGGTTCTCACAATCTATCTGGCGGCACAAACGTAACTTGGGATGCTGTATTAGCAACACCAGATTTCTTCACAGATTTCTCTGCAGGTCACGGTTATAACCTTGGTTTACGCGGTACTATCAACCTAGAAAGTGGTCTTTCTTTTGGTGCTGGTACATTTAAAACTAACCACGATCAAGCATCAGTTACTGGCAAAACAGCTGGTTCATTGATTGCTGTTGGTGATGGCGATAACTATCAGTTCGCAAGCACTGCTCCAAACGCACGTGCAACACACCCACTGATCGTTCCAGGTGTTGATGCCTTCATTTGGCAGGCTGATGTTCAATATAAAGCTAACAACTTCCTTGTACACGGCCTTATCGGTCAAGCGGAAGATGATTATAGCTGGGCAGGCGGCCAAGGCGCATTCGATACAACATACGTAGCTCAAAAGTCTAAAATGGCATTCTGGTCTATCGAAGGTAAATACGATATCAGCAATGACTTCTATCTTGCTGCTCGTTATGCTGAATCAGAGAACAAAAGTGCCGGTATCAGCGGCCCTAACGAAGCGACTCGTTTACAAGTTGGCGCTGGCTACTGGATGAACGATTCTACTTTATTTAAAGCTGAATATGTTAAACAGGAAGAAGATCAGTTCTCCGGCGGTGGCGCTACAGACTCTAGCGTTGCTGGCGGCGCAGAGTGGGATGGCTTAATCGTCGAAGCATCTGTAACTTTCTAACAGGTAAAGATGGGAGCCCCCCCCTTCGGGCTCCCACCTTACTAGCTAGAGAATTTCTTCATCAATTCACCCTCCGGTGATCTTGAGCACCTTTTTAAGGTGCTCTTTTTTCACCTTTGAAGAAAACATACTGCCTCAGTTTTCTTCAAAACTACTGTCACGACAGCAGTGGCTTTGGCCTGCCTAAGTTCGCACTCTGAGGCAGGTCCTTTTTGTGTATATAGAGTTGCTAAATAAAACATGTAAAAAGTAACAAATGTTGCATTTCTAAAACACTAATCTCTCCGCTGCGTCGTTCCTTTCTTAATAATATTAACTTTTAGTAAAAATCCACCTAAAACTAAAAAATACATATATTTAACAGACAATTACGTTTAAATATTTTTATTCAGACACTTAAAATCTGGCACATATACTGCTGAATAAACCACTTCATAATAAAACTAATGAGTAGCCAATGGAGCAATGTATGAACGATCTATTAAGTTCTCAAGCAAAAGAGTTTTTGAGCCAACCGATCCCTCAATTCATTAACGGTACATGGATTAATAGCGAAAGCGGAAAAACTACAGATGTTATTGACCCATCCTCTGGGTCGAAAATTGCCACTGTCTCTTCTGGTAACGCACAAGATGTTAACCTTGCAGTAGTAACAGCAGACAAAGCATTTAAAAGCTGGTCAGCACTATCACCTGCCGAACGCGCTCAATATTTAAACCGCCTTGCAGACAAGCTTGAAAGCGAGTCAGAGACTCTCGCTCAACTAGAAGCCCTTGATGTAGGTAAGGCATTCGTAAATGCTGATGGCTTTGACATTCCTTTCGGTATTGAATGTGTACGTTACTATGCAGATCTTGCAGTAAATGCGGATTACGGCAAAACTTTAGATTTAAAAGATATGGACGCGCGCGTCCACCGCGCCCCTTATGGCGTTTGTGGTTTTATCTTTCCTTGGAACTTCCCTTTTGACCTTCTCATGTGGAACGTTATACCTGCATTAGCTGCGGGTAATACTGTTGTTATAAAACCTGCCGAGTTAACACCTCTAACTACTCTTTATGTATGTAAGTTAGCTGAAGAAGTTGGCATTCCTGCTGGCGTAATTAATGTTGTTGTTGGTGCAGGTCGAGCTGTAGGCACACCACTTATTGAGCATCCTAAAACACGCCGTATATCATTTACAGGCTCTTCCGGTGTAGGCAAACAGATAGCATCCATGTGTGGTCAACGTCCTATTCCTTGCAAACTAGAGCTTGGCGGTAAAGGTGCTGCGGTTGTCTTTGATGATGCTGATATAGATAATGCTGTGGAGCAGCTTGCAGGCGCGATCACTCTAAACACTGGACAAGTTTGCTGTACCGCAACGCGCTGGTTAATTCACGAAAACATCTACGATCAGTTTGTTGAAAAAGTAACAACAAAATTGAAAAGCACTGTTATTGGTCCTGGTATAGATCCAAAAACAGAGATGGGACCTGTCGTGAGCCAAGCCCAACAAGATACAGTCCTCGAGTATTTAGATAAAGGCTTAACTGAAGGCGCCGTTGAAGTATTAGCAGGGGGTAAGGTTTCTGTTGATGGTCATGATGGTGGCTACTACGTAGCACCTTATCTATTAACAGGCTCACCTAACAACATCTGCTTTAAAGAAGAGATCTTCGGCCCAGCTGCTTTTCTTGTTAAATTCAAAACTGAAAGTGAAGCACTAGATCTAGTTAATAGCTTAGAATACGGACTAGCAAATAGTGTATTCAGTCGTGATATCGAACGCTGCAACCGTGTAGCAGAACAGATGATTGCAGGGAACAGCTGGATTAACGCTCATAACGTTTTTGCATATGGTTTACCTTACGGCGGGATCAATATGAGTGGTGTTGGTGGTGGCGTAAACTCCCCAGAAACATTCTATGATTACTTACGTGAGCTAACGATTGCTAGACCTCTTGGCTAGCCCTTATTACTCTTAAAACAAAACCGGGTATTTATATAAATACCCGGTTTTTTTATCTCTAAGCTAGCTCCTCTCATATCCCCCTTTCACATCAATATTTACCCCTAATTATTTTCAGCAAAGAGCCCACTTCATAGCATTTTTAAGTGACAGAAAAATATAAAAAAAGCCCTAAACCAAAGATTTAGGGCTAAAGCCGCCGTGAATAGCGGATGGATTTGGTACCACCGTAGAAGATGCGGTACCGAGAGCGAAGGGTACTACTCGTATAAAAGGGTGAAAAACCTTATGCTTCTGCTGACACTGCGCCTGCTGCTAAGGTTGAAAGCTTTCCAAAAACAGCGCCCAAAATAAATGATAGAGAGATGATTAATAATGGGTTTTCAAATGATGCTGATGTTAATGTCTCTAAAGACATCTTCCCTTCAGTCTGAAGCAGGTAAGCGAAGGTTGCAGCATAAGAAAGAACCGATGCAGGCACCGCTCCAAAAATTGAAAGGTTAGAAGCGAACACTACGGTAAAGGCAGTTACTGCCACGACTATTGCCGCCCATAATGGACCACCTAAAACTTCACCTAATGGAAGTTTTAATAGAATAAAAGCGCCTATCCAGCCAATAACAACGCCGAATACGCCGCAAACAATAGTATTTTTGAATGCAGTATTATCCGCGCCTAAAGCAGCAAATGCTGCCCACGCAACGAAGATCGCCCAAATCAGAACGAGACCTGATAAAGGACTAAGTGCCATCCAGGTAGCTAACGCACCGAATATAGCGATACTTAAAGAAGTAGCGGTTAAAGGGTTCATAAATGACTTTTCCTTATTTTTCTTAAATTTATGTCATTAAATAAATGATGTAACTAACCATTTATTAACTATCGACATAAACAAAGCAGTTATAATGCCAACTCAGCAGAAAACTAAAATTAACAATAAAACCTTATAAAACAAGGAAAAATACCTTTAAAAACTGAAACAAACAAAAACAAAGCTGCATCAAGTGTCGCAATTATAAAACATAATATATAATTTAAAATACAGAAAGCGACACTCAAAAAAGATATCGAAATAGAAAATGCATTTAAAACTATACACTTTCATTTAAGGAGACATATAAAATATTATTTTTATATAGGGACTTTTAAGAAAGGAATTAAAATTAGTCTTTTACGATAACAATTATTGAATTAGAAGGGATAGAACTAGGTGATATTATTTCTATATTGTTATTATAGTAACCAGAAGCACCGCTAATTCTATGTAAAGCGACCTCAATGCAGTCAACTACATTACGTTCCTGAACGACTAATACAGAGTAGTTAGATAAATCAGCCAGCCTTATACTATCGTTAACATTCTGATCTACAAATAAGATCGAGCTTTCCTCAACAGCTAATAACGTTTGAAAGACAATAACGTTTAAATGTTCACGGTTATAAGAAGAATTAATATTTTCCGTATCAAAGTAGATCTTTGGCTCATACACTAAAAGGTCTTCATCTATTAGTTCTAAATGAGTATAAATAACCTCAGGCAAAGCGTCCTCTGTTTCTATTTCATAAACAGGGATATTTAATAATGATAATTTCCTTTTTAATTTTTCCATAGATGCCCCAAAATCAAATAAAATGAGGAGCTAGTTCGCTCCTCATTTTCAAGCATTGGCTTGCTAAGAGTTTATCGACACTTAACGCTGAATATAGGCAACATGGGTATGAGTATATTCATACAAACCATGCTTACCGTCAGCACCACCGATACCAGATTTACGAACACCTGCATGAAAGCCCTGCATCGCTTCAAAGTTTTCACGGTTTACATAAGTTTCACCGTAATCCAACTCATTAATCGCTTTCATCGTTTCATTTAAATCACGCGTATAAATCGACGAAGTTAATCCATACTCAGATGCATTAGCAATAGAGATCGCCTCATCAAGATCATTTACTATCTGGATAGGAAGTACGGCACCAAAGATCTCCTTATTCATGATCTCCATATCACTTGTACAACCAGAAATAACTGTCGGTTGGTAATGGAATCCTTTACCCAAATCAGCAATAGATCCACCCGTAGTTACTGTCGCACCCTGCTCTTTTGCCTTTTCAACCATTGCTGCAACTTTATCTAAACCAATCTTATTAACCAAAGGCCCCATATCAACATCTGGGTTTTCAATTGGATCACCATAAGTGGTTTCAGCCATAGCTGCGGTCATTTTACTAATGAATTCATCAGCAACTGATGCGTGAACATAAACACGCTCTGCACAGTTACACACCTGGCCTGAGTTAATCACACGAGAGTTTTTGATTGCAGTAACCGCTAGGTCAATATCTGCACTTGGCATAACAATCGCTGGCGCCTTACCACCAAGCTCAAGGTTTAACTTAGTAATATTTGGTGCAGCAGCAGCCATGATACGAGATCCTGTCTCAACACTGCCCGTAAAGCTAATAAGGTCAACACTTGTATGAGTTGTCAAAGCACTACCTACACCAGCACCTGTCCCACACACAACGTTAAATACGCCCTTCGGTAGATCAGTTTCTGCAACTAACTTAGCAAACTCAAAGCAGTTATTAGGTGTTTCTTCACTAGGCTTGATAACAATAGTGTTACCTGTAACTAAAGCTGGCGCCATTTTTCTTGCAATAAGAAAAAACGGGAAGTTCCAAGGTAAAATACCTGCAACTACACCTACAGGCTTATGAAAAAGGAAAATATTTTCACCTGGACGGTCACTTGTAATTACTTCACCCTCTATACGGCGAGCCCACTCAGCCATATAGTCCATATAGTCGGCAGTAAAGTCCACTTCGACTCTAGCAAGGCTTAGCACTTTACCCTGCTCTTCTGTAATGATTGTCGCTAGCCTATCTGCATTTTCACGAATTTTGTTTGCAATAACTCGCAAATAGCCCGCACGCTCATTTGCTGGTTTTGCAGCCCAATCTTTCTGTGCTGCTTTTGCAGCACCAACAGCCAAGTCAACTTCATCAGCTGCAGAATTAGGGACATGGGATAATAATTGGCCATTAGCAGGATTAAATACATCAATAGTTGACGCAGGCTCCGCCATAAATTCGCCATTAATATAATTTCTATAAACAGGGGCTTCTAACATGACATATTCTCTTTATTCTTATGGGGGGGGAAATAAGAGTCAGGAAAGTAGAACTACTAACCTGACTCTAGGATGGATTTACTGCTTATTTAGCTGCAGCTTCCATCAGTTTGTCTGCATTTTTCTTAAGAGCGAATACATGTAGAACACCGCCCTGTGGAACTGCAGTTGTATGATCCATTACAGCATCAAATGCACCCTGCATACGCTGAGCATCTACGCCCCAACCAGCCTGAACACCGATAAACTGAGTACCATTTACACTCCAGCTAGAAGGAACCGCTGTGATACCTGAGTTAGCACGGTACTGCCAAAGTTTCTTACCAGTACGCGCATCAAGTGCACGGAACATACGGTCATTAGAACCACCAGAGAACAACAAGTTACCGCCAGTAGTTAGCAACGGACCCCAGTTCATCTCTTTCATATTGAACTGCCATACCTTCTTACCTTTCTTAAGATCCCAAGCCTGAATTTCGCCAATATGATCGTTTTTAGCAGCATCAGTCAAACGGATGTTAGTAAGAATGTCAGAGATAGGTACACCAATATACAACTCACCAGACTTACGAGGTGCTAGTTTTACACCGCCCATTTCAGAACAAAGGTTCTCATGTGCTGGGATGTAGAAAAGACCTGTTTTAGGGTTGTATGCTTCTGGCGGCCAATCTTTACCGCCCCAAAGAGATGGGCAGAAAGTAACAGTTTTACCTGTACCTGGCGTATGTGCAGGGTCATATGTTGGACGACCCGTTTTAGGATCTATACTCTTAAATACGTTTTGCTTAACGAATGGTTCAGCATCTACGAAACCAATAGATCCATCTTTATGACGCTCAAGCGTCCAAAGGTAACCATTACGACCCGCATGTACGAGGCCTTTAATGTTTTTGCCTTTGTGCTTGTAATCAATAATTACAGGCGGAGATACTTCATCCCAATCCCATGCATCATTGTGATGGTATTGGTGGTAACCTTTCATCTTACCTGTTGCAACATCAATTGCTACTACAGAGTTAGCATATAGGTTATCGCCTGGACGAGTATCTGGCATCCAAGGGCCACCATTACCCGTACCATAGAACGCTACACCCATGTCAGCGTCATAAGTACCTGCGATCCATACAGATGCGCCACCGGTTTTCCAAGCATCGCCTTTCCACGTATCACTACCTGGCTCGCCTGGTGCTGGAATTGTATGGGTTTTCCATTCAATTTTACCAGTTTCAGCATCAACTGCTGTGATATGGCCACGAATACCATATTCACCACCAGAAACACCTACCATAACTTTGCCTTTCGCAATAAGCGGAGACAATGTCATATAGTAACCGTCCTGCCAATCAGCAACACAAGTAACCCAAGATTCCTCACCTGTTTTAGCATCCAAAGCAACTAGACATGCATCTGTTGCAGCCAGGTATACTTTATCGCCATACAAGCCTACACCACGGTTTGTTGGGTGTAATTGGAAAAGCTCTTCAGGAATCTCTTTCTTATAACGCCAAAGCTCATCACCTGTTTCTGCATTAAGCGCAATAACCTGGTTGTTTGGCGTAGAGATAAACATCACCCCGTCATTGACGATAGGTGGTGCCTGGTGACCTTCTAGCTCACCTGTAGAATATGACCATACTGGTACAAGGTCAGAAACGTTATCAGCATTAATCTGATCTAGTGGACTATACGTCCAACCTTCATAAGTACCACGCCATTGAAGCCAGTTTTCTGGCTCTGGATTTTGTAGCCTAGCTTCAGTAACTGGGCTGTAGTTTGTTAATGGGTTTGACTTAGCAGCGGTTGCACCGCCTACTGCAAATGCAGCAGGTGTAACAGCCAATGCTACGGCAAGTATCCCAAACTGTTTAGCTAATGACATATAGCTCACTCCTGGTTGTTTTTATTTGTCTTCTTAGGAAACCCCCAAACGGGGAATAGAGACTCTGTTTAAACTTACTTCTTGTAACCTGGTTTACGGGTAAATGGTTCTTTGACGATGATAAAATCGTCCTTAATCTCAATCGGCAGCATTGCTAAGCGTCTTGTTGCAGGACCGTTAGTTACTTTGCCCGCCTCATATGGATTAAATCTGGAATAATGACAGAAGCAGAAGAATTCCTTTTTATCTTCAATGTACGAATTCACATCACACCCTTGATGGGTACAAATAGCCGAATAGGCAACAACACCATCAGCTGAATTCTTTTTAGTATCTTCATCCATAAGTTCAGGATTAAGACGCATTACCATGACCTTATTAAATCGGGAACCACTGCGGATAACGCCAGTAACAGGGTCCTGAGGGAACGCCATAATCTGCTGTACTTCTAATTTCAATTCAGATGCAGAAATCACACGAGCATTACCATGACCATCTTCAACAACAAGCTGATCCCCTGGTTTTGGCCTCATACTTTCTGGTTTTTTGGAAGCTGCTTCAGCGTGACTACTAGACAATCCCTCAGTAGCACCAACAGCTGCGATACATGCACAAGATTTTAAAAATGATCTACGTTCCACGATTTATCTCACCGTTTAGTTATCTTTATATTTGTAAGTCGTAAAATTCACTTAAAGAAGTTTGAGACTTGTTGTGCCTGAATCTGCAAAGGGTGCGCCAAAAAAAACCAAAAGACAGAAATAATTTTATATCTATTTGATTTTTAATGATTATTTTTTTTATTTTCCATTAAGAAAACTGAAAGACAAAAACTAGGCATCAATTTTTATTTGGTAGAAAAAAGACAACTGTCCACAACAAACGTTGCATAAATGCGACACAAGATAAACCTAAGAAAACAAGCAGTTAACAACCTGACGCGCAAAAATAAACAAGGAAAAAGAAAGGGATGCGACACTCAATCTGCAACAAAAAATAACAAAAGCCCAAATAGAGCAATAAATGCAACACATGTCGCTAAACTGATGACACCTGTGGCTTTTCAACAACAAAGAGACTTTCGGCCCAGCCCCCTAGACAACAGCTTATGAATTACCCTCCCCACATAAATTCAGCTATTACAATGCATTCAGCGACCTTTGAATTGGAACCAGTGATTAGTTTTGGGCTGTGGCATATCTTTTGCGTTATGAGGTAAAACTAAAAAAGATAATAAGGAACAATGCCGTGAATCGTGCCACTTTAATTAAACTTATGCTAATACCTGCTCTCTCCTTAGCTTTCACCAATAGTCAGGCCGCCACAGAAACTCTCTGGAAAGATGGTACTGACTATATAGGAATCAGTTCTCAAAAAACGGGGGGGAACGCTACCCATCCCTATCAATTAGATGCTCAAAAAGTCGCTAGAATTCTTAGCCAACTTGAAATTCAAGAGAAAGAACAAACAGGCCTAACCTCAATTATCTCCTCTAGCTCGACTAATAAAAAACGACGTATTTTCACAGATAAAGAGATTGATATTCTCGCCCAAGGCATAAGTGATGCGTTAAAAAAAGCATCTAAAGATGAAGCTATTACATTTTCTATGTCGGACTTCAGAAGTATCTATTTTGGTGATAAACGTTTATCTACCAGCGGAACCGCCTTTGTTCGAGGTGATGCACTGAACCTACTTTTTGGTGAAATTCATGTTGACCTGCACAAAAAATATATACGTTCAGGTGAAGGCGTAAGTAACAGCCGTTTTGCTTCAAATGTTGAACTCTCTCACTTCAAGCTTTCAACAGGCGATATAACGGAAGAAACAGATCACGCATGGAAACTAAAAAGCTTTCCTGGAGCAACCATGGTTAATAATCGTAATGACTGGTTAAGTGTGAACCTAGATCATAAATACGATTACCAGCAGCCTCATAATCCAACGGAAGTTATACAAAATAAATACCTATCTGAAAATCAGAAAAACAAACAAGATGAGAAAGAACTAGCCATAGAAGAACGTCTACAGCGCTTAGAGAAAGCAACACAAGAAGCCTCTGTTGCAACAACGCCCTCTTCTCCCAATGAAAACTCCGTAGAAGCTCGACTCAAAAAAGTTAAATCACTTTACGAGCAAGGCGTTATTCCAGAAAGCGTTTACCTGAATAAGATGAATGCCATCATCAACGAACTTTAAAGATATTTTTACAAACACTTTCGTTTTAGCTCGCGCTAATAAAAACAATAAAAAGGATAACTAATGAATAAGCTCTTATCCATTTTTTGCTGTGGAATAACCCTTCTTTGCTCTGTAGCGAACGCAGATACAACGCAAAAACAGGAAGAAATGACGCAAAATTCTCCTTTACTGATCAAATTTCAGAAAGCAATTTTTGCTGAGATGATCCGTACTCATGGAAATGAGATTCACGCAGAACCGACACTAAACTGGTGCGGTTTAAATGAATTAGCAGATGAACTGAAACTATCCGACACCGGTTTAAAACGTGCCATATATGATTCATTTGTGGTTTCCGGCACTCAAAATGTACAAGCAACCGAAGTCGCTCGTCAGATGAATGATGATGACTGGAAGCTATATCGCTTTGCAATGTTAAGCGACATTGAACGCTACAAAGCGGGCATAGCCCAAGGTCTTGCTCTTGCGTTACCAACACCTGAATCCAAAAAAGCATTTTGTAGCTTAGCTGAAAAACAAGCACTTAAAGCGGCACAAACAATTTCTCACTAATTTCTTACTTAGATGGAGCCTGAAAATGATTAAAAAGATAACAGCAAGCTTATTACTCACATTAGTAGTGCCACTAAGTAACCCGGTATCTGCCGAAGAACTTACTTTAACTCAGCAATGGCAAACAAAAACGGAGCTAAAACAACCAGAATCCGTTATCTATGACATTATGCGACGTTCATTATACGTTTCTAACATCAATGGTGAGCCAAGCGGCAAAGATGGCAAAGGCTTTATTTCACTCATCGCTAATGATGGAAAGATTGAAAAGTTAAAATGGGTCGACGGTCTAAATGCGCCAAAAGGTATGGCTATCTTTGGCAAAAACTTATTTGTCGCAGACATTAACGAACTCCTCGTCATTGACGTAGAAACCGCTAAAGTGACCAAACGCTTCGCACTGGATGGCGAGCACTTCCTTAACGATGTAGCTATAGATAGAAGCGGTGTCATTTATGTGACCGATACATCCACTAATCGTATCTATCGCCTTTACCGCGGTAAATTAGAGATCTGGTTAGAAGATGAGAAGCTCGAGAATCCAAATGGTCTTTATATAGACAATGAGCATTTAATTGTAGGTAGCTGGGGCAAACCTACTGATGGTTGGAAAACTGATGTACCTGGCCACCTACTTGTCATTTCATTAAAAGATAAGAGCATCGTCGACTTTGGTAATGGCTCACCTATAGGCAATCTAGACGGTTTAGCTAAACAAGATGATCACACATTCCTTATAACCGATTGGATGCAAGGAAAATTAATGCAAGCCTCTGATGACGGCAAGGTTAAAACCTTACTCGAGTTAGGACAAGGTACTGCTGACATACTTTATCTACGTAGCAAAAAGTTATTACTTATTCCTCATATGATGGAAGGCAAGCTAATCGCTTATACCACTAAATAAGCTAAACCAAAGCTTGCTACAGAGATAACCAAAAGGTGCGATGATGAATTTTTTATGTGATGTGTTGTTTAAAGTCAGTCGATTCATATTAATTTGCTCAAGCCTTTTGGTTAGCTCTTACATTTATGCGGTTGAGATGCCATTAACATCTGAACTACAACAGTTATTCCCCAATGCCAGTCATATAGAGCAGGAAGACAAAGATTTAAGTATTATTCCTGTTTACCGCTTCGCTGATATTGTTGGTTACGCCTTCCAAACCGCTGAGATATTTCCTGTCCGCGGATATGGCGGGAAACCTATTGATATTATGATCGGTCTCTCCCCTGAAGGTCGCTACATGGGGTTTGTGGTCATCGACCACTATGAACCTATTTTTATGAAAGGTGATGGCCCGCAACGATTAGTAAATTACATGCAGCAACTGATCGACGTCCCTGCATCTAATAACATTTATATACGTGGTGATAATCAAAAAAATCTAACCGGCAGTGGAAAAAGTACTTACATTGACGGTATCACTAGTGCAACAGTAACGACTAACGCGATTAACAAAACGATTACTAAAGCTGCACGCGCCGTTGCACAAGCGAAAGAACTTGCCGGCTACGCCTCCCAATCACACTATATTCCTAAAATGGACCACTTTGAAAAGCTCAACTTATCCCAACTTGTTGAGAGAGGATTAGTTAAGCACTGGCCTATTTATAAACAACAGATCAATGCAGCAATCAGCGATAAGCAATTAGGTTATCCCAGCCAACCGGTTTCAGTAGATAACCAGCTTCCTATTGCCGAACTTTATGCCGCCTACTTTAGCCACCCTCTCGTGGCTAAAAACCTACTGTCTGACTCCCGCTATCAAGACTGGTTAAAATATAAAACTGAAGGTGATCAGTACTTTTTACTCTTTAGCAAAGGCTTGTGGAAACAGCAACCGTTTTCCAATTTCCTCGGTTTAAAACAGCGAAATACTGAAGTTATCCGTAAAAAAGTCACTGACTTTAACATAGGACTACCGGGGTCCGATTGGGATGAGATTACCCTTTACAGAGTTCCACCTGTCGCCACCTTTGATCCACTCGCTCGAACAAAAATGATATTCAAAACAAATCCGGGCATTAACTTATATGACGACTTTCAACTACCTGCCGAGGATTTCACTGCTGAGCTAAATAAAGAAGCTAACGAATTAGAGCTGTGGCAAGAGCTTTGGCAGCAAAGACAAAATGAGATAGCCCTGTTACTGCTAAGCTTAGTTATCTTGTCGATTCTATTTTTAAATCAACACTTTGCGGTACTTAACCCAAAGATTTTTCACAAAATACGTTTAGGTTTCTTAGCCTTCACTATTATCTTTATAGGTTATTACGCCCAGGGACAGCTCAGTATTGTCAACATACTCACAGTACAGCACTTATGGATTGAAGGTATATCGTTAACCTCCTTTTTATTAGACCCTATCGTCTCAATCTTATGGTGCTACGTATTATTCAGCCTGATTTTGTTTGGTCGAGGGCTCTTTTGTGGTTGGCTATGTCCGTTTGGCGCTATTCAAGAGTTTGCGGGATTACTAGCAAAAAAACTTAAAATTAAGCGCTGGAAGATCAAACCTAAATGGCATAACCAGCTACAAAAGCTTAAATACGTATTGTTGATCGGCATAATTGGAGCCTCATTTTACTCCCTTGCTCTAGGTGAAACCTTAGCTGAACTGGAACCGTTCAAAACCAGTGTTACACTCTACTTCATACGTGAGTGGCAATACGTTATCTACGCTATCATTCTTATTTTGCTCGCGATGAAAGTACATAAATTCTATTGCCGATACCTATGCCCGCTCGGCGCAAGCCTCGCCATATTAGGAGCCTTCCCTATATTTAATTGGCTTACACGTCGAGCTGAGTGCGGATCACCTTGTCAAAACTGCCGAAACAACTGTGAGATTGACGCAATAGATAAGCAAGGAAAGATAGATATGAAAGAATGCGTGCAATGCCTTGAATGTATCGTTATCAATTACAATCCAACACTCTGTGCAATCGAGGTGGCGGATACAAAAAGAAAAAGTAAGCAGTCAAAACAAGCAAGTAATATTATTGCAAGCACGGTAGACGTATAACTAAAAAATGATCGGCACATCGCAATACATACCCTGAAGGGAGACGGGCAGAAAAGATCCCAAATTGCGATATGCCGAACAAAGAGCTTAAGCGACAGCATTCACTAAGCTAGAGTAGAGCGTCATTACTAACATAAGAGTAAATAGCAAGATGGAGACCAAAAAGTTAACTCATTGATATATATAAATAATATTAATTTATTTATTTTTAAAGTTTTGTTTATGCAACATACCGTATCGATCTAATGCGACAAATCGACCAAACAGATCATCGTTAACATATAAATATCATCCAGCATCACAGCGACTATATGCAAAACATATTTCACATCTATAAATACACAATAATATCCAATATAGGAATCTGTATTGGCCAGACCTAAAATGGTTATTTTTTATCTATATAAAGAAAATCAAACAAGATAGTTCTTGTATCAAGCTTAGGACTAACGAAACAATGTGATTCAATTTCTGAAACAAACTGTTTCAATAATCTTTAAAAAGAACTAATAATCTTATTTTTTACTCCATCCAAAAATGTTCTTAAAAAGCATCAATAAATTATTCTCATTGAAAATCTATATCCATTTTTTAAACAACATAACCAATTGATATATAAAAACAAATAAAACTAAAATACTCTCCTGCCTCCAAAAAAACTCTTCGCGCTATCACTTTATAAGCACCTAAACAAAAAACCTTACCTTTCTCAAAAAAACAACATAACCTATTGAAAAACAATGGTTTTTATAAAACAAAAAACCAATACAAAAATCTATTGGCACATAAAATGCTATTTCCCCTATGAATTGATGAAAACCCAATTTCACATTAAAGCGATTAAAAAAGAACTTTGAGTGAAATCCCGTTGATAAATCTAATTATAAAATTCCACTGGGGAGTAATTATATGAACGTTAAGAAGGTATCCCAAGCTCAGCTTGGCGCAGCCAGCCCGATTAAGGCACTAACAGCTGCGATTCTTCTATCCACCACTGCTAGCACTGTATCTGCCGATATCCTAATTGGTGAAACCGATAAAACCCAATTATCGATGTACGGTATTTTAGATATTGGTATTCTTGCTCAAGATAATGTATCCACTAATGGAAGTGAGCGAGTCGATCTAGCAACTAGTGGTCTACGACAAACAGTTTTCGGTTTTAAAGGTAACCGTGAACTAGACAATGACATGAATGCTTTTTTCAACTTAGAAGCTCATTTCGATCTAGATACTGGTAGATTTCACGGTACAGGTGATGCTCCCCTCGCAGCAGGAGATGGTAGCGGAGATATTCTGTTCCGTCGTCAAGCTAATCTAGGTCTTACTGGCGACTGGGGTACAGTTATCGCTGGACGCCAGTACGGGCCGGCTCTTCTTGCTAATCTGGCAACAGAACCGCGCATCTTTAAAGAGCAGTTCTCAAACCTTTATGCTTGGGCATATAGCCAATACTTTTCTACAGTAAATAATGCTAACGCTGGCGGCCGTAACGATAACAATGATGTCGGTATTTTCTTTAATAATGCAATTCAATACCGTAACAACATTAATGGTATTGATTTTGGTGTTATGTACTCTTTTGGTGGGCAGGAAGGTTCGCAAAAAGAGGGCGAAGTTCTAGCCCTTGGTGCTGCATACACAACTGGCCCTCTTTCATTATCTGGCTCCTTTCAGAATATGACGGATCAACAAACAGGTGAAGACGTAGTAACAAGCTGGGCGACCGGTGCCGCTTATAACTTGGGCGATCTTACTTTTAAGATCAACTACATGAATACTGAAAACAATGATCAAAATGGTAACGAGATCCTTGACCTTGATGCGCTAGGTATGGGCATAGATTGGAAATGGGCGGCTAAACATACAGCCACCGTTGCTTACTATATCAATGAAGATAATGCTCCGGTTACTAGTGCAGAAACTAAATCCCTAGTACTGAGTAACGAATATACTATGGGTGAATCTACTATTCTTTACGCTCAGATGGCTTACGTTGACTCTGATGCAGGTATGGGTGTTGTTTCACAATATGCAACCTCTATTGTGGCAACGCCAGCCCCTGTCGGCGAGAAAACAACACTACTCAATATAGGTGTTAATTTCGCATTCTAGACCAACTAGGGATCTACATGGTTAAGCTGATCTCTCACCCCCTTCTGAGAAAATCAATTAACCATAGCCCTATCCAAAAGCTAGCGAGTAAACCTCGCTAGCTTTTCCAATTTTAGAGCCTATGTAAAACAGCTTTGCTCTTCTATTTAAAAGTAAGTAGATCATTAAACATCATTTAGGCTAGGTTAAAAAACTGCTTAACCACAAAGAGTTTTTCAGCTAAATATAGGCCTTATCAGGTTAATCATTATCCTAAACAGTAACCCAATATTAAAACCCTGCCGACATAAATCTAAAACATCGTCTATTAAAACGCTCTCGATATATTCAGTTAACAATAGCAATCTATTTACCTAGCAAACATTGATACAGATTGCTTCTAATTTCTAAGTTTAAAACTAAGTACTAAGTCTTACTTACAGCTATTCTTAGCCCAATAATCAAGCTTGGTTAAATTTGCCCGACAAGTAATAAAAGCAGCCTAACTATAGATCAAGAAAAGTCGGTGTGAAAAATAATGGGAGGGTTATTAGTTTCATATATCTGCCACCAGAATATTGCTTCAGAGCGCTTGTATTAACCTCAGATGCCAAACCAACCACATGCAAACATAACATGCCTCTGGGCTTATGGTAAAAATCAATATGAAGCGATAAGCGATAAGCGATAAGCGATAAGCGATAAGCGATAAGCGATAAGCGATAAGCGATAAGCGATAAGCGATAAGTATCATCGCCTCAATCCAAGGTTAGATTAACACCCGCCTAAATTTTTGGCATAAAAAAGCACGCCTGAAGGCGTGCTAAAGGGTAACAACGTTTTACAAATCCGAACGGGTTAGATCTCTTTACGTTTCATTTGGTCAGCGATGTAATCTGCTTGCCTTATTGCTAAAGCAACAATCGTCAATGTTGGGTTTTCAGTACCACTTGAGGTGAACTGACTACCGTCTGATACAAACAGGTTTTTAATATCGTGAGCTTGTCCCCAGCGGTTAACTACACCATCACGTGCATGCTCACTCATACGGTTTGTACCCATATTATGGCTGGCAGGGTACGGCGGTAAGTTATTCACTTTCAGGGCCCCTACCGCATCAAACAACTCTTTTGAACGATCGTACGCATGATTTCGCATACGCGTATCATTAATATGGTCTGTTTTATAAACAACAGGTACAGGTAAACCATACTGATCTTTTTCAGTTGCATGCAGTGTTATGTTGTTTGACTCTACCGCCATATCCTCACCACAGATCCAAAAACCGGCCATGTTGCCGTAATTAGCAAGGGAATCCGCTAATTCGCGCCCCCAACCCCCTTTGCCAGGATTAAGGAATGCAGACATGAAAGGTAAACCTAAATGCAGAATCTCTAACTCATAGCCAGCAAAGTGCCCACGTGTAGGATCATTATTACTCCATTCATGCACGATACCGGGAACCACCGTACTTTTATACATATGTACAGGCTTTTCAAACTCTGCATAAACACCACCGGTAGTATGCGTCATATAGTTTTGACCCACTTGACCAGAAGAGTTAGCTAAACCATCAGGAAACATAGATGATTCAGAGTTAAGTAGCATACGAGGCGACTCAATGGAGTTACCGGCTACCGCAACAATTCGTGCTTTTTGCAGTTGCTGATTGCCATCTTTATCAGCATATAGAACACCAGTGACTTTACCCGTTTTGTCATGTTCAATACGCAATACCATAGACTGGGGACGCACTTCAACATTACCAGTCGCTTCCGCTTTTGGAATCTCCGTATACATGGTTGACCACTTGGCCCCGATACGACAGCCTTGCATACAGAAACCGTTGACTTGACATGGTGGACGACCATCTCGTACTTCTGTATTGATCGCTAATTTTGCTTGATCACATTTAGCACCGATACGTTTAGCACCTTCAGCAACCACTTTATAATGGCTACTCTTTCCATGGTAAGGCATACCAGTAGCCTCAGTACCACAGACACCCATCTTCTTCTCAGCCTTAACATAGTAAGGTTCCATCTCTTCCAAAGACACCGGCCAGTCCAAAACGTTTGCACCTGGAACTGTGCCATTAGTCGTTTTCATTTTGAACTCATGTTCTTGAAAACGCATAGCGACACCGGCCCAATGCATAGTGGCCCCCCCTACCCCTTTAACGATCCATGCGGGAAGGTTTGGAAAATCTTCAGCAATACGTGCAGGTCCGACCACATAGCGTTTATCCAGCCATGAGATTTTTCCAAACATCTTCCATTCATCGTTTTCGATATCATCCATTTTAAAGCGCTTACCCGCTTCAAGAACAACAGAACGAATACCTTTCTGCGCAAGCTCATTCGCTAACGTACCGCCACCAGCACCAGAACCTATGATTACTACTAAGCTATCATCATTTAAATCAAATTTTGCAGACATACTTATTCTCCCGTGGCTCAAAGCCAATCAACTGCATCATAACCACGGTTGATATAACCGCCTTTTTCCCAAGCAGAACCACCAAAACCAAAAAGCGGCCATATCTCTGGGTTGTTATAGATACCCATCATTAAGGCACCTTTGATCTTCTGGAAGAACGGTGTAGGCTCGAGTATTTTGAGAACAGCAACACGCTCTTGCTCAGTTTCAATCTGGGTGAAACTCACAGCATATTTTTCAACTGAGGTGTTATCTAACAATTTAACGCCATCGGCTAAGAGCTTAAAAAGCTCAGGGTCTTTTTCTGCAGATTCAGCCATTGGAGACATGACTTGCACATAATACTTATCTTCCAACGTATCATGAGGGTAGATATCACGTGCTAGTTTTAATAATGTTTCGTTAGCATCAGCACCAATTTTCTTAGCTGCAAAGCTATTCGGAGAAAACAAACCACCTCCAACAATTACAGCTGATGCACCTAATGCCAATTTTCCCGATTTAGATAAAAACTCTCTTCGATCGGAACAAGGAGTATCAGAAACATCTTGGTCAGATTTTCTAAACGAAAATAATGATTTTTTATTTTTATTCATAATACCTCCAACTCTTTACCTCACAGTAAAAAGAAAAGTTCATTGAACATTTATTTAAAATGCTTTTCAGAAAAGTCATCGATATATTTACCCAATGACAGATCCAAGCTATCAAGCATTTTTATAACGAATGCTTCCCCGCGACGATTAAGTATCTGAGAAAGCGAAATATGTTTATTAGCGATTATGAAAGGTTTCAAATTACAGGTTTTATAAAATGCGTTGGATATATTCCACATAGACGGTAAATCACCATCACATAAAATAACGGCGTGCATCAATAAAGCCATATCACTGCCATCTTCTCTTACTGCAGGATCTGTAATTTTTTTCCACCGCTGAGCAGTACCAACAAGCTTTTGGTCACCAACAACAACATTAAAGTCACCATCACAAAATGCACCATCAATAGATGAACAACTACCTGCTATATTCTGCTCTGCTAACCACAGAATGATTGCTTGGCAGATAACCTGGTAGCTATCTTTAATACTCAATTGACCTTTCTTGCACTTTAAGACGATAGAGAGATTGAGAAACCCTTCATTCTGAGGAGTTAACTCACCACCTGTGCTTCTTACAACGACAGGCCATTCCTGTTCTGCACAAAGCTCACAAGCTTGCTCAAAGTTCTCACGATGGGTTGCGCTTTTTGGCACAACCAGCGCTTGCTTACTTCGCCAAAGCGCATAACCACATTCAATATCCCCCTTAAGGACTTGATCTAATAAACTGTGCTCAAGATCCAATCCAGAAGAGATATGCATAGGCGTAGACACTTTAATCTTAGCGATACGCCTATAATTTGCCGTTACCAAGCTATTCACTTTCAATTTCCTGACAAAGATCAGAAAGGAAATCAGCAGCCGGACCACCATCAATACCACGATGATCAAAGGTTAGTGATAATCCCATCATTCTTTTTTCAGATAACTGCCCATTATCAATCACTAATTCAGTGTAAGTTTCACCTACACCTAAAATAGCCAATTGAGGTAAATTGATGATCGGAGTAAAAAACCTAACGCGGCTTCGACCTATATTAGTGAGTGTGAAGGTACCGCCCGTCATTTCAGATACAGTAAGACCGCCAGTTTTCGCTCTATGTAACGCATCGCGCCGCGCTAAAGCTCTTTCTTTAATATCTTTCTGGTCCGCAGCGAATACAGCGGGAGCCATTAATTTCCCCCCCGGTAATCCAATTGCAAAGCTCAAGTCGATATTACGGTAAACACGAATTTCACCATCTTCTATACGCCCATTCATCGTAGGATGTTTCTTCAGCGCACGAACAAGATAATCGGCTAGCAGATCTTCTATAGAGATATTAATCCCCTGTTCTGCCATTTTTTCTTTACGTAACCACATATTTTCAACTGAGCACACAGCGTGATGGGTCAGCTGAGCCGCCTCATCAAGACTGCGGCGCATATTATTAGCAATCATGCCTCTTAAGCCTTTAAGAGGCGTTATTTTAATTGCATCTGCGTCTGTATCTGTCATCTGGACCTCCTAAAGCCTACCCGATAGTGGCAACTTTCTGGCCTTTCTCAACAACATCATCAGCATCACTAATGAGGCTAAGTTTGCCGGTTGCTGGTGCTAGAAGTTCATACTGAATCTTTTCTACCATTAGCTCAGCAATCACATCGCCTTCACTAACATCACCCCCATCACTTGCTAACCAGGAGGTGATTACTGCTTCAGAGTCTTCTTCCCATAGATCTACTGGAACGATTACATCAGTCATTTTTTATACTTCCTTCATTTTGTTAAAAGCTGCGATAATTTTTTCTGGGCTTGGCAGCGCCCACTGTTCCATAGGCGGTGTAAACGGAATTGGGATATCAGGATAAGCAACACGTTGTGGTGGAGCTTTCAACGGAACACCGGCTTCAACAACCGTTGCGATAATCTCGCCCGTCATGCCATAACTGTGATAATCCTCGTCGACAACAATCAAGCGACCTGTTTTCGTCACTGACTCAATAACCGCTTCACGATCTAGTGGCACTAAAGAGCGCAGATCAAGTACTTCAGCACTGACACCCTGTTCTTCTAAAATTCGTGCGGCTTTTAAGCCATAGTGAACACCAGAAGTAATACCAACAATTGTCACATCAGTACCCGGACGCGTAACAACGGCCTTACCTAACGGCACTTCGTAATCGGCTTCAGGCACATGAACAATGGCATCCTTCTCTGTACCTAACCAACCCATCCCCTGTAGGGCTTTATGGAACATGAAAACAACGGGATTAGGATCTCGGATAGCCGCGATCATCATTCCTTTCGCATCATAAGCGTTGGAAGGAGCCACTACTTTCATACCAGGCAGATGGGCAAACGTTGCATGCACACACTGAGAATGCTGACCCGCATCGGAATACCCTCCCCCTGTGGATGTCATTAACACCATTGGCACAGTGACATTACCACCGGAGAAATAAGTGTTTTTTGCCATCATGTTGTAGATAGCGTCAAAGCACACACCAAAGAAATCGACAAACATCAATTCCACAACAGGCTTCATTCCATCTGATGCTGCACCCACTGCAGCACCGATAAAGGCGGTTTCTGAAATGGGTGTATCACGAACACGTACTGGACCAAACTCTTTATACAATCCACGCGTATTACCAAATACACCGCCGAGCTCACCGATGTCTTCACCCATCACAAATACTTTTTCATCGGTACGCATCTCTTGGGCAATTGCTTCAGCCATTGCACGAGCGATCGTTAACTTACGTTCTTTTTCTTTTACTTGAGTCATCTCTATCTCCTAAACCTTAGTCCTGACCTGAAGGGCTTTCACATATCGCCTTAGACAAACACTTTTTCCATCGCTTCTTCAGGCGCTGGGTACTCGCTATCTCGTGCGAATTTGATCGCCTCATCAACAACCCCATGCGCATCTGCCACTAGCTGTGCATCATCCTCATCTGTCCAGCTATACACTTCAGCCAAACGCTCTTTCATGACCGGAATGGGATCAACCTTCATTAGGGCTTCTTTTTCACCAGCAGGACGATAAGCTTCACCATCACCCATGAAGTGGCCGGCAAGACGAGAGGTTTCAATTTCAATCAGCGTAGGACCTAAACCACTGCGAGCACGATCAACCGCTAGGCCAACCGTTTTGAAAATTGCGATAGGATCATTACCAGGAATAAACTCACCCGGCATACCGTAGGAAGAGGCACGATCGGAGTTACGCTCAATAGCCGTACTTGCTCGTTTAGAGACAGAGATACCCCAAGAGTTATCTTCAATAATAAAAATAACAGGTAACTTCCACACACCCGCCATATTCAGAGCTTCGTGAAAAGCGCCTTGGTTCGCAGCCCCTTCACCTAAGTAAGCAACGGCAATACCGCTTTTCTGCTGCATTACACGTGATAAAGCGGCACCGACCGCAGGACCAACACTTTGACCAATAATGCCTGAGCAAGAGAAATTAACCGCCGGATCAAAAATATGCATATGACCGCCACGACCACCACTTAACCCTGTTGTTTTGCCAAATATCTCAGCAGCCATCCCCTTAAGATCAACACCTTTAGCAATCGCAACATGGTGGGGACGGTGGGTAGAAGTCACTACATCTTCAGCATTTAGATGTGCGCACACACCCACTGCGCAAGGTTCTTGGCCATTAGAAAGATGCATCTCACCGGGAATGGGGCCATTAGCCATGTTGAAAGCTGGAGATTTTCCCTCCATATAGATCTTCTCAATAGCTTCTTCAAAAAAACGGCTAATGAGCATGTGTTTATACATCCATTTTTCTTGTTCTTGGCTAGGTATCATCTCAAGCTCCCAAATATTCAATACTGTTTAACAACGCAATAACATCTACTCTAACCAAGGCAAACGTCATGCCATAAGCATTTAAATGAAATAAGATATTGATTTATAAAGGATAAATTAAATATATAGTGTTAAGAATTGGCTGAAGAAAAGAAGCTGACACAGTTAGTGCGACACTGTGTTCCAAAGGGGTTGGCACACAAAAACGCACATTGTACAAAAGATAAACAAGGTCGTTTAAAGACGACTTAAGACGAGGCTCATTTTATTAAGGCTAGGGATAACAAGTCATAAAAACGACTTAATAACCCTTCCCCATTTATCACTCAAGTAGCGATAAGAACGATTGATGAGTTGAAGTTAATCTATTTTTAATATGATAATTGACCCAGACCATAACAGATCCAAGGCTTATAATGACAAGCGGCATTAACTCAGGATTCAATACACTTAAACCACTTGCCCTGCGGCAAACCCCGAAGCCCATGCCCATTGAAAATTATGCCCCCCTAGATGACCCGTAACATCTAAACACTCTCCAATGAAATAAAGTCCTGGTACTTTTTTCGCTTCCATTGTTTTTTGATTGATCTCATTAGTGTCGATACCACCCAGTGTAACCTCAGCCGTTCTATAGCCTTCTGTACCTGAAGGTTTAATCGTCCAACGACGAAAAGCCTCATTGATCATCTCGAGCTGCTTATTAGAAAACGAGCCCATTACCCCACTTAATTCAAACTTGGCACATAAAATTTGCGCCATACGTTTACTCATTTGTTGAGCCATGATAGTGGTTATTTCCGCCTTTGGACGTGCACTACGCTGCTCTTTTAGCCATTCTAGTAGATCCAATTCAGGAAACAGGTCTAACTCAACATCATCACCGGGATGCCAATAGTTAGAAATTTGTAAAATCGCAGGCCCGCTCAAGCCTCGATGAGTAAACAACATCATCTCAATAAAGCTAGTTTTGATGCCTTTTTTATCAGTCACACTTGCTTGGATTAAATGAGATACGCCAGACAGTTCTTTCAGTATCTCTTTATCTTTTGGCTGCAAAGTAAAAGGTACCAATGAAGCGACGCGCGGCAGTACCTGAAGTGAATACTGCTCGGCCAGATCATATGCAAAGCTGGTCGCGCCACCGTTAGGGATCGACAGCCCACCTGTCGCAATCACAACAGATTCTGCATTTATTTTCCCATTGGACGTTTTTAAAACCCAACCATTAGCGTTTTGCTCTACAGAAGCCACTGTTGTTTCTGTTTTTATCTCAACACCGGCCCATTCGCACTCAGTCAATAACAGCTGAAGAATCTCTTTACTGGACTCATTGCAGAAAAGCTGGCCTAAGGTCTTCTCGTGATACTCAACCCCATGACGATCCACAAGGTCGATAAAATCTTGTGCTTTATAACGACTCAAGGCGGATTTACAAAAATGGGGATTCTGGGAGATGAAATTAGTTGGGGAATTATGCATATTGGTGAAGTTACAGCGTCCACCACCGGACATAAGAATTTTACGACCAACCTTCGCCGTATGCTCTAAAACAAGTACTGATCGCCCCCGATAACCGGCTGTTGCAGCGCACATCAATCCCGATGCACCAGCACCAATAATTACAACATCATACAACAACGCGCTCACCCCTAAATCAACCTAATAAGTGAAGGTTTAAAGCGCGTTAGTTTAGCATAGTGCTAATTCGCAGGTTATTTTTTATGACTACCATCGCAAGTGGGAGCGGTGTTGGTCTTTTTACATAGACATAACCAAACATCCCCCTCAACTTCAGCGGTAAAGATAACTGGATCAATCCCTGTTCCCTGATGGGAACCGTCACAGAAAGGTTGTTTCATTGAACGTCCGCAAGCACACCAAGCATAAGTTTTGCCCGCTTGTAATGCTGTTTTAATCGGTGAATTCCCCGCAGAATGAACAGGTGAATGAGTCATGAGATACTCTCCTTTCTTAATCAGAAGGCATCTTAACGATTACCTAACCGTAGAAGAGCAATGTCCATTGAGCAAATATTGCTGGCTATAGATTTAAAAAAACGCATAGGATTTGAAGGAATACTTCAAACCAATATGCGCTTTAGTGCTATATAACGTTGAGCTATCTAACAGAGAAATTAATCTTCCTGAGCTTTCTCTTTATTCAATTTACGGATCTTATCAGCTAAGCGCGTTTTACGTTGCTCTTGAGCGCTCTCGCCCTCATTCGCTTGCTCTTTTTCCTTTTCATAGACAGACTGATGACGTTTTTTCTTCTCTAAGGCCCTACGGCGGCGACTATCATAGCTCTCCGGATCCGCTAATCGCTCTCTACGACTAGGTCCTGAATCATCAATAAACCCTTTAGCCTTACGACTTTTCTTAATACGTGCCATTTATTTTTTACCTTCACTTTCGGCAGCCAGTGCCTCAGCTTCTATTCGTTCAAGTTCAGCAATGCGACGTTTTTCCGTCCACTCCTCAACCGTTTCAAAACTAATTCGTCCTAACTTACCTGAACGTAGCTCATTAAGAAGCAACGTCGAGGCTTTGTTGCGGTCAACTATACCGCCGGGACGAAGACAGCCCCTTCTACGCCCTATTTCATCTAGTACATCTTCTGCAATAGCAGGCATTTCTTTAAATTTAAATCGCGCGATCAAACGATCGGGATAATCATCCCGAAGAAAGCCCGCTACAAAAATAGCTACATCTTCATGTTCTATCGCTGTATCTTTTATCGCACCACTGGCAGCTAAACGATAACCTGAATCTTTATCTTCAATTTTAGGCCATAAAAAACCCGGTGTATCAGAAAGCGCCATGCCATTTTGTGTTGTAAATCGCTGCTGAGTTTTAGTAACAGCCGGCTCATTTCCAACTTTAGCAATCTTCCTACCTAACAAGGCATTGATTAATGTAGATTTTCCAACATTGGGAATCCCCATAATCATAGCACGTACAGGGCGATCAGAATTAGACCGCGAAGGCACCATCTGCTTACAAATATCGGCGATACGGTTAATTAATTTTTTCTGAGTGTAATCGAGTGCCACCGCCTTAGTTTCTGGCTGATTATTAAAATATTCAAGCCATTCCTGTGTACGTTTTTCATCCGCCAGATCGCTCTTATTCAGTAATTTTAATCTAGGTTTGCCTTTACGAAGCGTATTAACCAACGGATTTTCACTAGATTGTGGCAGCCGTGCATCGATTACCTCAATAATCACATCAACTTCATCCATTACGCTAGCGATCTCTTTCCGAGCTTTATGCATATGCCCCGGAAACCAATTTATACTCATCAACAAACCCTGATAAAATTAAAGTCCCGCATTATACTGTATGGAGTCTTAATTAGCTTAAAAGAAATAAAGAGCAATAATTTTCCCTAAAGATATAATAAGCAGGCTACACTGAATATATAACCTGATCATATTATGCCGATAGATAGGGATGACCTACATTTATGGATCAAATAGAAAACTCACAAGTCTTAATGGCTCGACAGCCTATCTTTGACCGGAATCAAAAAGTTGTTGCTTACGAACTCTTATACCGGACTGAAGATGCTCAGGGACACGCTCTATTCGCAAACTCTGAAGCGACCAGTGAAGTCATTCTTAATGCCTACACCAGTATTTCTGATTCTGGCGAGCTTAAACGGGTACCTGCGTTTATCAATCTTACACGCGACATATTGGTAGAACAGCGCCTTCCCGAAGTATCTAAAAAATATATAGTGCTTGAGATACTTGAAGATATTGAGCCTGATAAAGAAGTACTAAGCGCAGTCCAAAAATTACATTCTGAAGGCTACAGAATAGCTATGGACGATTTTGTCTATAGTCCAAAATATGATGAATTATTAAAACTTGCTCATATAGTCAAAATTGATGTTTATGAGTTAAGTATGGATCAAGTACGCGAACAGGTAAAAGAGCTTAAAAAACATAAAGTTACTTTACTTGCTGAAAAAATCGAAACCCATGAAGAATTAGAAACTTGTATTGAATTAGGTTTTAAGCTTTTCCAAGGGCACTTTTTAAGCAGACCTAAAGTTGTCAAAGGCAAAAAGATACAAGGTAGCCAAGTTGCGCTAATGCAATTAATACAAGAGCTGCAAAGTCCTAAAGCTACACCAGAAAAATTAGAAGAATTGATAATGAGGGACCCAGCATTAACTTATAAGTTGCTGCGCATAGTCAATTCAGCGGGTTATAGCTTAGTGCGTCAAGTTGAGTCCATCGCGGAAGCCATCGTTCTCCTTGGTTTAGAACAAGTTAAAAAATGGGCAACCTTGATCGCAATGTCTTCAAACCAAGATAAACCTGAAGAACTATCAAGAAGCTTGCTTATTCGTGGGAGAATGTGTGAGGAGGTAGCCCGTGCAGCTAAACTAAGTAACTATGGAAGTTACTTTATGGCGGGAATGATGTCTGGTCTACATGCAATGCTCGACATTGAGCGCGAGACAATGCTGGAACAAGTACCTCTTGGCGATGATATAAAAGAAGCGGTTAGTTTAGGTCAAGGTCCTATAGGTGCAGTACTGCGTAATGTTGTGAACTATGAGAATGGTGATTGGGATTTACTGCCACCTGACTTAGATGGCAATATTTACGACAAAGCTTATCGAGCTAGCCTCGAATGGACTCAGGAATCCATGCAAGCAATGTATGAATAGACGGACTTTGTCTATATTTAGATTATCTATTTAAGGCAACAGAGTGTTGCCTTTTTTATTGCCTTTAACCGCACGCCAAAGTTTATAATGTTTTCAACCTGAATAAGTTTTAAAATAACTAAGTAACTTCCTCAACAGTCGTTCAATAGACTGTCAGCCCATAGTGTTTATCTATTTATGCCATTACCTATAGCCTCTGCCCGTTCACTCAAACACACCCGCCGCGTTATTTGTGAAGGTTTTAAACGTGAAGACGGTTTATGGGACATTGAAGCCCATCTCATCGATACAAAAACATTTAGCATGGATTATAAAGACAGGGAAAATGGCATCATTCCTCCTGGTGAGCCTTTGCATGGGATGTCTGTACGTATCACTATCGATATGGATCTCAATATACTAGATGCGGTCGCTTCTATGGATTACACCCCCTTCAGTGGCTGTAAACAGATTACCGAAGCCTATAAGCAACTTATTGGGCTGCAAATAGCACGAGGCTTTACAGGTAAAATAAAATCACTATTTTCTGGGCGCGGGGGATGCACTCACCTGCTTGAACTACTTGGACCTTTAGCAACAACGGCCTTCCAAGCAACTCACCAAGAACGTGAATTAGCAGAAAACTTCTGGCAAGATGGCGACAAAAAGCCACCTATGCTAGATACCTGCCATGCACTTGCGGCGAATGGCCCTGTAGTCAAAGAGTACTGGCCTCATTTTTATGAGCATGATAATAATAAAATAATTCCTACAAACTCAGTCAAAACAACAGAATCAACTGATGAGTTTTAACTAATAACCGTTACATGAGACTTAATTATGCTGATCCATCCAAACAAATCATGTCTATTGATTGTCGATATTCAAGATAAATTAGTCCCAGCAATTAATGAACCAACTGAACTCATCAAAAATACCCGCTGGTTAACCGAGATAGCCGCTAAAGTTAACGTGCCTATTTTAACGTCCGAGCAATACCCTCAAGGCTTAGGACACACAATACCTGAGATTGCGGAACTTATTCCTGAAGAAGGCATAATGGAAAAAGTACACTTTTCCTGCATGTCAGAACCTAGCTGCAATGAAAAAATTAACGCACTACGCCCAAATCAGGTCGTTATTGTTGGTATGGAAGCCCATGTTTGTGTTTTACAAACAGCGATTCAATTAAAGCAGCAAGCAAGAGAAGTCTACGTTGTGGCGGATTGTGTATCATCAAGGGATCCTAAAGACAAAGCGTTAGCATTAGAACGCATGCGTCAGTGCGGTATATATATTGTAAGCCGAGAAATGGTTGCATTTGAATGGATGCAAAAAGCAGGAACAGATACTTTTAGAGAGATCAGTAAAAACTACCTAAGATAGGCTTATACTTAGCCAATCACGTTACACACTAGATTGGCTAATTTTACCGCCCTATACGCTCCTCGAGTAACTCAACGAACCGTTCAACCCGTTTTGTATTAACCCCTAGATCCGAATGCCCAACACGTGAGGCCGAACGGAAGTTAATTTCCCGAGTATCCATATCTATACGCACCTCAAAATCATCAACAAAACCCCATAAGGAGCTAGTAAAAATAGCAGAAATGTAAGTATAAGATTCTAATTGAACGTCTCCGCCAACCTCAGTAACAAGGTTTTTAACCAGAAGGCTTAAAGACTCAATACTATCAACCTGTGCGGGGATCACAAAAGGCGCGACAAAATGATTTTTATCTTCAGGATACTCTGAACAGACACAGTTAGGCTTAGACTCACAAGGTGCCAAACGCCCCTCTACCAAACCGACCGCCCTGCCTTCTTTTGAGGCCATCGACATAAAACCAAAGATCAGTAAAACTGCTATAACTAGGACTGCTGCAATCCATTCCATTTTATAAAGATGCTTCCCTATCATTCCTGTCGATACCACTTTTTACATGTAAAGGGCTTCCCCTGCATATAGGCCTAAGATACCAGCTCCACCCACACAGGTATAACTAATTTAATAAGTGTATTCTTCACAAGAAGGAGCCTAGACAGACTCAGTAGCAATAATTAGATACAAAAAAAGAGCACTAATCACTCAATGCTCTTTTTACAAATGCGGACGACTTAATCGTCTCGGCTAGTTACTTCAAGAAGGTGGTAACCAAACTGAGTTTTAATAGGGCCTTGAACAACACCGACATCACCTGTAAATACAGCTGTATCAAACTCAGGAACCATCTGACCACGGCCAAAAGAGCCTAAATCTCCACCCTCACCACCAGACGGGCATGTAGAGTGTTTTTTTGCGGCTTCAGCAAAGTCAGTACCTGACTCAATTTCAGCTTTAAGCTGGTTACATTTTTCTTCAGTATCGACCAAAATGTGACGTGCAGTTGCGCGAGCCATCATTTAACTCCTATTTTAATATTCAGTTTTGAGAACACTACCTGCCTACCTAAACTTAGTCCAGTCACAACTGTTCTGGAGTTTAAAATAAACCGTTTTAGCCAATAATAGAGATGCACTTTTCCTCTTTACCCATTATTAATGGGTTAACAGACCAGTCAAAAGCAAACAACATAATGTTTACTTAATTCCCCAAGAGCCTGTAAAAATCATATCCTTTAACTGCGTTCGCTTTTCCCACTCAGCCAGCTCAAGCTCAGGTTTTTTTAAAAACTCAGAAACATAACCTACGCATAAGTAAGCTACAGGCACAACGCTATCCGGTAAATTCAAAAGCTCACTAAGGGTTTCTTTTTCTATAATTGAAACCCATCCCACACCCACATTTTCAGCACGCGCAGCCAACCAAAAATTTTGAACGGCGCACACCGTACTATATAGATCCATCTCAACTTGATGAGTTTTACCTAAAACCACAGGTCCACCCCGTTCACGATCACATGTAATACAAACGTTAAGTGGAGTATCAAGGATTCCCTGTAGCTTTAGGCTTTGGTATTTATTACGGCGTTCGCCTTCAAACATCTGTGCCGCTTCATCGTTAGCGGAAACGAAAGCTTCATAAATTTTCTGCCGCTTTTGCGGATCACGAATAAGAATAAAGTTCCAAGGCTGAGATAAACCAACAGAAGGCGCATGGTGAGCCGCATGTAATATATTGGTTAATACATCATCAGGGATCTCATCAGCTAGAAACTGGCCACGGACATCACGACGTCCATATAAAACATCATAAAAATGCTCCCGTGCTTGCGGTGTTATATTCTGCTGCTTCTGATCATTATTGGAAGGCATTAAATCACTCGGTATAAGTTATATAAACTCACAGGATAATAGCTATTAATAATAGAAAACCTATACATTAGGCAAAAAACTTAAGACTACTTCATCTTCAATAAAATAGAAAAACAGGCTTGGGCCTAACGATAAGCTAGATCCAAGCCTGTTAAAATTTCTCAATCGGTTGCAACTACAGTCTAGATTACTTAATCCTAAATAACTTAAGCCGCAGAATTTATTGTAGAGCCACTCTGTTCAATCAATGCCGCATGCAACGCTATCACCGCTTGCTCATAGTCTTCCTCAGAAACCACACATTGCATCTCAACCTGACGAATAGATTGATGTAATGCCATCACATTGATGCCTGCTTCTGCTAATGCACTAACAGTACGAGCCAAAATACCTTTTACTTTCATATGAGAGCCTATAGCAGACACTATAGCCAAATTATGTAAGCGAATCTGACCTTCGGGATACATCTCTTCCATAAGACGTGTGGCACGATTAACCATTTTACGAGAGCCACCTACATAATAGGTAATACTGTTAGCATCGGCATCTTTATTAATCACATAAAGCTTCAGTTGTGAAAGCAGTTTAGATATCTCAATATCATAAGCAGCATCACCCAACATCTCTTGGTCAAATATTTCAATGCCAAAAACATCTTTACGCCCAGCAACAATCTCAACACGAGGTGTATCGCTATGATATTCCTGGCTAATTATTGTCCCTTCATGTTCAGGCTCAAATGCATTTTTAATACGCAATTTTACGCCATTACGGCGTAGACCTTTGGCCGCTTTAGGGTGAATCGCCTCCATACCTAGATTCGATAACTGATCAGCCACATCATAGTTAGTTGCACCTATAGTCATCACATTGTCAGGCCCAACCAACATAGGGTCCGCCGAACTTAGATGATACTCTTTATGAATAATCGCTTCGTTCGCACCAGTTACTGTAGCGATCATACTAAACGTCATCTCACTGTAACCACGATCAAAGGTTTTCATTAACCCTTCTTCGCAATGCGTATAACCTGTCGCTATCAACATTTCACTTGCAATATCAACATCTGAAAACTGCTGCTGAATCATCTCTTCAAAAGGAAGAGGCTGATCCATATGCCAACCGGTGAGATCAACAAAACGTGCATTAATACCTGCTTTTCGCAAGGCAAGTACCGAATTATATGCGCTGTGAGCCTCACCGATTGAGGCCAGCATCTCACGCACTTTCATCAAGTGTTCTTCTAACTGAAAATGCCCATAGGTACACAAGTGATGTAAGCTTTTCATACAATCACGAACATCATTAAGACGCTCGATTACAAAGCTATCAGCGGCATTACGCTCAAACTCTGCATCGGTAAAAAGTTCAGCATTAATCTCTTCCATACGCGCTTGAACTTTATTTAGCTCATCAACCCAAGCTTGTTCAGACTCAGCATTAGCGAACCGTGCATAAACCCCAGGTTCACCTGTTTTTTTATGCTCTAGAAGGTAATTGGTAATCCCTCCATACGCAGACACAACAAAAATTCGGTTATACAGTTCCTCTGGTGCTGTGCGTTTACCCACCAGAATAGTGTCCATCAACTCCTCAAAGCGGCTCATTGAAGTTCCGCCGATCTTCTCAACTGTATGCATCGTTTTTCCGAATATTACTGGTTGGACTTTGGATCTAGCCAAAGAAAAAATTGGGCACAAATTTTACATTAATATGATCTTTTTGTGATCTTTTTTTTCAAACCTTAATCAAAAAAAAGCCCTGTAGCGACTAAGTTACAGGGCTTTATTAAATCTGGTTATACCTTTAGCTAAATATACCTTTAAACATAAAGAAGAACATAATAGCCAAAGCAGCGCCTGCGGGAAGTGTAACAACCCAAGACACAAAGATCGTACCTACAATCCGCATATTTAACGCGGCCATACCTCGCGCTAAACCAACACCTAAAACAGCCCCTACTAAAGTATGCGTAGTTGAGATAGGCAATCCCGTACCTGAAGCGAATACAACGGTTGTTGCAGCTGCTAGAGTGGCAGCAAAACCACGACTTGGCGTTAATTCAGTGATATTACTACCGACTGTTGCAATAACCTTATGGCCATACATAATTAGCCCTGCAACAATACCTGCACCACCCAATAGCAAGATCCATACAGGCATGGCCGTTTTCTGTGCCACCTCCCCCCCTGCAGCAACAACCCCAACGACCGCAGCCAAAGGACCAACCGCATTGGCAACATCATTAGAACCATGAGCAAATGCCATAGCACAGGCCGTAAACATCATCAAAATACCAAACAGCTTCTCAACACTCGCAAAGTGATGGTCACGATCAGCTTCTGGGTCAGGTTGAATGTTTTTCTGCATCTGTATGCCGATTAACATCACGACAACCCCAATACCTAATGATGCCAGCGCGCTCTCAGTCCAACTAAAATCAAGCCCTACATGTTTCAGGCCTTTAGTGAAGGTCACCATAGAGACCATAAATCCGACTAGGAAAGTATAAAAAGGGATATATTTTTTAGCATTTGTAAAAGGATCTTTTGTATCTAGAACTAAGCGTTGCACACTCCTAAACAGGAAGAAGGCAATCAAACCCGCGGTAACCGGTGAAACAACCCAACTTGCGACAATCTTAGTGACCTTACCCCAGTTAACCGCATCAACAGAGATACCCACTGCAGCAAAACCAACGATGGCACCTACAATCGAATGGGTTGTGGAAACGGGCCAGCCAAAATGCGTTGCAACCAGTAACCAGATACCCGCAGCTAAAAGCGCTGAAAGCATACCAAACACCAGTAACTCGGGTGTTCCTGCTAATAGACCGGGGTCGATAATACCTTTACGAATTGTTGCCGTAACGGCGCCACCGGCTAAATAAGCACCCAAAAACTCAAACATAATCGCGATCATAATCGCTTGTTTAAGTGTTAACGCCCTTGAACCTACCGAAGTACCCATTGCATTGGCAACATCATTTGCACCAACACCCCAAGCCATAAAGAAACCAAATACGCATGCAAGAATAACGATTATGTCGCCGTACTGAGCAATAATTTCCATTCTAATAACCTACCGAATTAACGAGCGACGAGTAGCTGCAAGCGGCTACCGACTTGTTGAGCACGATCAGCTAGATCACCTATCAAAGTAATCACCTGATATAAAAACATGACATCAATTGGCGGTAACTCTTTCTCAACACTGAATAACTTTGCACGAATATCTCTCTCGTGCTCATCAGTACGGTGCTCCAACGCATCTAATTGATCTAACATCTTCTCAATCACATTGATTTCATGGCCACCAAAACCGCTATTGACCAGTTCATCAAGTTCATTAAGTGCTGTTAGTGCCTGATCTGATGTTTCAAGCGCAACTCGAACATACTCCGTCAT
Organism: Neptuniibacter sp. 1_MG-2023; assembly: GCF_030547185.1. Taxonomy (GTDB): domain Bacteria; phylum Pseudomonadota; class Gammaproteobacteria; order Pseudomonadales; family Balneatricaceae; genus Neptuniibacter. Next base: position 40,775 of record NZ_JAUOQR010000001.1, read on the forward strand.
ATCCGACTGTATAATTGCAGGAACAGACATTTCTCGGCCAAGCATTAGGCCTGAGATATCTTTAGCCCTATTAGCAATCTTGTCCTGCATTCTTAAAACTTCTAATAGATCTGTGCGAGGCACCGGTAGGAAAATGCTTTTCGGTAGATTCTGGCGAATCTCTTTTTTCATTGCATCAGCATCGCCTTCAAGTATGGCGATCTTTCTTTGAATTTTTTTAGCCTCTTCCCAATCATCAGCCATTACAGCTTCAAAAAAAGGAATTAGCTCTATCGCACATTCTTGCGCTTTAGCGATGTGTTCCTGCATAGGTTTGAACGGCGAACGCGCAAACATCTGCAAAAATGGATTATTGGTGGAGACCATACAACGCACCCTAATGAGTCGAAAAAACATTTTTGAGCAGAAAAAACAAAATGCTCAGGCGCGCGAATTATGACGGATTTGTTACGCTGAGTAATTACAGTTTTGTGACAATTTGGCAATTAATTGACAAAAAAATGATTTTTTTTGATTTCACACACACAGCTGATATACATAGCCCATAACTTGCATTCGCAAAGCATACCAATGTATATACATAAGCTTATTTACCTAGAGTCTCACAAATTAGTGCTGCTCAATTCAAAAAAGTGGCCGCAATACATTCATACTGACGAAATCCCTGCTTGAGCCAAAAAGAAGCAGCGATACTATTATCAGGATGCCAACCAACTTGCACAGAGGTCGCTCCCTGTGCCAGCAACCACTCCTTTGCGTACTTAACCAAGGCGGTACCAATTTGATGGCGGCGCATGAGAGGATTAACCCAAAGATTAAAAAGAACCCCGCTCTCTGGTTGATCATATCCCCGCTGCGTGTTTTGAATAACGGCTATCGTGCCGCATATTTCATTATTTTTATTAACAGCAACACACACTTCGGCCTCATCTTTAGCTAAACACCCCTGTAATGTGCTTTTAAGATGAACTCTCTGTTCATCCAATAGCGGTTTGCCAAAGGGATTGAAGTGATAACTCGGTAGTTCACAGATTAAGTGTTCCCACATAGGATAAACAATATCCCATTCATCTGCTTTTACACTTAACACTTTAATATCAGACGAGATTGAATTCACGGCAAAACACCTTCATAAATAACTATGTGTGGATTTCAAAATTAAGCCCTTATATAAAGCTTACAAAGTCACAATAGCTAGGGAATACAATAAAGGATTTTCTAAGCACTTTAAATTTAGATCTAGATACAAAAATGCCCAGCTTAAGCTGGGCATTCTCTCTAGATAACTGATCTTATTGAACGAGTGTCATCTCTTCTTCATCATAATCTTCATCAAAAGTTTCGGCGTCAGCAGACTCTGTTGCAGGTTTCTGCACACCTTTCTTGTTAACATTTTTCTGATGAATTTTATCTAGCTGGCGATCAATTTTATCCGCTAGAGTATCAAGTGCTGCATATAAATTATCAGCGCTCGCTTTAGCAAATATATCTTTGCCCGCAATATGAATAGTCGCTTCTGCTAACTCCTCTCGATCATTTTTTTCCAAAATAACATGGGCGCTAGTAATAACTTCATAACGCTCCTGACTGTTGTTTAGCCACGCTTCTACTTTATCTTTCATATTGTCAGAAACTTTAGCATTGCGGTGAGTGATTTTAATGTTCATATGTAAATCCTTAATGCAATGTTGCTATTAGGGGACTCAATTAAACTGCTTTTCAACATCCCCTCTACACTTACAGTAGTACCACTCCCACAGAGGATTACAAGCACTTTATTTACATCTAGATAAAATAATTAATCTCTTCAAAAAAATTGAGCATTCTCTGTTCAATTATCCGCTTTTGATTGTTTATTTTTGCGAGAAACCGCTGAAAGAACACCTGCGCTAATAATTAAAACGACACCAATAATGCTATTTAGATCAAGCACCTCTTGCCAAAACAGCCAACCAAAGAGAGCTGCGAACACAACCGATGAGTATGTATAAGGCCCTAACTGACCAGCGGGCGCTAATCCGTAGCCTTTACTCAATAATAACTGGGCAATGGTTGAGGTTATAGCAACACAAAGGAGCCACCCACAAGCGGCCAATGAGGGCGTTACCCAATTAAGCATCGCAGGAACAAACGCCAACACTGTACTAAAAAATGCAAAATAGAAAACAACCTGCTGCGGAGATTCACTGATACTCATCCGGCGGACAATCACTTTTGCCAATGCGCCTAACATGGCACCAAACAGGGCAATTAACACAGCGATATTAATCGTTTGGTCGGTAGGATTTAAAATAAGAAAGACACCGCAAAAACCAATAAAAATAGCAATTTTAACCCTGTTACCAATACGCTCCCCTAGCCAGAAAAAAGCAATCAAAGGCACAAAGAAAGGCGCGGTTTGTTTGATAAGGGCAGCTTCGGCCAAAGGTAAATTTCCCCATGCATAATACAAACACATCATTGCGGTAACGCCGACTGCTGCACGGGCAAAATGTAAATGTACATTTTGAGTATAAATGCGACGTAGACCGACACTATATAACCAAGGAAGTAAAAGTAACAATGCAAAAAGGTTACGCGCAAGGACAATTACTTCGGTTGGTAACTCACCACTTAATTGTTTAATGAGCATCCCTGAGAGCACTAAAAAAAACTCCGACAGGATAATCAGTAGCGCTCCACGATAAAGCGGATTGGTAGACATATATATGGCCAAACAAAAAAGCCCCTGTATTTAGGGGCTGTAGGTAATGTAATCACTTAACGAGCGTCAGCCACTTAATTTATCAATATGGCACTTACGCCGCGCCGTTAAACCTCGATGATCTCAAAGTCAGATCCAAGCGTCTCTGCCTGGGCTTGGCTAGTAACAACCGCTACACTTGCTTCAGCATTTAGCAAATAGGTTTCTGCAACACGTTGCAGATCATCAATAGTCACCTGCAATATGCGTGAGCGCACTTTACGGCGCTGTTCTGGCGTACGACCAAACAAACTACTATGGTAGGCCTGCTTAGCTTCTCCGGCTGGAGAGCCGGGCTTATCGATAGAACTAACCACACCTAGAATCGCTTCTTCCAGTCGCTGCTCATCGTGTTCACTGTCTAACAGCCATTTTATTGAAGCATCAAAATCATCCAAGGTTTCGGTTAAACGAGGATCACGGTATGAGAAAAACCTAAAAGCGGCATCTCCGGAATCCTGACCTGCACCCGAACCATAAGCACCACCACGCTCACGAATAGCTCTATGTAAAAAGCCATTGCGTAAAAAGTCACCGAGTACAGTCAACGCAGCTGCATCGGGGTGCTCAACGGGCACTGTAGCAAAAGCTTTTGCACAAAAGCTAACTTGTGTACTCGTCACCCAGGCCTGCTTAACCTTCTCTCTCAAGGCTGGCAAACTAAACAGCTCAGTAGGTTCATCAGCTAATGACTGCCAGCTACTTTCTAAATAGTCTTGCAGCTGATTTTGATGCTCCTCTTCAGCCACCATTAAAAACTGCTTTGGTGCTTGTGCAATTTTTTGATGTAACTGCTCTAAGCGTTCAGCAAGAGACTTAAGTGCAGACTCCTGTTTTAAGTCATCATCTAGGGTCTTGTAAAAAAGTATAGACTCAAGTCCTTTTGTTGCTTGGGCAAGCGCCGCAGCGGGACTCATTTTAGAGGTAGCAGCCATCATCGCTAAAGCATGTCCATGGCCGGTAATGCCTTGTTCTTTACGTGTTCGCTGCTGTGACACGACCTCTTTAATTCGTGCTAACTCATCAAATCGAGCGCAAGCTAAAGTCTCTTTCAGAAGATCAGTCAGCTGCGTCTGTTTAGAAACAAGCGCTTTACCTGATAAGGTAAAATAGCCGTTCACATTTTGTTCGTCGTCAGGCATACCTCGCACAGATGCAAAAGCATGAATTCCACCCGTTACTTCTGTTTGATACTGCTGGTTTTCTTGATAACTACGTTCACCACAACCCAGCTCTGTAAGCAGATGGCTGTATAAAGGTAATAGATGCTGCTCCTCCTGATCTAACGCAGGAAGTTGAATAATCACCTGTTGATAAACTAACCCGTTCGTTGCTCTATCAAAGCGCACATAAGGTAATTTAGAGGCTACATCTGTCGGTTCAGGCACTGACATATCATCAGGTACATCCGCTAATGTAACTTTAGGCAAAATAGACTCATCATCTTCATGATTCTGTCTTGCTTCAAGGGCAGCAGCACGATCAATAATTTGCTGTTTTTCAGCCTCACTTAGGCTCGCTTTAATCTTATTAAGCTGCGCTTTTTCAGCCGAATCTCGTTTCACAGCCAATTGATTATCAGGGCGCAAGGTTAAACGTACACGGTGCGGATTGTCTAATAGATCTTTAACCATTCCTTTAATGAAATTAGGATCTTTAATCTCTTCACGAAGCTTATCTAAAACTGGATCAAGATTAAGTAAAGCGATTGGATCACCACGATTGATAGCTGCGCCTAAAGAAGCCATTAACAAGCTCATACCATAAGGATAGCCATCACCATTAATCTCTCTTTGATGAAGCTCCAACTGATGCAACTGAGCTTCCAACATTGCGATCGGCACACCGTTCTCTGCAACTTCAGCTAATACATTTAAGACTAAAGCTTCAAACGCATCTGCATCTTGCGGCTCACTGCCTTCTAGACCACACATAAAACTCATTTCACGATTAGAGTCTTCTAAACCGCATAAGGGTGAAGGGGCACTGCCCAGATCCGTTGTTTCTAGAGCAAAGCGCAAAGGAGAAGCGCTATTATCTAAAAGCACTCTAGACATAAGATGCGCTTTCAGCTGCGCTTCCAAGTCATTGGACTGACCTAATAACCAAGCCAGAACATGATGCGTTTTACCTGTTGTATCCTCTTGATCTAACTCATACCCCTCTTCTACACGTAAGGGTGAGAAATAACGTTTTTCATCATGTATCTCAATCGTCTCATCTAGTTTTTCAAACCGAGAGAGCGCCTTATCTTCAATAACAGCCTGTAGATCCGCAGCTGGAATATCACCAAAGGTCATGATAACCGCATTACTCGGGTGGTAATGGGTTTTATAGAATGCTAGCAGTTCATCATAAGTAAGATCAGGGATACTTTCCGGCTCTCCCCCACTGTTATGATGATAGGTCGTGGTCGGAAATAGGTATTTTGTCACTGATTGCCATAAACGAGAAACCGGCGAGCTCATCGCCCCTTTCATCTCATTAAACACAACACCTTTATATTCTAAATTCGATTCAGCATTGTTAGGTTCAGAAAACTCGACACGATGCCCCTCTTGCTCAAAATCCAATTGATCTAAGCGACTAAAGAAAACAGCATCAAGGTATACATCTAATAGATTATAAAAGTCTTTACGGTTTTGACTTGCAAAAGGATAAGCCGTCCAGTCACTACTCGTCATAGCATTCATAAAAGTATTTAGAGAGCGCCGTGTCATCATAAAAAATGGGTCACGTACAGGAAAACGCTCACTGCCACACAAAGCGGTATGCTCCAAGATGTGTGCAACACCTTTAGAATCTTCTGGAACTGTACGCAAGCCAACTAAGAAAACATTTTCAGTATGGTCAGCTGCTATATGGTAATGCGCAAGCCCCGTTTTGGTATGACGATACTCTGTAACATCAATCCCGAGTGATTCTATTATTTCTGTACGGATAAATTCGAAAGTCTTATGCGGGGTTGGAGCAGTCTGAATAATTGTCATGAAAAAAATTGATCCCGTTACTGACAAGCTTAAAACCGGTAAAGCATCCTGCTTTGACGCAATAAACACAGCAAACTCTACCCTATTGATTGATTGTAATGACTATTAGCCACGATGAACAACCTTGAACAGCTTAAGTAGGCATAATTCTTCGCCTCTCTTTAATAAACTAAGGTCTAAGAGGGGCGCTAATAGCCATTATAGCAACCAATCACCCCCCACAGAAAAGCACCTTGAATTACCTATCTAATTGTTTATAAAGAGATAAAAATAGAAAGAGCAAAAAACAGTCTTTTTTTGTGCATTGCACAAAAAAATATTTGACAGGTTATTTATTAATCACTATATTGAATACAAATGCTGCAACGCACAAAGTTAATTTTTGATTCTCAGAGGAATTGAACATGTATGATGATCTGATGAAAGACGTCCAGGAAAAAATGCAACCAGCGATTGATGTTGCTGAAGTAAATAAAAAAGCGTTGGAAACTTTGTTTTCCCTTCAGTCTGAATACGTAACAGACTTTGTTGATTCAAGCGTTGCTCAGCTAAAAGCACTTTCAGAAGTTAAAGATGCTAAAGACGCTATTGAGCTTCAGGTTCAATTTTTCAAAAACTTAGAAGTAAAAATGACTTCAGTCGCTGAAAAAGAACTTGCTGCATTAACTACAGCAAAAGAAGAGATCTCTGGAATCGTAGAAAAGAGTCTTTCTGAAATCGGCGAAATGCCTTACGTATCTGATTTCAATAAATTTATAACGGAAGCAACAGAAGCCACAACAAACGCTATATCTGAAGCTACCGCAGCTGTAGTACCTGAAACTGTAGTACCTAAAACTAAAGCCGAGCCTGCTGCAGCAGCCCCAGCAAAGAAAGCTCCTGCGAAAAGAGCACCTGCAAAGCGTAAACCTGCAGCGCCAAAAGCAGCAGCGAAAGAATAGATCGTTCGGGATCACGTTACGATCCCACCTCTCTACTCTGGCTGGTTAATTCAGCCTATATCCTTTGCCGGTCGCCCTGACCGGCTTTTTTTGTGCCTTTCTACCTGTAGCAATTGACCTTTCCCCTAAATTTAAAACCATCGTCTTACCAACGTACTATCATTGCTGCTAAGTAGGAATAAAAAACCCCGTAATTACGGGGTTTTACTCAGAGCCTACATACCTTTCAACTAGTAGATTGCCAGCTTGCAGCCAACACAGGCTGTAACTGGTCCTTCACATTCTGAGGGATCACTTCTCCGGCGCCCGTTGGAGCATCAAATACAATTTCTTTGTCGGGGTGCTGTTCAATGACATTAGAAATTTTTACGAGCATATCCTCCACATGGCTTTTTGCTGTGGTACCAAAAGCCATTTCGGGAAAAGCATCATACTTTTCATCCTTTTGTATATCACCATTAATAATGGCTTTTATCTCTGTATCATCAAACGTCAGCGGATCAGGGACGTCTCCTCTGTATTTCTCAGTACCTACTCCCTCTTCATAAAGCACTTCATAATCTTGATCTTCATAAAGGCTGTACAGTTTTGCAACATTCGTTTGACTACCATCACCTATCTTTTCATCATTCCAAATATTGTTGCCGGTACCGTCAAAAAAAGCGCCTATACGTATAACGTCACTCATGAGTCATCCTTAACTTTTTATTATTCAGTTAAAATAGGTAGTAATTTCATTCTTTATTTTCTGCCAGGGAGAAGGCTCTGGCTTTGGCAAAGTCCTGAAATAATCAGGCAGTACCTCTTTCCCGTTAGCTAATTTACTGTTTTCGTCATCCGCAATCATATTGATGGTCAAGAATTCACTTTTAATCTGATCAGTACCAAATTCCGGATGAGTCACAACTGTTTTTTGGGGGTTAGTAGGAATGAATTTATTCTTACCTTCACCATTTTTTATCTGCATACGACAGACAAGCCCACTACGCCCACGTGTCGAGTAGAACCAAGTCATACAGATATAATTAGTCTCAGTCGCGACTCTAAAATACTTTTTAGATGTGGTCAGTTTCGCTGGATGCTTAGGGCCAGTTACGCCCATAAAACCTCCTCGACTGCCTCGATAAATCGCACGGGCTTTCGGTGTTCTATCCAAAACAATATGTTTTGAATATAAGCTGTTGTCGTAATTTCGTTGCAATACCAACTCAATTCGAGAAAACCGATAACCGCATTCAGTTTCGCTTTCTTCCAGAAAAATAGGGATTTTAATGCGATAGTTTTCTTCTGTTACCGGATAAGCTTTATCCGCTATTCGTACTTTACGACTAGCAGTCGTGGCTTGTTTATATGAACAGGCCTCTGATCTGCTTGTACTTATATAAGATGCTAAAAACGTAGCTTTTAACCTTGGGTCCTTTTTACCTTGGATGGTATAAACAATCGATTCTCCAGTTTTAGACGGATGAGTAGATTGTTGAACCACCTCACTCGCATCCTCCGCTCTAATAGCCGTTGAAAGGAGTAATATGCTTACTAATAAAGAGATATTTGTTGTTTTATCTTTCATCTAAACTCTCACTCTTATACCTAAGCAACGGCGCAGTTATATATTCAATCAACAACCGCTTACCTATCTTAATCTCTGCACTCACACCCATTCCCGGTACTAATTGAACCTCTCGCCCATCTACCATTAAACTATTCTTTGCTAATAAAACTTTGGCTTTATAAATAAGCCCGCGCTTTTCATCTACAGTGGCATCGCTTGAGATCGTTTCGACATGCCCATCGATAATGCCGTATTTGGTAAAGTTGAATGTATGAATTTTTACTTCGACTGTTTGGTTGGTCGTGACAAAGCCGATATCTTTATTCTCTAACCAAGCTTCTACTTCTAACTGCTGATTCTCTGGGACTATTTTCATTAATGTTTGTGCTTCGGTGACTACGCCACCAATGGTATGAATTGCCAGCTCCTGAACGACCCCATTCACAGGGGATGTGAGGATCTGCTTTTTATTCAGGTCATTGGCTTTATTAAGCTCCTGACTGAGACTTAGGTACTCTCTATCGGTTTGTAAGAGTTCCTGTAGGTTTTCACTTCGGGTGCGGGCGATTAAGGCTTGGTTTTGCTGCTCTAATTCATCCAATTGCGCTTTCAACTGGCGGTTTCGTGCTTTGGCGCCGAGCAGGTCTTGTTGCTGTTCAATTCTGAGCTGTTCAAGCTCTAAGTATTGAACCCGAGCAGCCATCTTTTGCTGCATGAGTTTTTTTAATGCACTGACCCGCTGAGTGATCAGCGGCAAGGTGCCTTTGAGCTTATTAGTCAGTGCTATGTTGACCTGTTGTTCTGCCTCTTTATCGATAATCAATTGAAAAAGTCTTGATTGCTCTGCATCAAAACTTTCTTTCTGTTGCTGAAGGAGCAGTGTTTGCTGCAGCTTTTGGTAATCGCTCGCATCCGGCCAAGTTAATGTATCAGTACTTAATGCACGTTGTGGTTCTGATAGTGATTTAGTCTGACTGTCGTCTAAAGAGCGGTGTTGAATGGCCTGTAGATCTAGGTGCTGTTTGAAGTAACTTAAGCGCTGCATATTCAAACGGTTTTGCATGATCTCTTGCTCTAAGCGTTTTTGATTGGCCCCAGTCTGCCCACGATCCAATTCAACAAGCGGCTGTCCCGCTTTTACTAGCTGCCCATCTTGCACCAAAATGGTGGAGACTACCGCTCGCTCAAAGGGCTGTATTAATTTGACTTGTCCGGAGGGAATGATTTTACCTTCGGCGGTGGCAACAATATCTACTTCCCCAACACAAGCCCATACAAGACCTATAGTAAATAAGGCTAGCAGCACATAGGCCGTCACTCGACTAATAGGGTGAGGTGGCTTCTCTTTTATCTCAAGTGCAGCAGGTAAGAAAGCTAACTCTTGACGGGCTAAATCGCTATCTCCCATCCTGTCACGTTCCTGCCAATGTTTAAGAATTTTAGTGATAACTTCCATTGTTTAAAACAATTCCTTGTTTAGTTGCAGTTACTAGCCGTATCACTATCTAAGTGATCACCTGATCACTGCCATTTTTTACTGGCCGTAAAGGTTTACCCACACCATTTTGCATACTATGAAGTTGGTGATAATAGCCCTGCTGTTTTATTAACTCATCATGATTGCCGGTTTCTACAATTCGTCCCTTATCTATCACAATGATTCGGTCGCATTGGCGTACCGTGCTTAAACGGTGGGCAATGATAAATACTGTACGGTTATGACAGATGGCGTGCATATTTTGCTGAATAATGCGTTCAGATTCATAGTCTAAGGCACTGGTTGCTTCGTCAAATAACAAGATACGTGGATTAGTAATCAGCGCACGGGCTATAGCGATACGTTGGCGTTGACCACCTGATAAGTTACAGCCATGCTCACCGACTGAATTATCATAGCCTTCAGGCAGTTCCAGAATAAACTCATGTGCACCTGCAAGTTTTGCTGCTTGAACCACGGCTTCCATCGGAAGGCCGGGGTTTGCCAAAGCGATGTTCTCTCGAATGCTACGGTTGAATAGAAAGTTTTCTTGTAGCACCACACCTATATTGCGACGTAGCCACGCAGTATCAACCATCGCGAGGTCCACACCATCTATCAGTACTCTGCCAGCTTCAGGGACATACATCCGTTGAATTAGCTTGGTGAGAGTGCTTTTTCCTGAACCTGAGCGACCAACAATACCGATCACTTCCCCCGGTTGTACGTTCAAAGATATTTCATTCAGAATACGTGGGCCATCAGGGCGATAGCGGAAATTTAGATGTTCAAATGTAACCTTGCCTTCCAGCTTAGGTAGCGTGCTTCGATTAGGGTTATAACCGGGTTCCGTTGGAGTATTGAGGATATCCCCTAACCGTTTAACAGAAATTCCTGCTTGTTGAAAATCCTGCCATAGCTGCACAAGCTTAAGGATAGGCCCAGATACTCTTCCCGCAATCATATTAAACGCCACTAATTGACCGACGGTTAATTGCCCATCAATGACAAGATGTGCGCCGTACCAAATAATCAGAACGGTGGTTATCTTACTGATAAAACCGGCTATTTGATTAGCCACGTTATTTAAATTCTGGGTTCGGAATGAGGCGGTTACATATTTAGAAAGCTGATCTTCCCATTTACGTTGCATTTGCGGCTCAACCGACATTGACTTTAAAGTCTCCACACCAGTTACCGCTTCTACGAGAAACGCCTGATTCTCAGCGCCGTGCTTAAACTTTTCATCTAATCGGTGACGTAAAATGGGTGTAATAAAGATAGAAAGTGCTATATAAAAAGGGATCGTAAGTAAAACAATTATTGTGAGGGTTGGGCTGTAAAACCACATCACAGCAAAAAAGACGATGGTAAAAAATAGATCGATAACCAGCGTTAATGCTGTACCCGTTATAAAGTTACGGATCGTATCAAGTTCCCGAACACGCGCGACACTTTGCCCCACTTGTCGCGATTCAAAATAAGCAAGCGGGAGTGAAACAAGGTGGTTAAATAACCGAGCGCCTAGTTCGACATCGACTCGGTTGGTGGTATGAGAGAAAACATAATTTCTCAAACCACCCAGTATGGCATCGAATACAGCAATGGCAACAAAGCCAAATGCGAGCACATCCAACGTGGTAAAACCACGATGTACCAGTACTTTGTCCATGATTACTTGAAAAAATAGCGGAGTAGCTAAGGCAAAAAGTTGTAAGAAAAAAGAGATAACAAAAACTTCAACAAAAAACTTTTTGTATTTTAATAAAGCAGGGATAAACCATTTTATATCGAATTCTTTGAAGCTAGTTAATATGCCTTCTCGCTTACTAATAAGAATGGTATCGCCAGACCACATTTCAGAGAGCTCTGATTCACTTAACTGCTCCGGCTTCTGTTTATCGGGGAAAAGAACAAGGACTTTGCTTTCAGGTGGCTGTGGACCTTCTTCACCATTCTCTATGTCTGACAGGTCAACCGAATAGTTAACCTCTGATGCATGAGCAACATTTAGCGAGGACAAAATACTCTCCTGCGTTGGACACTAAAATGGCCGGCAAAACAGCGTTATTCAATTTAGAAAAGGTCAGCGACGATAAGCGAGTTTTGAAACCTAAGGATTTAGCCGCACGAAGAATTTCCGTAGTTCCAAAAGCCTCCCCCGGCACTCCGAACTGATGCTGTATTTGTGGCGCTTCGGCCGGTAGCTGATGAAAACGAGAGATTGCAATTAATGATTGCAAGCCGCTATCTATAGAGGTATCTGCCTGTGATTCCATAACGGGCGACAACGAGTCCTTGTTGAAGTAGCCAAGAATTGTATACTGTTTGAATTAGTAGAACAAACAATGATACTAAGCATACAGAGTTTGTTACGATCGGGTATTTTCTGATCGCGCCAAAGCAGGCAATGGCCCTTCAAGCCCCATAGCAAAGCGCATCACTTTATTTCGAGCAGGACTCACTTTACCCGCAATACCTAAACCTAGATTACGCAGTAGTTTTAATGGACCGCTTTGGTTACTAAAGACACGATAAAACAGATCCATGGTTTGCATCATAATAAGGTTATGTTGACGGCGTTGTTTTTCGTAATCATTCAATACCTCTAGTTCAGTGATATCTTCACCCGTCTTAGCAGCAACAAGCAGTGTTTCAGCGAGTGCAGCAGCGTCTAACAAACCTATGTTAACGCCCTGGCCTGCAAGCGGGTGGATCATATGGGCAGCATCACCTGCTAAGGCAACACCTTCAAGTACATACTGCTGTGCGTGCTGTCGTCTTAATGGAAAAGCACCACGTCCTAAGAGTTGATCTATATTCCCTAAACAGTCAGGAAAGACCGATGTTAATTCAGCCATAAAGCGATCATCAGGCAATGCCATTAACCGTTTTATCTCATCTGGGGTGTTATACCAAACCAGAGATGCGTGATTGCCAGACAATGGTAGAAACGCTAAAGGTCCAGTAGGAGTAAATTGCTGCCAAGTGATATCTTGTTGCGGATAGTGGGTTGTAACTGAGGCAACTAATGCACTTTGCTCATAATCCCACTTATTAACGCCAATACCTGCCGCTGAACGTACCTTTGACTCACCACCATCGGCCGCAACCAGAAGCCTTGCTATAATTTCCCGATCATTATCTAAACGAATGATGCTGCTACCAGGAGAGTAATCAATCTCCTGAATACCTGCAGGGCAGATAAGGTCGATATTATCAAACTGCTGCAAACGCTCTAGCAAAGCTAATTGAATGATACGATTTTCTACAATATGGCCTAGGTAATCACAGCCAATATGATCTGAAACGAACTCTGTAGCAGCCTTCTCTTCACTCGCCTCCCACACTTTCATACGACGATAAGGACAACTACGGCGCGATAATATACCTTCCCAGACTCCAACCTTCTGTAAGATATTTTGAGACGCTACACTAATAGCTGAAACACGTAGATCGTGTGGCTGCTCACTATCAAACTCCGCAGGGTAGTGATTTTCAAGAACCGCCACAGATAGATTACTACCACCTAAGGCACAAGCGATTGTCGCACCAACCATGCCACCGCCTACTATCACAACGTCATATCGAGTCTTCATCTTTTCTACCAAATCATCGTTAAATGCAGACACGAGTATACGCAAAAAAAATACTGACTTCTTGAAAAGGAGCCGGAAAATAATGAATCTTCTAAGCTATCCCTTTTTCACCTCAAGCTTTATAAATAATTCTGTCCTTAAAGACGATTTACGACGCTTTTTTCTCCGAAGCAGACGAATTTGATTTATAATCCACTTATCTTTAATTCTTTCCAAATGAGCTTACTGTGTCCAATACCCCTTTCTCCAGTTTAGACCTGCCCCAATCGATGCTTGCCAACTTAGATAGCTTGGGTTATCAACATATGACCGCAATTCAAGAGCAAGCACTACCAGAACTTCTTGCCGGTAAGGATCTAATAGCCAAAGCCAAGACTGGCAGTGGTAAAACAGCTGTTTTCGGTATTGGCACGCTACTAAAACTCAAGACAAAGAACTTTGCCACACAATCACTAGTGCTTTGCCCTACCCGTGAGCTTGCCACCCAAGTCGCTAACGAGTTGCGTAAACTTGCACGCTTTACAGAGAATGTGAAGATTTTAACTTTATGTGGCGGGCAGTCTATCGGGCCACAGATTGGCTCTTTAGAGCATGGTGCTCACATTGTTGTAGGCACGCCAGGACGCATCAAAGATCACCTTCGCAAGAAAACCTTACGCTTAGAGCAAGTCCATACAGTTGTCTTAGATGAAGCCGACCGTATGCTCGATATGGGCTTTGCAGACGATATTAGGGATATCATCTCCCATGCACCCAAAAAGCGCCAAACACTACTCTTCTCTGCGACCTACCCTAAATCAATCGCTAAACTTAGCGCTGATATTCTAGTAGACCCTGTGACAGTTGAAGTTGAATCAACCCATAGCCAAAACCAAATTGAGCAATATTTCTTTGAGATTAACAAAGAAAATAAACTCAATAATCTGACAGATATTATCAGTAACTATCAACCTGAGTTTGCAGTAATTTTCTGTAATATGAAGCAAACCTGTAACGATGTTCAACAACACCTAAAAGCGATGGGCTATAGCGCTAGAGCGATCCACGGCGATTTGGAACAACGAGAGCGTGACCAAGTGCTTATGCAGTTTGCCAATCGCAGCTGTTCATTCTTGATTGCAACGGATGTGGCCGCACGTGGCCTTGATATTGACGAGTTACCCTGTGTAATAAACTATGACATCACCCGCGATGCTGAGGTACACACCCATCGTATTGGCCGTACTGGTCGTGCAGGAAAACAGGGGATCGCCCTCAACCTTTATCAGCCATCAGAAGCCTATAAAGTAGCGGCAATTGAGACATATCTAAAGACTGAATTCAGTGTGACGCCTTTACCTACCGCCAAAGCAGACTTTGTTCCTAGCAAGCCTCCCATGACGACACTTTCTATTGCGGGCGGTAAAAAAGACAAAGTACGCCCAGGCGATATTCTCGGTGCTCTGACCGGTGATGCCGGTATTGATGGCAGCCAAGTCGGTAAGATTAACGTACTAGATTATGTCGCTTACGTTGCTGTTGATGCTAAAGTGGCTCGATCTGCAGTAGAGAGCTTAAATAAAGGCAAAATTAAAGGTCGTAAATTTAATACTCGCCGCCTTTAATTAACCAGATTACCTGATGCAACCTGCTGAATAATACGACGGTAATGGTCCGCCATTACCGTCCAGTTCAAATGAGAGACATCGACACATTCAAGCCCGCTCCCAGCTTTCTTATAATCAATCAATTGCTTTAAAAAAAGCGCAAGCGTCTCAGCCTCGTCCTCTCCACTATAGCGACAGCTTTCAGGGAACAGTTCGGTATAAGCGAGCCTATCAGGGACAACAGGAAGCGCACCTGCAGCCGCACCTTCAAGTACAGCAATACCTTGATAATCATGTAAGGCCGTTGATAGAACCACATCAGATTGCTGTAACAACTGCTGATAAGCCGAGCGCGACTGCATATAGCCCCAATGCCCTATCCTATCAGCCAATAACGCGTTAAGTAGATCGAACTGTTTAGGAATCTTCCGAAACTGCTGACCAACAATATTGAGCGTAAAATCCACATCAAAATCAGATAACAACCGCATGCTATCTAAGAGTAATTGAGGGTTTTTGTCATACTCCCAACGGTGATTCCAAGTAATAGTAAACTCGCCGTTTATAGCAGTACTCGGCAAAAAACTATCATCACTCAAAGGGACAGGCAGCACTGAGGAGCGCTTCCTAATCCTTTCAATTAAACCTAAAGGCACTTGGTCAGGTAATTTAGCCAGTAAAACTGCCGCGCCTTCTAACATTGTCTTCCGATTATACTCACTGTTGAACAAGCAATAATCCGCTGCTAATGCCGTATATAAGTTCAAAATACAGGGTTCTACGCTCTTAAACTCTTTACCTGAACTTGGATAAGCAAATTGATTCTCATGAAAATAAACCAAGGTAGGCGTATTAGCCAAAGAGGGAACAAACCCCCGCAAGGAGGATAAGTCGGTCATCGACGTAGCGATCACTAAATCATACGGCTGGGAGAGTGTTTCATATTCAGAGAAAGCCCAGCTTAAGCTATTCCCTCTCATTCGCCAGCTAAAGTATCGACCCGGTAACTTAAGTACTGTCCATTGATATTCAGATAAGTGTGTGACCAGTCCTTCTCGCCAATAAACATGACTATCAGCATCATAAGCAGACAATAGTAAAATGCGCATAAATAAACTAGCCAACTCCGTTCGTTAAAATGACCGCTGTTAAGTCGTTGGCATTTTACCCCTCCCCCTTTTATTTGCACCCAACCTATAGAGCTAAATGCACCATAAAGTATCAATATACGCGACTTGTTGAAATTTAATCCCCTTATAGGCAGATAAAATTAATACTTGCTCCAACAAAAAACGGATGACGTTTAAATATTAAGTAAGTAGCAGGAGATAGCAGAGATGAATACACAACAACTGGATCAACTTGAAAAAGAGATCACTAATAAAGTTAAAGAAGGCGATATTATCTTCATCTCGATTGATAGCTTTCTCTATCGCCAAGTCGCCAAAGGCACTGGAAGCTGGACCTCACATGTGGGCTTTATTGTCCAAGAAAATAATCAATGGTATGTACTGGAAAGCGCAGTCCCTAAAGTAACACGCTGCCCTTTACGCAAGTTTCTTTCTAGAACAACCAATAACGAAGTCAGTGTTATGCGGGTAAAAGAGGGGCTCAATCAAGAGCAGATTGATAAACTAAAATATGCAGCAGAAGAAAAAATGGGGATTTATTACCACTTAGGTTTTAAATACGATTCAAAGCGTCAGTTTTGCTCAAAGTTTGTCCACCACATATTCAAGGAGGCCTTAGGGATTGAGATTGGTAAAGTGCAAACGCTAGAAGCCTTGCTACAAGAAAACCCTCAAGCTAGCGTTAACTTCTGGCGCTGCTGGTACTTAGGCTTTGTTCCTTGGCAGCGAAAAACCATTACACCGGCCAGCCAGCTCAATGATCCTCAACTCAAAACAGTCTTTAGTGCATGTTAAACCTACGAGCAAAAAATCAGCGATAGCCTAAACAAAAAAACCACCTGAAGGTGGTTTTTTTATCTAAAGTAAAATTACAAACGTTCTACTTCAGCTTTCTCTTTTAGTTGAGTTAGATAATCTTGGTAATCCTGCTGACCTTTACGGTTACTCAGCATCATACTCATATAGCTAATCTCTTCCGGCTTCAGGTCAACATCCGCCTCAGTTACTTTATCAAGCACTACGATTGATTTGCTACCATCTAGCATATCAACTGCCGCATAGCTCATAGCGTTCTCAGCAGGCTTAGGCAATTTAAATACAGCAGATCGTAACTCTTGCGGTAAATCCTGTTGAGTACGAGTGACGCCGGCAAGCGTCGTTACCGTGGCACCCGTAGCGACATTCTCTAAGCTATCTCCTTGCTTCAGTTTAGCGATAAGTTCATCCGCTTGAGCCGCTAAAGCTTGCGCTACCTTTTCATCTAACAACGCTTCTTTAATCATGGCAGCAACTTCTTCAAGTGTTTTCTCACGAGGTAGCTCATGTTGAACTACTCGTAACACTAGGGCCCGGCCAGAATCTAATTCGATAGGTGTACTATTCAACCCATCTTTAATCAGCTCTTCATCAAAGGCGACGCCCAAGACTTTAGGGTTAGCTGTAATTTCATCTTCACTACCCGTGCGGGAGAAAAGCTCTGTCTTTTGAATTTCAAGATCAAGCACTTCAGAAGGCTCAACCAAATCACCAGAAGAGAAAGATATATCAGCTAAGCGCTCTAACTGAGCTACATATTCTTCCTCAGATAATTGATTTAGCAGATCACTTGCAAGATCAGCTTTAGCTTTTTCAAAAGAAGGCACTTCAGTTGCTTCAATATCGATAAGCTTAATAATATGGTAACCAAATTCAGTTCTAACAGGCGATGATACTTGCCCTTTCTCTAAGGCAAAGAGTGCATTATCAAACTCATCAGAAAATACACCTTTCTCATTAACACCTAAATCACCACCCATTTCAGCGGACGCAGGGTCATCTGATTCAGTTTTAGCAATAGCCTCAAAAGCCTCACCCGCCGCTATACGTTCAGCAATATTAGCAGCCTTAGCTTTTGCAGCAGCATCATCCTGCTCATCTGAGATAGCGACGAGAATGTGCGCAGAGTGGCGAAGTTCTTGTGCTTGAAAGGTATCAATTAATAGCTGATAAGCACTTTCTAACTGCTCATCCGTCACTGTTATTTCAGTTTCTAACGCGCTACGTTCAAGTAATAAGTACTCTATAGCAACCTGCTCATCAGTTAAGTACTCTGAACGATGCTCATCATAGTAATCTGCAATTTCTTGATCACTCACATTTAAAGATGAACGAAGTGAGGATGCAGGAAGTGTAAAATATCGTAGATCTCGTGTTTGGCTGTCCAATTGAGCGATTGAGGTCAACTCAGAAGGGAGAGTAAAAGCAGATAACATAAACGCTGCACGTTCCTGTTCCGTTATCTTGTCTTTACGTATCAAATCACGATACATCATCGGTGTCAGACCGGCATTACGTAAAACAGCTTCAAACTGCGCACGATTAAACTGCCCATCCTGTTGAAAATCTGTTGTTGTCAAAATCAGTTGATCAATCATGTTGTCAGAGAATGTTAATCCCTGATCGCTAGCGGACTGAACAAGAACAGTCTGCTCTATAAGGCCTTCCAGTACCATGTTGCTGATTAAGTTATCATCAAGCAACGCTGGATCTGCATCCTCTCCCATCTGGGAAAGCATTTGGCGTTTCTGAAGCTGAACACCTTGAACGAGATCCTGTTGACTAATCTCTTCGCCATTAACTGTAGCAGGCGCATTGCTGCCCGCAGTTAAACTAACAAGTGATTCAACACCAAATAAAGCAAAAGTAACTGCAATCAAACCAACAATAATCTTGGCGATGATTCCTTGGGAGTTATCCCGAATGGACTGTAGCATTATGCCTATAAACCCCTGAGCATTTTTTCACACAAAAAAAAAGCGCATTCTAAACGAATGCGCCTTTCTTGATTTCTTTCTGTTGGCGGAACGGACGGGACTCGAACCCGCGACCCCCTGCGTGACAGGCAGGTATTCTAACCAACTGAACTACCGCTCCTTAAAGTAAGATCGTGACGCGATCAGATCTTACTTATTAACTGCGTCTTTTAAAGCCTTACCAGGTTTAAAAGTAGGCAGCGTAGCAGCAGCAATCTCAATTGGTTTGCCTGTCTGCGGATTGCGACCTGTACGAGCTGCGCGCTCTTTTACAGAAAATGTACCGAAACCTACAAGTGCCACAGAATCTCCGTTCTGTAATGCACCAGTTACTGCTTCTAGAGTCGCATCAAGTGCACGACCAGCAGCTGCTTTAGGAATATCGGCTGAAGCTGCGATAGCGTCGATCAGTTCAGACTTATTCACATTGTTCCCCTTTAATAGATCGTTATTTTTAATTTTCGTAATCCATGCCCAGCAAGATGGTAAGCATTTATACCAAGTGGTAGAAAGCGGTGTCAAGACAACTTGTGCACCTTTCTCCCCTTATGAACTCTAATGAGGCTTTATTTGCCCCGGCTCAGCTTTTCCAGGCTTTTCCTTTGCTGCAACAACCTCGCCTTCTTCTTGCTCTATTGGCTTAGGCTGATACTTAAGTGCGATATCTAAAACTTCATCTATCCACTTAACAGCTTTTATATCTAAATCTGCTTTGATATTGTCAGGAATCTCCTTCAAATCACGCTCATTTTCTTTAGGAATAAGAACCGTTTTGATTCCCCCCCTATGAGCTGCAAGCAGTTTTTCTTTCAATCCGCCTATAGGCAAGACTTGCCCCCTAAGGGTTATCTCGCCCGTCATGGCAACATCAGCCCTCACCGGTATATTGGTCAAGACTGATACTAAAGCAGTACACATGCCGATGCCAGCACTTGGGCCATCTTTCGGCGTTGCCCCTTCAGGAACATGTATATGGATATCATGTTTCTCATGAAAGTCTGGTGCAATACCTAATGCCGAAGCTCTATTTCTTACAACAGTCAACGCCGCTTGAATAGACTCTTTCATGACATCGCCAAGGCTACCTGTAGTCACCTGACGACCTTTACCTGGCACTACAGCGGCTTCGATACTAAGTATATCGCCACCAACTTGAGTCCAAGCTAAGCCTGTCACTAGTCCAACTTGATCTTGCTCTTCGGCAATACCGAAATTGTATTTCAGGACACCGCTATAGTGCTCAAGCTGTTCTGTATCAACGGTAATAGTACCTGCCTTATTCGAAAGCGCGAGCTCTTTAACAACCTTACGGCAGATCTTAGCAATTTCACGCTCAAGGCCACGAACACCGGCTTCTCGCGTATAGTAGCGGATAAGTCCAGTAATGGCACTATCTGTAATCTCAACTTCGCCCGTTTTTAAGCCATTATTTTTAAATTGTTTCTCTACGAGGTAATTACGAGCAATATTTAGCTTTTCATCTTCGGTGTAACCGGGGATACGAATGATTTCCATACGATCCAAAAGTGGACCAGGAATATTCATAGAGTTCGAGGTACAAACAAACATAACATCCGATAGATCGTAATCAACTTCTAGGTAGTGATCATTGAAGCTAGAGTTTTGCTCCGGATCAAGAACCTCAAGAAGTGCTGACGCAGGGTCTCCACGTTGGTCCATACCCATCTTATCGATTTCATCTAATAAGAACAGTGGATTTTTAACACCAACTTTAGCCATCTTCTGTAGTAATTTACCCGGCATTGAACCTATATAGGTACGACGGTGACCACGAATCTCGGCTTCGTCACGTACACCACCTAGCGCCATACGGACATACTCACGATTAGTCGCACGTGCAATAGAACGCCCTAGAGAGGTCTTACCAACCCCAGGAGGACCTACAAGACAAAGAATAGGGCCTTTTAACTTTTTAACGCGCTTTTGAACAGCGAGATATTCTAGAATGCGATCTTTAACTTCCTCAAGACCATAATGATCCTGATTAAGAATTTTCTCAGCTCGCTTCATATCATGACGAACTTTTGAACGCTTAGACCATGGAATGGAAAGCATCCAGTCGATGTAACCACGCACAACGGTTGCTTCCGCTGACATAGGTGACATCATTTTTAATTTGTTGTATTCCGCCATGGTTTTGTCGAACGCTTCCTGAGGCATTTTCGCTTCAGCAATGCGATTCTTCAGCTCATCCATGTCGTTTGTGCCAGACTCATCCAGATCGCCTAACTCTTTCTGAATGGCCTTCATCTGCTCATTCAAATAGTATTCGCGCTGGCTTTTTTCCATCTGCTTTTTAACCCGGCCACGGATCCGTTTTTCGACCTCAACCAAGTCAATTTCAGACTCCATCAACGCCATTAGATGCTCAAGACGCTCTTTATTGCCCAACATCTCGAGAATCTGTTGTTTTTCTCCTAATTTCAAAGACATATGAGCAGCAATGGTATCAGCCAAACGCCCTACATCATCAATATTTTGCAGTGAAGACAATACTTCTGAAGGTATCTTTTTATTGACCTGAACAAAGCGTTCAAACTGTTCAAGCACCGTACGTTTGTATAAAGTGTCTTCAGCTTCAGTCAGCTCCTCAATAGGTAACACAGAGGCTTGAGCAGAGAAAAAGCCTTCATCTTCGTGCAAACTATGAATAGTCGCACGGTAATCACCTTCGACAAGAACTTTCACTGTACCATCTGGTAGTTTCAGCATCTGCAAGATGCTGGCAACAGTACCTACTTCAAACAGATCATCCGCCAGAGGTTCATCATCAGAAGCGTTTTTCTGAGCAACTAATAAGATCTCTTTCTCGCCTGACATTGCTGCTTCAAGTGCATCAATGGATTTTTCCCGCCCAACAAAAAGTGGGATCACCATGTGCGGATAAACAACGACATCCCGTAATGGGAGTACGGGCAATTCAATTACTTGTGACTGTGATTCGTCATGTTGAGTCATGCAGCAATAGCCTCATCAAACAGGTCCGCGGTGCTCTGCGGATAAATTCTTTAAATACGCGATAAACGATTAATGGTTACATGGGGGTGTTTCTATATAAATGCAACCAGCGGGATCAAAATAATACAGCGTTTAGAGTGTCATGAAGGTTGTAGATATTAGAAGCATTGTTATTTTATAACAGCATCTTAGGGCGGAGACAATTGAAAAGGGGAAGCAAGCTTCCCCTTTTCAATCACATGTTATTTATAATATGCGTTTTCACGCACACTATGGTCGGTTACATCACGTACCCCAACCAAATCTGCGATACGCTCAACTAAGGTTGCCTCAACTCCGTCTTTCAGAGTCATGTCAACAGCGCTACACCCTTGGCAACCACCGCCGAATTGAAGAATAGCAATCTGCCCCTCTTCCTCCTCGACAACTTCCATTAGCTTCACCTCACCACCATGAGATGAAAGGCCCGGGTTAATTTCTGAGTAAAGAATATAATTAATCTGCTCAGCTATCGGACTATCTGCAGACACTTTAGGCACTTTAGCGTTAGGCGCTTTTATCGTCAGCTGGCCACCCATTCGATCCTTAGAGAAGTCCACATGAGCTTCATCTAAATAAGGAATGCTATTCTTTTCAACATAAAAACGTAGTTTAGCCAACTCCATGACTTCATCATCTTCAATGATTTCATCAGGGCGACAGTATGCAAGACAAGTTTCAGCGTAGGAGGTCCCTGGCTGAGTGACAAACATACGCACCGCCATGCCCTCTACATCTTGCTTGCTAAGAAGTTCTACTAAATAATCTTCAGCCGTTTCTGTAACGGTAATATTCATACGATGTCCTGTATGTTAAATCTACACTTTAATTAGCTGTAGGATACACCCAAACTATTCCCGAGTAAATTGATCAACTATTAATCGAACCCCTATTATAAATCCATCCTAAGGAGTAATTCTATCCACTTGTATATTTGTTCAACTTTAAAACTAAGTGTTCTGTTAGAATAAGGCCTTTTGCGCCGATCCTCTATGTCTGCATTTCTTCGACAGAAAACAATTATCCTCCTCGGACTACCGATCATCGCGGGTATGCTCTCTCAAAGCGTTATCAATTTGATAGATGCGGCCTTAGTCGGTCAACTTGGTGAAGCCTCTCTTGCGGGCGTTGGTATTGGTAGTTATACCAATTTTGTTGCTATCAGCTTAATACTCGGGCTGTCTTCAGGTGTACAAACCCTCGTGGCAAGAAATAGAGGGCAAGGACAACATAATTATGCAGCGACTCCTGTCCATTGGGGATTGCTAATCTCTTTTCTTGTTGCCCTCCCCCTGAGCATAATTTATATCCATTATTCTGATAGTCTCGTTGCTATAATGTCAGAGGATTCTTCTGTTCAAGATATTGCTTCATCCTATTTTGATTACCGAACAGCAGCTATGCTTGCCGTTGGAATCAATTTATCTTTTCGCGGGTGGTGGAATGGTAATAAAACACCTATTACTTATTTTAAAATCCTTGTGTTTACCCACTCCTTAAATATAGTCATTAGCTACTGCCTTATTTTTGGACATTTAGGCTTACCTCAAATGGGAGCGCCGGGCGCAGGATTAGGCTCAGCAATTGCAATTTACTCAGGTGCGCTTATCAATGCGGTTTTTGTGTATAAAAATGCAAAACCTGCCGGTTTATTAAGGTGGCATTCGGGCAGCATAATTGAGTTTTCAAAATTATTACGTTTATCTATCCCACACTCACTTCAGCAGTTTTTCCTAGCCCTATCTATCTGCGTACTTATTTGGATCATTGGACAACTGGGTACGAGTGATCAAGCGATCGCGCATGTGTTAATTAACTTATCTCTATTCTTAATTTTACCTGCAGTAGGGCTCGGAATTGCTTCTACATCGTTAGTCAGTCACGCTATAGGGGAAGACAAACAACAGGAAGCTCTCAGATGGGGGTGGGCTGTGTTAAAAACTGCACTCGCTTTTATGTTGCTTCTAAGTTTACCTTTATGGCTCATACCAGAAACCATACTCGGTTTCTTTTTACAATCTAACGCATTAATAGAGCAAGCGGTGCTACCGTTACAGATAGCAGCTTTAGCTATATGTCTAGATGCAGCCACCATTGTATTAACTCAGGCATTGTTTGGTGTAGGCGCAAATCGTATAGTATTCATTATATCGACGTGCGGCTTATGGGGATTTTATCTTCCTTTAGCTTGGTTATTTGGCCCTGCTTTAGGTTTTGGATTAATTGGAATCTGGATTATCCAGTTGATATATCGTGCGCTATCGTCGCTAGTTTTTATCTATATTTGGCAACAACAGCGTTGGTCAATGATCAAACTGTAATTATTACCAGCTTTAACCTAAAACATTATTATCCATCCACTCATATCTACATCTGGATGCGTAACATCTAGCTAAGCTCAAGCCAGCGGGTCTGGTTTATCATTCTAATCTGCATAATTAAGGATCTATTGTATGGCTGAGCAGTCACTGGTCTTTTCATTTTTCTTAATTTTCACAGGCGCAGCTATTGTTGCCTCATTAGCTCTTTACACGCGTCAACCTTTGCTTGTTGCTTATATTGCTTTAGGAGCACTCCTTGGGCCTTATGGCGTAGCTATGGTCACCGACACTAAGCTGTTAACAGATATATCCCATATAGGTATCATTTTTTTACTGTTTTTACTCGGTCTTGATATGCAACCCTCTCATCTTATTCATATGCTAAAAAAAGCAACGCTGATCGCCATCGCAAGCTCCGTTTTATTTTTCATCATAGGCTACGCTGTCGGCTTTAGTTTTGGTTATACACAAACAGAATGCATGATTATCGGTATCGCTATCATGTTTTCCAGCACGATTATTGGAATCAAGTTACTCCCCACTACCGTTTTACATCACCGCCATACAGGGGAACTGGTTGTAGGCTTATTACTACTACAGGACGTTATCGCCATTATGATGCTGTTATTTCTTTACAGTGGTACAGGGGAAACTAGCGATTCAGAAACAATGATTATCTTCGCCAAAACCTTAGTCGCCCTGCCTCTGCTTATTTTGGGCGCTTTTATATTTGTCAGGTTTGTTCTATTAAAACTGATACAAAAATTTGACCGCTTTCATGAATATATTTTCTTACTAGCGATTGGTTGGTGCCTTGGACTAGCGGAACTGGCTAACTTTGTCGGCTTATCCGCCGAAATAGGTGCTTTTGTAGCGGGCGTTTCCATCGCGACAAGCCCTATTGCTCAATATATAGCTACAAGCCTAAAACCCTTACGTGATTTTTTCTTAATACTGTTCTTCTTTTCAATTGGCGCTAGCTTCAATCTGTCTTTAGTGGGACTCATTGCAATTCCGGCTATTATATTGGCATTGCTCGTATTAAGTTTAAAACCTATGATTTTCCGTTTTCTCTTAAACGGTATTAGCGAATCACCGTCAATCGGCTGGGAGGTAGGATTTAGACTAGGGCAGATCAGTGAATTTTCGTTACTGATCGCTTATATTGCCGCAGGCTCCATGATGATTGGGGAGGAGGCATCACACGTGATTCAGGCTACAGCGATTTTAACCTTCTTACTTTCCAGTTATGTAGTGATTTTTAACTTCCCATCACCGATCGCTGTATCAGATAAATTGCGCCGTGATTAACGGCGCTGTTTATATACTAAAATAGATCTATTTTGCGGGTTTGCCAGAGTATCTCTGCACGTTTAAGCAAATCATCTACCTCTCCATCCTCACCCAACAGCCTTAAGACAACAGCCAAAGTTGAGAGAATAGCCTTCTCTCCGTACTCATGCCGAGTTTCACCCTGCCAAACAGAAAGTAAGGTTTGTGGATCTAATTTATCTTCCTTAACAAAACGCTTAGCGACGATCCTTTGCCACTCATACTCAACCAGCTCACCCTCTTCTACCCACTGCAACAAACACTCTGCATCAGGTCGAATCTCTGCTTCCCCACCATCGCCTTTAACCGTTAAATTTCGCTGCTCACCGAGTAACTGAGCTGTCTTTTGATGCATAGGACCATAAGCTGGATGAAATACACCATCAATACTGTTAGGCGCTTCAGAAGGATTTAACATACGACATAGAGTATGAACGGGTGAGCGTAAGCCTAAGATAGACCGAAGCTGAATAATCTCTCCTAAAGGTGGGCAGAAATTATCGATAGACATATAAGCAAAACCCACACGTGCCAGCTCTGTTTCTACCTCATCCCAAGCAGCACAAGGCTGAAGCTTAAATAGACTTAACATATCTTCAAGATAGATTCGCCCTGGCGTATGCCCTTTAGCCCCATGCATAAAAATTTTATAGCCATGACTAGCAAGACAGAGTGCTACTAACAAGTACCAAGGATGACGATTTTTTTTGCCCGCATAAGTCGACCAATCTAAATCAGTATCAATCCTACGACCCACCGCGTAACGTGTACGCACAGCATCAGCAAAACCGGCTAACTCTTCCGGCGCCTCCTCCTTAACGCGTAACAGCATAAGAAACGCGCCAAGCTGTTCAGGCCGAACATTCTTATCCAGAATCATTCCCATGGCCTCAGCAGCCTCTTCACGGGTAAGTGAACGTGTCCCAGTCTTACCTTTGCCTAAAATTCTTACAAAGGGGGCAAACTTATGCTCTTCAATCATTAGCAGCTTTAACCTTATTCTGTGCAAACGAAATAAATACAGTAGAATTAACCCATTACTACATCATCGCGCATATAACCTAATTAGTACTCAATAACGGTTTTGGATTATCTGGATCAATAGTGTAATGAAATCATACCCTCGCCAGCTACATGTTTTTTTTAATGCACTAACCTACTACACTAGATTTAGCGCCCCCAGCTGGGTTGAATATTCCAAAGAGAACCAAGCAGAATCAACTCGTTACCTACCTTGGATTGGCTTATTAATAGGTTTTTATACCGCTTTAATTTACTGGCTTGGAACCTTTATTTTTCCTGACACTATCGCGGTTATCTTATCAATCGCCACAAGTATATGGATGAGTGGCGCTCTACATGAAGATGGTCTATCCGACTGTTTCGATGGATTCGGCGGCGGATGGGAGAAGCAGCGCATTCTGACCATTATGAAAGATTCCAGATTGGGCAGTTACGGGGTATTAGCGATTATACTGGCCCTAATGTTGAAATATAACGCTCTACTCACTGTACAAGAGACCGTGCTAATCATCATCAGTGCTCACTGCCTGAGCCGCTTTTTTCCGCTATTAATTATCCACAAGGAAAACTATGTCGGCCTTACAGAACAAAATAAAGCCAAGGTCATGACTACCCACAGAATAACTAAAACTGATCTTATTATTGCCTTTATCCCAGCCTTGCTCTGTTTAGCCTTTAGCCCTCTTGTTTATATCAGCGTATTAGTTCCCCTTTTAGGGCTTACATTCTGGTTAGCATCGTACTTCCGTTCCTGGATAGACGGTTATACCGGCGACTGCTTAGGTTGCTGCCAACAACTATCTGAGTTAACTATTTATATTTGGTTCTGTTTGCCTTGGTTTATTGGCTAATTTCTATATAACATCTATTAATCTCTGCTAAAATCGCCCGCTAATCTGCTGGTATCCCTTATGAAACGAAAAAATAGCCTATTTAGCCGTCCAACTGCATCAAAAACACCCCAATCAAAAAAAACGATTGAGTACCCTGATGTCATCGAAGTACAGGGACTAAGCCATGAAGGCCGCGGCATAGCTAAACAGGACGGGAAGACTCTCTTCATATCAGGAGCGCTTCCAACAGAGCAAGTACGATTCAAAATTGAAGCAAGACACCGTCGCTATGATGAAGCGATCTACACAGAAATAGTCACCCCATCAGCGCATAGGGTCCCAGCTTCCTGCGATTATTATGAACGTTGTGGTGGCTGTGATCTCCAGCACTTAAACCATGAGCAACAAATCACCACAAAACAAGCACTGGTCATCGATCAATTATCAAGGCTGGGAAAGTTCACGCCATTAGAAGTAGAACAACCCATTACGAGCCCTAGCTGGCACTATCGTCGCAGCTGCCGTCTCGGAATTAATCAATTAACAAGGGACAATAGTGCCATTGTTGGCTTTCGCCGGAAGGGTAGCAGCAAACTGATCAAAATAGACCACTGCCCAGTATTATCGGAACCACTCGATAAAATTTTATCTTCGCTACCCGCGGTACTTGAAGAGACAGAAAATTTTAAAGAGATCACCCACGCCGAAATCAGTATGGGTGATAACGAAGGCGCATTAACCTTAAGGGTAAAGAAAACTCCTAAAGAGCCACTTATCACCCAGTTAAATGAACTTGCGCAAGCAAATAGTTTCAAACTGTACTTTGATTTCGGAGACCGAATTGAAGCCGTTGATGGTGAAGCTCAACTCAACTACCGAATAGCTGAGACAGATACGCTCATCCATTTCAAACCTGGTGACTTTATTCAAGTCAATGCTAAGGTTAATGAGCAGATGATCCAGCGGGCTTTATCTTGGTTACAACTTTCAAAAAATGATCGCGTATTAGATCTGTTTTGCGGTATAGGTAACTTTACACTACCTATAGCCACACGAGTTGAAAGTATCGTCGGCATAGAAGGCGTAGAAGAGATGGTCATTCGCGCCAATGATAATGCTCAGATCAATCAAATCGATAATTGTGAATTTCATAAAGCCAACCTAACCAATGACCTACGCGCCATGCCTTGGTACAAGCAAGGCTTCAATAAAATAGTCCTTGATCCCCCCCGCACCGGCGCACTGGAGATTATTAAACAACTGAAACAACACTCTGCAGAGATGGTACTCTATGTCTCTTGCAACCCTGCAGCACTTGCCCGTGATGGGGCAGAGTTAATATCCCAAGGTTATAAAGCAACGCGTTTTTGCGTTATGGATATGTTCCCACATACATCTCATGTTGAATCTCTTGTCCTATTTGAGCGTATCTAATGGTTGATATTATCTATGCTGACGACGCTTTTGTAATCGCCAATAAACCCTACGATGTTTTATCCGTTCCTGGCCGTGGTGAAGACAAGCAAGATTGTTTATGGCGACGAGTACAAACAATATTTCCAACAGCTAGAGTCGTTCACCGGCTAGATTATGCAACATCCGGAGTGATGGTATTAGCCTTAACATTGGAAGCACAAAGGTCGCTCAATCGCAGCTTTCAAGAGCGTCAAACCCATAAGCGCTATCAGGCCATTATCTCCGGTACACCAGAGCAATCAGAAGGCAGTGTAGAACTCCCTTTACGATGCGATTGGGAAAATAGACCTTTACAGATCGTCGATTTTGAACAAGGGAAAAACGCGTTAACACACTGGAAAGTACTGTCTAAAGAGGGCTCTGAGCAAGATACTCGCGTTGAGCTAACACCTATCACTGGCCGCTCTCATCAATTAAGAGTGCATATGCAAGCTATGGGACACCCAATTTTAGGGGATCGGTTTTATGCGGATACAGAAGGCCAAGCAAAATCTGACCGCCTACTGCTCCATGCCGAACAGCTATCCTTTCCCCACCCGATTACGGGTGAATTTGTTGAGTTTTTTGCACCCTGTCCTTTTTAAAGAGAAATAGCACACAAGCCTAAACGGTACGAATTGGCGTACCGCTTAGAAACGCTCTCATATTCTCAGCCGTCTGTTCAATAATACGATTGCGCGCTTCTATACTTCCCCAAGCGGTATGAGGAGTCAGGAGCAAGTTGGGAATGCTTGGATCGAGCAAAACATTACCATGAATCGGAGGCTCCTCCGTTAATACATCAAAGGCAGCACCAGCGATAACCCCATTTCTCAGCGCATCAGCAAGATCAGCCTCATTAACAATACCACCACGAGCTGTATTAATGATAAAAGCCTCAGGTTTCATCTGTTTAAAAACCTCTGTAGTAAAAAGGTTTTCCGTTGCGTCAGTCAGCGGACAATGCAAACTAATAACATCCGCTTGCTGAATAAAATCATCAAAAGGGTAAGCGGTATTAGAGTCCTGTTCAGCCCCTCCAATTTGACCTATTTTTTGGCATACAATGACCTTCATACCAAAGGCTTCAGCTATTTTAGCCACACCTTTACCTAAGTTTCCATAACCGATAATTCCAAGCGTTCGCCCTTTAAGCTCAATAATCGGGTGAGTTAGAAAGCAGAATTGTTCTGAACGCTGCCACTCACCCGCTACAACATCTTGGGCATAA
Organism: Neptuniibacter sp. 1_MG-2023; assembly: GCF_030547185.1. Lineage (GTDB taxonomy): Bacteria > Pseudomonadota > Gammaproteobacteria > Pseudomonadales > Balneatricaceae > Neptuniibacter. Next base: position 70,798 of record NZ_JAUOQR010000001.1, read on the forward strand.
CTCGGCAGGTTAGTGTGTAAAGCTAAAATCAGTGACCACACGTGCTGAACGACAGAATCTACGCCATAAGCCACACAGTTAGACACAGGAATACCCAACTCACATGCCGCTTGCTTATCGATCACATTAGTTCCGGTAGCCAGTACACAAACCAGCTTTAATTGGGAGGCCTGCTCTAGATGATGACGTGCTAAAGGCGTCTTATTTGTTATCACAATATCGAAACCTTGGATTCGGTTACCTATCTCCTTATCCGGTGTCAGATCATAACAAACTAGCTCTTCAACCAAGAATTCGATGGCACTCAAATCTAAGGCCTCTAGGCCTTTTAAATCAAGTATAACTGCACGCATAACCCTCTCCCTCAGAAACCCATAAAAAAGGGCCCTAAGGCCCCTTCTATCAACTATTCACAACCACATATTGATTAAGAGCGAGGTAATTGCTCTTTAATCTCCCACAGTATCTCTTCACCTATAACTGCAGGGGCTGCGACCCCTTCCGCCGTCAAGACGCTTAAGTAAACACCTGTGCGCGTACGAATAAGTTTCAATTGATACTGGCCAGTGTGCTCAAACTTACCAGAGTTGGCGTTGTATACACCTGAGTCATCCCCACCAAACACATAGATAGGTTTACCTGCAAACCAGATCTTATAGCCTTTTTTGTTCGCTTCGTCTTCAGGATCATTCAACGTTCCAGCGGCTTGATTTTCAGTATTCTGGAAGCGAGCCGCCGTTTTACCGCTGGTATAACTTATACCTTCAGAATCGTCTTCTACACCTAAGGCTGCAGATATGGCACTTGTATCTAGAGTAATTGGACCACGATCGGCATGCAGCCATTCAAAGAAGCCCATCTCTTCTTCATTTTCAAAAGGCGTTGACGTCGTGTACGTCATATAAAATAAACCCAAGTCAGGATCGCGTGTACCTACATCCATATCGGCTTTATCTAATGCAGTACTAACATTATTCCAAGCAGACTCTACATCAGCATCAAGTTTTAATACCGCATTACCACGTGAGTCACGTCCTAACTGCGTGCCTAAACGGCGCTGCTCTTGGAAAGCAACCAATGTTTGAGCACTACGATCACCGGTAGCTTTACCTAGGTAACGTAACATTTCAAACATCATATCGGATTTATAACTAACACCTCTCGCCTGTTCGCTCCAGTCGACTTCCGCTGCTTCATTATCTTCAGCAAAGCGTATATGTTGCATCGCTATAGAAGTACGATTTGGGTCACCATCAACAGGCTTCAAACTGACCTGTAATTTATCCTTAGTTGCACCCGGAAGGTCTTGGAATGTAAGGCGCTTCACCCAAGAATCGACAAAGCTTAGCTCCTTGGCTTCATGAGTAATCCACTGAGTCTCCATAACCCCTTGACGCGGATCCGATTTAACAATATCTATACCATTAAACTGCCAAAACTCCTGCAATTTAACCCATACATTTGTTATACCTTCATCAACGATAATCAGTTTATCGCCATCCTCACGCTTTAAACTAACCGCTTCCGTACCAGATTCAGCATAGAAAAACTCAGGTCTAGGAACAATAAAGTCCCCAGTACGTGCTGTTGCGACATCACTGATTTCTGGAATAGTAAGCGACTCTTCTGTCTGCTTAACATTAAGATGCTCAGGCACTTCTAAACGCTGGCCGGTTTCAGCTAATTCATAATCTTGGCTACGATCACGAACAATACCGTTTTCACCATAGATTGGATTATTATCCAACGCACCACAGCCCGCCATTAACAGGCTAACTGTCGATAGAGCTAAAATCTTTTTCATTATTATGATCGCTTAAATAATTTCACTGCTACGTAACGCTTCACGCACAGTTGTATGATATTCATCAGCTAATACGGTTAACGGTAAACGGATACCAAGCCCCATTAACCCCATTTCAGTCATAGCCCACTTTACTGGGATAGGATTCGCTTCAACAAAAAGTTTTTCATGCAAAGGCATTAGTTTTTCTTGTATTGCACGGGCGGCATCTGCATCACCGGTAATAGCACAACGGCAAAGCTGAGACATTTCCGCGGGTGCGACATTAGCAGTAACCGATATATTCCCATCGCCTCCGGCAATCATTAACTCAACCGCGGTAGCATCATCACCAGAATAGATCGCAAAATCGGCGGGAGAATTGTCAATCAAAAAACGTGCACGTTCTAAATCGCCAGTCGCTTCTTTTACACCGACAATATTATCGATTTCCGCAAGACGAAGAACAGTCTCAGGTAACATATCACAAGCAGTACGTCCTGGAACATTGTAAAGAATCTGCGGAATATCCACCGCTTCAGCAACGGCTTTATAGTGCAGAAACAAACCTTCCTGAGTTGGCTTGTTATAGTAAGGCGTGACCAATAGACAGGCATTCGCTCCTACGTTTTTAGCTTCTTGAGTTAACTCAATCGCTTCAGAAGTAGAGTTAGCCCCCGTACCCGCAATAACAGGGATACGTCCGGCGACTCGATCTACCACACGTTTAATAACCTGACAGTGCTCATCGCAGTTTAAAGTAGCAGACTCACCCGTAGTGCCTACAGCGACGATAGAATCAGTGCCCTTATCCAAATGCCAATCAACCAGTTTATCGAGGGAATCCCAATCGATATCACCGTTAGAATGCATAGGGGTAACAAGAGCAACAATGCTGCCAGTAATCATTTTTTTCTCCATGAGATAAATATCAGGTTTAGCAATGCCCAAATTACTCTGAGACACCACTTATTACAACCTTAAAAGCGTTACTAATCTTATTCTAGCTATATGAAAGTAATGATTATTTAGCTAGATAATTAGTCAATTATCCATAACGATAGAAAGACTCTTAACAATATAAGAAGCCACATAAACAACCACTATTATCTATGATAATGTGGACATCAAATAGCCCCTTATAATCTAAAACCTATCTGGTATCGTATAAAGGGTCGTTATTCTATACGATTTTGTACTTTGTTGAGTAGCCATCATCACTAAGGATTTACTATGAACTGCGTTTCAATCGATAAAAAAGTGCCATCTTTTACTTCTCAAGCAACCAGTGAACAAACAATCACCCTATCAGAGCTACAAGGTAAAAACGTAGTTATCTATTTCTACCCAAAAGACAGTACTCCGGGCTGCACCACAGAAGGCCAAAATTTCCGCGATTTAATCGATGAATTTGAAGCAGCTAATACCCTTATATTTGGCGTTTCCCGTGACAGCTTACGTGCACATGAAAACTTCAAAGCTAAACAATCATTCCCCTTTGAATTAATTAGCGATCCCGATGAAACCTTGTGCAAATTATTCGATGTCATCAAACTTAAGAAAAACTACGGTCGTGAATATATGGGGATCGAACGCTCTACTTTTCTCATTGACAGTGAAGGCGTACTTAAACAGGAATGGCGTGGTGTAAAAGTAAAAGGCCACGTAGATGAAGTTTTAGCTGCAGCTCAAGCACTTTAAACAATCAACCTAAGCAGCACTTAGGTGCTGCTTTCATCAGATGTAAGCATCTTTGTTTTAGGCCATGCATTAATAATAGCTTTAAACAACGTCGCTAAAGGTATAGCGAAGAACAACCCCCAAAACCCCCACAGCCCGCCAAAAACAAGTACTGCTACAATAATCGCTACAGGATGAAGGTTGACCGCCTCAGAAAACAGTAGAGGGACTAATACATTACCATCTAAGGCTTGAATAATTCCGTAAGCGATCATTAGATACATAAAATCGCCACTCCACCCCCACTGAAAGAATGCAATCAGAGCTACAGGAATAGTAACTAAAGCAGCGCCTATATAGGGGATCAGAACCGACAACCCTACTAATATACCCAACAACGCAGCGTAATTAATCCCTAGCAAGATAAAGGTCAGATAAGTAACAACCCCTACTACCACAATCTCTATCGCCTTGCCCCGAATATAGTTTGCGATCTGATCATCCATTTCAGTCCAAACCGCTCTCATCATATCCCGTTTTTCTGGCAGAAAAGAAACCCACCACCGCGAAAGCGAAGCGCCATCTTTTAAAAAGAAAAATACAAGAATAGGCACTAAAACCAGATAGATCAAAAGCGCCATAATGGACGTTAGTGAGTTTAACGAGAAGGTCACCACCCACTGCCCCATCTGAGAGAGTTCAGACTTAGCAAGATTGATCAACTCTAACACTCGAGTTTCAGATATATACTCAGGATAACGTTCAGGTAGTAATAGAAGCACCGATTGTATCTGCGTCATAATCCTCGGTAATTCATTAAAAAGGTTGACCGACTGCTGCCACCCCAATGGCATAACAATAAATAGCAAAGCCGCTACACAGCCTATAAACGCCAAAAACACTAAGATAACAGAAGGCAGATGGGGGATTTTAAGTTGTTTAAGTCTATTGACGCCACCCTGCATTAAAAACGCCAAAATGATACCTGAAAAAACAGGAGCCAGCGCCTGTCCTAAAGTTAAAATAACTAGTAACGCAGCAGCCAACAAAATAAAAAGCAGTATAGCTTCTTCATCAGAAAAATAGCGTTCGACCCATTTACTAAATATTTTCCGCATTGACCTTCTTTTTTAACCTCTTCGAATAATATAAACGTACGGTTCCACATCAGTGAACGAATCAACCAAATCATGGTCAGATTGATCTGTAAATGCTTTAAAATCACGGATTGAGCCAGCATCCGTGGCAATTACTTTTAAAATAGTGTCAGGCTGCATTTTATTTAATGCTTGCTTAGCCTTTAATAAAGGTAATGGGCAGTTTAACCCCGATGTATCAAGGGTTAAATATATATCATAATCAGTCATGAACATGTCTTAAGTGTAAAGTTTTAAAAGTCACCAAGATATACGCCCTTTTCGCTAGTAAAACATCATCTTACATAGGTAATAACGCTTCTTTAACGGTTTGCTATTGTCGAAAGGGATTTAGTTCAGCACTATATACCATTATTGTTTGCATTAGCACGGGCTTTTTCGGATAGATATATGCGCAACAGATGTTTAAATTTCCTGCTTCCTCTAATGGCCTTATGCCTGCCCTACTCCATATCGGCAGAGCCTCAACTGCCTGATATAGGAAGCAGCGGTTACAGTATCATTTCACAACAGCAAGAGTACCAATTAGGTCGCGCTTGGGCACGCGTACTACGTGGCAGCACCCGGATTTATGATGACGCTTTAGTTAGCCAATACATTGAAGAACTAACATGGAGTTTAGTGACCCATAGCCAACTGACAGATCGCCGTTTAGAGGTCATTGTTCTAGACAATCCAACTATTAACGCTTTTGCTGTTCCTGGCGGCATCATTGGTGTTCAAACCGGCCTACTATTAACTGCTCAAAATGAAGCACAGCTAGCCTCGGTTCTTGCCCATGAGCTTGCCCATTTAAGCCAGCGCCACTTTGCCTCACAGCTTGAAGAGCAGCGCCGCAACCAACCCTTTTTTATCGCTTCAATTTTAGGCAGTATTCTACTCGCCGCGGCCAACACTGAAGCGGGCGTAGCGGCCATACAAACCTCAATGGCGGCATCTACATCATCTAAACTGTCCTTCAGCCGCCAAAACGAGCGCGAAGCCGATTATATAGGCCTACAAACCTTAATCGCCGCAGGTTATGCGCCATCTCAAATGGCGAATATGTTTACACAGCTACAACAGGCCGCTCGTTTTAGCCGCACAGTACCTGAATTCCTACTCACCCACCCGGTTACTCAGTCAAGGATTGCGGATGCTCAAAATAGAGCAGCCAACTTCAAAGGTAAGGCAACAAAAGAGAACTCAATTTCCTTTGATATTGCCAAAATACGTATTCAAGTGAACTACGCACAAGATATCAAGAAGCTACTGGCTAAATATCAAGATCAGCTCGCCCTGCATGGCAGCGACTCGCTCAGATATGCTGTTGCCTACGCGGCCTTAAAAGATAAAAAATTCGATATTGCTAAACAGCAGATGGCGAAATTTTCACCTACATTTAAATCACAACTAAGCAGCCAACTTCTCGATGCCGAATATTTCATTGCCCAAGAGAATTTCATACAAGCGGATAAGATTCTATCTAAACTGCACAACATTTACCCCGGCAACCACGCTATCAGTTATATCTACGCCGACAACCTTGTCTATTTAAATAAGCCACATAAAGCAACGGAGCTGTATAAAGGCTTGGTAGAAAACAACCCTAACGATAGCCGTGCTTGGTACCTACTAGCGGAATCTTATGGTTTAGAAGGCAATATTCTTGGCGTACATGAGGCACGTATAGAGTACTTTCTACTCACCGCCAATATAGATAGAGCACTAAAACAAGTGGACTATGCGCTTAAAGAGCCTAGCCTAACTCCCAACGAAAAAGCCCGCTTAGAACAACGCAAAGAAGACGCAAAAAAGATCAGAGAGTCACTCGAATTTGATTTCTAACCATAAAAAAATCCCGCTGCTGCGGGATTTTTTTTATGCTCACAATTAAATTAACGATTATTAAGCGCCGCTGAAAAATCCAGCATGCGCTGCAAAGGCTTACGCGCATCCGTAATCAAAGCAGGATCGACATGTATCTCATCCTGCCCAGACTCAAGCGCATGTAACACACTCTCTAAGCCGTTCATCGCCATCCACGGGCAATGTGCACAGCTACGACAGGTCGCCCCTGATCCTCCCGTAGGCGCCTCAATAAACTCCTTGCCCGGCGCAGCCTGCCTCATCTTGTAGAAAATCGCATTATCCGTCGCAACAATAAACTGCTTATTCGGCATATTTTTCGCTGCATTAATTAATTGAGTCGTAGACCCCACCGCATCAGCAATATCGACTACCGAATCCGGTGACTCTGGATGAACTAAGACCGCCGCATCAGGATAGACCTTCTTAATATCAAGAATACCTTTCGCCTTAAACTCATCATGCACAATGCAGGCTCCATCCCACATCAACATCTCGATACCCGTTTGGCGCTGTACATAAGAGCCCAAATGCTTATCAGGGGCCCAAATAATTTTTTTGCCTTGATCAGCCAGATGCTCAACTACATCGAGCGCAATACTTGAAGTTACCACCCAATCAGCACGCGCTTTAACCGCCGCAGAAGTATTCGCATATACAACTACCTCATGGTCAGGATGGGCATCACAGAAAGCGGAAAACTCATCGATTGGACAACCAATATCTAAAGAACAGGTCGCCTCAATCGTTGGCATAATGACACGTTTATTTGGCGTCAATATTTTCGCAGTTTCGCCCATAAACTTAACACCCGCAACCACCAACGTACTAGCTGAGTGCGCATTACCAAAACGTGCCATCTCTAACGAATCAGATACACAACCACCGGTCTCATCCGCTAATTGTTGAAGCACCGCATCCGTATAATAATGAGCAACTAAACACGCATCTTTCTCTTTCAATAACGCTTTAATACGCTGTTTATAATCATCCACCTGCGCCTCACTCATATCTAGAGGCAGATGCTCTTTGGCAAAGTGTTCTTGCACAAGAATGCGGTCTGAAATGTCTTGTTTGCTCAACATGTGATGTTTGTACTCATATATCAAGGGAATAAAACGCTGCCTATCTCACCAATAACCAGCAGCGAAACCACTGAAGACTAGCGCTCAGCAGAAAAAAATAAATTATATCACAGAGATTAAAAGCCTAACGACTATAAAGCAGGGATTTAATAACCGCTAAACGTGAGGTGATCTGCTTATCAGCTGTGCGTTTTAATGTTTTGTCGAGGTTCTTACCTCTAGCCACCTGTAGAGCACAAGGATAACGCTATCGAAACCAGCATCTTTTGACACTAAACCTAAGTCCTTCGCTCACGGGGTGAGCTCCTACAGGAAGGGAAAAATTTAGATATTTTAGGCATAAAAAAACCAGCACAGGGCTGGGTTCTTTAAGTGGTGGGTCGTACAGGATTCGAACCTGTGACCAATTGGTTAAAAGCCAACTGCTCTACCAGCTGAGCTAACGACCCACTTGGAGGAGGCGTATTCTACGCACCAAAAGCGGGAAAGCAAGGCTTTTTTTACTGGTAGCGTGTTGGGTCTTTAATTCCTGCGTCCACAAAACCTTTTGTACGTAACCGACAGCTGTCACAAACACCACAGGCACGACCTTGATCATCCGCTTGATAACAAGAGATCGTCAAACCGTAATCAACATTCAGCGCTGTACCCGCTTGGATAATCTGCTCTTTAGTTAGATCGATCAACGGTGTCTCTATACGAATAGGATCACCGCTTACACCACGTTTAGTGGCAAGGTTCGCCATAGTTTCAAATGCAGCAATATATTCTGGTCGACAATCAGGATAGCCGGAGTAATCCACCGCATTGACGCCGATAAAAATAGCATCCGCTTCTAACACTTCAGCCCAACCTAAAGCCAAAGACATAAATACCGTGTTACGTGCTGGCACGTATGTCACTGGAATCTCATCCGTCTCCTCTTCAGGAACATCAATACTATGATCAGTCAGCGCAGATCCGCCAAAATCTTCAAGGTGAAGGCGAATCACTTGATGCTCAACCGCTTTTAGCTGTTTAGCGATCTCTTTAGCTGCATTAAGTTCTGTCAGCGAACGCTGTCCATAATCAAAGCTCAGTACATAGCAGTCATAACCACGGTCAGAAGCAATGGCTAGCGCTGTTGCTGAGTCCAAGCCGCCAGAAAGCAGTACCACTGCTTTAGGGGAAGCAGGCGTATTCATGTATATTTCCAGATTTATTGAAGACGTTTAAATTCTTCGGCCAAACGGACGGCAGAAGAGTCCGGATACTTAGTAATAACAAGATCTAAGTATTCAGTGGATTTTTTACTATCACCTAGCTGATCGTAGACAATACCAAGTTTATAAGCGGCATCCGGTGCTTTACGGTGATCAGCAAATCGTGTGACAACCTGCATAAAAGATTCGCGCGCCAACTCAGGTTTCTGTTCGGCCAAGTTCACTTCACCAAGCCAATAATAGGCATTAGCTAAGCGTTCGCTTTGCGGGTAATCTTTAATAAAAGCAGTAAATGCTTCAGCCGCTTTAGGAAAGTTGCGCTCTCGCACTAACCCAAAGGCTTCGCGATAGGCTTTAGCATCACTAGGTGCTGCATCAGACTGCACAAGTTCAGGCTGGGATTGAGTAACTGTAGGCGTTGGCTCAGCACTACTCAGATCAGTAGAAACAGGCGTACTGGGAGCTGAGGTTGTAGATATAGATGATATACGTCGATCAAGATCTCGGTAACGATCCAATTGCTGACGTTCCATCTGCTTTAGACGGTAATCCTGCTGCTCTAACTGCCCTCTTAATGATCGCACCTCATCCTGCAACTGCTGGACAATAAGTACAAGCTCACTACCGCTTGACGCTTGAGGAGTATAAGTCGCCGTTTGAGATGAGCTTTGGCCACTATCGACGCCTAACTCAATCACCGGAACCTCTTCAGCAACAGCACTAGCGCTGAGTAACAGCGCCAGTGTTGATGTATATACTGTGTATTTTGAAGTCATAAATTAACGAGATACGTACTTCAATTCCACACGACGGTTCTGGCTCCAGCTAGAATCGCTGTGACCCAAAACGGCTGGTTTCTCTTCACCGAAGCTAATAGATTCAACCTGGGAACCAGATACACCATTAACTTGTAGGAAACGAGAAACAGCTTTAGCACGACGCTCACCTAGAGCCATGTTGTACTCACGAGTACCACGCTCATCAGCATGACCTTCTAGTATAACTTGTGCTGATGGGTTAGCTGCTAAATAGGCCGCATGTTTTTCTAAATCAGCAAAACCATCCGCTTTTACAACAGACTGGTCAAAGTCAAAGTAAAATACAGTTTGAAGGTTTGCGACATCGTCCATAGAGGAACCGCTAACACCAGTATTCTGGCTTACGCCCTGAGTCGAACCTGTGTCAGTTCCTGCTGTAGAACCAGTGCTTTCTGTTGTGCCAGATGTACTACAACCTGCTACCCATGCAACGGATAGGGCTAGTGCAACTGCTTTAGTTACGTTGGAAGCTCGCATTGATCACTCCTGAAAAAATTTACTGGTTTACCCAGCATTTTTAATGTTATTAACGCCGCCATGTCCAAATCAGGACATAAGTTAATGTCTATAAGAAATTATTGCAAGTAGGGACTCCATGCGGGTTCCCTAACATCGCCACTCGTTGCCGGCAATATAAAGCGCACATTACCATCTAAGGTCACGCCACCAAGCACACCTTTCACCCCTTTTTGAGTAGCATAAAGAATAATACTACCGTTTGGAGCTATAGTGGGCGACTCATCAAGATACGTATCAGTTAGCGTATCTAAACGGCCTGTTTTCAAATCTTGAACAGCAATTCGGAACACATTGTCATCGCCTCTGTGTACCATCGCGAGGAAGCGACCATCATGGGTCAAACGTCCACGTGAATTATAATTGCCTTCATAAGTCACTCGTTCCAACTGGCGGGTCGGCAGATAGATCCGATAGATCTGTGGCTGACCACCTCGGTCGGAGGTAAAAATAATAGATTGACCATCAGGAGACCATGAGGGCTCCGTATCAATCCCATAATGATGAGTAATTCTGGCTAAACTACGGGACCTTAGATCCAGTACATAGACCTCTGGGTTACCATCTTTAGATAAGACTATCGCTAATTTATTACCATCTGGTGACCATGCTGGCGCACCATTAAGGCCTCTAAATGATTGAACCTTTTCACGTTTACCTGTTGCCAAGTATTGAATATAGATTGCCGGACGGCCACTTTCAAAAGACACATAAGCGAGTTTCGAGCCATCTCGCGCCCAAGCCGGTGACATTAAAGGTTCACTCTGCTGACGGATCGTAATCGGACGCGCACCATCAGAATCGGCCATTTTAAGGCGGTAGCTCACTTTACCTTCACCATATTGCTGAGCGGTAACATAGACAATTCGTGTGGAAAACGCACCGCGAATGCCCGTCAACTTCTGATAGATCATATCCGATATATAGTGTGCTATATCGCGTAGATTATCTTGTGTACCTGATACTCGCTCAGATAACAAACGCTGCTCTTTAAGGACATCATAAAGCTCAAATTCAACTTTTATTTGATTACCTTCAGCAGGTATTTGACGGCCAATCACTAAAAACTCAGTTTTGCTAATTCGCCAATCTCTATAATAGATCTGAGCTTGCTGAGTTGGAAAACTCAACATATTTTTAGGATCCATCATATTGAACAAGCCAGTACGACCTAAATCAGCTGAAACAATCTTAGCAATATCTTCTTTTAACGCTGACGACCCATCCCAAGCAAAAGGTACAACCGCAACAGGGGTTGGCTCATCAATGCCTTGGGTGATCTCAATCGCTAAATCACTCTCAGCACTAGCAACAGAGGAAAGCAGTAACGCACAACTCATAATTAATAGATGAAACACTTTCTTCACGCTTAACTCCCCTTTAAAACTTAATCCCAATCCCGTAAATCTTCAGGTCTAAACCGAAGAACACGCTTCCTAAAATAACGGTCAAACACGACAGGATCTAACTCCTGTAGCTTTTCAAATACAGTAACACGATCAATCGCTCTCAGTGCATCATTATCAAACCGAGAATCACCACTCGACTTCGTTACATAGCGATCATTAACACGGCCTGAGGGTAATAGATGCACCGTTATCTCAACCACCATACCATTTCTTGCTGTTGGAGAACGTCGCCAATTACGAGTGACCTGATCAACAATATAAGCTTCATAGCCCATCGCAGCAGCACGCTGCTCTTCCGCCGCAATCGCAGCTTCCTCCCTTTCCAGCGCTTGAATCAAGGCTTCATTTCTAGCCTGTTCTTCTGCTGCTTTACGGGCTTTTTCTGCTTTGCGTTCAGCTTCCGCTTTTTTCTTAGCCGCATCAGCTTTAGCTTTTTTTGCAGCCGCTTCTTTAGCTTTTTTCGCTTTTTCTGCGGCCGCTTTCTTTAACTTAGCCTCTTGAACTTTCTTCTGTTCAGCCTGTTTTTTAGCATCGGCTGCTTTTTTCTTAGCTAACTCTTGTTGTCGTTTTTTATCTTCTGCTTTCTTCTTAGCCGCTTTCTCTTTTGCTAACTGTTTTTTCTTCGCATCCGCTTTACGTTTTTTATCCGCTTCAGCTTTACGTTGCAAATCAGCTTTCTGTTTTGCTTTAGCCTCTGCTGCGGCTTTTTTTTGTGCAGTTTGAGTTTTCATATCCACAATCGTTGCTTGAACATGCCGCGGCACTTTACGTGTCGAGTCTTCATGGTCAAACCAACTCTGTGCCAATAAGCCAACAACAACCGCATGCAGTAAAACAGCAAAGAGAGTGGGAAGCAGGTAACTACCTAAACGCAAAATTCTAACCTACTCTGTCACCAAGCCAACGCTTGGAGCGCCAGCTTGTTGTAGTAAAACCATCAGTTGCACAACCGTATTGTAATCAACACTACGATCGCCGCGAACTAATAACATTTTATCTGGATTGGTCGCCAAAATCTTACTGATTCGATCTTGGACCACCTCAGCGGTAACCGCTTCTTCAGGGTCACCACCAATATCGATAAAGTATTCGCCATCGGCATTAACCGTCACTATAACGGGTTCATTGTCTTTATCATCTACAGGTTCTGCTGCGGCTTTAGGTAACTCAACATTAACCCCTTGTGTAAGCATCGGTGCAGTAATCATAAAGATCACTAATAACACCATCATTACATCAATATAGGGCACAACATTGATATCGGCGTTCAACTTGCGCTTTTTCTTATGCCTTCTAATCATCTGATCACACTCCCCATTAAATTAGTGTGATCCATGCATACGGCGATGCAAGATAGATGAGAATTCATCCGCAAAGGTTTCATAATTACCTAATAGATATTCCACTTGTGCAGAATAACGGTTGTAAGCAATGACGGCTGGAATTGCGGCAAAAAGGCCAATAGCTGTAGCAATTAGAGCTTCAGAGATGCCTGGAGCCACTGATGCTAGAGTTGCCTGATGAACATTGGCTAAGCCACGGAAGGAGTTCATAATCCCCCAAACGGTTCCAAAAAGACCGACATAAGGGCTGGTTGAACCGACGGTTGCCAAGAAAGGTAGATGACGTTCTAATTTATCTTCTTCACGCGCTAAGGCAACACGCATGCTTCGCTCAACGCCGTCCATTACAGAATCTGGATCATAACCCTGCTGTTGCGTTAAGCGGGTGTACTCTTTAATCCCTGCACGGAAAATATTTTCAGCACCACAATCGGAATTAGGCTGCTGATTGACTTCACGGAAAAGTTGGCCTAAATCGACACCTGACCAAAATCGTTCTTCAAACTTCCTGAGGCTTCTACGTGCTTTTGAAAGCACCGATTGACGCTGAAAAATCATTATCCAAGAAAGCACTGAGGCTAACAAAAGCATTAGCATAACCAGTTGCACAACTAAACTCGCATTTGCAACCAAACTCCAGATCGACATTTTTTCGACCACAGTACTATCCTTCTTATCTATTTAAGCAGTTAAAGAGACCCCAAACCTGCTTTCTGATTACTCAAAAGCAGATAAGTTCAATCTATTTCCCAGCAGAGAAATTTAGGATCAACAATAACAGTCAGAAGAATTAATACAAGAAAAAAACCAGCCTAGAACGGCTGGTTTAATACAAGAAAAGTGATGAAGGGTTTTGTAATAAAAAATTATGCGCTTTTTTGCAAACCTTGCTCATATAAAGACTGACAACGAATACATCGAGCGGCAGTTGGACAAGCCTTTAAACGACTCAATTCAATCTCTTCACCGCAATCGGTACATAAACCGAACTCCCCTGCATTGATTCGACTTAACGCAGATAAGCATTCTGCTATCTCTTCGTTATGCCTAGACAGGGATTCAACTTTCAACATAAAGTCTGCGGTAGCATCCGCATCTTCCCCAGAATCATGAACCTCTAGCGTTTGCACTCCGGTGCTTATCTGCGGCTCCATTTCCTCTGTCACTTCAGCTTGTAACTGCTCTAATAGATAGAGAAGCTCCTTTTTAAAGGCCGCCACCTCTGATAGCGTAAGATTAACCGTCATAACAATACCTGCACTTACTTTATTATAGTAATCGGTATATTAGACCTAGGACCTATAAAACAGGGTTGACGAAGATCAGTTTTAGCACAAAAGCATACTTAAAGTAGGGTTTATTGATCTAAATCGGATTTGGTTTATTTAATAAAACCAGTAATGATTAACCTTCGTCTGGCCGATCAATCCCAAAATGCTTATAAGCATAATCAGTAACTACACGCCCTCTAGGGGTTCGCATAATAAATCCTTGCTGGATAAGGTAGGGTTCCAACACATCTTCGATAGTATCACGCTCTTCACTGATTGCCGCTGCAAGATTCTCTACACCTACAGGGCCTCCCGCAAACTTGTCGATCATCGTCATTAACATTCGGCGATCCAGATGATCAAAACCATGATGATCAACATTAAGCATATTTAAAGCTCGATCTGCCATATCATTATTGATCTTACCGTCCCCTTTAACCTCAGCGTAATCCCGCGCACGGCGCAACAAACGGTTTGCTATACGTGGCGTTCCTCTAGAGCGCTTTGCTACTTCCGAAGCGCCCTGCTCATCAATATAAGTGCCAGAAAGGTTAGCTGAACGGGAAACGATGCGGGTCAAATCTTCGACATTATAAAACTCTAAGCGCTGCACAATCCCAAAACGGTCACGAAGCGGGGATGTGAGCAACCCCGCTCGCGTGGTTGCCCCCACTAAAGTAAAAGGAGGCAGCTCCAACTTAATAGAACGGGCAGCAGGGCCTTCACCAATCATAATATCAAGTTGATAATCTTCCATTGCAGGATAAAGCACCTCCTCCACATTAGGGCTAAGGCGGTGAATCTCATCAATAAACAGAACATCATTAGGTTCTAAATTAGTTAAGATCGCTGCTAAATCCCCTGCTTTCTCAAGCACTGGGCCAGAGGTGGTTTTAATCTCCGACCCCATCTCATTAGCAATAATATTAGCTAATGTGGTTTTACCTAGGCCCGGAGGCCCAAAAATCAAGGTATGATCTAAAGCTTCATTACGCATTTTCGCAGCCTGAATAAAAATCTCCATCTGCTCGCGTACAACAGGCTGTCCCACATAATCTTCAAGGGTTTTAGGGCGAATAGCGCGATCTGTCGCCTCTTCTACAGGATTACTTAACGGCGAAATAAATCGATCAGCTTCTATCACTTACAGTACTCCTACCCAACCATTGCACGTAGAGCGTAACGAATAAGCGCTTCACTACTACTTGTAGCACCTAAAGCTTTTACCGCTTGCGCTACCGATTTAGTCGCTTGAACAGGCTTATAACCTAAAGCGATCAACGCGCTTTCAGCCTCAGACCGAGAATCGGCAACTGGCTCGAAAGCAGCCATATCAGGTCCATCTGCAGCCGATAACTGAAATTCGCTTGAGCTTTCAAGGCCCAATGCCTGAATTTTATCTTTCATCTCAACAATCAAACGTTCTGCAGTTTTTTTGCCTACACCGGGCAATTTTACTAACGACGCGGTATCACCATCATTTACACAACGTACAAATTCGGCAGTAGAAATGCCCGATAAGATTGTGATCGCCAGTTTGGGCCCGACACCATTAGCTTTAATTAAAGTGCGAAAAAGCGTGCGTTCTTCCCGTTCATAAAAACCATAGAGCAACTGCGCATCTTCACGGGTCACAAAGTGAGTAAACAAAATTAGCTGCGAACCACATTCAGGTAAACGATAAAAAGTATTCATTGAGGCTTCAACCTCGTAACCCACTCCATTCACATCAATAACGAGTTGTGGAGGGCGTTTCTCTATTAACTCACCTTTTAATCGACCTATCACTGATCCTGCCCCTTTTTCATATCTTCCAACTTATGTCCTGCGACAATAAATTCTGGCAATTTCAAGTTCGCAAAAATGGTAGCCATGCGAACAACAAATACTATCGACATGGCTATAAGTACCAATAACTGCTCTTCTACCACCTCATAAAACGCAATATAGAATATCGCACCGACAATAGAGCAGGTCGCATAAAGCTCGCCGTCACGCTGAAGTATTAACGGAATTTGACCTGTGAGAATGTCACGAATCATACCTCCGGCACAACCCGTTATTACCCCCATCATAACAGCGATAATCGGTGAAAATTCTAATGCTAAGGCTTTTTCAGCACCAAGAACTGTAAAGAGCGCTAACCCCATCGCATCAAGTATTAACAATAATCTTCTTGGATATTGCATATAACGACACACGACAAAAGCAACAACCGCAGAAATAATCGCTACCCAAAGATAAGTCGTATCAGCAATCCAAACAACCGGGTGAATATCCAATGTGATATCACGAATAGTTCCGCCACCAATTGAGGTCACAATAGCTAACACTACCACCCCTAAAATATCTAAACGCTTCCCTTGGGCTGCTAAAGCTCCCGCAGTGGCGAAAACCGCAACACCCAGAAGGTCGGCAATATAGATAAAATATTCGTAACTCATGATTAAACTCTTATAAGTAACAATGCTGCCTAAGCAACTAGAAAATTAACGGCGCCAACTCGCATTTCGCGACGACATACTACCTGCAGTTTTAATCAAACTACTACGTGTATGAGCATGACAAAGAGCAATAG
Source organism: Neptuniibacter sp. 1_MG-2023 (assembly GCF_030547185.1). Taxonomy (GTDB): domain Bacteria; phylum Pseudomonadota; class Gammaproteobacteria; order Pseudomonadales; family Balneatricaceae; genus Neptuniibacter. The sequence goes on from NZ_JAUOQR010000001.1 coordinate 87,488, forward strand.
CTAACGCATCAGCGGCATCCGCTTGAGGCGCGCCTGGCAACTTCAGAATTTGAGTCACCATATGCTGGATCTGTGCCTTATCAGCCGAACCTTTGCCCACAACAGATTGCTTAACTTTACGCGCTGCGTATTCATAAACAGGCAGATCTGCATTAGTGCCTGCCACAATAGCCACACCACGCGCCTGACCTAGCTTTAAAGCTGAGTCAGCATTACGTGCCATAAACACCTGCTCAATGGCCATCTCTTGAGGACAATAACGCTCTATGACCTCAGCAACGCCTGTAAAAACCTGCTGTAAGCGTTCTGGTAGCTCATCACCTTTGATGCGTATACAGCCGCTAGCAACATATTCATTTTTATTGCCAACACTATTAATCACACCGTAACCTGTGATGCGCGACCCTGGATCTATTCCTAATATAAGCATCTGTTTAATACATTCTGATTCAAATTGCGGTTCAAAATCACCAACCCAAAAAAATACTGTTTATTTATACAGCAAAGAATACAGGAGCTAGCCCATTTTAAAAACCCTGAACCCACTAATATTGAGGAATAAAAAAAGCCGAGAGTATAATCCCGGCCATTAGAAAGAGGAAAGCAAATTATTCGTCCATCGATTCTTCAGGGATAATGGCATTGTGATAAACGTTCTGAGAATCATCAAAATCCTCTAGCGCATCGATCAGCTTCAGGACTTTTCGGCCCGCATCTACATCCAACTCAACAGTTGTTGATGGAATCATCGCAATTTCCGCATGAACCGGCTGCAAGCCTGCATCTTCCAAACCTTGCTTTACATCCATGAACTCATGCCAATCGGTGAACACATCTATAGAGTTATCATCATTAGTAACCACATCTTCAGCACCAGCCTCAAGTGCGGCCTCCATTACAACCTCTTCATCCAGATCGTCCCCAAAGGTGATCTGGCCTTTCTTCTCGAATAGGTAAGCAACCGAACCACTTGTACCTAAGTTTCCACCAAACTTATTAAAAGCAGCACGCACCCCAGCAACCGTACGGTTAACGTTATCTGTCATACACTCAACAAGAATGGCCACACCATTTGCGCCGTAACCTTCATAGGTGAGCTCATCGTAATTATCACCTTCTGCGCCCCCTGCTCCACGTAGAATCGCTTTATCGATAGTATCGCGCTTCATATTTGCGCCTAGGCCTTTATCAACCGCCGCACGCAAACGAGGATTATCATCAGGATTACCGCCACCCTCTTTCGCAGCAACCACAAGTTCACGAATCAGCTTAGTAAAAACCTTACCGCGTTTAGCATCTTGTGCCGCCTTACGGTGTTTAATATTTGCAAATTTAGAATGACCAGCCATCACCCTCTCCCTATCTACCGTATGTTTTAAAATAATGATCTATAGATACAAATAAACTGCCCGAAGGCAGTTTATTTTTAATACTAAAAGGCCCTTTTAAGCGCCCTATTACAGCAAAACGAAAACTAAGGCGTTTTACGTAATTTAATGTTTAATTCACGAAGCTGAACAGCGCTAACCTCACCTGGCGCATTGGTCATCGGACAAGATGCACTCTGCGTTTTAGGGAAAGCGATGACTTCACGGATAGAATCCGAACCGGTCATCAACATAATCAAACGGTCTAAACCAAACGCTAAACCACCATGCGGAGGCGCACCAAATTTTAGGGCTGTTAGTAAGAAGCCAAATTTATCTTCAGCTTCTTCGTCAGAAATACCTAGAATTTCAAGTACTTTAGCTTGCATCTCTTGATCATGGATACGGATAGAACCCCCACCCAGCTCACAACCATTAAGCACCATGTCATACGCACGGGATAGTGCCGCTAGCGGATCAGCTTTAAGCTCTTCTGGTGAGCAGCTTGGTGCCGTAAATGGGTGGTGCAGCGCAGTTAAACCGCCATCACTTGTCTCTTCAAACATTGGGAAATCAACAACCCAAAGTGGCGCCCACTCGCGCTGAGACATTTCAAGATCTTCACCTACTTTAATACGTAAAGCGCCTAGTGCCTCAGAAACCACTTTCTCTTGATCAGCACCGAAGAAAACAATATCGCCATTTTCTGCGCCTAAGCGCTCCATAATCGCCATTGTTACATCATCACCTAAGAACTTGATGATAGGTGACTGAAGGCCATTCGCGCCGTTTTCAATTTCATTCACTTTGATCCACGCCAAGCCCTTAGCACCGTAAATGCTAACAAACTTAGTGTAATCATCGATATTTTTACGTGTCAGCTTAGCGCCGCCCGGTACTTTAAGCGCAGCAACACGGCCTTTAGGATCTTTTGCTGGCCCAGCAAAGACTTTGAACTCAATCTCGGCCATTAAGTCAGCAACATCAACCAATTCCATTGGGAAACGGAGATCTGGCTTATCAGAACCAAAACGCTGCATCGCTTCAGAGTATGGCATGCGTGGGAAATCACCCAGATCAACACCCTTAAGCTCAAGGAACAGTTTACGGATCATTTTCTCAGTTAGGCCCATGATTGATTCTTCATCCATAAAGGATGTTTCAATATCAATCTGGGTAAATTCAGGCTGACGATCCGCGCGTAAATCTTCATCACGGAAACATTTAGCGATCTGATAATAACGATCAAAACCCGACACCATTAATAACTGTTTAAACAGTTGTGGTGACTGCGGCAATGCAAAGAAAGCCCCTTCATGGATACGGCTTGGCACCAAGAAGTCTCGCGCACCTTCAGGCGTTGCACGGTTCAAAATTGGCGTTTCAATATCAAGGAAGCCGTTATCATCTAAAAAGTTACGGATCGAATTAGATACTTTAGAGCGGAAACGTAGTTTTTCCTGCATTTCAGGACGACGTAGATCGATGTAACGATGACGCAAGCGAACATCTTCACCCACCTGTTGATGTTCATCCAACTGGAAGGGAGGTGTTTCAGACTTGTTCAATAGAACCAGCTCTTTACCTAATACTTCGATCTCACCTGTCGGCATATCAGCATTAGTTGTACCTTCAGGACGCGCACGCACAGTCCCTTTAATTTCGATAACAAACTCATTACGACAGCTATCAGCAAGAGTAAAACTCTCTTCACGATCGGGGTCGAATACAACCTGCGTAATACCTTCACGGTCACGCACGTCTAGGAAGATAACGCCACCATGGTCACGGCGACGGTGCACCCAACCTGCCAGTGTAATGTCTTCACCGATATGCTCTTTTCTAAGATCGCCGCAATAATGACTGCGCATAATTTACTGTTCCTGTTAACTTAAATAGATCGGGTCTACACCCAATCGTCTATGAATTAATAACCTATCCAGTACTCTTCGCTAACCTTAGCTAGCGGAGCTGTCCGGTGTACCTGCAAGATTTTTCTTCTTACCGGTTTTAAAATCTGTTTCATACCAACCAGAGCCTGATAAACGAAAGCCCGGTGCTGATACTTTTTTAACTACATCACTGCTTGCGCATGAAACACAAACTGGCGCTGGTGCATCACTTTTAAGAACTAACTTCTCAAATTCGTGACCACAGCTATCACACTTAAAATCAAAGATTGGCATTCGAAATAAGTCCTCAAACTGCTAAGGATAAACCTATTAAAAACGGCGGATTATACCTGAATTATTTGATGGTGACAGGCCCCTACCCGCATTGATCGCAGAAAGAGCTATTTGAAGTGAATTTAACAGAATGAAAGTAACTAAACCTAAGTAGTTTTATAGGTTTCTAGATTATTGGCTTCACAATAGAAGGCCTGCCTTATTATGATCAGAGCCTATATCTAAGCGAATACTTAAATACTTCCCTTACATTAAAAGGCAGAGCCTTAACCCGTATGACGCCAGCTCCTTTAGATGCTCAATATTTTATCCACTAAGCAAACGTCTACAGGTTTAATGAAGTTCAAATGTGAGCTCACCTGCCAATAAGACTTCAAGCTTAGAGCGAACGTCATCTAGCTGTTCAGCCGTGTAAGGTTGCGCAGGAAACTTACCCCAGACCGGCGCAGGCCAAGCTTTATCAGATTCGTAACGCACAATATGATGAATATGAAGCTGAGGAACCACATTACCCAAAGCGGCAATATTCATTTTTTTAGCGGCAAACGCATCAGCAAGATTAGACGCTAAAAAAGAGGATTCTTTCATCAATATACATTGATCTTCATCTGACAGGTGATAAGTTTCGGTGACTCCTGCACGGCGCGGAACTAAAATAAACCAAGGATAGTTCGCATCATTCAACAATAATAAACGACTAACAGGAAAGTCCCCCAATACAATACAATCAGCTGCAAGTTGGGGATGAAGTTCAAATTCAAGTTCTAGCTCATCCATTTTTATGCCCCTATATGCAATGGGGATGACGCCCCATACAATCAAAGATAGACCTATAAATTAGTTTAAAAGGTCACTAACAATCATTATCCTCAAATTAAAGCTTAGCAACTATAAAAGAAAGCGGGTACCAACAATATGCTGGAAATAAAATTCAGCCATAAGATCAGCGATATAGATAAAAACCTATGGAATCAGCTCTCTCCCACTGATAACCCTTTTCTCCGCTATGAGTTTCTTCACGCATTGGAAGAATCAGGCAGCGCCTCCGCTCAATCAGGCTGGCAGCCTATACACCTACAACTACAAGATAACGGTATAACTGTCGCTATTATGCCGCTCTATCTAAAAAACCACTCTTACGGTGAATACGTGTTTGACTGGGCGTGGGCCGATGCTTACCAGCAACATGGGCTCAAATACTATCCTAAGTTGGTCTGTGCCATCCCCTTCTCCCCAGTTATGGGCCCGAGGCTATTAACACAACAAGATCCCGCTCCTTTGCTAGCCACTATTCGCGCCCAAATACCTGTACTCTGCGAGAAATTAGGCGCTAACTCGTTCCATCTCCTTTTTCCAACCGAATATGAAAAGAACCATTTAGCGCAGCCCAAATTAATGTTACGCAAAGGCTGTCAGTATCAATGGTTTAATCAAGACTATAAAAGCTTTGAACACTTTTTAAGCCATTTCACCTCAAGAAAAAGAAAGAATGTAAAAAAAGAACGACAGAAAGTGATCGACCAAGGGATCAGCCATATACAGCTCAGTGGCCATGAGATCAGCCACCAGCAGATCGAGCAGTTTTATGATTTTTACCGTATGACCTACTTAAAGCGTGGACGTGAAGCTTATCTGAACAAAGAATTTTTCTTTAAGTTACAAGAAACAATGCCTGATAACCTTCTCCTTGTTATAGCTATACAAGGGGAGCGCTCCGTCGCTGCAGCCTTATCACTTAAAGACTCCGACACTTTGTATGGTCGCTACTGGGGCTGCTTTGATGAATACGACAGCCTGCACTTTGAAACCTGCTACTATCAAGGCATCGATTACTGCATACAAAACAATCTAAAACGCTTTGATTCAGGAGCCCAAGGTGAACATAAGATCCAACGAGGCTTTCAACCTGTAGCTACCTGGTCTACTCACTACGTAAAAGAGGTGGGCTTTAATCAAGCGATTAAACGTTTTATTGTGGAAGAAACGGCTATGGTGGATGAACAGATGATAGAGCTCAGTAAATTTCTTCCCTTCAAAGCCGATGAGTAATTAAATAGCCAACAATTTCCATTGTTTATGTAGATATGCCACTATCGGAAAACAGTATTTAAATCGGTGTGATGAAGCTATCTATACCATCCGACCGCTAGACAATAAATGGATAAAGGAAGATCAATGAATATTAGCAAAAACCTGTTACTCGCGGCTCTTATCACACCACTAGCGACCTCTGCACTCGCTGCGCCTTCAATCAATAATATGCAGACCTGCCAAGGGGTTATAGATTTTGTTGAATATAAATTGGATTCTGCGCCTGATAAATACCCACAAGAAGATCTAAATGCCGTACGTCTTGGGTTAGGTGGATATGACAACTTTATTCAACAAGAGATCGTAACACCGGGTCTACTTAAATTTAATGGTGGCGATGCAGCCAAAGCCAAAGCGATGCAAAAGCAAGTGGATGAGTATAAAGCCACCATAGTCGGCGGACTTAAAAAGCAATATAAAGACACCCGTTTTTATACCGACTTTGCGGTTGCTATCAACGATTGTGCAAAACAATCAGTACCTGCAGGCCAAGCATTAGAGAACTTAAAAGTTGCCATCAACACGTTAGTTAAACTTGCCAAAATGGGTTAATCATCACCTTCCTAGCGCGATAATTTAATAACACGCTGCTACTTGATAACTCTTTTTATCAGTAGCAGTTCCTATATCAACCTGATCACCAAGCCCTAAGCCCATTAACGCTTTACCTAATGGAGATGAGGGCGTTATTACCATCACCTCTTGACCAAGATTGTGATCACCATATTTCACCTTTAAACCACCGGCTAAACGCCCGATAAGCAGGTATTTCACTGCCCCTATTTCATCCTCAAGCTTAACTAATGAGCCCACACCAATCTCATCGACCTCCTCATCATTGCCTGAAGACTCAAGTAACTGCTGAAACGACCTTAACTCCTCTTCACACGTCATAACCCGTCTTGATTGACCTTCGGCAAGATACGCCGCCTCCAAGCCCAATGTATCGTACTTATTTTCAGCAACGTTCTCTTTATCCGTGGCGCTTTGATGTGCTCGTTCTGCAGCGGCTATAGCGTTTTGATAGTCTCGCTCTAACGCCATAACAACCTGTTTAAGTAATTTATATTTATTCAAGAGAATCTATCTACTTTTTATCAATCTGATTGATCGGTCTTAGACGGAGTATTAAATCATTTCTGGTTACATTTCGTTAGGATTCACTCAACATTGTGCAGCATTTCCTGTTTTTACTCTTAGCTATCTGAATGCATTTATATCAGAGCAAATAAACCCTATAAAAATAAGGAAAGGCCATGTTTAACACAGACGTATGTCGCTATCACTATATCAACCTGAATGATCTACCTGAAGATATTCAGGCGATCATCACCGAAGTACAAGAGAAAACAGGGTTTATCCCTAATGTATTTTTGACCTTAGCTCGCCGCCCTGATGAGTTTCGTGCATTCTTCGATTACTACCAAGCAATCATGAATAGGGAAGCTAATTTGAGCTTAGCTGAGAAAGAGATGATTGTGGTTGCCACCAGTTCAGCAAACGGCTGTCAGTATTGTGTCGTTGCTCACGGTGCCGTGTTAAGAATTATCACGAAACAGCCTATACTCTCTGACCAAATCAGTATTAACCATCACCACAGTGCAATAACTCAGCGGCAAAAATCAATTCTCGATTTCAGTATGAAACTATGTCGTACACCGGAGCAGATTAACGAAGAAGATTATAACCATCTCTACAAACAGGGATTAGATGATGAAGATATCTGGGATATCTCCAGCGTCTGTGCGTTTTTTGGTCTATCAAACAGAATGGCGATTATAAGTGCGATGCAGCCTAATCCTGAGTTTTATACGATGGGTCGATAAACCTAAAGGTAGCGTCACCTAAAAGCTAAGGTGGCGCTACTGCCATTTAACCTCCGTCGTTAGCATATAACCAGCCCCATAAACGGTTTTAATCAACTCTGGATGCTGAGGATCTGACTCAATTTTCTTCCTCAAACGAGACATTCGCACATCAATGCTTCGATCATAGGGAACGCAATTTTCCCCCAATAGCTGATCTCTAGATAAAATCTGAAAAGGATGTTTTAACAGGGCTAACAGCATATCCCCTTCCGCTCGACTTAACGACTCACTGTATTGATCTCGGCTTAAATGAAGCGACTCTGGTTGAAATTTCCAATTCGCAAATAGTGCTTGTTTAGGACACTGAGCCGATTGCTGTTTCTGTTTTTCAAGACGGCGATGTAAGCTTTGTACCCGCGCCACTAGCTCCCTAGGTTCAAAAGGTTTAGTAATGTAATCATCTGCACCAAACTCTAGGCCTAAAACACGATCAGCTAGACCATCACGGCCAGACACAATAATCACCCCAACCGCCTTATGCTCTAACTCTTTTACTAACTGCATACCATCAATATCTGGCAAGTTCAGATCAACAATACAGATCTCCGGCAACTGACGATCTAAAGCAGCAAATAACTGTTCGCCATTAGCGCAATATTCCACTTGATAACGGTAACTACTCAAGGAAGAACAAATCAACGTCCCTAGATCTTCTTCATCTTCAACAACGTAAATTAATGGACTGTATCCATTCATGGATTATCCTTCTTATTCTTATCAACTAACTCGGGCGAGATCGCCTGTGCTAATGCATCTGCATCAAAAGGTTTTTGTAACAAATTAAAATCAAAATCGGTTTCAGGAGGGTTCTCCGTGTAACCGGTCATTAAAACAACAAAAGCATTTGGGTGCTGCATTTTAACCAGCGCCGCAACATCGTAGCCATTCTTATGACCTGGCATCACTACATCGGAAACAACACCACTAACCCTCTCTAATCCAGCCAGCAACAACGCAGCCTCATCGCCACTATTAGCTTCAATAACAACAAACCCCATGTCCGTTAATTGCTTACGCACTAATTGACGTAGATCTTGGTTATCTTCCACCAACAAAACTAAAGCGCGATCCCCTTTTGCTGAAAAAGGAGATCTGACTACGGCCTGCTGGTCCACCTTACCTTCAGATTCAATACCTAGCGTTGCAGGCAGTAAAAGATCTATCTGAGCGCCCGTTTCCCCTTCATGAATATCGCATCGATTACGTATGCGCAGATAACCCTTCGACTGTTTTACAAAACCATACACCATACTTAAGCCCAGTCCTGAGCCAGCTCCGGTACCTTTAGTGGTAAAAAACGGCTCATAGGCTTTTTTAAGCGCTTTTTCCGTAAACCCATCCCCTGTATCGGTAATACAAATTAAAACATACTCACCCGCCGCTACCGCTTCATCAAATCCGCCACTGACAATATCTGACGCGGTAGATGTTGTACCCGAAACGGTTAAACACAACACCCCTCCCCGACTCATTGCATCCACTGCATTCAATACTATATTAACTAAGGCATCTTCCATTTGAGCAGCATCAACATAAACATCCGGTGTTTCGGGCTTAATCTCGGTCAGTAAATTGATATTATCTGGCAATGGTGCCGCCAATAAATCAACGAGCTCATGGATTAATCCGCCTAATTTAATACGTGCAGGAGGTAACGATTGTCGACGAGAAAAAGCCAATAACCGTTTTGTCATATCAGCACCCCGCCTTGTCGCACGAATAGCTGGACTCAAGTTATCTTGTAGTTCTTCCGGTATAGATTTATGCCGTTGAAGCTCAAGCAAATTACCTAAGATAATAGTCAATAGATTATTAAAATCATGAGCTAATCCGCCTGACATCTGACCTACCGCTTTCATTTTGCTGACTTCAGCCAAACGCCGTTCCGTTTCCCGCTCATGGGTAATATCGATAGAAAGGTTAAGAAAACCAACCACTTTTTTCTGATCATTATAAAACGGCAATACAGTTCGACGGGTTAGCATCTCTCTGTCTTGTTCCTGAAATAGGTACTCATATACTTCAGTTTGCCCTTCAAGAGCCCGTTCTATATTCGGCCGAATCTCTCTATACATATCATCGCCAACCACCTCTTTAAGAGTTTTCCCCTCAATCTCATCTTTACTCTGATTGAATAAATCTAGGTACTCACGGTTAGCAAAGACAAAGCGCTGTTCTTTATCTAAGTATGCAACTTGAGCCGGTAGCGCATTAAGAATAAGTCGCTGCCGCGTTTCAACTGCACGTAATTCTGTTTGAGCCAACTCCATAGAGAGAACAGCATCACGTAACTGGTAGTTGGATTCAGATAACTCTTTAGTACGCGCTTTTACACGTGAATTAAGGGTATTAATATTATCCCGCAGCTGATCAACCATATAATCAAACGATTCAGCTAAAAGGCCTAACTCATCATTACGATGAATACCTGTCTTCGCAGAATAATTACCTCGGCTGATTTTATAAGCTGTCGATGAAAGCTTCTTAATAGGCGAAGTCAGCCACTCAGCAAATAGAAAAGCGAGAACAATAGCGGCAAGTAATGCAAAGAACCCCATCGCCATCAGCCGCTGACTTAATTGTACTGAGCTCGCTTTAAGGTCATCCAAATAGACGGAGGAACTGATATACCAATCAAAGCCCGATAAATGACGTACTAAAGATAGTTTTTCATAAATGTAATTGCCCTGATCATCGGGCCGGTCCCACTTATAGTAAAGTTCCTTACCCGAATCAGCCACGGCCATAAGATCCTGATAGATCGGTTGCTGTGTAACGGGGTTAAGCTGCTTTGTAAAGTTAGTTCCATGGATATTCTGGTTGGGATGAAATAGCATATTCCCTTCTGAGTCAAAGACATATAGATAGCCATTCGTTGCAATTTTTACATTTTTTAATGCTTTATTAATCTCAAAAATTGCGCGCTGCTTCTGTAACTCAACTTCATTCTGAATATCATCAATATAAACACCCGCCCCCATAATAAAGCCCCACTCAGAGAAGTCTTTTACATAGGAGTATTTATCAATCACTTTGGTATTATTATTCAGGCGCTGCCATTTATATTTATAAAACCCTTGTTTATCCTCACGCACTTTATCTAATATTTCAGGAATAATAAGCTTACCCTCAGGGCCTATAACCCTCGACATGCTCTTATTATTGAACTCACTATCGGGGTGAGATAACAGGCGAGCATCATAATCAGCGATCCAAATATAATCACCATTACCAAAGTCAAATTCACGTAGATCAGCAAACACTTTCTGCCAAACTTGCTCATCACTTAATCCCGTAGTTTGCCCATCTCTCAAGCTAACCTCTATATGTTTTTCAGCGATATCTAATACTGACTTTAATCGCTGCTCATGGGAATTAAGGGTGTTATCTATATAGGTTTCTGTACTGGCGTACATACGGTTTGCCAAATCATAAACAATATTTAGCACTTGGCGATTAGAGTGCAGCTCTAAGCCAAAGACATTTTCTTTTATTAATGGAACCGTTAGCCAATAGATCGAGCCAAAGATGCTGCCGATCAACACAAGCAGCATTAAAAACAAACGGATAGTAATAGAAGCGTGGCGCTGCATCAGTAATTCATCTTCCCATCATTGCTCAACAACTCGAAGAATGTAACACAAAGTTACCACTCTCAACTCGCTTGTTACATTTGGTTAGATTCTCAAAATAGTTGAGCAAGATTTAAGCTTTAATCTGCTGTTAATAAAAATAACAGCAGAAGCCTGATCAACATTTCACAGTGACTTCGGCCAGAATAGAGTAGCAAGCGATGACCCAGCCAGCACAGGATTTCATTCTTGAAACCCGTAATCTGACAAAAGCCTTTAAAGGTTTTACAGCAGTCGATGATGTTAATCTGAATATCCAACGGGGACATATTCACGCTTTAATAGGCCCCAACGGAGCAGGTAAAACGACTGTCTTCAATTTATTAACAAAGTTTCTTCAACCAACCTCTGGAAAAATTCTGTTTCAAGGTGAGGATATTACACCATTGAAACCAGCGGCAATTGCCCGTAAAGGTGTGATCCGATCTTTCCAGATCTCCGCGGTATTTCCTCACCTAAGTGTTTTAGAAAATGTGCGTATCGCGCTACAACGTAAAGAAGGCAATAGCTTTCATTTTTGGCGTTCGGAAAAGATTCTTAATCGTTTAAATCATAAAGCTCTCGCGCTACTGGAGTCTGTAGGTTTAGAAAGCTTTGCGAACACTGTAACTGTTGACCTTTCCTATGGCCGTAAACGGGCATTAGAGATTGCAACAACACTCGCCGTAGAACCTGAGTTAATGCTACTGGATGAGCCGACTCAAGGTATGGGTCATGAAGATGTGGGCTTAGTATCCGACCTGATTAAAAAGGTATCTAAAGATCGCACTATTTTGATGGTGGAACACAATCTTCATGTTGTATCTAAACTCGCAGATCGGATTACTGTATTACAACGGGGCGCTATTCTAACCGAAGGTGATTATGCGAGTGTTTCTGCCGATGCCCGCGTCCGTGAAGCTTATATGGGTACCGCAGCAGACGATGTAGACACTAAGCAAACAGCGGAGGTGGCATCATGATCGAGCACGCATCAAGCCATAGCGAATCTATTGCTAACCCAGCCTTCCACGCCAGTCACCGAGAAAAAATTCGCATTAATAACTTACATGCATTTTATGGTGAATCACACATTTTACATGGCATCGACATGACCGTGAATCAAGGAGAACTCGTGACCCTATTAGGTCGCAACGGTTCCGGTCGTTCTACCACGCTTAGAGCCATTATGAATATGGTAGGTGAACGCAGCGGGCAGATTGTGATTAATGGTCATGAAACTATCGCTATGCCTGCCCATAAAATTGCACATATTGGCTTAGGCTTCTGCCCTGAAGAACGGGGTATTTTTGCCAGTCTTAATGTGGAAGAAAACCTAATGTTACCGCCGAATGTACGCTCTGATGGGGTCAGCCTTGAAGAGATCTACGACATGTTCCCAAACCTCTACGAACGCCGCACAAGCCAAGGCACTCGCCTTTCTGGTGGTGAGCAGCAAATGCTGGCCTTGGCCCGCATTCTACGCACCGGCGCAAATATCCTACTCTTGGATGAGATAACTGAGGGTCTCGCCCCCGTCATTGTGCAGAAACTGGGCGAGGTCCTTAGGAACCTCAAAGAGCGCGGTCTTACCATTTTATTGGTTGAACAGAACTTCCGTTTTGCAGCACCTATTGCCGACCGTCATTACGTGATGGAACACGGCCACATTGTGGAAGAAGTACACGCCAACGAATTGGAAGCCAAAACTGAACTACTTAACACCTATTTGGGCGTCTAGCCCTTGGTTATATCACTAACTGTTTCCCAACAGAAAATAAAAACAAACCAAACCGGAGTCAGAAAATGAAAAGAACCAACACATCAGTTTTATCTACCGTTGTATCAGGCGCAATCGCCGCAACCATGATTTGTAGCGCTCAAGCAGCCACAGATGGTCAGGTGAAACTGGGCATATTGGCAGATATGGGCGGTACCTACGCAGATATTTGTGGTTCAGGCTGTGTTATTGCAGCAGAAATGGCGATTGAAGATTTTGGTGGAAGTGTACTAGGAAAACCCATTGAAATGGTCAGTGCGGATTCCCAGTTAAAACCGGATGTAGCTTCTGCGATTGCCCGTAAATGGGTAGAAGATGAAGGGGTCGATACCATTGGAGGCTTAGTCTCTTCCGCGGTATCCGGCGCAGTATCAAAGGTAAATGCGGACAGCAAAAATATCACCTTAATTTCGGGTTCTGCATCAAACAGCTTCACAACAAAAGCGTGTAACCCATATAACGTGCATTGGACATATAACGTAGTTGCACTCGCCAACGGTACCGTTAAACCTATGGTGCAAGCGGGCAAAAAGAAATGGTTCTTCATTACCGCAGATTACAGTTTCGGTCATGCACTTGAAGGCATGGCCAGTAAAGTTATTAACGAAAATGGTGGCGAAGTTCTCGGTAATGTTCGTGCGCCACTCGGTACAACAGATTTCTCCTCTTACATTCTGCAGGCCCAAGCCTCTGGCGCAGATGTCGTTGCTCTAGCCAACGCGGGTAACGATACAGTTAACGCCCTAAAGGCAGCTGCTGAATTTGGCCTAACGGAACAGATGGATGTAGCTGGTCTACTGGTTTTTACACCTAATGCACAAGCGATGGATCCAGCTACCGCAGGAGGCATGCGCCTTACATCCGGCTTTTACTGGGATATGGATGATGAAACACGAAAATGGAGTAAGCGCTTTGAACAACGTCATGGTGCGATTCCAAGCATGATCCACGCAGGCGTTTATTCAGTCACAACCCACTATCTAAATGCGGTTAAAACAGCAGGAACTGACGACTCCGATATTGTTATGAAAACAATGAAAGAGACAAAACCTAGCGACTTTTTTGCCCGTAACGCAACCCTACGCCCAGATGGCCGCATGGTACATGACATGCTTTACGTAGAGATTAAAAAGAAAGAAGAGCGTAAAGATAAAAACGATATTTATAAGATTATTAAAGTGATTCCAGGTAACGAGGCATATAGCCCTATGCTACCTCAGTGTAACTTTTCCTGATCGGTTAGCGGCTCTGAAAAGAGCCGCCTTTATCGCTCTATATAGTTCAGAAAGGTAATTTTTCTGTTATGGCTACACTCTTTGATATTAATCTATTTGCCCTGTTTGGCCAGTTACTGGTCGGACTGATTAACGGCTCTTTTTACGCCCTGCTTAGTCTAGGATTAGCAATCATCTTCGGGCTATTAAAAATCATCAACTTCGCCCAAGGCGCTATGTATATGCTGGGTGCCTTTATTGCACTCCTTGCGTTGAAATATATGGGTATAAACTACTGGTTTGCACTCATCCTTGTTCCTTTAACGGTTGGCTTGATTGGCATTCTCATGGAACGTTTTCTAATCCGTCCTATCGCCAATGAAGATCACCTTTACAGCTTATTGTTAACTTTTGGTCTTGCTCTAATAATCCAAGGGGTATTTACCCATGCTTTTGGTTCTTCCGGCTTGTCCTACGCTGTACCAGACGCATTAAAAGGCGGCACAAAGCTCCCTTTCATGTACCTACCTAACTACCGTGCTTGGATCATTATTGTGTCAGTCCTTGTCTGTGCTGGCACATGGTGGATGATCGAAAAAACTAAACTTGGTGCTTACCTACGTGCTGGCACTGAAAACCCGCAACTGATGCAAGCCTTCGGGATCAATGTGCCGCTCATTGTCACTCTTACCTTTGGCTTTGGAGTGGCTTTAGCCGGTTTTGCTGGCGTTATGGCAGCCCCAATCTACTCGGTATCACCTGATATGGGATCCAATATTCTAATAACCGTCTTTGCCATCGTTGTTATTGGCGGCATGGGGTCTATAGGGGGAGCCATTATTACCGGCTTAGGCATGGGTGTTGTCGAAGGACTCACTAAGTACTTCTATCCAGAAGCCTCTAACACCGTGATTTTTTTAGTAATGGTTATTGTGCTGCTACTAAAACCCGCGGGTCTTTTCGGTAAGGAAGCTTAGGAACCTATTATGAATAATATGAAACTTAATCTCTGTCTTCTCGCCCTAGCTTTGCTAGCACCAACGCTGCTCTACCCTGTTTTTCTGGCCAAAGTGCTTTGCTTTGCTCTGTTTGCCTGCGCCTTTAATCTGTTACTAGGTTTTGCTGGCCTACTCTCATTTGGTCATGCCGCTTTTTTAGGAACCGGTGGCTATGTTACCGGTTACTTAATGATCCACAGTGGCTTAACCCCTGAAGTTGCGATTCTCCTAGGTACAATTGCAGGAGGCTTGCTGGGTGCGATATTCGGCAAACTCGCAGTCAAACGTGAAGGCATATACTTCGCCATGGTGACATTAGCGCTGGCACAACTGATCTTTTTCTTCTACTTACAAGCACCATTCACCAACGGTGAAGATGGCTTACAAGGCGTTCCTCGCGGTGCTCTATTCGGTTTAATTGATCTATCCGATAATATGGTTATGTATTACTTCGTGCTGGTTATCTTTATCGCCGGTTATTGGTTAATTAATCGCACCATTCACTCTCCATTTGGCCAAGTACTTAAAGCCATTCGTGAAAACGAAGATCGCGCGACCTCTTTAGGTTATGACGTCAACCATTACAAATGGTTAGCCTTTGTGATTTCAGCGGCACTAGCCGCTCTTGCAGGATCAACAAAAACACTCGTATTTGAACTCGCCTCTCTGACAGATGTGCACTGGCACATGTCTGGAGAGGTCATATTAATGACCTTAGTCGGTGGGGTCGGCACTATTTTTGGCCCCGTATTAGGTGCCGGTTTTATTGTCACTATGCAGAACTACCTATCAGGTGGAGAGATGGGTAACTACATCCACATTATTATGGGTGCAGTATTCGTCATCTGCGTACTTAGCTTCCGTAGCGGCATTGTTGGCCAACTCATGAAGTTTAAGCGCAATAACTTTTAAGCGTAACACTAATTTCGGCTACTGGGATAACAACAAACATGGAGAGCATCGTGAATATAAATGAAAACAATAACGAATCTGCCTTCGAAACAGATCTGGATAAAAACCAAGCCAACTACGCGGCACTGACGCCTATTACATTTATTCAACGGGCGGCCAGTGTCTACCCTAACCGAACGGCAACAGTACACGGCGATACCCGTTATAGCTGGTCTGAAACTTACACACGTTGCAAACGTTTAGCCAGTGCGCTGCATGAATATGGTGTCAAACCTGGGGAA
The DNA here is from genome assembly GCF_030547185.1 of Neptuniibacter sp. 1_MG-2023. Lineage (GTDB taxonomy): Bacteria > Pseudomonadota > Gammaproteobacteria > Pseudomonadales > Balneatricaceae > Neptuniibacter. The sequence goes on from NZ_JAUOQR010000001.1 coordinate 103,796, forward strand.
GCGGTCTCCATTTTGGCCCCAAACCTACCCGAGCATTTTGAAGCTCACTTTGGCGTACCTATGTGTGGTGCAGTGCTAAACTCAATCAATATTCGCCTTGATGCGGAAGCGATCGCGTTTATTCTGCAACATGCAGAAAGCAAAGTACTTATCACCGACAAAGAGTTTAGTGACGTTGTTAAAGTAGCTCTTACACTTGTCGAGAACAAACCTCTAGTTATTGATATAGATGATCCCTATTGGCAACACGGCGAACTTATTGGCGATTTGACCTATGAAGCTTTTTTGCAAAAAGGCGATGAAGATTTCACCCCCTACTCCGTTAAAGATGAGTGGAATGCGATAACTCTAAACTACACATCAGGTACTACAGGGGATCCTAAAGGCGTTGTGTATCACCACCGCGGTGCATACCTAAACGCCATTAGTAACGCTATATCTTGGGGAATGGAGCAACATCCTGTTTATCTCTGGACACTTCCTATGTTCCATTGTAATGGCTGGTGCTTTCCTTGGGGTATTGCGGCTATGGCAGGGGTTAACGTTTGCTTACGTCATGTCCGTGCAGATCATATCTTTAACCTAATTAAACAAGAAAAAGTAGGTTATTTCTGCGGTGCTCCTATCGTATTAAATATGCTTAATTCTGCCGATGATGACCTAAAAACCGGTATAGAACATCAAGTTAATGTAATGACTGCAGGCGCTGCACCACCTGCATCAGTGATCTCAGGTATGGAAGCTCTAGGATTTAACGTCACTCATGTTTACGGTCTAACCGAAACCTACGGCCCCTCTGTAATTTGCGCTTGGCACGATGAGTGGAATGACAAGCCTTTAGATGAAAAAGCGCGTCTTAAATCTCGACAAGGGGTTCGCGCCCCAATGCTTGATGGCTTGATGGTTGCGGACCCAACAACAATGGAGCCGGTTCCTCAAGATGGCGAGACTATGGGCGAGATTTTTATGCGCGGCAACTTAGTGATGAAGGGCTATCTTAAAAATCCAGACACCACTCACGCAGCCTTCGAGGGTGGATGGTTCCACTCCGGCGATTTAGCTGTATGGCATCCAGATGGATATGTAGAAATCAAAGATCGTTCGAAAGATATCATTATCTCCGGTGGCGAGAATATATCCAGTATTGAAGTTGAAGATGTGCTCTATCGCCACCCGATGATTCAAGAAGCCGCCGTTGTTGCTAAAAGTAACGAGAAATGGGGGGAAACCCCTTGTGCCTTTGTCGCCTTAAAAGATCTCGATCGAGAGGTTACCGCACAGGAAATTATCTCTTTCTGCCGCGAGCATATGGCCCACTTTAAAACGCCAAAAGATATTATTTTTGGCCCACTGCCTAAAACATCGACAGGAAAAATCCAAAAATATTTACTCCGCGACAAGGCCAATTATTCAGACGAACAAGATAGTTAAGAACATGATTAAAATAACCTCAGTGGATTCAACACCCCTGAGGAATAATAGAGGTACCGAAATGAAAATATTAGTCGCTGTAAAACGCGTTATTGATTACAACGCCAAAGTGCGGGTTAAAGCTGACAATTCAAATGTTGACTTAAGCAATACCAAAATGGCGATAAACCCTTTCTGTGAGATCGCTGTTGAAGAAGCCATTCGCCTTAAAGAAGCAGGTAGCGCTCAAGAGGTAGTTGCAGTATCGGTTGGGCCCAAAGCCTGTCAGGAACAGATTCGGGCAGCACTCGCCCTCGGTGCAGACCGTGGTATTCAGGTCGAAACCGACGATAACCTTGAATCACTAAATGTGGCAAAACTGTTAGCTCAAGTTGTCCGCGATGAACAACCCGATCTCATCATTATGGGTAAACAAGCCATCGATTCCGATAACAACCAGACGGGACAAATGCTATCGGCACTACTCAATATGCCACAAGGTACTTTTGCTTCAGAGATCAACCTTCAGGAAGGTGAAGTCCAAGTTATCCGCGAGATCGATGGCGGCTTACAAACCCTTGGCCTTACCCTACCCGCCATTATCACGACAGACCTTCGTTTAAATGAACCTCGCTATGCATCACTACCCAATATTATGAAAGCGAAACGAAAGCCACTGGCAGTTGTTACCCCCGAAACTTTAGGGGTTGAGCTAAAACAGCACAGTAAATTGCTTAAAGTTACTCCTCCAGCTGAACGCAGTGCTGGCATATTAGTAAGCAGCGTTGATGAACTGATCGAGAAACTCAAAAACCAAGCGAAAGTAATTTAAGGGGTGAACAAATGGCTATTCTAATTATTGCTGAACATGATAACTGCACCCTTAAAGGTGCCACACTCAATACCGTAACAGCCGCGGCTCAAATGGGCCAAGACCTCCACCTTTTGGTTGCTGGCTCTAATTGTCAAAACGTGGCCGATGAAGCGGCTAGTGTCGAAGGAATTAGCAAAGTACTACTTGCTGACAACTCTGTTTATGCTCATCACCTCGCAGAGAATACGGCACAGTTAATCAGTCAATTAGGTACGGCTTACAGCCACATACTAGCGCCTGCAACGAGCAACGGGAAAAACATTTTGCCTAGAGTGGCAGCGCTACTTGATGTAGGGCAGATCTCAGATATTACGGCGGTGGAATCCGCAGATACTTTCCAACGCCCTATCTATGCAGGCAATGCCATTGCGACACTCCAGTCACTCGATAATATTAAAGTTATTACCGTCCGTGGTACCGCCTTTGAAGCGGCATCTACAGGTAACGATGCACCTATTGAAAATGTGGATCTACAGATTGAAAGTAACCTCTCTAGCTTTGTTTCAGAAGAGATAGCGCAATCGGACCGTCCTGAATTAACCGCAGCAAAAGTGGTTATATCCGGTGGCCGAGGTATGGGAAATAGCGAGAACTTTACTCTGTTAGAACAGGTCGCTGACAAACTAGGTGGAGCCGTTGGCGCTTCCCGTGCAGCGGTCGATGCAGGCTTTGTCCCTAACGATATACAAGTTGGGCAAACCGGCAAGATTGTTGCCCCTGATCTCTATATTGCGGTCGGAATCTCCGGTGCAATCCAACATCTTGCAGGGATGAAGGATTCGAAAATCATTGTCGCCATCAATAAAGATGAAGAAGCACCCATATTTTCCGTAGCAGACTATGGACTAGTAGCCGACCTGTTTGAAGCAGTACCTGAGCTTGAACAGAAACTATAACCCTTTATTCATGTACCACCCCTGCTTGACCTTAAGAGGCTTGGACTACGTAAAACCGTTTCCAGTCTAAGCCTCCTTTTTAAAAAAGAGGATCGTTATGAGCACTTATACTCCCCCGTTGAAAGATGCCAGCTTTGTACTGGATCAACTCATCGGACTCAACCAGCTTTGTGAAAAGCTGCAATTAGAAGATATTAATACTGAACTAGCCACCGTCATTATCGAAGAAGCCGGCAAACTGGCTTCAGATATACTCGCCCCTCTAAACAGCGTTGGTGATGAAAAAGGGTCATCGGTTTCTGCCGGTAAAGTACAAGAAACTGCTGGTTTTGCCGACGCTTACCAACAGTTTGTAGAAAATGGTTGGGCCACACTAACCGGTCCTGAAGAGTTTGGAGGACAGAACCTACCTAATGTTATAGGTACGGCCGTTAATGAGCTTTGGCATTCATCAAATATGTCTTTCGCACTCTGCCCAATGCTAAGCCAAGGTGCTGTCGAAGCCCTGATCGCCCATGGTAGTGAAACACTCAAAGCGCACTACCTCCCACCACTTATCAGTGGTGAATGGACAGGTACAATGAACTTAACCGAACCAAATGCAGGCTCAGATCTTGCAGCGGTTGCAGCTAAAGCTAAACCTGAAGGTGATCACTACAAAATTAGCGGCCAAAAAATATTTATCACATGGGGGGATCACCAAATGACCTCCAACATCGTTCACCTTGTACTAGCCCGGCTGCCTAATGCTCCCGCCGGAGTAAAAGGGATCTCCCTCTTTATCGTCCCAAAATATTGTTTAGATGAGCAGGGCCAACCCGCTGAATTGAACGATGTTAGCTGCATCTCTTTAGAACATAAAATGGGGATTCATGGCAGCCCAACTTGCGTAATGAGCTTTGGCGATAACGACGGAGCGATTGGCTACCTCGTCGGCGAAGAGAACAAAGGCTTAAGCTATATGTTCACCATGATGAACCATGCCAGACAAGCTGTTGGCTTACAGGGTTTATCTATCTCAGAACGAGCCTATCAGCAAGCGCTGCAATACAGCCAAGAACGTTTTCAAGGTAGTCGTCGTGATGGCCAAAAAATTGCCATCATCGATCACCCCGATGTGCGCCGCATGCTAATGGCTATGAAAGCAGGTAATGAAGCCATGCGCGCACTCGCTTACAGTGCCGCCGCAGATATTGATCACGCCCATAGTGGCGATGAAGCAGCCAAAGCCAGAGTAGAGCTATACACACCTATTGTTAAAGGTTGGATGACCGAATTAGCGCAAGAACTAACCTCACTTAACATCCAAGTACACGGTGGCATGGGTTTTATTGAAGAAACCGGCGCAGCACAGCACTATCGTGATGCCCGTATTCTTCCGATCTATGAAGGCACTACAGGTATCCAAGCACTCGATTTAATCGGGCGTAAAACTTTATTTGATAAAGGCATGGCCCTTAAAGCACTACATGCAGATATTAATGAAACACTCAATCAACTCACAGCCTCCGATAACAAACAACTGCAGGCCCTTCAACACCCACTAAAAGTAGCCTTAGAAAGTGCTGTATCAGCCGGTGATTGGATTCTAGAAAATACGGCCGATGATCCACAAACCATGGGTAATGTTAGTTTTGATAACCTGATGATGATGGGTTATTTAACCGGTGGCTGGTTATTGGCTCGCAGCGCCCTTTTAGCGAACAAACTAATCACACAAGAAAACCCTTACGGGGACCCCTTCTTACAAGGAAAAATTGCAACCGCCAGTTTTTATGCAGAACACTATCTACCGCGTGTTAAGCAACATGCCGATACGGTACTCACCGGCCTATCCAATACGTTTGCATTAGATATAGAGCAGATGCAGGGAGTGTAGTTATGGAACATGAAGTGATGGAGTTCGACGTCCTCATTATTGGTGCGGGTCCTGCTGGCTTGGCCAGTGCCTGTCGACTGAAGCAACTAAACCCAGAGCTAAATGTGTGCGTCGTAGAAAAAGGTTCAGAAGTTGGCGCTCATATACTTTCAGGCGCTGTTATTGACCCTAAAGCCTTGAACGAACTATTCCCTGATTGGAAAGAGATGGGCGCACCCTTAACAACAGCCACAGAACAGGATGAAATCGTCCTGCTAAAAGACAGCACCTCTTCGATAAAAATTCCACATTGGATGGCACCGAAGAGCATGCATAATCAAGGTAATTATATTGCCAGCCTCGGTAATTTCAGCCGCTGGTTAGCAGAGCAGGCAGAATCCTTAGGGGTAGAGATATTTCCTAGCTTTGCCGCCTCTGAAGTTGTATACGATGATAATGGGCGCGTAAAAGGCATCCTAACCGGTGACATGGGTGTAGGCAGAGATAATATGCCTAAAGATAACTATATGCCGGGCATGGAGCTTCACGCCCCTTTCACTATCTTTGCCGAAGGCTGCCGAGGGCATTTAGGTAAAGCGTTAATCCATAACTTCAACCTTGATAAAGATAAAGATCCGCAACATTACGGTATAGGCCTAAAAGAACTCTGGGACATTGATCCTGCTAAACATCAACAGGGACTCGTTATCCACGGCTCAGGCTGGCCTTTACATGGTGATACTAGTGGTGGCTTTTTTCTCTACCACCTAGAAAACAATCAAATAGCCGTTGGCTTAATTATCGATCTTAATTACAGCAACCCTTGGCTGAGTCCATTTGATGAGTTCCAACAACTTAAACATCACCCAATGATTTCCCAATACTTGGAAGGCGGTAAACGCGTATCTTACGGTGCAAGAGCGATCACTAAAGGGGGCTACAACTCGCTTCCTAAAATGCAATTCCCTGGTGGGATTCTGATTGGCTGTGATGCAGGAACGCTAAACTTCTCCCGTATAAAAGGAGTTCACACGGCCATGAAGTCAGGCATGATAGCGGCGGAAGCGATTAATAACGCCTTAAAAAGTAGCGATAAAGAAGCTGAAACATTCGATACTCTTTATAAGGAAAGCTGGCTGTATAGCGAGCTATTTAACGCGCGAAACTTTGGCCCCGCTCTGCATAAATTTGGCCCTTGGATTGGTGGCGCTTTTAACACCTTAGATCAGAATATTTTCAACGGAAAGATACCGCTGACACTTCATGACCGTCAAGAAGACCACGCTAAATTACTGCGTATAAGTGAAAGTAAAAAGCTCACTTATCCTAAACCGGACGGAAAACTATCCTTCGATAAACTCTCCTCTGTATTTTTATCCAATACAAACCATGAGGAAGATCAACCTTGTCATCTACAACTAAGCAAAGAGGATATTCCTCTTACCGTAAATATCCCTTTATATGATGAACCTGCACAACGTTACTGCCCAGCAGGAGTCTATGAAGTCATCGAAGATGAGGCTGGTAAAAAACTGCAAATTAGTGCACAGAACTGCCTACACTGTAAAACCTGTGACATTAAAGACCCTTGTCAAAATATTCAGTGGGTTCCACCAGAAGGCGGAGGAGGTCCCAACTATCCAAATATGTAACCGTTAAAGCCGCCCGTAAACGAATCATCGGAAACCATTTATGGTTTCAAGGCTCGGTGCCTTCTTGCCCTCTTCTGGAGGGCCTTTTTATGGGCCATACTTGCCGACGACTTATCAGAAATATCCCCGCACTCTATGGTTCTCTGCTCAGCAACCCCGTATCATCGTTTATCTTTATCCTTGCAAACCTGTGACCTAAATGACAACTCAACCCAACAACCCCTTACACGGGGTAAAACTTGCCGATATAGTAACTCAACTCGAAACCCACTACGGTTGGGACGGTTTGGCCGAAAAGATCGACATCAACTGTTTTAAAAGCGATCCGTCGATTAAGTCATCACTGAAGTTTTTACGAAAGACACCTTGGGCAAGAGAGAAGGTAGAGCAGCTTTATCTATACACTTTCTCAAAGCAGAATCCTTGGAATAGCAAATAAAACAGCTGGAAATAAATTATGTCAGAGATTAAGTTTTCGACCGATGAAAAAGCGCTCTTAGTGGCAAAACTAAAATCCTATTTCGAAAAGGAGATGGAACAAGATATAGGACAGTTTGAGTGTGAGTTTCTCCTCGACTTCATCTCTAAGGAGTTTGGTGCCCATTATTACAATAAAGGCCTAAGCGATGCTCAGTTGATTGTCAGTCAAAAACTAGAGGATATCTCTGATGCATTCTATGAAATGGAAAAAATAACCCCTTCCTAAATTAAAAATATTCTCCTTTCTCAGCTATAAAACATCCGTTTTAAATTAACCGCAACCCTACTCTGCTCATATCCTAAAAGCATAAAGTTATTATTTTTTAAAAATCTAGACTTCTCCATGAGAAGCAGATAATCACACTTGCTGTCACGCACAACAACGCTAGTCCTCATCATAGCTGCACAGCATTATTGAACAATTATTATCTACCGCAGCCGCAACATGAATCTAATTTTTTTAATGATTATTCTTGGTGAAATTTTATCCTACTAAATGATTAGAGTTATTAATATTTGTCTCCTACAATCAGTTTTACCGGTTAACGAATTGACTCGGCAACGCCAAATAGTTTGATAAAAATAAGGCTGAGGGATAGAGATGATAACGTACGAAGAATGCTTAGAACTAAGTGATCTAACTGCTGATGAAGTAGATGCTATTGCAGAACATGAACATGTCGACTCAATGATAGCTATAGCGTTAGGGCACTACCTAATCACCCATCAAGGTGAACAGAAAATAAAATCTATCATTATCGATGATATTGAAAAGGCAGAGCGTGCGAAGCATTACCAGCATGCAGATATGTTAAGAAAAGTGCTTAACCATTTTATTGCCACTCACCCAGAACATAACGCTAAAAAAGCAGCGTAGAAAATTTTATAACATAGCAAGCAAGTCCTTTCGATACCGGCGAGGGGTGATATCCATTTCAGTTCACCCCGCCGGATCGTTTTTACCTATACAGTTAAAACTAAGTCTTGCGCTGACTCACGCCTCTGGACACTCATTTATTGATAACCATCAACATGACATGCTATCGAGGCTGATAGGATCACAAGCCTACTTAGCCAAATATCCATACTCCAATGAGCCCAAGCAAAAGTCGTCCAAATACAGCCAAACGCCAAACATCGTCTAACCAGTGCGATACTTGCACTTATCAAATAGACAATAGCCTCTATATCAACTTAACAGATCGCTGCACATTAGCATGCCAGTTCTGCCCAAAACACAACGGCTCAACTGCAGTTAAAGGCTACGAACTTTACTTAACCAAACAACCCGAAGCCGCCACAATTATCGCGCAAATTGGCACTCCATCAAAATATGATGAGATAGTATTTTGCGGTTACGGTGAACCGACGCTTCGCTTAAAAGCCCTACTTGAAATCGCCCATTGGGTAAAAGAAAACGGCGGCAAAACACGGATCAACACCGACGGTTTAGGCAGCCTATTTCACAAACGTGACATTGTGCCCGAATTAGCAGAGTGCATAGATGCCCTATCTATCTCTCTTAATGCCCAAAACGAACAGATCTATCAACAGCACTGCCACCCCGCCCTACCCAACTCGTTTCAAGCCGTGCAAGCCTTCATCAAACGCGCCGCCGAACTGATCCCTGATGTGCAAGTCTCCGCCATCCACGGGCTTGAAGGCGTAGATGTGATTAAGTGCAAAGCCATAACCGAACGCCTCGGGGCTCAGTTTAAACAGCGCGAGTTGGATGTGGTTGGCTGACCGACCAAGACTTAAAATCAAAAAGAACAAACAACGTAAACCCGCTGATGGCCTATTGAGTTACAGGGGGAAAACACAGGTTTTTACCTTTATGATCAATGACAGACAAACAGAGTATTTAAAACGGCCCTCGTTTGTGTAAGGATAGCCTGACAGTTTTGTATTTTTCTCCAAGGAAGAGAAAACCCCAGCTAAGGAAAGCTTATGATATTCAAACACCTACGCCACCTTAAACAACTCGCTTTATGTAGATATATGACAACTTGTCGTGTTTAAACGCGACAATCTGTCATATATTTAGCTGTTATGTTGATGGTGCGAAATCACTAGTGTGTAATTGAGGTAATGCTTTGGCAAAGAACAAAGAAAATCCATCTGAAAGATTATTCGCTGAATTATGTGCGAAACAATATCTAAAGGGCTTTGTATTTCATAGTCCAAAATATAATGACCCAACAGAAAAAGAAGCTGGCGATATTATTCTTTGGCTCAGAACCTTTTTAATAGCATTTGAAGTTGTTTGGAGAGACCCTTCCAGTAAAGGTGGCACAAAACAATTCATCAAAAGAATTGGTGAAAAAAGAAAGCAATTAGAATCAGACTTCAAAGTGTATTCAGAGAATGCTGATAAATTAGAATTAATAAATGAAGCTGGTAAAAGAATAAATTACGAGAAAGGTTACTTTCATCCAGATAATTTTGTTGGTGTGATTATTGTTGATTGTGATTCTAAACTAGAAAATATTCATTACGATTCATATAAAAAAATAAACTATTCTAATTTCCCAATAGCAGTAATGACGAGAAATGATTTTGTTGATCTATTGATAGAGATTGATACGGTCTCTGATCTATTATACTACTTGAAAGATAGGCATAAGTTTATAAACTCAGTTTTTCAAGAGTGCCCCAATATTTTCATTAATCTCAATCTTCGCACTGAAAGGGCTTTAATTGCCCTGTATAAGAAACAGTCTAATTCATTTGTGGGTTATAGCTGTAGCCAACTTTCGAAAAACAATATTTGGGATGACTATAAACGAGAGTTCAGAGATAAAATTAGAGCTAGAAATGAAGAAAACAAAAGAACTAAAATTTTGGATCAGTTAGTGGCTTATTTATCAGATAATACTGATAAAAGTGAAATAATGCCTTTGATCGCGTGGGAGATTGGTATTCAAACAAGACGCGAGCGGGTTGCTCTAGCTGATAAAGTCATAGAGGCATTTCAAGGCTTAAAAGATGGAGCTAAACCGAGGATATTTGCATATCTAAGCCAAACTACAAGGTGCTGGTCTATATTCTATTTTCAGTATGGAGAGGAGGCAGGGAAATTGGAAGATAACTTAATTGAAATGGCTCAGTTAAAATTATTTAAAGAAATGAAAGAGCTCTCTTTTGAATATTCTGTCTTTGGCTATGGTTTTAAAAAGTCCATAATTCATACGGGCAACAGTTTTGATGAAATAGTAGTGTGCATTGAAGATGCTTGTAACTACCCTGTTATAACGGATAGTAAATACAAAAAGTCGCTAAATTATTTCGGAGATCCAAAACGTAAGGTAATAAAAGAGTTTCCGGGTAATTAGAGACTTTAATCGGGGAATATAAACATAACAAGGCCAATGCACATGGATATTTTGTTCCGCTACGCTCCACAAAATCCCAGTGATTGGCGACGTTAGGCTCCTATGCCTTTACGCAGCTTTCATCAATTAAATCTCAATAAATGAATTGTCATTGAGTTGTTAAAAGGATATCGAAATGTTTAGCCATGTTATGATCGGAACCGATGATATAGAAGGTTCAGAACGTTTTTATAACGCTGTATTAGCTGTGCTAGGTATCAACGAGCCAGTACATAATGTAAATGACACTGGCCAAAAACGACTGTTCTATGTTCATAATGGGTCAGTGTTTTGTGTTACTGAGCCTATAAATGGTGAACCCGCATGCGCAGCTAATGGTTCAACTATTGGCTTTGCTTGTGACTCACCAGAGCAAGTAAAAGAATTTCATTCTGTTGCCATAGCAAACGGCGCTACTAGCATTGAAGCTCCTCCAGGCTTACGTGATAATTCGACTGGCAAAAAGCACCTGTGCTATTTCTTGGATCTCGATGGTCATAAAATTTGTGGAATGTACCGCTGCGACTAAGGAGAACCTATCCGTTTTATCGGGGCAAGATCAAGCGCGCTTTGTCCACTAAAGCACACTATCGAGAGTCCCGTATGCTAATAAGATTATTCAGTTTAATTTTGTGTTTATGGTGTACTTTTTCAATGGCTGAGGAATGTGTTGTCTTACTTCATGGGATGGCTCGTTCCGATAGTTCTATGAATAAAATGGAAGCAGAACTTGAAAAGTCTGGCTATGCCGTAGTGAACTTTGACTACCCTTCAACCAAACATGATATTGAAAGTATAGCCAAAAATTATATTCCTAATGCTGTCGCGCAATGTAAACCTAACCTAACCATAAATTTTGTTACTCACTCTTTGGGTGGGATTGTTTTACGTAAATATTTAAGTGATAACAAATTAGACCGCTTAGGTCGTGTAGTAATGCTAGGCCCACCGAATAAAGGAAGTGAGGTTGTTGATAAATTAAAAAATGTTCCTGGATTTGAATTTATTAATGGCCCTGCAGGTTTAGAATTAGGCACAGATAAAACAAGTGTGCCAAATTCACTTGGAGCAGTGACCTATCAAGTAGGCGTAATAGCGGGCAGTTCAACTATTAATCCAATACTTTCTCAAATGCTTCCAAACCCTGACGATGGCAAAGTGTCTGTCGAGAACACAAAAGTAGAAGGGATGACTGACCACATCATAATGTCCGTTTCTCACCCCTTTCTTATGCGAGATGATGCGGTGATTCAACAGGTAAAAATCTTCCTGAAAAAGGGAAAGTTTCAGCATCATAGGGTTTCGCTCTAACAGCGCGTTAAACGAGCACAGCATCTGTTCCTGCTGAAGGCTTATAAAAGTGGCCATTACACGATGAAGAAGATAGGCGATTATGTTGAGGTTAGTTATTCGCCAGTGAGTCGATGAATAACGGGTACTGCACAATGCCAGGCCTGACTCTTACGTTCTTTACACACTCAAAAGATAAGGAGTATTTTTTTGAGATTTATATTCGTAGATGCTGAAAATATTGGCTTGAAAGGCGTTGAAGCGATTGACGCTTCTATTTCAGATAAGGTTATTGTTTTCTCAAAAAACGAAGCGGTAAAAGAGGCTTGCGAAAGAAAACTATTTCTCTACGTATCAAGCTACCCCAGCGGGCCGAACCAAGCCGACTTCTACGTTATAGGAAACTTAATCGGAATTATTGCATCATTATCTGAAGTACAACGAAGTGCTTGTCAGTTTATTCTTTATACGCAAGATAATGCGCTAACCACAGCGTTCTCATTCCAGTGCAAACTTCATAAGGTAAATTCTAAAATTGCGCTAAAGCCTAAATCAGACGTTCAGCAGAAACGGATCGTAGAACCAAAGAAACTGCTACAGAGTTTGGAGCAAATGATCTACGACCAACTCAAGACGGCTCAAACGACCGAGGCTGTGCGAAAAAAGCTGAAACAACCCAAACCTGAATTTACTAAAGCGTTAAACCAATTGATTCGGACAGAAAAAATTCGCCGTGCATCTAAAAATAAAAAAACATGGATTCGAGCATAAGCATCAATAGGAATAACCGGCTCAGATTCCTTACTGAAAGCGATTTTCAGTAGTGAAACCCTCTCACTAAAAAGTCTTTCTGAGCCCGTCATTTTTAGGCTAAAAGCTCTCGCCTAATAATCTCTGTACCTGCTTTTAACGCTTCGAGTTTGGCACTGGCAACTTGACGAGATAAAGGTGCCATGCCGCAGTTGGTACAAGGGTAGAGTTTATCAGCATCGACAAATTCAAGCGCCTTTCTCAAGGTATGGGCGACCTCCTCGGCTGTCTCAATTTTGTCGGTTGCTACGTCAATCGCCCCTACCATTACTTTTTTACCGCGAATCAATTCAAGTAACTCCATAGGTACATGGGAGTTGTGACATTCTAATGAGATAATATCGATATTCGACTTTTGCAGTTTAGGGAACACGGCTTCATATTGTCGCCACTCGGACCCTAATGTCTTTTTCCAATCAGTATTGGCTTTAATGCCGTAGCCATAGCAGATATGTACAACCGTTTCACATTTTAGCCCTTCAATCGCTCGCTCTAAGCACGCAATCCCCCAGTCATTTACATCATCAAAAAAAACATTAAATGCAGGTTCATCAAATTGGATGATATCAACGCCCGCCGCTTCTAACTCTTTCGCTTCTTGATTGAGAATTTTGGCAAACTCCCACGCGAGCTTTTCACGGCTCTTATAATGATCATCATAGAGCGTGTCGATCATCGTCATGGGGCCTGGTAGCGCCCATTTAATCGGCTGTTTGGTTTGTTGGCGTAGAAATTTAGCATCGTCAACAAACACAGGTTTCTGGCGGGAAACGGGGCCAACAACTGTGGGGACGCTCGCATCATAACGATCACGAATTTTAACGGTCTTACGTTTCTCAAAATCAACACCATCGAGGTGTTCAATAAAAGTCGTCACAAAATGTTGCCGCGTTTGCTCGCCATCACTGACAATATCAATACCGGCATGTTGCTGTTCGTGTAATGACACACGTAGCGCATCCTGTTTGCCGTCAATTAACGCCTCTCCTTGCAACTTCCAAGGTGACCAAAGCGTCTCAGGTTCTGCAAGCCACAAGGGTTTAGGTAAGCTGCCTGCAGTTGAAGTGGGTAATAATGTTTTCATAATAAGTAATGCCGTCTATTTAGATGAATAATTGGACCTAGAGATTAAGCGTAATGAGCTGACCACTGTTCAAGCAGGGTTTGGTAGGGTTTGATGAAGTGCTTTTCAGCAAACTTCCCTTGTTCATTAGCTAACTGGTTGCGCTCTTCTCGGTCATAAATAATTTGGGTGACGGAGTGATCTCGGTTTTTCAGCTTAGGCTGATAACATTGGCCTGCCACAGCATTGGCATTATAAATTTCAGGTCGATATATTTTCTGAAAGGTCTCCATCGTACTAATTGTGCTAATCAGTTCGAGGTTGGTGTAATCATTCAATAAATCGCCAAGGAAATAAAAAGCCAACGGAGCAACGCTATTTGGCGGCATAAAGTAACGAACCTGTAAGCCCATCTTTTCAAAGTATTGCTCAGTCAAGGATGGCTCATTAGGTTGATACTCAAACCCTAAAACGGGATGCTGATTCTCTTTTCGGTAGTAAGTTTTACTATCAGACACACTGAGGCAAATAACCGGCGGTTTTTTAAAATGCTGTTTGTAAGCTTTAGACTTAACAAAATATTTAAAAAGCTTACCGTGCAGCTCCCCAAAGTTATCTGGGATACTGAATTTAGGCTGATGCTTATTATGATCCAGAAGCAATACACTAAAATCATAATCCCGCACATAAGAAGAAAAATTATTGCCTACAATGCCGTCAATGCGCTCACCGGTTTTATGATCAACAATGTTTGTTTTTAATACTTCAATAGCGGGGAAGGTTTGACCATTGCCTTCGATATCAAGATCTACAGAAATAATTTCTAATTCGACAGAATAACGATCTCCGTTAGGATTATCCCAATGTGCCAACGCATTAAAACGGTTATCAATCATCTTTAGGGTGTTAGACAAGTTTTCTTGACGACGCTCTCCTCTGGCCAGATTCGCAAAGTTAGTCGTGACACGCGTATTGTCTGACGGACGATAGTTTTTATCGAAGCCAACGCGCTTAATCGTAAAGGTAAAGTTTGTATTCATCCTAATCGCACCCTACTTCCTGATATAAAATCTGAATTTATTCCCTACCATCGCTAGACCGTCTTACTTGTTTTCTGGTTTCCCCTGTTAATCGTCGTCACCATCATTTTGACCTGTGCGACCTCATTAAGAGTCAACTGCAATATTGTCTAAGCTGAATAGCTGAATGTATTTTATACTCGCAATAAAACATGAATAAAAATGGTTTATTTTTGATTTGCATTGAATTTAATTCATGCAGATAGGTATGCGAAAATATCAACAGGTAAGGGTTATGCCTATTAGACTGATTCGAATAGATGATCTTATTGTTCATGATGAGCTAATACAGCAAACCGGATCGTTTTTACAGATCCCATATTGACAGCTACAGCCTAGTCAGAAGATAATGCGCTCAGGCTTATTGGACGCCTGCCTCGCAAAAACGACAGTACCAATCATATATATTTCGCAAGCAGCCGCTTGCATATCATCTCAGGTTCATAGCGAGTAGACCGGTTTAAGTAGGCGATATGCATATGACTCATCCTATCTGTGGTCTTAACACACCCGAAAACGAATTACTCAAATCGATATTACGCGTGGCAAAATCCTTACACCGTGCGGCTAAATCGGATTCACGTCCCCACTCTCTTCCTGTTTTACGAAGACTGATTTCCAGCGAAACCTTTCGTCAAATTTCATTACCTGAACTATACCGCCGACGAGAGACAATCCAGCGCAAACATATATTGCAAATGTTAGCCCTAGAGGCTGGAAGCCTTAATTGGTCTGAATACAAAAAAAAGATCCAAGCCCAGCCCGAAGAGCAACCGCTTGATTACAGCCTCGCATTAAAACATGCAGGTTATCCCAACATCTGGTTCACATCCTTGCCGGAAGCCGAAACATACGCGGCGGCACAAGGTGGCCAACCTATTCCCGTTGGTAAGCAAGCAGTCGTGATTCCCGCTCAATAATCGACTTTATCGATTAATCCTTTAAACACAACCGATAAACTTGCTCGCTAGCCCGCTTACAAAGGTGATAGCGAGCAACACTCATCTATAAGGTGCTCGCTACGCAGATCTGGTATATTGCCTTGCAAATACCCTAATCACTGTGAAGGTCGATTTTGTTTATGCAACGCATATCTCTAAAACTGTTACTTAGTTCTTTGTCGCTTATCTTATTAATCGCTTTTTCTGGATATAGCAGCGCAGGTGAGCCCCTGAATTTAAAGAAAACGATGAAACAGATGCGGCTGCATTATAAAAATGCACTGGATACTGATTCTGCCCAAAGCTTTAATCAAAATATTGGCGAGTTCAAAACATACCTTAAGAGTGCGCAAGCCTATGACTTTTCGCCTGAACGCAAAGTGATTTCGCTGGAAGGTTTAAATAAAGTCGAGCGTTTTGTTGAGGCTATCCCACCAGCTACAGCTGACAACCTAAGCGCAGTTCAGCAGCAACTCAGCACTGTCGATCAGTTACGTACGGAGTACCATAAAAAAGCCAAGCCGAGCATCTGGGAGATGTTCCTCAGCTTTTTGAAGTAAAAAGGAACCTAATCAACTGATTTAGGTAAAGACAAGAAACAAACAAGGACTCATTATGAAAAGATTATTAACACTCTCAGGCATTATTCTTTCCATGCTTCTTCCCAGCATCGCTTTTGCACATCAAGCAAGTGGTGGAGGCTTTTTAGCGGGGTTATCTCACCCTGTCCTTGGTTTTGATCACCTACTAGCCATGTTAAGTGTAGGTATCCTTAGCGCCCAAATGGGCGGACGAGCCCTATGGTTAGTACCCACAACTTTTGTATCCGTAATGTTAGTGGGCGGTATCCTAGGATTAAATGGTTTTGCCTTAATTTCTGTTGAAACAGGCATCTCAATTTCCGTGCTTGTTTTAGGTATATCACTTACAGTTGAGAAAAAAATCGCACCTATTTTAGCCATGTGTTTTGTTGGTTTTTTTGCCATTTTTCATGGCTACGCACACGGCATTGAAATGCCTTACTTAGCAAACCCAGCGTATTATGCACTCGGTTTTATTGTAGGTACCGCGAGTATTCATGTTATGGGCGTGTTAATAGGTATCATTGCCGCAAAGCTTTCAAATGGAGCCCAGTTCTTAAGATATCTAGGCGCTGGTATAGCAGGCATAGGTTTCCATTTAATCATAATGTAAAAGCCTAACAATCTGCTTACTATGACTCCGTAATAATGGCCGTTCTACTCTGCACGGCCCCAAATGGCCATTATTACTTCATCCATCAGGGAATGGCTAAGACAGGTATTCCTCCCGTAGTTACCAGCACTGCTAACTACTTTTTAAGCCAAACTAGTGTTTAGACAACTCCCCCCTATTTTTACTGGCAATCTTCCTATAGGATCGCCCCATATGATTTTTACTGATTAAACGCCCTCAAGATGGGCCGCCATACAGTAAGCTTAATCAGCCCTCTCTTCTTTTTTGATAAGACAAAAACCAATGACTGATATAACGGTAGCAACACACAGCGGTAACTTTCATGCAGATGATGTTTTCAGTATCGCTGCTCTTAAGAGTATTTTCCCGGCGTTTACACTGATACGCACACGGGATTTGGCGCTGATCGCTAAAGCTGACCTTGCGATTGATGTTGGCGGTGAATATGATCCAGACACAGGCCGTTTTGATCATCATCAACGGGGAGGAGCAGGCACACGCGACAATGGTATCCCCTACTCCTCATTTGGGTTGATTTGGCAGAAGTATGGTTTAGAGATATGCAAAGGGAACCAAGAGGTCGCGGACTCTGTCGATGCAGGCTTAGTATCAACCATTGATGCGATCGATTGCGGCCATGTAGAGGGGGTAGCGACAGGTATTAGCCTTAGCCAAACAATCTCTATGTTTAACCCCACATGGCAAGAAGACAGCCACTTTGATAGCTGCTTTGATGAAGCGGTTGATTTTGCATCACGTGTTTTAACACGCTTTATTGCAACGACTAACGGTGGTATTAGCGCTAAGTCAATTGTGGCTGAAGCGATTGAGAATGCAGAAGATCCAAGAGTGATCGTATTAGAAAAATACACACCATGGAAAAGAACAGTACACGCCTTATCTAAAGAGGCGTTATATATGGTTTATCCATCAGATTCGGGTCAATGGAGAATTCAAACGGTACCTGTCGAATTAGGTTCATTTGAAGATAGAAAATCACTTCCTAAGCCTTGGGCTGGCTTATCTGACAAGGCACTTCAAGATGTAACCGGTATTGATGATGCTATGTTTTGCCATAATGGACTATTTGTTGCTGGTGCAAAATCATTTGAAAGTGCAATGAAGATGGCTTCTATGGCACTTGAGGACGCTTAAACAGAGCTTAAATACTAAAAAATCGACTCTGCGGATGTTTATAAAAGGATAAGTCTCCTCCTTTTATAAACTTTTGTTTAGTGGAATTCACTAAGTAGGGCTAGGAGGAACAATCCCCTCGCTCACTCGCTTTTCCATTATCCGCATAGATCGATTGTGTTGATAGGACATCGTGCCGATCAGTTTGGCCATCTATAAACGATGAACAATGACGCCCGAACAATAAAGTTATCAACACCGTTACAACAAACACTAACAAACTAATACGCATATTCATCTTCATATCCACTGGCTATCTGATCCTTTGAGTACAAGATGAGGTAAAAATTCAATCTTTATTCCTTAGCTAAAAAGCACCTTGTGATATGATGCGCACAAGATCAGCTTGCATAGATGAAAGAGATTATGAAAAACAACTTTTACTACGATTTAGAGTCCTCAAAAATAGGCGCTCAAACAGATCTAACCTCAGCCTTAGATAATTTACGTTTTAATGAGGATGGCTTGATTCCAGCCATCGCACAGCAAAATGCAACCGGTGAAGTCTTAATGATGGCTTGGATGAATAGAGCCTCAATTGAAGAAACTTTAAAAACGGGACAAGTCTGTTACTGGTCCCGCTCCCGCCAAACCTATTGGCGTAAAGGGGAAAGTTCTGGCCATGTACAAAAACTGGTCGAGATGCGCATAGATTGCGATGGCGATACCTTACTTTGTCTAGTCAATCAGACAGGACCGGCCTGCCATACTGAACGCTCCAACTGTTTTTTCCATGCAGTTAAAGGCGACAAAATAGAGATTATCGCCGAGCCTTGTTGCGCAGAATAAGTTTTTTGTGATCTATAAAGATAAAAAAAACCACGCAATAGCGTGGTTTTTTTATAGGTAAATCTTTAGCTATTAGAACGATTTTTCTGCGCTTCGCGATAGGCTTCTTTAGCTTGTCGATGGGCTTTAACCGCATCCTGAACTTCACCACCTAAATGAGCTTCGCCGCGTGCATTCGCTAACTGAACTTGGTGTTCACGCTCTCTGAAACGGCTCTTCTGCTCATCAGTCATGGTTTCTATACAATGAAGACAGCTGACACCGCGTTCGTAACTATCTAACTGCTTTTCTTCCTCAGTAATCGGCATACGGCACGCGTGACACTGATCATAATCTCCAACTTCAAGACCATGCTTAACAGACACTCGTCCATCAAAAACAAAGCAGTCCCCTTTCCACATAGATTCAGCTTCAGGCACCTCTTCAAGGTATTTTAAAATCCCCCCTTCAAGATGATAAACCTCATCAAAGCCCTGCTCTTTTAAATAGGCTGTAGATTTCTCACAACGGATACCGCCGGTGCAAAACATCGCCACTTTTTTGTTCTTTTCAGGATCTAAGTTATTAGAAACATACTCAGGAAACTCGCGGAAAGTTTTGGTCTCGGGATCTAAGGCATTTTCAAAAGTGCCAATAGCCACTTCATAATCATTACGTGTATCAACTAATACAACATCAGGATCGGAGATTAACGCGTTCCAATCTTTCGGCTTCACATAGGTGCCTACCACACGTTTAGGGTCGATACCTTCAACTCCCATTGTGACTATCTCTTTCTTTAACTTAACCTTGGTCCGCATAAAAGGGTTAGTGGTATCGAATGATTCTTTATACCCTACATCCGATAAACGCTCATCTTGGCGTAACCAATTAAGCACGGCATCAATTCCCTGACGTGTACCAGCAATCGTACCGTTAATCCCCTCCACCGCAAGCAGCAAGGTACCCTTAACGTCTGCCTCGACCATGCAATCATGCAGGGGCTGACGTAAAGATTCATAATTTTCTAAAGTGACAAACTTATACAGAGCACAAACAACAATATTGTTGCCTAGCTGTTCTTGATTAGACATATAAACTCCGCTAATTGGGGCGTAATCCCAACGCAAAATAGAGGCAGCCCTTCAGGCCACGTAGCAAACGAGATGTAGGAAAAACCTACCTAAATCCGAACAAAAATATTCAGGGGGCGGATTTTATAGCATTCGGAAAGGAAGCGCACATACAATCTATGGAAGATCTTTTCGGCCAGAGGCTGGCCTCCTACATGCACACCCAATGTAGGAGCCCACCCTGTGAGCGAAAGAATTACGTGCAGAAATCCGAAAAAAGCACCTGAATAAATTACGCACTTAACCCGATATCACATAACCCTTCGGCCAGAGGCTGGCCTCCTACGTGCACGCCCAGTGTAGGAGCCCACCCTGTGAGCGAAAGAATTACGTGTAAAAATCCACAAAAAGCACCCGAATAAATCACACCTCAAAACCCAATCAAAACACCATTCTTCGGCCAGTGGCTGACCTCCTACAAGGGAATACTCTAGCTAAGAATATCTTTAGCGAATGCTTCTTTACGTATTCTATTAATATAGGCTAATAGATTTGCATGCTCAGCTACGCGGGGCTTACCTACATCCGCTTTTTCAATGTAGTCGATAATTGGAATCAAAATCAAATCGGCTGCCGTTAGATCATCACCACAAAGATAAGGCTGATCGGCTAACTGTTCAGCAACAATCGCCAAAGCGCTTTCAACCTTAGGCAGTGCCGCTTCTACTTTATCCATACGGACTGAACCGTTTTCACCTTTAGGAAAAATAAACTCCAAAAGCACTTTCCGAACAATATCAAAATCCACATAAATGCCACTAATGCCACTCCACTGCTCAACCTGTGCTTGGGCAAAAGCATCTGTTGGATAAAGGGGCGTACCACCGTATGCATTCTCTAAGTAATGCAAAATTGCGACAGTCTCAGCAATTGGGCCTTGCTCCGTTAATAGAACAGGAAATTTAGTGTAAGGATGAATCGCTTTATGACCCGCGGTATGAAAGCCAACCTCTTCACCATTAACCTCTGTCGTAACCTCATAAGCGAGTCCTTTAAGTTCACAGGCCATCATGACACTACGTACAAAGGTGCTAAAAGAGGGGCCGTAAATTTTAATAGGTGCGGTCATAACTGTACTCCAGTTTTATGAATAATGAGGTACCACTGTAGTAACTACCACTATATGTTCAAGAACATATTTTAAACCTATGCCATACTCATTTAACGCAAGCGAGGAGCGATAGCTAATGGGTTGGACAATAGAACAGAAAAACACAAGCCGCGAAAAAATCATCAGCAGCGCAGCCGAACTCTTTACCAAACAGGGGTTTGATAATGTAGCGATTAATGATGTAATGAAACATGCAGGCCTTACACGAGGCGCATTTTACAATCACTTTACGTCTAAAAGTGAGCTCTATGCCGAAGCTATTGTAAGTGCCGCCCACCTTGCTAAAGCGCATACGATAGAGCGATCTGGCTTTAAGCTTGCTGATATAATTGAAATCTATTTAAGCGATAAACATCGACAAGGCGAGTTCTCTTGTCCCCTTGCGTTTTTAACCACCGACATCCATCAACGTGATAACAACGTACGGTCGACCTATACCCGAGTGCTAAAAGGTTTTATTGATAACATTCATGAATTTAATGAACATGGAATGGCGTTAAATGAAAACGAAGCCATAAAAAAAGCCGTATTGATGATTGGCGGCATAGCTATTGCTCGTGCAATTAACGATGATGAGTTTTCCGAACGCCTGCTCAATGCCTGCCGTGAGGGCGTTAATGCTTAACTGTTCAATCGGAGCTAGCCTGATAGGTGCATAAAAAAACGGCCTCTTAAAGAGACCGTTTTTTTATCGTGCACCCAACCTTAGAGCAAGTGTTTTACTTACCCCAAGAATCTCGTAAGGTCACAGTGCGGTTAAAGACTAATTTGTCGGCGGTCGAATCAGCATCAACACAGAAATAACCAGTCCGTTCAAATTGGTAGCGACTTTCAACTGCCGCATCCGCTAAACCACTCTCGCAGCGCCCGCCAGTTACTACCACGAGTGACTCTGGATTGATAAATTCATTAAAGTCACGCTCTTTATCAGCTTCTGGATTTTCCACTGTAAACAAACGATCATATTCGCGTACTTCACATGGGACAGAGTTATCAGCTGACACCCAATGGATAACCCCTTTAGGTTTATAACCTTCAGGATTAGCGCCCTTAGTCGCAGGATCGTATGAGCATTTCAGCTCTACTACATTACCTTCTGCGTCTTTAATCACTTCATCACAAGTGATTACGTATGCACCACGTAAACGAACAGCTACACCTTGAGTTAAACGTTTCCACTTACGTGGTGGCACTTCGGCAAAGTCATCCTGCTCTATCAGCAAATTACGTGTAAATGGAACTTTGCGCATACCCATAGTTTCATCTTTAGGATGTTTAGGTAGCTCAAACCACTCCTCCAACGCCTCATCATAATTAGTGATCGTCACTTTTAATGGACGCACAACACACATAGCTCGAGGTGCATTTTTATCCAGATCCTCGCGCACTGCAGCTTCAAGCATACCCATATCAACCACGCCATTAGAGCGCGTAACACCGACCATGTCGCAGAAGTTACGCAATGATGCAGGGGTATAACCACGACGACGCAAGCCTGAAATAGTCGGCATACGTGGATCATTCCAACCCGTCACCTTATTATCATCCACCAGCTGTTTAAGCTTACGCTTACTCGTGATGGTGTAGTTCAGCTCTAAACGGGAAAACTCATACTGTTTAGGGACAACAGGAACCGGCAAGTTTTCAAGAAACCATTCGTAAAGTGGACGGTGGTCTTCAAACTCTAAGGTACAAATAGAGTGTGTCACACCTTCGATGGCATCAGATTGGCCATGGGCAAAATCATAAATAGGATAGATACACCATTTATCCCCTGTCTGATGATGACTGGTATGGATAATGCGGTAGATCATCGGATCACGCAGGTTCATATTAGGTGATTGCATATCTATTTTTGCACGTAAAGAGCAAGCACCCTCAGCAAACTCACCGTTTTTCATTTTTTCAAACAGCGCTAGATTCTCTTCAACGCTGCGGTTGCGATAAGGGCTATCTTTACCCGGTGTAGTGAAGTTACCACGATACTCACGCGCTTCATCCGGCCCCAAATCACATACATAAGCTTTACCCTCTTTAATAAGGTGCACAGCCCAAGCATAAAGTTGATCGAAGTAATTAGAGGTATAACAGATATCACCCTGCCACTGGAATCCAAGCCAAGTCACATCTTCAATAATGGAGTCGATATATTCTTGGCTCTCTTTCTCTGGGTTTGTGTCATCAAAACGTAGATTACATCCACCCTTATACTTTTCTGCTGTTCCAAAATTCAAACAGATAGATTTAGCATGACCAATGTGCAAGTAACCATTGGGCTCTGGAGGAAAACGGGTAACCACTTTACCGTCGTTTTTACCTTGCTCCAGATCCTGCTCTATCACTTGATGGATGAAGTTCGTTGGTTTGCTGCTTTCTGTTGTGCTCATAGGTAGCGTCTTAATCCTGGAATAGCATGAATTCTGTATCGCCCTGATATATGGATAAACCTAAAGGCGAGTAAAAAGTTGCCCCATTATAAACGGATGCTCTATACAAATGGCAGAGAACAAACAAACAAATTGATCTATTTTTAGATTATTTGGTTTCTTCCCTTATATAGAAGCAACTATTGCCTTTAGAGTTACTCCTAAAGAACAAACAAGGATGCGTTTCTTTTCGACTTGAGTATAATGTCCCGGTTAAAGGCGAAGAAGTGGACACTATAACGATGATAATTCTCCATACCAATTTTGGTGACATATCCTTAGAGCTTGATTACGAAAAAGCCCCAAAAACAGCAGAAAACTTTGAACAATATGTAACCGATGGTTTTTACGATGGTGTGATTTTTCACCGCGTAATTAACGGTTTTATGCTTCAGGGCGGTGGATTTGAACCGGGCATGGTTCAAAAAGTAACCCGCGAAACAATTGAAAATGAAGCCGACAACGGACTTTCTAATTCAACAGGCACTGTAGCAATGGCGCGGACAATGGATCCTCACAGCGCATCTGCACAGTTCTTTATTAACGTATCAGACAATACGTTTCTTGATCACTCAGCTAAAACAACAGAAGGTTGGGGTTATACAGTCTTCGGTAAAGTTGTAGATGGGATGGATGTTGTTAACAAATTAAAAACTGTAGCGACAACTATGCGCGCAGGCCATCAAGATGTCCCTGTTGAAGACATCATCATTGAATCTGCCGAGCTGGTTGACGAAACAACTGAAACCGAAGCAGCAAGTACCGAAGAGTAAGCATGTCGGTTTATTTTATCTCAGATTTACATCTGAAACCTGAACGCCCGGATCTCTCTCGGGCGTTTTCATCTTTCCTATCACACACAGCCAAAGGTGCTGAAGCCCTATACCTGTTAGGTGATATCTTTGATGCTTGGATCGGTGACGATGCTCCTGTGCCCGGTATTGAGCCTTTAGTCTCTCAACTGAAACAACTTAGCGACTCCGGCTGCAAAATTTACTTTCAGCATGGCAATCGTGACTTTTTAGTCGGCAAAGCATTTACCGATAGTATCGGCGCAGAGCTCTTACCTGAACAGATAGTTCATTCACTACCTATTGGCAACGCGCTTATCCTGCATGGCGATCAACTCTGTACTGATGATCAAGAGTATATGCAGTTCCGCGCAATGGTGCGCAACCCCGCATGGCAACAGCAGATTCTCAGTAAACCGGTAGAAGAACGTATAGCCTTAGCCAAACAGCTTAGGGCAACGAGTAAAGAACGCACGGCCGAAAAAGATGATTACATCACTGATGTCAATGCGGATGAAGTCAATAAACGGCTTAACGATGCGCATGTTCAACTTATGATTCACGGCCATACCCATCGACCAGCTATACATAAGCTAACAATAGAAGGTAATGAAGCGACGAGAATTGTCTTAGGCGATTGGGAATCTTTAGGCTGGTATCTAAAAGTGGATCACGACGGCTACCAACTAATCAGTTTTGAAATAGCTAAATAACCATAGGCAGTCAGCGAGTCCACTGCCTACAATAAACACTTGCCTCGCAAGCGTTTATACAGCGATAAATATCAAGAGATGAAAGTAGGTTTACCACTATGGAAGCGGAACTCATCATCGTCACGTTCAATTAAACCTTGTTCAACCTCCCGAAACACCTGAATACGTTCCTCAATAGGCTCACCTGCATACTCTTCAGCTAAACCTAAATAATCTTGATAGTGACGCCCTTCCGATTTAAGCAATGAGCGATAAAACTTAGCCAGCTCATCATCTAAATGAGGCGCAAGCTTGGCAAAACGTTCACAAGAACGCGCTTCAATAAAAGCCCCTACGATAAGTAAATCAATCAAATGGCCGGGCTCATATGTACGCACCTTTTTAAGCATACCACCCGCATAGCGCGCCGACGAAAGATGCGTGTAAACCACTCCTCGCGCCTGCATAATCGCTAATACTTGCTCAAAGTGGATTAACTCCTCTCGCGCCAAACGGGACATTTTATTAAGCAGATCAACACGGTCAACATAACGAAACATCAAACGCATTGCAGTAGAAGCCGCTTTTTTCTCACAGTGCGCATGGTCGATCAATAAAATATCCTGATTGGCCAGTGCCGCCTGAATCCATAAATCAGGAGTTTCACAAGCTAAAAATTCTTTGATCTCATCAAGAGCATCCATCTATATTGACTCACTACTATACAAACTAAAATGAGGGCGCATTATAGCGACCCATGGATACTCATGCACCACTCAACCAGCAGAGAAAAAGCTCAAATCATAAATAAATTGACCAAACGCAGTATTCTTCACACATAGCCTTCGTAAACAGCTAAAGAACAGCACTATAAAAATCAGCCTATTTTGCAGACTAAAAACAGCCTTCGCATTCCTCTCTCTGTCCCCTTTGTAATACGCTAAAAACGCCATAGTTTCTCGCATCAACTTAGTAATAAACTTTTAAGATAAAAAAAACTAATCAAAAGCCCCATTTACTTGTAATTTTTCTTCGAAAAGTAATAAAAAAGACTGTATACTGACGCGCAATTTTAGGACCTCACATAGTCGAGTAAAGAGATGACAGACCTATCCAAGTACAGAAACATTGGTATTTTCGCGCACGTAGATGCGGGTAAAACCACTACAACAGAACGTATCCTAAAGCTTACAGGTAAAATCCATAAGCTAGGCGAAACCCATGAAGGCGAGTCAACTACTGACTTCATGGAGCAGGAAGCTGAGCGTGGTATTACTATTCAATCAGCGGCGATCACCACTTTCTGGAAAGATCACCGTATGAACGTAATCGATACTCCGGGACACGTTGACTTCACTGTTGAAGTATACCGTTCTCTTAAAGTACTTGATGGCGGCATCGGCGTATTCTGTGGTTCTGGTGGTGTTGAACCTCAGTCAGAAACTAACTGGCGTTATGCAGATGAATCCGGCGTATCCCGTATCATCTTCGTAAACAAACTAGACCGTTTAGGTGCTGACTTCTATAAAGTTGTCGACCAGATTGAAAACGTACTAGCGGCTAAGCCTCTTGTTATGACACTACCAATCGGTCGTGAAGATGACTTTGTTGGTGTTGTAGACGTTCTTAGCAAAAAAGCTTACGTTTGGGATGACACAGGTCTTCCTGAAAACTTCAAAATTGAAGATGTACCTGCCGATATGGTAGATGACGTTGACATGTACCACGATCAACTTGTTGAAACAGCGGTTGAGCAAGATGACGACCTAATGATGGCTTACATGGAAGGCGAAGTACCTTCTACTGAAGAGATCAAACGTTGCATCCGTAAAGGTACACTTGAACTAGCGTTCTTCCCAACATACTGTGGTTCTGCATTCAAAAACAAAGGCATCCAGCTAATCCTTGATGCTGTTGTAGATTACCTACCAGCACCGACAGAAGTTATTCCACAGGATCTAACTGATGAACTTGGTGAGCCAACAGGTGAAGTAGCAACTGTATCTGTTGACGAGCCATTCCGTGCCCTTGCATTTAAAATCATGGATGACCGTTTCGGTGCCCTTACCTTTATCCGTATCTACTCCGGTAAGTTGAAGAAAGGTGACACTATCCTTAACTCGTTCACAGGTAAAACTGAACGTGTAGGTCGTATGTGTGAAATGGAAGCCGACGAGCGTAAAGAACTTGAATCCGCTCAAGCGGGTGACATCATCGCTATCGTAGGTATGAAAAACGTACAGACAGGTCACACACTTTGTGATCCTAAACATGAATGTACGCTTGAAGCTATGGTATTCCCTGAGCCAGTAATCTCTATCGCTGTTGAGCCTAAAGATAAAGCAGGCGCAGAGAAAATGGGTATCGCCATTGGTAAAATGGTTGCAGAAGACCCAACTTTCCTAGTACACACTGATGAAGACAGCGGCCAGACTATCCTACGTGGTATGGGCGAGCTTCACCTAGATATCAAAGTAGATATCCTTAAACGTACTTACGGCGTTGACCTAATTGTTGGTGAACCACAAGTAGCTTACCGCGAAACAATCACTAAAGAGATTGAAGATTCTTATACCCATAAGAAACAGTCTGGTGGTTCTGGTCAGTTTGGTAAAATCGATTACCGCATCAAACCAGGTGAGCCAAACTCTGGCTTCACGTTCACCTCAACGGTTGTTGGTGGTAACGTACCTAAAGAATTCTTCCCTGCAGTTGAGAAAGGCTTCAGCAGCATGATGGAACAGGGTGTTCTAGCTGGCTTCCCAGTACTAGACGTTGAAGTAGAGCTTTTCGACGGTGGTTTCCACGCGGTTGACTCCTCTGCTGTAGCCTTCGAAATCGCTGCAAAAGGCGCATTCCGCCAGTCTATCCCTAAAGCAGGCGCACAGCTTCTTGAACCTGTCATGAAAGTTGACGTGTTCACGCCAGAAGATCACGTAGGTGATGTTATCGGTGACCTTAACCGTCGTCGCGGCATGATCTCTGGTCAAGAAGCAGCAGGTTCTGGTGTACGTATTAAAGCAGACGTTCCACTATCTGAAATGTTCGGTTATATCGGACACCTACGTACAATGACATCCGGTCGTGGTCAGTTCTCTATGGAGTTCTCTCACTACAGCGCTTGTCCAACAAATGTTGCAGAAACTGTTATTGCTGACGTTAAAGCACGCAATGCAGCTAAGTAATCTAATTACTTAACGCACAACAAAAAGCCCGATGAGAAATCATCGGGCTTTTTTGTATATTCCATTCACCAACATCGATAAAAACTTAGAGCCACCCTATGAAATTTATTAACCTTGACGCCACAACCGCTTATAACAAAGCAATTAAATCCTGCGGCAAAGACACCAAGGTTATCGTCTGCGGTACCCAAGAAGATCTAACCTACATCGAAGACGCCATAGAATCCCGCCAGAACAGTCCAAAAGAGATCATCAAAGCCTCAATATTGATCAACCCCAACATCTGGCTAACAGAACAGCTCAATGCACTAAAAGGCGAAATTGACCTCCCCGTAATTACCGGCACCTGGCAAGGCGAATCAAAAGAGAAGCAAAGCTTCAGCCTAGCCCAAGACATTATGACGGGCGAGCCGATCAACGACTTAATCGGCGCAAAAATAAAGACAGATCGTAACTGGAAAATACCTGCTTACTTCAATTTTGGCGGCTGGAACCAATGCCCTACCCCAGATATCCACTGCGCTATATGGAAACACTGGCAGCAAGCGTACGGCGCACAGATCGTTGCCGTCAGCAATGACCTGATCGAAGCCCATATTAGCAATCCACCTACAACCGAAGAAGACGCGATGGCACTCGCTTGGCAGCAATACGCTTACTGCAACGACATCGTAGACCAAGGCGTAGAAAGCGTCGCTAAACTCGCATCTATGCTAATCAACCACGACAGCTGGTATTTTTGGTGGAATTAATCCACCTTGTAGATACTCACCTTATGCCCCAAACCAGTGCAAGAGCAAAAGCCTCGCTAACCTTCCGAAAAACGCCCCTACCCCAAGGCTCATAACAATGGAAGATCTCTTCAGCCAGAAACTGACCTCCTACATTCACCCCGCAACACCGCACCAATCTAGTGCAACAAAATCTAACCGTTATTACAACACGCACCAAAAAAAATGCTCCACATGCCACGAAGCTGGCGAAGATTGCTCCCTCAGGGAGTTTCTCTTTTGAATTCATTATCGCACAACTTAATGGCATATTATTTGCATTAGCATAATTAATTATATCTTTTTACACTGTTTGAGGGTAGTCGCAGTCATGACTCAACTTAAAAGTAGTTCAATGGACCTCAGCCCGCAGGAGCGAAAGTGGCTTAACTGGTTTGGCAGCACAGGCAAGTTTGCGATGTATAAATCCTGCTTTCTAAACCGCCATACCTATTCATCAGTCGAGCAAACCTTTGAAGGTATTGCTGCCACTCGAGTAAAAATTCTTAATCAGTGGGTGGAAAACCAATGGGATCAGCTCGCCTTTCTCGCTGAACACCTTGGCCCCAACTTTGATAATATTGATCAGTCGTGGCTAAACCAACGTCTAGAAGCGAACCGCGATTTTTCTGAACTGTTTTTGATCGACCTTCAAGGCACAGTCATTAGTTCGACTCATCGCGCTCATATAGGCGCATCCGACCTTGCTAGTGCTGCATGGACTCAAGGCGTAAAACAACAGTTTTTACATGGTCCATACACTGACTCTCTCACGCTAGATATTGGAGCCTCTAGCTCCAACTTCCACGATGAAGTCACTCTGATGTTCTACCAACCCATTGAGCACAATGGCGAACCTATCGGGGCTATTTGTGGTCGTGTACCGAACGATGTCCTCGGTGACCTAATCCAACGGGAAGCAGGCCATATTTATCCTGAATCCGGTGATAACTATATTTTTATGGTCGATTCTCATTTCAACCGGAATATTCAGCCAGGTACAGCGTTATCACGCTCCCGATTTGAAGATAACACTTTTTCCCACGGCGAGAATTTAAAAAGCGGTATCCACACCCAATGGGGTACGGTCAGAGTCCAACGCCATACCGAGCTAGAGTTACGGTTTACCGATCCCGCCACTGGCCAACTCCATCCAGGTGTACGCGAAACTATTCGTAACGGTGAAAATCTATTTATCACCTACCCGGGTTATTCTGACTATCGCCACATTCCAGTGATCGGCAAGGGAGTAACCTTTCAACTAAAAGGCTCGCCCGACCGCTGGGGTATGATGTGCGAAGGTGATTTAGAAGAGGTCTATCGTCGCCGCTCAATCAACCTAAGCTTAATGAAAGGCTTTGGCCTCACTGCCGCAGTCATTCTAGGCGTTAACAGCGCCCTGCATACCTTCACAGAGCTACCGCAATATACAATTGATGGGCTATCGCTGCTGTTGTTACTGATTACAACACTGATGTTCCCTAAACTCAGTACCAACAGACTAGCATCTCGGCTCGATGATATGACAGAGGTTATTCGCACCATTGCCGAGGGTGAAGGTAACTTGCGACAACGGGTAGAACCCCACAAACTAGTCGCCGATGAAACAGGCGATATGGCACGCTGGATCAATAGTTTTATTGATAACCTCGATGGTATTGTTGGCCAAGTAATTACCTCCAGCAGCCACGTTAAACAGACCAACCAAGCAATGCTCGATACCAATAAAGAGGCTTATCAGGTATCGGCTGAGGTTAGTGATGCGATTCAGGAGATATTAGTGCTGCTCGAAGAGCAACTGACTGAAATTAGTCAGGCCTCGAACACCGCTGAATCTCTTAAAGAAGCAATGGATACCGTAGTGTCGGAGGCCCGTCAACAGTTTGAATCCGTGCGCTCTGGTACTGAAGATATTCGCAACATCGTTGAAACATCGGCGAAACAGGTTAACTCACTGAATAGCCGTACCGTTGAAGTCGGTAAGATTATTGGCGTTATCAGCGACATCACCAACCAAACCAATCTATTGGCGCTTAATGCTGCCATTGAAGCGGCCCGAGCCGGTGAGCATGGCCGAGGCTTTTCCGTTGTCGCGGAAGAAGTTCGCGGCTTAGCGCATCGCACCGCAGCTTCGGCGAATGAGATTCAACGGATGATCGAAGGGATTCAGCAAGAAACTCAAAGCGCCGTAGATTTTATGGAATCCGGGGTGCAAGAAGTTGATCGCAACTTGAGAAAAACTGAACAAGCTTCGAATGAAAACGCCTCCTTGCACAACCTCGTAGAGCATATGTTTTTAGCTATCAAACAGCTAAATGATAACAGCCAGCGTCACGGTGATGCCGCCCGACGGGTAGGCGTCTCCGCAGAACAGATGAATGGCTCGATCAGCACGTTACAAGAACGCTCCACCTCAGTGAAAAACACCGCCAACAAGCTCAATCAGTTGGTCAGTGTGTTCCAAGTCAGCGCATAACGCGCGCTCAAGCCCATTCGGCCAGACACCCGTTCCGGGCATAAAGGTTGGCCTCCTACACGCACTTCAGGTGTAGGAGCTCACCCTGTGAGCGAATGAATTACGCAGCCATCCCACAAAAAAATAATCCCATGTAGGAGCCCACCCCGTGGGCGAATAAATTACGCACTCAACCCCACAAAAACACTACCCCCCTTCGGCCAAAGGTTGGCCTCCTACAGACAATCTCTCCCTTTAGGCGCTTACCCTTATGCCCGGAACGGGTGCCTAGGCGAATTAGAGTGCGAGCGAAGCACTACCTTTCTAAGCTGCCTGTGAGCAGTGAAACTCTTTAATCAGATAGAGCTTGAATTCAACAGAGATCTAGCTGGCAAACTCAAAGACAATATCTTTTTGCGCGAAGGTGCCACCATAACGGCCTCGCCTGGAAACCAGCCCTTTAGCATTGGTCGATTCGATCCACTGCTTGAGTGCTAGGGTGAAGCTATTAAGTCCAGCCTCTTTTTTAAACCCGTCGAATTCGACGGGTTTAAAGCCAGGATTATTCAGCTACTCCCAAATCCCAAAAAATTCAATGATGCTCCGTTACAAAGCCCGTTTCTAAGCTGCCTATCATAGTCGATACTTATAATTTCTTGAGTTCCCGCCATTGCTTTTTTATCCTATAATTATGTTCTGCCTAGCAGCCTATAGCACTCCGAGGTGCGACCAAAGAGCTGCTGGCCGGTGGCACGGCGGAGCGAGCCACCATCTACTTACTGCTCGGGGTCATCCTTTGTGCGATACTCCCTCCTTCACGTTATCACTCCAGATAAGCATTCCACTCAGTCCCGGTTTTTATCCATTGTTTCGGGGTTAAGGTAAAGCTGTTAAGACCCGCCTCTCTTTTAAAGTCCTCGAATTCGAGGACTTTAAAACTCGGATTATTAAGCTATTCCCAAATCCCCAAAAGCTCAATCCTGCTCCAGTTACGAAGCCGGTTTCTAAACTGCCTGTGCGGCAGTGAACCATACCATCGCCGCACAGCAACCCCTCTTTAATTTCTAAGCTGCCTGTGCGGCAGTGAACCCGCTATGGTTGTTTATTATAATTTTCATAGTTTTCTAAGCTGCCTGTGCGGCAGTGAACTTATTGCAAAAAATGATATTGAAGCCGTGGCGTTTCTAAGCTGCCTGTGCGGCAGTGAACAATATTTGCACGGGGTGCAGAATTTTCACTAGTTTCTAAGCTGCCTGTGCGGCAGTGAACGGCACACGCATGGTGAACTGCTACGACGTAATTTTCTAAGCTGCCTGTGCGGCAGTGAACTCAGAAACGATTTGCTGCAGGTAACATTCGATTTTCTAAGCTGCCTGTGCGGCAGTGAACTTTATTCAAAGTTCAGCATCCTTGCCTGCAATTTTCTAAGCTGCCTGTGCGGCAGTGAACTTTGTGACCACATCATTCCGACGGCTGAGGGCTTTCTAAGCTGCCTGTGCGGCAGTGAACCGTCTGTTTTGTTGCCCTCGTCATCTTCGCTTTTTCTAAGCTGCCTGTGCGGCAGTGAACTTTTCTATTCTATTATTGCCGGTCTTATGTCTTTTCTAAGCTGCCTGTGCGGCAGTGAACTAAACGACATTTTACCGCCCGCACCCTGTACATTTCTAAGCTGCCTGTGCGGCAGTGAACGATATACATCCCCAGAACTATGAGTAAGAACATTTCTAAGCTGCCTGTGCGGCAGTGAACATATCGAAATCGAGAGCCATTACAGCATTTCTTTTCTAAGCTGCCTGTGCGGCAGTGAACGGCTGGCGTGTGATGTGGGCGGTTTTGTTTCTTTTCTAAGCTGCCTGTGCGGCAGTGAACTGCCCTGAGTGTCGGTTTTTAAATCTAGCATGTTTCTAAGCTGCCTGTGCGGCAGTGAACAAACCTTAAAAGCAAGACCAGACCAAGACGAATTTCTAAGCTGCCTGTGCGGCAGTGAACATAGCGGCGGGCGCAGAAGTTCCAGTGCAGGGTTTCTAAGCTGCCTGTGCGGCAGTGAACTCAGAGTATTCGGAGAACTTACAGGCTGGGAATTTCTAAGCTGCCTGTGCGGCAGTGAACAAGGGTCGAAAATACGGCGCTCGAATAATTATTTTCTAAGCTGCCTGTGCGGCAGTGAACAATCATTTTCTCTGTGATTGGCTCCAAAGAATTTTCTAAGCTGCCTGTGCGGCAGTGAACTGCTCAAAAGCGCGGTGGCAAACTATATTATCTTTCTAAGCTGCCTGTGCGGCAGTGAACCATTCATCGGATTCAATCGCCAATACACGCCCTTTCTAAGCTGCCTGTGCGGCAGTGAACAGCATATGACAGAGTTACGACTCGTCGGAAATTTTCTAAGCTGCCTGTGCGGCAGTGAACCGATAAACGATGGGAAAATATGGACGATTGGCTTTCTAAGCTGCCTGTGCGGCAGTGAACGTACAACTTTATAGTGAAACTCATCAGCTATTTTTCTAAGCTGCCTGTGCGGCAGTGAACAAAAAGTGGTTAATTCGACCCGCCGAAGGTGGTTTCTAAGCTGCCTGTGCGGCAGTGAACCCTCTATCAGCCATGGCTGATGATGACATTATTTTCTAAGCTGCCTGTGCGGCAGTGAACAAAAAATGCTCTGTGTCTCAGCCGATCAAGAATTTCTAAGCTGCCTGTGCGGCAGTGAACGCGTTACTGTTTATCTAATCACAAAAAAACTATTTCTAAGCTGCCTGTGCGGCAGTGAACGCGATCAGACACGTTTGACAATAACGGCTACTGTTTCTAAGCTGCCTGTGCGGCAGTGAACTTTTAACAGATAAGCAGCTGGAAGACCTTACATTTCTAAGCTGCCTGTGCGGCAGTGAACTTGGCAGTTTCGCTGTTGAAGGCATAACTCAATTTCTAAGCTGCCTGTGCGGCAGTGAACACCTAGATCGCTAGCGTCCATTGTGCCGTTCTTTTCTAAGCTGCCTGTGCGGCAGTGAACCCTAGACGGTATCTAAACAGGGGGCCGATTATTTTCTAAGCTGCCTGTGCGGCAGTGAACTGTGGAAGGGTTCAGACACCTTCCTTGAATCTTTTCTAAGCTGCCTGTGCGGCAGTGAACAACCTGTAGGTGTAGAGCCTGACGAGTTGGACTTTCTAAGCTGCCTGTGCGGCAGTGAACTCGTAAATGGACTGTTTACATTAGGAATCTACTTTCTAAGCTGCCTGTGCGGCAGTGAACGATGGTGACGATTTTATCTTTAGAATTGATCATTTCTAAGCTGCCTGTGCGGCAGTGAACTTGTATGATGTCAGATCAAGCACTGCTCGAAATTTCTAAGCTGCCTGTGCGGCAGTGAACATTGACGAACTTCGAGAAGCCCAGCGAGACGCTTTCTAAGCTGCCTGTGCGGCAGTGAACGTTTTGTCATGGTTTTAGCTCCGCTCTGTTAATTTCTAAGCTGCCTGTGCGGCAGTGAACGTATATCAAAAGACGGAATATGGCCAGAATTATTTCTAAGCTGCCTGTGCGGCAGTGAACATATCGGCTAACTTGATGGCGCGGGTGTTTTTTTTCTAAGCTGCCTGTGCGGCAGTGAACCAACTGGTGTATCACTCTGCAAATCAAAAGCATTTCTAAGCTGCCTGTGCGGCAGTGAACTTGATATTTTTGGTGTTTATTCTTATAGAGGATTTCTAAGCTGCCTGTGCGGCAGTGAACTGCTTATGAAGATGACAAAATTAATTATTATTTTTCTAAGCTGCCTGTGCGGCAGTGAACACTAGTGGTACTTCTGGTCAATGTACAAGTACTTTCTAAGCTGCCTGTGCGGCAGTGAACAACGAGATTCAGAATTAAGCGCATTGTTATTTTTTCTAAGCTGCCTGTGCGGCAGTGAACGAGAATAACGCGGGGCTAGATGAGCTGGACAATTTCTAAGCTGCCTGTGCGGCAGTGAACCCTGACCCTTTACATTAGAAGTACAATCGTCATTTCTAAGCTGCCTGTGCGGCAGTGAACTGGAACGGTTCCGACTATAGTTGAACTATCTATTTCTAAGCTGCCTGTGCGGCAGTGAACATTCTACAAGATCAGGCTCAGATTCAGGCTTATTTCTAAGCTGCCTGTGCGGCAGTGAACTGGAAGTATAACGCAGAAAAAATAGCTGCATCAAACACTTAACCTGATATTGGCAAAAAGACCAATGGTTTCAGTGATTTCTGCAACTATTTGTTTTTAAACAATTTTTTAAAGAGCCGGAAATAAAGGGTTAAAACCAAGGTATTGTGGCTGTTTTAGATAGGCCAAACTTATCAAAATCACCTTCCACAGGATGATCTAACAACGGACCAAACTCTATATAACGTCGATAGCTATGACCGTTTGTAGCACTTTTTAATTCAATATAAGGATTATCAAGGCCTTTGGTGAATATTATTGCTCGGTATTCCTTCACCTGCTCTTGACTGATACTCCCACGTTTTATTAGCCGATTTAGTTTTGACTGAGTCATAGTAGATTGCTTTCGACGAACAGTGCGATATTGAGCAGTATCTGGAACAGGCTGTATCGGGGAAAACGTACAATAACCCGCCATACCACCGAGCCAATCTAACGAACTAAACCTCTCCAACGCGGTAGCTTTCCCATGTAGTCGTAGTACATTTCCTAACGTTACTTTCGCTTTTGGAAAACTTACTCCAAGGTCTCTTGATCTAGCATCTACCAAAGCTTTATGAAGCTTTGTGTATATAGCATTTAAAAGCCAATTAAGCGGCATTTCAGCATCTGGTTTTAAGGAAATTTCAATGTAACTATCCATAGTTCCTCCTATATTCGTATATCAGAGACATAAGCTAGACCTTTTTTACCAAGGTAAAAGCTAGAAACTCCAGCGCTATCAATAAGTAACTTTAAATGCCTCGCATCCTCTCTTTCAATATCGATATTTACTTCGAGTTGACCGCTAGCTTTTGTTAACAGCTGTTTTATTTTTCCCTCTCCTTTTACAAATTCCTCGCGCATGTAAGGATTCCCCCAAATCCTTTTTTTATCACCCGTTGTATAACGAGCCATAAAATCCTTCTTAGTGAATCCATTCTTCGATATACCACTTAACCCTCCTGATTTTGTTAGCACAGAAGTGAGGTCATATTTGCAAGCCAATCGTTTCAACTGTAAATATAAGGCAGCGCAGTAAAAACTAATCGGATAAACCTGCCCCTTATTATTTAATCCCTTAAAATCCTCAAATTCTTTAGAAAAACACTCGTAAGCTATAGAGATATCATTTTCATTCTCTACAGTTTTTAGTTTATTTAATTCTTCGAGCCTATTAATAATTGATATTGGGTCGAGGTCTATAGCTACAGTTGAGGTCTCGCCACTAATGATAAATTCACATAGATCTTCAAAAGTGAGTGCGATAATACCCCAAAGTTCTTGAGAATAATCTGAAGAAAACGCAGGATCAGTAGTTCGAATCATTCCGGTATATGAATTTTGATCCGTACTGCCTGATATATTACGAATGTAAGCAACCTCGGTATTCAAAACTTTAGGTCTATCTTCAAAGTAAACAGTCTTTTCGATTTCGCTGAAATAATAGTCATCAGAGGCTCTTGCTTGATACAGTTTTCTTTGGTCACCAATTAGCCGATTTAAAACCCCCATTACCGTATCAATAGTAACCTCTCTGGCTAGGTAGTTTTCAGGCTTTTTTAAGTTGGTCATAGAACCAATAAACTTTCGCCCATTCTTAGGTAAAGGCTCATTGTTACTGGTAGCAGGATCAAGAAACGAATTGCGCCATGAGGACTCGTATTCAATCATTATTCTCATCCGAAGCCCCTCTTACTTTGCATAAAAATAGGTTGCGTAGTCACCAGTTCTCTCTTCAGAGATTGAACTAACATCACGTTTAATACGCATCATCTTTTGACTATCGTTATAATCAACCAATATCTCATCGACATACATATAAGATTTGGCTTGTCGTATCGACAGATTAGCCACACGTTCAATGGCATGCTCTATCAATGCATGGATAGCATCATCATTTAATAAAATCCCAACTTCTCCCTCTTCGAATATTGTTCCTTTACGAACATAATTTGGGTGAAAAATAGCTTTTGAAGCCAATGTCGGATTCAAAGATTTAATAAACTTAGTAACGGCTTCAGCTACTTCTTCTCCTTGCCCCTCTTTAATACTCATTGCTTCCCTATCAAATTTTTTATCTAAGGAAATAAACTGAAGTTGTTCAATACTAATCGATCCATATGAGTGGTACTCAGTATCACCAAAAGTGGTTTTAGAAAAAAATGATGAATTATCACGTTCACCAGCCTGTCCAAATTGTTCAAAATTACCATTACCTAGTTGGTCAACAAAATCCTCCAACAACAACGGACTGGTTCGTTTATTTTGAGACTCCGGAACAACATATCCACGAATCAAGCCGGTGATTGACGCCAACACTTTTTCTAAATTTGATTTTTTGGCATAGTGAACATCAAATGCTTGTTCTCTAAATAGGTGGTGACGAATACAATTTTGGCTAATGTATAGCGGCGTTTCTTTAAAGTTAATATCTGTAGGTTCTTTCCGATACTTATAACCAGTGTCTTTCACTTTCCCAGACAAATTAGTGTAACCTCTTAACTTAGGTAAAGTGTGGTTATCCACTGTATTGCCATTTTCTTGGGCAAGATTGGTCGGCCCATTCCAGTTCACAACACCATGCCCTTTAGCTATGATTTTGAAATCAACACTTTTAATTCCAGTCACTTTTTCCATGATTCAATCCTTCTGTTGTAATAAGTGTTTTAAAGATATTGAGCCTATCGGCTGTTTATTTGATATTGCATAATAAATAGCTTCGGGGTGTGCGGTAGACTCCCCCAACTTTTCATCAAGTGTATTAGGGGTATAACTTAAAAATAATGGGTAATCTGCTTCTCGTGCATAACCTTCCAGCACCGACTTTCTAGCCGACATCTTGCTGGCGGGTATTCCGTTTACCGGGCTACTCTCATCTATTCGTCCGTGCTTCTGGGCTAAGTAATCAAGCAGACCGTAATTCCTTAGCCGTTCTAATGATTCAGTAAGGTTGTCAACCTCCTCATTTTCATTTGTAGGAATATCATATGCGTAGCGATTTTCGATAACGATATGGTTTAGATCTGATACATCACACACCGCCATCTGCACAAATCGACTATCTCCTCGTAACGAACTCTTGCTAATTTTGGTTCTTTTACTAATATTTTTCTTTGATGGCGCGATAGTTTGAGGTTCAGCGACTTTATCGGATATTAACATCGCACTTTTCTTTAAAGCTGCAACCAAATCTGATTCAATAAAATTTAATGAATTAGTATCTTCATAAAACGATTTATATATTTTATAAATAGCGAGCAAATCAAGCACCTTATCGCCATACTCAGTAGCCTCCTGTAGGTAGGATAACCACGCTTTTGTAGAAGCTAGTTGATTTGATGAAGACAAGAACCGAGATAGGCTGCCGCCACTACTCATAGCAAGAGGGACCGCAAGCTTGTATTGATTAATAACATCGGAATTTCTGCCGAACCTATCTAACCTACCCAAACGCTGCAAACAGTTCTCTGCATGAGTGATTTCTGACACCATATGATCACAGCTTATATTGAGTGATGCTTGCACGATAGGGCCACTTCTTAATAATGAATTAAGCCGGTTTCCCTCTTTAGAAAACGAATCAAAAACCTGCTGAAATAAGGCTTTCTTATCACTCTTTTTATATTTTGAATGCAGTAAAATAGCATTTTCTGAATGCTGGTTTTGGATGAAACTTTTTTGTGCAGTTATCGCAGTGTTACTTATTACAAATGTATTTTCTGGTTGTTGACAATAAAGAGGATTGGCAGCTGAAGTATCTGCCTCATCATACTCAACAAACTGGAATTGATAATGACATTTATTAAAAGATGGCATTTCTATCAAGTCATAGTCTTGATCTATTCCAATCATAGTATTCAGGTAATGATAGTGTGGTGTCGCGGACACCAATAATGTATTCACGCCTCCTGCAAGATTCTCTCGTGACGCTAACAACTCTGAAAACAACAAATTGAACCCCGGCATATTGATGTATTCATGATACTCATCAAATACCACATGTACGCCAAGATAATTAAGTAACCGATCCGCTTTGGTGTGACTGATAACACTGCTTAGCAGTTGATCTATGGTGGTTATCACAATATCACCCGTCAAGTAATCATCTTCCGGTGTGACATTTGAGTACGAGTTAGTACACTTAAATTCACCCGTATGTATTTCTACTGAGGCATCAGGTAAATAAGGATTGTCACACTCACGTAACTCCGCAAAAAGCCCTTGACATATTTGCACACGAGGACAAATCCAGAATATCTGTTGGGCATTGCGTAACTTTGCCCATTCAAGCGCTATCTTGGTTTTCCCACAACCCGCAGCACCGGCCAAGACGGCAATATGATCAAAATTATCTGCCAGTTTTTTAGCAACATCAGACTGCTGCTTAGAACGCTCATCATCTGGAAATTCACTCAAGCAATGATCGATATGCATCGATATAGATGACTCTGGCACCAACCGATTCTCCTCAAATTTATCATTAAAGAACTCATCTAGTAGTCGTTCCTTTATAGATAATGAGAGCTCATCAGCGAGCATGGAGGATACCCAACGGTCTGCCGTGATTAAACAAGCGCGTAACTGATTGTTTATGGCATTGGATTTCGCCTGTGTTTTAAACTCTCCAATTGTTTCGTTTGAATCATATTCTTTATACTTTGGAAGCCTCATATCCTCAATATCATAAATTTTATCATGGTCAATTTCTGGTAATAGACATTTACGTAAACAGCTGGTGTCTAAATTTCTGTAAGAAACATCAAGATTAAAAACGTTATTGATCAATTCGGAAATTCTATCTAAAACTAGTAATCCAGCTTCCCCTTTCAAGCTAGAATTGAGTTTTTTATAGACATCCCCTAGTGACTCAAAACCACCTTTGGGACGGAAAGGTTTTGAATGATGCCAATAGATAGCATGCTTTATTCTTTTTTTGATATCCCTATTAGGGATTTTTAAGCTAGGGTCATCTAGTAACGCATAGAGTAAAACTGAGATTTCATTGTGACGAGGATGCTTTTCAAAACTAAATGCTTTCTCGTTAATATGCTGACCATCTTCAGCCTCATAACCCTTATTCTTATCTTTTATTACCCATTTTTGAAATTGAGGATCGATTTTTCCGACATCATGTAAGCAACCAGCAATGAAGGCAGCCGAGCACATCGGTGCTTCGTCAGGATAAAACTTCGCATATAACTTTTCTGCGATATAACCCACTGCAAATAGATGCTGATCCAATCGCTGCAATTGCGTATTGGCATACATCACTCCCTTTATGGGTTTATTCGTTGTTATATCCATTGGCACCTCTTTTGATGTTGTATTTACCGGTACTAACCCATTACTATTAAACCTATTTCGACTTCCCACGACCCAAACCAATTCACTACGAGAGCGGGAACGTATCCAATGGCAGCTCACCGCTGTGCTTTTACTCGCGGTTTTACGAAGCAGTTTTTTAACCGCTAGAAGACCGTCTTGAGTAATGATGGTTTGCCATGTGTTATCACCAATACGGTCGGCAAAGGCATCTAATACGCGGCGGGTCTTTTTCAGTGCATTTTTTTCGCATTGGGAAACGAAGGTGACCATCATTGCACGATCTCCTCTTCTGGTTCACCGCGCAAAGCGAGTTGTTTCACTTGTTCAAACATAAATTCTAAGGACTTATGGTCAGTAAAAGCTTGCAGACATTGTTGGCGGAACTCCTGCTCGGTTGCGCCTTCTTTCGCACAGATGAAAGCCCAAGGTAAGATGATGGCGTCTTTGATCAAATCAGCTATATCAAAAACTAGAGCTCCCCGCCGTGTTTTACCATGCATTACGGCAAAGCCATGCGGTATACCTAACACCCAAAGCGTGGTGGCTGCTAACCCATAGGCCAGGTAATTACCGTGATTGAGAAAAGCATTCGCTTTATCGGTGCCTTCTCGCTCACGTTTAAAATCCCCAAAAGAAACCGATTGTACTATGAACTTATAGAGGGATTTTGTTAGCTGAGCTTCTGCTAACAATAGATCGGCCGGTTTTTCTGCTGTTGTCAGTCTATCTGTATAACGTATTAATGATGTTTTGAGTTGGCCTGCGTCAAGAGATATACCCTCATTTTGGAGGTCACGATCTTTACCCCAAACTCGCTCAAGGTAGGTAACTCTTGCTTGTTGAATATGTTTACCCGCCTGAAAACGCTTTTCATCATCAAACCAGAAGCTAAGCCAACCTTGTAGATATTGAGTTGGACGGTATTCACTTTGTGGTGTTAACCATTCTACCTCTGTTGCCATTAATAACGGCGTCCCTCCGCCACCACAAAATCCGACTAAGACACCCGCTTGCGCTAACATCCGCATAGCTGCTTGAGTAATAGATGTACCTGTTCCTAAAAGCAATACGGTCGTGTTTGCTATAGGTATGTTGTAATAGAGATTTTGTTTATTCGCTTCAGTGAGATATAGAACACGCCCATCTTTTTGCATCACTCGGCAATGTTCCAAGTAATAAAGGTTCGCTCGGTGAGAATGCAAAATAGCTTTTAGATCGGTCAACTGATCCATATTCGTGTGTCCTAGTTTATTAATAAGCCATCCTTGGCTTTTCCTTTTCCTTGGTATCCTTTACCTTATTCCAACGTCCTGCTGTCATCCTGACTGGGCTTATTCAAACGCGTTTAAATAAACTCAGCAATGCTGGTTAAAAACACATGTCGTTTTTTAAGGCAGGTAATGTGAAATACGCTTGAGACATTCAGGTTCAATAATGATTTGTTGGGCTTCAGGATTTTGATCATAGCGATCAAGCCGTAGGCGCTGAATCAGATACATAACCAATGCAGCACGTACAGGTATAACCCGTTGGCCATTTTCCATTTGGTAATCTAGTTCCAACAATCTACGTTTTTCAGGCGCAAGTCTTGGATCTGGTTGGATGATTAGGTCAATCCATGTATTCCAGCGTTCATCTTGTTCAGCCGTATATAATGCGGGGCCTTCAAATTCGGCTTCGCCATTAAAACGGGAGAGTACAAAATCGCGAAAATCATTACTTTTTCCACAATGCGCACGAACGTGCCAACGGATACCATCAAAGACTAAACAATGGGGTGAGATAATACGGGATTCATATTCAGGACTACTTAGAGACGTATACCCAATATCTATACGTAGCTTGTCGCGAATCGCCCGCATAATTGGTTGAACCAAGGTAGGTGAGATATTTCGCAAAGGTGCTTCTAAATAACAGAAACCTGCATCAAAAATAGACAGGTAGTCCGGATGCCCGCTGCGATAAAGAAGCTGGCTATAATCATCTATATGCCCAGAAGCGTAATAAGGTGAAAATTCATCCGTGGGAACATGCCCTCTAAGAGAAGCGTCATAATGTAGGTTTTCTGGATGCAAGTGCTGGTAAAGGGCAAATAAGTCCGATGCTTTTTGACGACTAACACCTAAAATATTCCGTAGATAGGTTGTATTAACCCTCCCCTCCCATAAGGCAAAGTTTTCAATAATAAGAAAACATTCTCTCTCTTGAAAACTAGTTTCAATATGCTCTTGTGTATCCATACACGTCCTATCTCTATACACCGGTGGAATGGCTGTATAACTTAATGACAATTAAACAATCGCATTTTTACACTAATGCCGATAATACTAAACAAAAAAAAGCCTTATGTTTACACATAAGGCTCAAAGAAGAACTGCAGATTGATCCTGATAGGGAAACCAATCTACGCGGCGTTCTTCAACTCTTAGATCCAGTTAGATCTATAAATCTAAACAATGCCACGTATTAGGTGGCATTCTCCAGAGATCAGAAGGAATCACCAGGAATACGTACCCAGCCTTCCATTAATACGCGTGCACTGCGGCTCATGATTGCTTTTGTCGCAGTCCATTCCCCATCCACTAATTTTGCTTCGGCGCCTACTTTTAGGGAGCCTGATGGATGCCCAAAAGTAACTGCGGTGCGTTCACCGCCACCCGCTGCTAAGTTAACCAAGGTACCTGGGATCGCGGCGGCAGTACCAATGGCTACAGCTGCAGTGCCCATCATAGCGTGATGTAATTTACCCATAGACAGTGCGCGAACAACAAGATCTATATCATTTTCAGTGAGCTGTTTGCCACTTGAAGAAACGTACGCTTTTGCTGGCGCGCAGAAAGCAACTTTAGGGGTATGTTGACGAGCAGCGGCTTCAGATAGATCGCTAATCAGCCCCATACGCATAGCGCCATATGCACGAATGGTTTCAAACCGCTCAAGTGCTGCTGGATCGCCATTAATCGCTTCTTGCAGCTCTGTTCCTGTATAACCAATCTCTTCGGCATTTAGGAAGATAGTCGGTATACCTGCATTGATCATTGTGGCTTTGAACGTTCCCACGCCGGGCACTTCAAGATCATCAACCAGATTACCTGTTGGGAACATTGAACCTTCACCATCGGCGGGGTCCATAAATTCAACGGCGACTTCCGCTGCTGGGAAGGTAACACCGTCTAGCTCAAAATCACCGGTTTCTTGTACTTCTCCGTTAGTGATTGGTATATGAGCAATAATGGTTTTTTTAATATTAGCCTGCCAAATACGAACAACGCAGGTGCCGTTTTCAGGGATACGGTCGGCATCAACTAACCCACCACTAATGGCAAATGCACCGACGGCAGCGGTTAAGTTACCGCAGTTACCACTCCAATCAACAAAGGCTTTATCTATAGAGACTTGGCCGAACAAGTAATCAACATCATGATCTGGCTGACTACTTTTATCTAAGATAACCGTTTTACTGGTACTTGAAGTCGCGCCACCCATACCATCGGTCTGTTTACCGTAGGGGTCAGGGCTACCAATTACACGCAATAAGATATTATCACGTGCTTTACCAGGTACTTGTGCTACTTCAGGCAG
This sequence comes from Neptuniibacter sp. 1_MG-2023, assembly GCF_030547185.1. Classification (GTDB taxonomy): domain Bacteria; phylum Pseudomonadota; class Gammaproteobacteria; order Pseudomonadales; family Balneatricaceae; genus Neptuniibacter. Next base: position 148,341 of record NZ_JAUOQR010000001.1, read on the forward strand.
ATCTTGTCGACGGAAGAAAACACCTTTACTTGTGCCGCCACGAATGTAGGTTGCAGGGATTTTAATCTGAGGAACATGCGCTGCCATATTATGTAAACCTGTAAAAACTATGCAAGCGCGTTACCGCACCCGCGATTATGAAAAATATTTAGTAACTATTTTAGTGAGAATCACTTAATAACAATAACTTCCCTACTCTCTAGTGGAGCCTCTACTCTGGCCAGTTATTGTTAGTAAATAATCTTGTATTTTAATCACTGCTATAGTGATCGGCGCAGCGTTTTGATAAATAGGTTAGTTGTTAGAAACCCTACCAACCTATTAACACTGCACCTATCCGGTATTTATGCCGTGAACTTAAGCGCTCTCTTCAAGGAAATCTTGAGCAAAGCGTTGTAGTACACCGCCCGCTTTATACACATGCACTTCTGCAGCTGTATCTAAGCGGCAAGTCACAGGAACCTTAACCGTTTCACCATTGGTGCGATGAATAACCACAGTCAATTCTGCACGGGGTGATAGTTCACCTTCAACATCAAAGGTTTCAGTGCCATCGATATTATAAGTATGGCGTGTTTCGCCCTCTTTAAACTGTAGAGGAAGCACACCCATACCCACAAGGTTAGTACGATGAATACGTTCAAAACCTTCCGCCATGATTGCTTCAACACCAGCCAAACGCACACCTTTAGCTGCCCAGTCACGGGATGACCCCTGACCATAGTCAGCACCGGCAACGATGATCAACGGCTGTTTACGTTCCATGTAGGTTTCAATCGCTTCCCACATGCGGCTCTCTTTACCTTCTGGCTCTATACGAGCAAGAGAACCTTGCTTAACGTCGCCGTTTTCATCTCGGCACATTTCGTTAAGCAGTTTAGGATTTGCAAATGTCGCGCGTTGTGCCGTTAAGTGATCGCCACGGTGAGTTGCATAAGAGTTGAAATCCTCTTCAGGCAAGCCCATTTTCGCGCAGTATTCGCCTGCAGCACTTGATGCTTGGATCGCATTAGATGGTGACAGGTGATCGGTTGTGATGTTATCACCTAGTACTGCTAATGGACGCATACCTTTCATAGTACGCTCACCAGCAAGAGCGCCTTCCCAGTAAGGAGGACGGCGAATATAGGTAGACATTGGACGCCAATCATATAGTGGGCTTTTTGCTTGCTCACGTGCGCCTAGATCGAACATTGGGATATAAACCTGCTTAAACTGTTCAGGTTTAACGCATTTAGCCACCAATGCATCAATCTCTTCATCACTTGGCCAGATATCTTTTAGGGTAATTGGGTTACCCTCTTTATCTTTTCCTAAAGCATCTTTCTCAATATCGAAACGCACGGTACCCGCAATCGCGTAAGCGACAACTAATGGTGGTGATGCTAAGAAAGCCTGTTTCGCATAAGGATGGATACGCCCATCAAAGTTACGGTTACCTGACAGCACTGCCGTTGCATAAAGATCACGATCAATGATCTCTTGCTGAATTTTTGGATCTAGTGCACCGGACATACCATTACAGGTTGTACATGCGTAAGCCACAATACCAAAACCGAGTTTTTCCATCTCTGAAAGCAAACCGGCTTCTTCTAAGTAGAGTTTGGCTACTTTGGAACCTGGAGCAAAGGAAGATTTAACCCAAGGTTTACGCACTAAACCAAGCTCATTGGCTTTTTTAGCTATCAGACCTGCTGCAACTACGTTACGTGGGTTAGAGGTGTTAGTACAAGAGGTGATGGCGGCAATAATCACTGCACCATCCGGCATTAGGCCTTCAGCTTCCTCTTTTAGTGCTTCATCTAAATGCACCGCAATACCACGGGACTCTAAGTCGGAAGTTGGCAAACGACGGTGTGGGTTAGATGGGCCCGCCATATTACGACATACAGTGGACAGGTCGAATTCAAGTACACGTTCATACTCGACATTCTCTAAATCATCCGCCCATAGGCCTGTTAATTTAGCGTACTTTTCAACAAGTTCAACTTGCTCTGGTTCACGACCAGTAAGTTTTAGGTAATCAATGGTTTGTTCATCAATGTAGAACATACCCGCTGATGCACCAAACTCAGGTGTCATGTTGGAGATCGTTGCACGGTCGCCGATAGTTAACTCTTTTGCGCCGTCACCGAAGAATTCAAGGTAGGAGGAGACAACTTTCTCGTTACGTAGGAATTCAGTTATTGCCAGTACTATATCTGTCGCTGTAATACCTGGCTGACGCTTACCAATCAGTTTTACACCGATAATGTCAGGTAGGCGCATCATAGATGGCAAGCCAAGCATAACGGTTTCAGCTTCAAGGCCACCTACCCCAATTGCGACAACACCTAGGGCATCAACATGAGGGGTGTGCGAGTCGGTACCGACACAGGTATCAGGAAAAGCAACACCATCGCGCGCCTGAATAACCGGAGACATCTTCTCCAAGTTAATCTGATGCATGATGCCGTTACCTGCTGGAATAACATCAACGTTTTCAAACGCAGTTTTAGTCCATTCAATAAAGTGGAAACGGTCTTCGTTACGGCGATCTTCTATAGCACGGTTTTTTTCAAAAGCATCAGGATCAAAGCCAGCCGCTTCTACAGCCAAAGAGTGGTCAACGATCAACTGTGTAGGCACAACAGGGTTTACTTTGGAAGGATCCCCTCCTTGCTCCGCAATAGCATCACGCAAACCAGCCAAATCGACGAGTGCGGTTTGGCCTAGAATGTCATGACAGACAACACGTGCTGGATACCAAGGGAAATCCAGGTCGCGTTTAAAGCCAATAATCTGCTTCAGTGAGTCGGTAAGTGTTTCTGGTTCACAACGACGCACAAGCTGTTCCGCCAATACACGTGAAGTGTAAGGCAATTTTGCATAAGCACCTGGCTGAATCGCTTCGATCGCTGCACGCGTATCGAAATAATCAAGCTCAGTACCCGGTAAAGGTTTACGATATTCAGTGTTCATTAGGTCTGAACTCCATTAGCTATGGTTCAGAGAGGTAAAGCGTGCATTCAACATAAAGCTCGCTTTCCTTATCTAAAAATTTAAAAAATTTAGGCTGCTTATAAACGTAAAGCAGCCTAATCAGATCAATTAATCACGATCTTCGATAGCAACCCATTCCGCACTGTCAGGGCCAGTATAATCGGCACTTGGGCGGATAATTCGGTTGTTAGCACGCTGTTCCATTGCATGAGCAGTCCAACCTGCTACACGCGAACAAACAAAGATTGGCGTGAATAATTCAGTAGGAATGCCCATAAAGTGGTAAGCAGATGCATGGAAGAAATCGGCATTACAAAACAGCTTTTTCTCACGCCACATAACCGCTTCAACACGCTCAGATACAGCGTAAAGATACTCATCTCCCACCTGCTCTGAGAGCTTTTTAGACCATTCTTTAATAATCGCATTACGTGGGTCTGATTCACGGTAGATCGCGTGGCCAAAGCCCATGATCTTATCTTTACGCGCTAACATGCCCATCACTTCTTCTTCAGCTTCATCCGCTGAACGCCAGTTCTCGATCATCGCCATAGCGGCTTCATTAGCCCCACCATGCAATGGTCCACGTAGAGAACCGATAGCCGCAGTCACACAGCTGTGAATATCAGATAAAGTCGATGCACATACACGTGCAGTAAATGTAGAGGCGTTGAATTCATGCTCTGCATAGAGAATCAATGAAGCGTGCATTACATCAACATGCAAAGGCTCTGGCTTTTTATCATGTAGCGTCCATAGGAACTGCTCGCCGATAGAATCTGCGTCAGTCTCTACATTGATACGTTTGCCCTTGTGGCTAAAGTTGTACCAGTAGTTGATAATGCCTGGAAACGTCGCCAACATACGGTCGATATGATCGTGCTGCTCAGAAAAATCTTGCTCCGTTTCCAAGTTACCCAACATAGAACAACCGGTACGCATAACATCCATAGGATGTGCACTTGCAGGAATCTGCTCTAACACTACTTTTAGTGCGTCAGGCAACGCCCGCATACCCTTTAATTTTGCTTTGTAGGCATCTAGTTCGGCCTGATTAGGCAACTTGCCGTAAAGCAGCAGATAAGCAACTTCTTCGAACTGTGCATTGTCAGCAAGCTCTTTAATATCGTAGCCACGGTAGGTTAGGCCTGCGCCGCTTTGTCCTACAGTACACAGGGCGGTTTCACCAGCGGATTGTCCTCGCAGACCCGCACCGCTCAGTTTTTTATCTACCATATTGTGCTCCTGTTATATATGGCAGGCTCTAACGGCCTGCTCGTTACTAATTTAAAATAATGATCGGCTTAACTCGCCTACTTATTTGTTTTTACCTTCAGCAAACAAGCCATCTAATTTTTGTTCAAAATCGTGATAGTTCAAGAAATCGTATAGTTCCATGCGAGTTTGCATAGTATCAACAACCGCTTTCTGATCGCCATCACGCAGTAAAGCTTCATAAACATTTAAGGCAGCTTTATTGGCCGCGCGGAATGCAGACAGAGGATAAAGCACCATCGTTGAGCCGGTTTCCGCTAGCTCATCTTTATTGAACAGAGGTGTAGCACCAAACTCGGTAATATTCGCCAATAAGTGTGCGCCATTAATCCCTTTAGAGAACGCTTTGTAATCATCTAAAGTATGTACAGCTTCAGCGAAGATACCATCAGCACCGGCTTCTAAACAGGCTTGTGCACGTTCAACCGCAGCATTAAGGCCTTCCATTTGGAATGCATCTGTACGGGCAATGATAAAGAAGTCGTCATCTGTTTTAGCATCAACCGCTGCTTTAACACGATCGACCATCTCTTCTAAAGACACGATCTCTTTATTTGGACGGTGTCCGCAACGTTTTTGCGCAATCTGATCTTCTAAATGCACGGCAGCAGCGCCGGCTTTAGTCATCTCTTTAATCGTGCGGGCAATATTAAAAGCACCACCCCAACCTGTATCAATATCAACCAATAATGGTGTTTCAACAGCACTGCTGATACGACGTACATCTTCTAGTACGTCATTCATTGACGTCATACCCAAATCAGGTAGACCGTAGGAGGCATTTGCAACACCACCACCAGATAAGTAAATAGCTTTGTGGCCAACGCGTTCAGCCATCATTGCATGGTAGGCATTTGTTGTACCTACAATCTGTAATGGGCTAGTTTCAGCTAGCGCTTTACGAAAACGTGCACCTGCAGATAGGTGTTTAGACATGTTATTCCCCTCTGGATTCGGTCGCTGCATTCAGTTTATCTTCCACATTTTTGCGGGCTGCTCCAATATGACGACGCATAAGCATTTCCGACAATTCGGGATCACGTGACTCAATAGCGTCTATGATCTGGCGGTGCTCTTTTAGTGCGCGTTTTGGTCTGGAACTAGAGACACTGAACTGATATCGATACATTCGTACAAGGTGGTACAGATCTCCGCCGAGAAATTCCAATAGCTTTGCATTCTTGCTGCCATTAACAATTCGGTAGTGAAAATCCAAATCACCCTCTTTTTGAAAATAAGAGCGCCCATCAAGCTGATCGATGCTCTGTTCATGTTCATCAAGCAGATCTCGTAAACTATCAATTTCATCTTGCGGCATATTTTCCGCCGCTAAACGACAAGCCATACCTTCTAGGGCTTCTCTAACTCGATAGATTTCGATTAGCTCTTTTGCCGACAGATTAACAACACGGGCACCTATATGCGGCTTACGTTCAACAAGTCTCAAGGCTTCTAATTTACGCATTGCTTCACGTAATGGGCCTCGACTAATACCGTAAGTCTTAGCTAGCTCAGGCTCGCTAATTTTTTGGCCTGGTGGAATTTCTCCAATCACGATTGCAGTTACAATTTGCTCGCAAACGCTATCAGCCAAAGTGCGTGTTTCAGATTGAAACATCTTGCTAGTTATACTTTCTGTCATAACAACTCACATTATAAATTGTCGACAATCTCGAACTAAAGCCACGATACCTTCGCTAAATAACGCAGTCAACTCGAAAATGCCCAATTATTGTCAACACAATACAAAAGTTTAAGGGTTTTGCCCTCTTACTTAGATATTTCTATTTTCCTATATAGCGCAGCAATTCATCATTCATTATTCGTGCAATTTGGCGTGGCTTTTGAAATGGCAAGGAATGGTCTGTACCTGTCATCAAAAAATAGTGCCAATTAGGTAAGCGTTCAGCCAACTCCCGTTGGTACTGATGCATTAACTCAACACTATTTCCTCCAATTACACTACTTACATCCCCTTGAGATGCCACCAACTCATCTCTATCAATATGACGGATAGCCGTTGTGACGCAATCAAGCGCATTTGCAAAGCCTTCAGGCCTCATCCCTAAGCGCTGAACAGTCAGTGCCTCAACTTCTGGTGAGATTTTTCTATTCGGCGAGATAGCATCAAGAAAGTTTACAATCCCTTTCTTTATATCTGATGCACCACGCAAGTGTAGCGCGGCTTGCGAAAACTGTTCTCTTAAATCTATAGTTGTTTCCCAACAAGGGCGATCCAATACAGCTGATTCCAGTAAATACTGCTTACCCACTCGATCTGTGTGTTGCTGTTTAAATAGAAGTGCCACTAAACCGCCCATCGAGTAACCACCCAAATCAAAGGTCCACCAGCCTAAATGATCAACCAATGCATTTAGGTCACCGACTAAAGCTTGAGCGGTATAGGGGTGCTCTTTACCATCAGGATAGTGGGTATCGCCCATTCCTCGCTGATCTGGCACTAATACTTCTGACCATTGAGTTAAGAAAGCAATAATAAATTCCCACGTATCAACACCAGCGACGCCTGCGCCATGAAGTAGTACTAAGCGGCGCTTAGTCTCAATATTTGGATTACGATAAAGTCGATAAACAATGTGCTGATCTGGAAGATGAAATTCACGTTGTTCTACCGTAAAAGGATGCTTCATTAACGACTGTCTCTTCTTTAACTTAGAAAATTGTACGCTTTACGCCTACAGCTTTATTGAAACTATTTTAGACTAATCCGCCTTTAGATTAAGCATTTTGTCGACAATCTTTGGTCGCAATCAATTAATCCGACTTTAAATAGACACTGACAATCGGGTTACTTACAATCTACCCCTACTTTTGTAACTTGCTATTTAAGCCGATCCCTTGATTACTCAAAGCGCACTTCCCTATTTGGCCGACAGCCAACCTTACTTTGAAACAATTCGCCACCTTGGCCATGCCGTCTTTCTCGACAGCGGCCGGCCAAAATGTCCTTGGGGACGTTATGACATTATCGCGGCAGCGCCCGTGGAGACACTAGAATTAAATGCCGATAATAAAAATGCCTTTGAACAACTAGAACAGCTCTATAGCAAATACAAAACAGATCAAAAAGAGATTGAAAACCTACCCTTTCAAGGCGGGATTATCGGTCATTTTTCTTATGATCTCGGGCGCTCTCTAGAGAAAATACCCTCGATTGCTGAGCAATTCTCCTCTCTGCCAGATATGCGTGTTGGCATGTACTTATGGGCGATTGTTACTGATCACAAAGAGCAGACCACGCAACTCGTGGCAGATAGCCGTGTAGAAGCAGAAGTTCTTCAGCAACTAAACACCTTATTAACAACAAAGAGAGCTGAGGTAGTATCAGCACCCGAAACACATAAGTTTAGGCTAAAGCGCCCTTTTACGGCCAATCTCACCGCCCCTGAATACAAACAAAAGCTAGAAAAAGTAAATGAACTGATCCATGCGGGAGATTGCTACCAAGTTAATTTCGCTCAACGGTTCGACAGCCAATTTACAGGCGACCCTTGGTTGGCCTACAAAGCATTAAGAGAGGTCGCGCCTACGCCCTACTCGGCCTTTATTGATTCAGAGAGTTCACCTATTTTATCACTCTCGCCAGAGCAGTTTCTTGAATCCAAAATGCAGCAGGTCACGACAAAGCCGATTAAAGGTACACGGCCTCGATCGAATAACCCAGAAGAGGATCAACGCTTAAAACAAGCGCTGAGAGATTCAGTTAAAGATCGGGCAGAAAACTTAATGATTGTCGACCTTTTACGCAACGACCTCAGTAAGGTCTGCACGCATAACAGTGTAAAAGCCCCTAAATTATTTACAATTGAAAGCTATGCTAACGTTCACCATAAAGTAAGCACAGTCACCGGTACATTAAGCGAAGAGCACACGCCGATCTCATTATTAGCCCACTGCTTCCCAGGTGGTTCTATCACGGGTGCGCCAAAAATTCGTGCGATGGAAGTTATCGAAGAGCTAGAACCTCACCGCCGAGCAGTTTACTGCGGTTCAATTGGCTATATCAGCTTATGCGGAAGGATGGATACCAGTATTACGATTCGAACCTTGCTGTGTGAAGAAAATCATATTTACTGCTGGGCGGGCGGCGGCATTGTTGCCGACTCTGTTAAAGAGATGGAATATGAAGAGACCTTTGATAAGGTCAATAACTTACTACACTGCTTAGAAGATACGATGCTCTAATTTAGAAACTTTTATCTTCCCTATCCCCGTCCATAAGATCAGAAAGTGAGTGCAGAGTCATCTCAGAAGAGGATGGGAAAGCATCTTCTAATGCCTGAGAAATACGCTCAAACATACCTTCAAGATCTAAAAAGGCATTAACAACGGTTGGGTCAAAATGGCTACCACTGCCTTTAGCTATCGCCTCTCGCACATAACTATGATCCATTGCACTTTTATAAGGTCGACGGGAAATCATCGCATCATAGACATCAGCTACCGCCATCAAGCGAGCAACCAAAGGGATCTCTTTACCTTTTAAGCCTTCAGGATAACCTTGACCATCCCAACGCTCATGGTGGCTCAATGTCACTTGCTGAGCAATAGCTAAAAATCGAATGGTTCGACTGCTGGATTGATGCTCAATCAATTGCTGAGCGGCGTGCATAGCCTCATACCCAAGCCGGGCATGGGTTTTCATAACCTCATACTCTTCGGTCGATAGCTCTCCTGGATTTTTTAGGATTCGATCAGGTATACCCACTTTACCTATATCGTGTAACGCCGATGTTTTATAAAAAAGCTCAATCGTTTCATCATCGAGTTCATCCCGATACTCTGGACTACGGCGTAGATGCTCTGCCAATGCCTTAACATAGTGTTGAGTACGGAGAATATGATTACCCGTTGAATGATCTCTAACCCGTGCAATAGTCGCTAAACATAAGATAGCCGCGTCTTGCACTGTATTAAGATCATTTAAATTAACTTGATTATCAGTAAGGTTTAACGCGCCCTCAACTGTACTTCTAGGTTCAACTAATAAGTTTCGTCTCAGATTTGCAAGGCCTGAATAGGTTTTACATTTGGAATTAACAACAGACTCAATAAAGGGTGGCGCTAGGTAATCAGTACAACCTAATTTTAAAGCTAATGCCCGAAAGTCATCTTTTAAATCAGTCCAAGCTAAGAACACTGGGATACCTAAACGCTCACATTCAGCGATCGTTTTTTCTACAAGCGTTTTCTCTACACCCTCCGTACCGGAGCTATCAAACTGATCACTACCAATAATAGCCAAATTACAACTAACGGGAAGTGGCTCACTGCTACACCGGCCATAGCTCAGATCATATCCGCTACAAAAACATCCGGACAATTGGTCGGTCAAATCAGCACAAGCGGTCAAAATCAATGCGTTAAGCATGAAGTAAAAAACCTAATCAATTGATATTTATAAAGATAGTGATAGCAAACTGAGAAGCATGCAGTCAAAAACTGCAGCTTAGTATAAAGCAAAAACCCCAGCTAAGATTGATATAAGACAACCTTAAGCTAGGGTTTAGTAAAAAATAACAATAAATTAAAGAGTTAGATTACGATTACTCGCCTTTAGAAACTCTTTTTTCAGATCTTCGTAAGTGTGTACGGCCGGAAACTGAGGGAACTCAGCAATTACGTTATCGGGCGCATGAAATAAAATACCGGACTCAGCTTGCGTAAGCATGGTTGTATCATTATATGAATCACCTGCGGCGATTACTCGATAATTAAGTAATTGCAAAGCACGTACTGATTGACGCTTTGGATCTTTCTGACGCAACGTATAATCAGTAATACGTCCCTCTTCATTCACTTCTAGCTTATGACACAATAATGTTGGGAAACCCAGTTGGCGCATCAATGGCTGAGCAAACTCATAAAAAGTGTCAGACAAGATAATCAACTGGAAACGCTCACGTAGCCAATCAACAAACTCCGCCGCGCCTTCTAGAGGAGATAAGCGACTAATAGTATCCTGAATCTGCGGCAATGTTAGGCCATTCTCATCGAGAATTCTAAGGCGCTGCTGCATCAATTCATCGTAATCAGGGATGTCACGGGTGGTTGCTTTTAACTCTTCAATACCTGTTTCTTCAGCAAAAGCGATCCAGATTTCAGGGATTAGGACCCCTTCAAGGTCAAGACAAGCGAGTTCCACACGCGACTCCTTAAATTAATTGATGTAGGCAACAAAATGATTTAATAAACAATTATCTATGCGCGCCAATTTACCTGCTATCGAGCAGCCTTGCAAGAATGCTATGTCAGCAAAATAGTCAAAATAAATTTCTGAACACATAAACAAAAGCGCCCCTGTTGTTACCAACAGAGGCTGCAAAAAAAAGCCACCCTAGAGGGTGGCTTTAGAAATCAAATATCTTTAGGTTGAACAGGTATTGCCTGTTTAACTCCTGTCAGTACATTACGCTGATGAAGTTCTTCATCAGATGCACCAACACCGCCATCCGCTTTGGCATTTTCAAAGTAACAAAGCGTTGGTTGATGAGCATCAGCTTCTTTTTCGTCCAATTGAACGTATGAAGCGATGATTAGCAAATCACCTTTACTCGCTCTGTGCGCAGCTGCGCCATTAACGGAAATAATTCCGCTATTATCTTCAGCACGAATTGCATACGTAGTGAAGCGTTCGCCATTATTCACATTGTAGATATGAATTAATTCATATTCACGAATGCCTGACTGATCAAGCAATACACCATCGATCGCACATGAACCTTCATAGTGAAGCTCAGCGTGAGTGACCGTTACACGGTGTAGCTTGCACTTTAAGAATGTCTGCAGCATAGACTAAATCCTGCGTTTGCTCATCTTTACCGAGTGACCTCGGTTTCCCCCTTTCGCTACTTATTCACTAAGTGATTAAGTAACACGTAAACGCCACGTAAGCAGATCATTATATCTCAACTACGGGTGTATTTTTAGCAATGACCTTACAGCCATTTATGTTGCGGCGCATATAATACTGGAAAACACTCAAAAAATTAACTAACCAGAGCATTAAATTATGCTTATAAACCGCAAAGTGCGCGCATTCTACCACCATCTACAAAAATTTTAAGGGGTAAGTCCCTATTCTTTAGATCAACAGTGACTAATTGCTAACAGTACACCGAAAAACAGGGGCAAATTGAACGCTACTCATAAAGACATTAACTTTCCTCACCCCCTTTCTTAACTAATTGATTTATAATCGCGTCTTATAATTTTTTAGTCGCTGATTCAGGTACGTTGCTGTGACAGATAAAACGCTTTATGAAACACTTTCCACAAGCCTAAAAAACCGCATCATGATTTTAGATGGTGGTATGGGCACGATGATCCAAGATTATAAATTGGAAGAGAAGGATTATCGTGGCGAGCGCTTTGCTGACTGGCAGGTAGATGTCAAAGGGAATAACGATCTTTTAGTGCTGACCCAGCCAGATATTATTAAAGCGATTCACCGTGAGTACCTACTTGCGGGGGCTGATATCATTGAGACGAATACATTCAATGCCACTCAGATCGCAATGGCTGATTATGAGATGGAATCGATCAGCCGTGAAATAAATGTTGAAGCTGCTCGTTTAGCGCGTCTAGCCTGTGACGAAATACTTAAAGAAACACCTAATCGTCCTCGTTATGTAGCCGGTGTACTCGGCCCAACTAACCGTACTTGTTCAATTTCCCCAGATGTAAATGATCCGGCTTTCCGTAATGTCAGCTTTGATGAGCTAGTTGATGCTTATACCGAATCCCTAGCAGGCCTCATCGAAGGCGGATCAGATATTATTCTGATTGAGACTATCTTTGATACCCTCAATGCTAAAGCTTGTATCTATGCAGTAGAAACCTATTTCGAAGAACATGATATACGCCTCCCCGTAATGATTTCGGGTACCATTACCGATGCATCAGGGCGCACACTATCGGGTCAAACAACCGAAGCGTTCTGGAACTCTGTTCGCCATGCAAAACCTATTTCTATAGGCCTCAATTGCGCATTGGGACCGAAAGAGCTTCGCCAATACGTGGAAGAACTTTCCCGCATATCTGACACCTTTGTCTCTGCTCACCCTAATGCAGGCCTACCTAATGCTTTCGGTGCTTATGATGAAACACCGGAACAGATGGCTGAAGAGATTGGCGAATGGGCTCGCTCAGGCTTTCTAAATATTATTGGTGGCTGTTGCGGCACTACGCCAGCACACATTAAAGCCATTAGAGAAGCGGTCGAAGTTGAGGCGCCAAGAGTAATTCCTGAACTACCTATAGAGTGTCGTCTATCTGGTCTTGAGCCTATGAACATTGGCGCTGACACCTTGTTTGTAAACGTTGGTGAACGTACCAATGTAACCGGTTCAGCGATGTTTAAACGACTAATTAAAGAGCAAGACTATGAAACAGCTTTAGATGTTGCTCGCCAACAAGTTGAAAACGGTGCTCAAATTATCGATATCAACATGGATGAAGGGATGCTTGATTCCCTTGCTGCCATGGATCGTTTCCTTAAACTGATAGCTTCTGAACCAGATATATCTTGCGTGCCGATTATGATCGACTCCTCAAAATGGGAGGTAATCGAAGCGGGCCTAAAATGCATACAAGGTAAAGGAATTGTAAACTCCATTAGCTTAAAAGAGGGCCATGATAACTTCGTCCACCAAGCACGAAAGCTACGTCGCTACGGTGCTGCCGTTGTAGTCATGGCGTTCGACGAAGATGGTCAAGCCGATACTTTTGAACGTAAAATAAATATCTGTGAACGCTCATACCGCGTATTAGTCGATGAAGTCGGCTTCCCGCCAGAAGATATAATCTTCGACCCAAATATTTTTGCGGTTGCGACCGGTATAGATGAACATAACAACTACGCTGTCGATTTTATTCAAGCGACCGGCTGGATTAAAAAGAACCTGCCCCATGCAAAAGTATCGGGCGGCGTTTCCAATGTCTCTTTCTCTTTCCGTGGCAATAACCCTGTACGTGAAGCGATCCACTGTGTATTTCTCTATCACGCCATTCAACAAGGGATGGATATGGGGATCGTTAACGCCGGTCAGCTGGCGATCTACGATGATCTACCTGAAGAACTTCGCCTTGCGGTTGAAGATGTTATTCAAAACAAACGGGATGATTCCACCGAGCGTTTGCTCGATATCGCAGAAAAATATCGTGGCGATGGCGTAGAGGTTGAAGAAAAAACCCAAGAGTGGCGCAATCTACCCGTCAATGAACGCTTAGCCCATGCATTAGTTAAAGGCATCACTGAATTTATCGAAGAAGATACAGAAGAAGCCCGCCTAAATCATGACCGTCCCTTACATGTTATTGAAGGTCCCCTCATGGATGGTATGAGTATCGTGGGTGACCTATTCGGTGCAGGTAAAATGTTTCTTCCGCAAGTTGTCAAATCAGCGCGCGTAATGAAGAAAGCCGTTGCTTATTTGATGCCGTTTATCGAAGAGGAAAAAACCGGCTCCAGTAAAACAAATGGCAAGGTTGTACTCGCAACGGTTAAAGGTGATGTGCACGATATAGGCAAAAACATTGTCGGCGTCGTTCTACAATGTAATAACTATGAGATTATCGACTTAGGCGTAATGGTTTCCTCAGAAACAATTCTGCGTACAGCACGTGAAGAAAATGCCGACATTATCGGTCTTTCTGGACTGATCACCCCCTCCCTTGATGAGATGGTGCATGTTGCCAAAGAGATGGAACGCCAAGAATTCAACATTCCCCTTCTTATTGGCGGTGCTACAACCTCTAAAGCCCATACGGCGGTAAAAATTGATCGCGGGTATAAACGTGACCAAGTGGTGCATGTCACCAATGCTTCACGCGCAGTGAATGTTGTCTCTAATCTATTAAACGAGAAGAAAGCCGCCTACGTAAAAGAGATTCAAGAGGACTATGAAGCAGTACGCCAACGTCATGCCGCCCGTATGACAGACAAACGCCGCGTACCTCTTAACGCAGCACGCGCCAACAAGTTTCAGATTGATTGGGAGAGTTACACCCCACCGGTACCAATCAAACCAGGCATTACTGTTTTTGATGATATATCTTTAACGGAGATCGAACCTTATCTCGATTGGACACCCTTCTTCCACTCGTGGGAACTAGCGGGCCGCTATCCTCGCATTCTAAATGACGAAATCATTGGCGAAGAAGCTACAAAGCTTTTTGCCGATGCCAAAGTTATGCTGAAGAAACTCATCGATGAGAAACTGCTAACGGCCAAAGCTGTCGTTGGCTTGTTTCCGGCAAATACAATTGGTGATGATGATATTGAACTCTATACTGATGACAGCCGTTCTGAAGTACTTATGACTGTTCATAACCTGCGTCAACAAACAGAAAAAATCGCCGGTAAACCCCATATGTGCCTATCCGACTTTGTCGCGCCAAAAGAAAGTGGCAAAGCCGACTATTTAGGTGCCTTTGCAGTTACCGCTGGCCATGGCTGTGATGAGCTGGTGGCTATATATGAAGCAGACCATGACGATTACAACTCCATTATGGTTAAAGCACTGGCAGACCGTTTTGCTGAAGCATTAGCCGAGATGATGCATGATAAAGTACGTAAAGAACTTTGGGGCTACGCTGCGGATGAAAATCTTAGCAATGACGACCTAATTGCTGAAAAATATAAAGGGATCCGTCCTGCACCTGGCTACCCTGCCTGCCCAGAACATACTGAAAAAGGCTTACTATGGGAGCTATTAGAGGTTGAGAAAAACACAGGTATGACCATTACTGACTCTTACGCCATGTTGCCTACAGCGGCGGTCAGCGGTTTTTACTACAGCCACCCAGACTCCCAGTATTTCGGTGTAGCAAAAATCGGCGAAGACCAAGTGGAAAGCTATGCAAAACGTAAAGGTATGGAGATGAAAGAAGCTGAACGCTGGTTAGCTCCTAATCTGGGGTACGAACCAGAAGAGGGTTAAACCATTACAGCTAAAAAAAGCCGAACCCTTTAAGGTTCGGCTTTTTTATATCTGACAACAATAAACTATTCTCATCGTTTACCCCACTGGGCATTGATCTAAATAATCACCGCTGACCTAAAGGTGATCAGATCAATGGGGTTTAATACAATAAAACACACCTAAAGCCCTATTAGACAATCCTTGGCTTTATTTCTCTTTTAGCTATTTTTTGCAATGTAATCTCTGTTAGACCCGCCACTAAAACAAAGCCAATAAGAATATACGCAATATGTCCTGAGTTTTGGCTGACATAGACAAACGCAAGAATCATCGCGATTAAACTCAACAGCGTAGCAATAACTACTAAACTGAGTGATGCGCCGGTTTCAGCACGAATCTTTAGATGGCCTAGATGGGTCACTGTATGAACAAATAAAATTGAGATTGAGCCTATAGCCGCGATTTCAGATAGATCAAACAGCAGAGACAAAATAATAATTAAAATACCACTAATCACTAACCCTTCTCGGCTATGCCCTATAGGCTTACCAAATTCAGCCGGAAGTTCACCATCTTTCGCTAATTGATAGGTCACATTAGTCACCGCATATAAATTAGCATTGATTGATGATGCCGTAGCAATTAACGCCGTTATCGCCACTATCGTAAACCCTATCTCACCAAATATAGGTAAGGCGGCCTCCGCCAAGGCAAAATCTTTTGCCGCAATAATTTGATCTGTCGGCAAGTTGCCAAAAACAGCAAACGCAATCGCAACATACAACAGCATGACTAATAAGATAGCTGTCATCATAGCCTTTGGAAGCGTTTTAGAGGGATCGGGCATATCTTCAGCCGTATTGGTAATTACGCGAAAGCCTTCAAACGCAAAGAAGGTGATAGCAAGACTAAAAAATATATCTTTATTCGGGGGATAGTTATCAGGCGATAGCAAACTCGGATCTAAATAAATAATGCCGGTAATAGATAGCGCAGCCAATACAATAAACTTGACTCCAACCGTAATCCTTTCCCATACCGCTACATCTTTAGCGCCTTTAAGATTAATTAAGACAAAAAGAACGATAATCCCAACCGTGAAGAATCCCCGCCATAGCTGCTCTGCCTCATTTGTAGGCAGAAACGTCACTGCATAGTTCCCAAAGGCTTTAGCAACGAGACTTAAGGAAACAATGGCCGAAAAATAGAGCATAACCCCCATTGTGCCGGTAAAAAAACCACTCCCGTAGGACTGGGATAAGTATTCTATTATCCCCCCAGACGAGGGATAGCGCGCGCCTAACTTACCTAAGGAGTAACCACTAAATAACGCGATGACTCCCCCCATAATAAAAGAGAGATAAACAGCACTACCTGAAATAGCGCTTGCTTCACCCAGTAAGGCAAAAATACCGGCTCCAACCATTGCACCTATACCCATAGATACAGCAGACCAAAACCCAATTGGTTTTTTTGACGTGTGCATATAATTCCTTAAAACAACGAGCCCAACTCAGTGCTAAGAATGCGCTACCTTCAAACCAAGAATACCTAAGCAAATAAGGCCTAAGCTCACTAACTTAAGCATATTGACGGACTCATCAAACAGGATAATACCAAGTATTGCTGTACCTAGCGCACCAATACCTACCCATACACCATATGCAGTTCCAACGGGTAAGGCCTTCATTGCAAAGCTAAGTAACAATAAACTCGCGAACAATGCCAACACGGTTCCCAGCGATGGCCATAATTTGCTAAAACCTTCAGAATACTTCAGCCCAATTGCCCAACCAATCTCAAGCAACCCAGCTAGAACCAAAAAGAACCAATGCATATAGCCCCCATAATTAAAGGTGCCGTCCCCAGACGCATCGAGAGGTGAGGTCGTCCTCACTTCATTGATAAATAGATAAAGTCACCAGCTTCCACTGGGTGATACTGAGTATTCTACACATTAAATCTCCCTATTCAATTGAACCGGGTAGCGCTACTATCAGCTAAATATATAGCTATGCTCTGTATTAACACTTATTTCTAATTTTAAATCCTATTAAGGCTTCGTTCGTACTTGTCTGATATGCTTAGTGCAATTGCGACATAGGGAAAAGCATAATGAAAAAATCATATCTCATCACTTCAATACTGGCCGCTTCAATTACATCCGCAACTGCTTATGCTGGTTGGGCTGATATGCTCAAAGAAGCAGTTCAAGATGAAGAGGTACAACAGAAAGTTCTAGATACGGCAACGGGTAGTAACACAACAAGTAGCACATCGGGCCAAGCCACAGACCTAAGTACTGAAACCGTAATTAACGGCTTAAAAGAAGCACTTGAGGTCGGTAGCCGACGCGCTATAGAAGAGATCAGCCAGCCGGGTGGTTATCTGGATAATCAAGATATCCGTATACCTTTACCTGACGGCATTAATAAAGTTGCTTCACTACTTAAAAAATACGGTCTAGAAAGCCAAGTAACTGAATTCGAAGAGAGTATGAACCGTGCCGCTGAAAAAGCAGCACCACAAGCAACTGAACTTATTGTTAGCGCTGTAAAAGAGATGAGTTTTGATGATGCTAAAAAGATCTACTCAGGCTCAGATGATGCTGCTACTCAGTACTTTAAAGAGAAAACTAGCGGTAAGCTAAGAGAGCTTTTTCAGCCAACTGTTGAGGAATCCCTTGGTCAAGTCGGCGCAACACGTTACTACAACGACTTAGCTAGTGAAGCGAAAGAGATTCCATTCGTTGGGGATAAGGTAAATGTAGACTTAGATAACTATGTTACCGAAGAAGCCTTAAACGGTTTATTCACAATGTTGGCAGTAGAAGAGAAAAAGATTCGTGAGAATCCTGCAGCACGGACTACAGACCTATTAAAACAACTGTTTCAATAATAGCGATACTTATTAAGTCTCCTCTATATAATTATCACTTATAAAAAAAGCCGAGATGAATATTCATCTCGGCTTTTTTATGTAGTTGTATCGTAGAAAACTAAATCGCAGAAACTAAACTCTAGAAAGCTTTACTCGTCTTCCACACGTGAAGCTTCATAACGGGCCTGTGCTTCTTCATAGCGAGATTGCGCTGCTGCTTCAGCTTCATCACGCTCAACACGGCGCTCAGCTTTGCGTTTATTACGCTCAATCTGCTGTTCCATAAACTGCTTTAGCTCAGCTTCGCCCCAAGCCTTAGCCTCATCTTCAGTCGCAAAACCATCTTGACGTTTTGATACCACTATTCTACGGGCACTTGCCTGTCGCAAAACTTTTACAGACCAGGTTTCACCTTCTGCTACTACCTGATAGTCGTATTTCTTACCCTTGGCCATTCATTTTTCCTGAAGATATAGATGATTCATAACAAGCGCTCCATTCTATCATGCTTCCCCTAAAGTTAAGATAGATTTATTTAGCTTATACAGCAGATGAAGCGCTTAGATATTGCCAAAAAGCTAGCTTAGACGTTTCTTAGCCTTTCCGCTGCTAGCCTGATTCAGCCTGAAAGTTTAGAATAGGCTCAATTAATATTTTGCTGATTATTTTTAAGTAAAGAGACGCTATGAAATCGCCTGAAGTAGACACCCCTATCTCAACCGACTCAGAAACAAATCAAACCAAAAACGGCTTTTTAGCGCTTGTTTCAAAACTGTGCTTTGATGAAACACTGCCTATACGTTTTATGTATAAAACTGTACCTGAGCATCTTAATGATACTGGATGGCGTATGTTTACAGGCTATGAGACCGAAGAGTTTCTTGAAGATGAGCTATCAAACTTAGTACCTATTCCTGTTGTTAAAATGTGCAGTTTAGATCCATCACTGAATGATTTAGTCACTTTCAATGCAGGTACTGTTTGGGAGCGAGCACCAGGTAATGAGAGCTGGGAACGAGTATACGATTATAAGATCCCGTCACCTAAAGTTGATGTAGAAATCACAAACGATATTGATCGCTTTAACGTTGAACTTAATGATTAAATGCCAATTTTAGGCATTTCTTCCAATAGGATTTAGAGTCAAAAAACAGGAAATATTTTGACCCTAGATATAGCGCGAACATAGAAAATATTAATCTCACAGAAATAAAAAAGCCCGCTGCGGATACACAACGGGCTAATCTGATATCAATTAGCGTTTAACGCCGCGAAAAACGCGATAGAGCACGTTCAAGATGCGAGGCAGATGATGACATCTCTTCCGCTAAGCTAGATGTATTTCTAGCGGCACCTTCAGAACTATCAGCCACCTCTGCAATCGCGGCCAGACTATTATGCAGATGGTTAACTAAACCACTCTGCTCTTCAGCAGCGGAGGCGATACCTGCATTCATTAAGTTCATGTCAGTTAATGCGTGATTTATTTCATGTAATACGTCGCTTGTACGCGTCATTTCGGAAACATTCTCGTTTACTGAATGGCTCGTACGCTCCATCATAGTCACTGCGCGTGTAGTACAATCTTGAAGTTTGCTTAAAGTTTCCCGAATTTCACCTGTGGACTCTTGCGTCCGCTGGGCTAAGGTTCGTACTTCATCCGCCACTACAGCAAAACCGCGACCTTGATCTCCGGCACGTGCAGCCTCTATAGCTGCGTTTAATGCCAACAAGTTAGTTTGATCTGCTATAGCGCTAATAACACTAGAAACCGCATGAATATTCTGCACATCTTGGTCTAGCTCACTAATCACTTCACTCGTACTACTTACCTCATTAGACAGCTGTGTGAATGACTGCGTTGTTTTTTGTACTACTGCTAAGCCTTCTGCTGCTACCGCTTCTACACCTTGGGCAGTCGTGGACGCCATATTTGTGTTTTTTGCGATCTCCGCAGCACTCGCTGATAAATCTCCTACGCCATCCGCAATTTGAGAGGTTTCCTCTTTTTGTCGGGCAACCCCATCACGGGTTTGAGACGCTTCGCTTACCAAACGTTTTGAGTTACCAGCAACCAGCTTTGTAGCCCTTTGCGCCTCTTCTACCAATGCTTCAAAGCCATCAGCAACTTTATTCATACCGGCTGATATAGCTCCCATTTCATCCTTACCCTGATAATACAAACGCGCGGATAAATCCCCATTCGCCAGCTTTTCAGAGACACTTTTAAACTCATCCATGGTTTGAATAGTTGAACGATAAAAGCCAAGAAAAAGATAAAATGCTAAAAATACAGTAACAATAATGACTGCTAAGATTAAATTACGACTAAAAATCTGCGTTTCTAAATACGCTTGTTCTTTCTCATATAAAGCAGGCAGCATCCCTTTATACAGACCCACAATTTTCTCTATAGCTGCCGTCCCTTCTGAAAATACTTTATTCGAATCAACCGTTAAATTATCGGGTTCTATAACATTCAAATGAACATAGCTAATATAATTCCGAATACCTTCTTCTGCTGCTTTAATATCCTCAGCCATAGATGATAATCCAGGCATATCTAATCCAATGCGCAAAGCAGGATATACCTCATCCAAATGACCAATAACATTATTTAGATAAATAAATGTATCTGGTGTGAAAGACCCTCTTGCTGCAACACCCGCCGCTTTGCCACGCAACTGGCCTGTTTCATCGATAATTAACGGTAAAAAAACCGCAACATTATCAATTAAATAAGTATTACTAGCGCTAGGGTCTAACTCTAAAGAAAACTCACGCAACAAAATATGATTGAAATCTCGTACTTTGGCAGAGAATTCGTTATGCAATTCAAAGATCTCAGCAGGAGATTGACTGTTAATATTAGCGATCAGGTTCTGCCAATGTTTATCTAAGTCAGCAAGAACTTCTTGCGTCTTCGGACTTATACCTGTTGATCCGGCTTTTAGATTAGACAGCGCCGCATCAACTTTAGCGCGACGATCTAAAACTTTACTTTCTACTGCTGCATTACCATTTAAAAGTGCATTGGTCAGCCCACGATGTTGACCTATATTCACAACTAAAGGTTCGGTCAGCTGAATAATCTCGATGCCACGTAATTCTGATTGAGTTAAGTTAATACTGCGACTCAACTCCTGCCAATACAAAACAACCGTTAATATCAACGGAATCAGAAAAAGGACACTAACAATAGTGAACTTTGCTGGGTATTTCATGCTACCCATCAGCTTTACTGCTGGTCTAATCCAAGATCCCATTTTTTACATCTCCACAATTTTTTGAGCGGTTATTCAAATAAACCATATAAGGCAAGCCTTAGCAAAGAAGGTTCCTTAATTTTTTTAATTTTTTCAAACAAAACTGCTGCTTCAGCATATTCTCTCTGCAAGTGATATAGCCATTGTTTCAAACGACCATGCACATATTTAGCCGCAATATCCTGCTCAACCCGATCTAGATATCTATCCACAATCAGGAGTATTTCTTGCCAATCTAATGCTTTAACATTTTCATCCGCTTGATGATGCTTTATGACTTTTCCTAAGTCTGGTTTAGCGATCAACCCTCGTCCAATCATCACATCATCACAGCCACTAATACTTCTACATTGCTGATAATCCTGCCAATTCCAGACTTCACCATTAGCGGTTACTGGTATGCTAATCTCCTCCTTAATACGTCTTATCCATTCCCAGTGAGCAGGTGGACGATAACCCTCAAGCTTAGTCCGTGCATGCACAGTTAAGCCATCCGCTTTAGCCTCTTCAATCGCCTGTGCATTTTCCATTGCTAAGGATTTATCTTTGTTCCCCAAACGCATTTTAGCCGTCACAGGGGTATCACTAGGGACCGCTATTCGAACAGCTTTAACAATGTCATAAATAAGTTCAGGGGTATCAAGTAAAACAGCCCCGCCTTTACTTTTATTAACTGTTTTAGCTGGGCAGCCAAAATTAAGATCTATACTAGGCGCCCCAAGCTTAGCCGCTTTACGTGCATTACCCGCTAAGACCGAAGGATCACTGCCAAGCAACTGCAAAGCCACAGGCGTCCCAGCGCTTGTTTTACCGCCATTAAGCAGCTCAGGACACAAACGCCTAAAAACCTTTGCCGGCAACACGCGATCACTTACGCGGACAAATTCAGTAACACATTGATCAATGCCACCTATCTGAGTCAGCAGATCTCTCATTGTGTAATCAACAACGCCTTCCATCGGCGCAAGAATAATTTTCAAAATACAATTACAGGTAAGATCACTGGAAACCACTACATTATAGCTGCTATTAACAAAGGTACTTCAAAGTAAACAAGATAAGATGTTTTAAACTGTAGAATTTATTAGATTAGGCTAAAAAATAGGCGCCCAATCCACTTAAACGAATTATTGAGTAATCCATTCACTGTCAATTTAAAGAAAAAATACTTTCATATAACGAAAAACCCGCTCGTAGCGGGCTCTTATGATCGATATTACAACCGGCTAGAGCGCAGCTAAACCCCGTTGCATATCCGCTTTTATGTCATCGATGTCTTCAATACCCACCGACAAACGTATAAGGTTTTGATGAATACCTGCGGCAACACGATCCTCTTCACTCATACGTCCATGGGTTGTGGTAGAGGGATGAGTAATCGTAGTTTTCACATCACCTAAGTTCCCAGTGATCGAAACCATAGTGGTCGCATCAATAAAGCGCCAAGCAGCCTCTTGACCACCTTTAACTTCAAATGAAAGCACGCCACCGAAACCTGATTGCTGTTTTTTGGCTAGCTCATGCTGAGGGTGGCTCTCTAATCCAGAGTAAAATACACGTTCAACACCCGTCTGCTCTTCGAGCCAGTTAGCGATCTCAAGAGCATTACGGCAATGGGCATCCATACGAATTTTCAATGTTTCTAAGCCTTTTAGAAAGACCCAAGCATTGAAGGGGCTCATACAAGCACCGCCAGTACGGATAAAGCCAAACACCTCTTCCATCTCTTTTTGTGCACCAACAACTACACCACCCACACAACGCCCTTGTCCATCAAGGTACTTAGTCGCTGAATGAATAATGATGTCAGCCCCCTGTTTTAGCGGTTGCTGAAGAACCGGTGTACAGAAGCAGTTATCCACAACCAGCAAAACATCATGCTGGTGAGCAATCTTTGCCACGGCTGAAATATCGGTTAGTTCAGCCAGTGGGTTTGAGGGCGTTTCCAAAAATAGAATTTTGGTATTCTCTGTAATTGCATCTTCCCAACATTGAAGATCCGTTGGATCAACAAATGTAGTGGTTATGCCTGTCCGAGATAGGTATTTCTCAAAAAGAGATACCGTTGACCCAAACACGCTACGGGAGCATACAACATGATCCCCCACTTTCATTAGCGCGAGGCAAGTGCTTAAAATAGCCGCCATACCCGATGAAGTAGCAACTGCACGCTCTCCACCTTCTAAGGCTGCTATTCGCTCTTCAAAAAACTGCACTGTTGGATTAGTGAATCGGGAATAGATATTCCCCTCCTCTTCTCCACCAAAACGTGCAGCGGCCTCACGTGCGCTTGAAAATACAAAACTAGAGGTAGGATAGATAGGATCACTATGCTCCCCTTCGAGGGAACGATGCTGACCTGCGCGCACAGCCAAGGTACCCAAATCATATCCTTCAGGATCAAATTGAATACGCTCTGCGCGTTCATAATCAGAAATAGACATTAATAGCGCCTCTTAATCTATTTTACTGCATAGGTTTGAAGACTCATTACTAGTCGCCTGCTTGTTCTTGCCTTTAGCAGAGTCTTTACGGGCAGCTTTTAAGCGTTTCAAATAATCAGCATCAATATCACCGGCAACATATTGGCCGTCAAAAACACAGGTATCAAATGTAGTAATTTTTGGATTACCATCAGAAACTGATTTTTTCAGATCATCTAGTTCTTGATAGATCATCCAATCACAACCAATCTTTTTACCAATCTCTTCATCTGTTCGACCATGCGCAATAAGCTCTTCAGCCGCTGGCATATCAATACCGTAAACATTTGGATACTTAACTGGAGGCGCAGCTGATGCAAAATAAACTTTCTTAGCCCCAACATCACGAGCCATTTGAACAATCTGACTAGACGTTGTGCCGCGAACAATAGAGTCATCCACTAACATTACAACTTTGTCTTTAAATTCCATACCAATTGGGTTCAGCTTTCGACGTACTGATTTTTTACGCTGAACTTGGCCAGGCATAATAAAAGTGCGGCCAATGTATCGGTTTTTGATAAAACCTTCACGGAAAGTTACACCTAACTCTTTAGCCATCTCCATCGCTGATGTACGACTGGTATCCGGTATAGGAATAATGACATCAATATCATGATCAGGTCTTTCACGAATGATTTTATCGGCTAAATTTTTGCCCATACGCATACGAGAGACATGTACATTCACTTCATCCATTATTGAATCAGGACGTGCTAGATACACATATTCAAACAAACATGGCGCCAGTTTGGTATTTTCCGCACATTGCTGGGTGAATACATTGCCATCCATATCAATATAGATCGCTTCACCCGGTGCGATATCGCGAACACGCTCAAAACCTGAAATATCTAGCGCTACACTCTCTGAAGCGACCATATATTCAGTCCCCCCCTTAGTTTCACGCTTACCGTAAATCAGAGGGCGGATACCATGAGGATCTCGAAAAGCTAACATGCCATAGCCGGTGATCAACGCAACCGCAGCGTAACCACCTTTACAACGTTCATGCACACGCTGAACCGCAGCAAACATATCATCCGCTTGTGGTTTCAACTTACCTTGAAGTTGAAGCTCGTGAGCTAAAACATTTAGCAGTACTTCAGAATCTGACGTGGTATTGATGTGACGAAGGTCAGCACGGAACATCTGTTCTGCAACATCTTCCGCATTAGTTAAATTACCATTGTGGGCAAGTGCTATCCCATAAGGTGAATTAACATAAAACGGTTGTGCTTCTGCAGAACTAGAACTTCCTGCGGTTGGATACCGAACATGGCCTATACCCACATTCCCTGCCAGACGCTTCATATGGCGGGTACGAAATACTTCGTTCACCAAGCCATTGTCTTTACGCAAAAAGAAACGGTTTCCCTCACAAGTTACCATGCCTGCTGCGTCTTGACCCCGGTGCTGCAATACAGTTAGGGCATCAAAAATAGTCTGGTTCACATTAGATTTGGCTACAATGCCAACAATCCCGCACATTAAAACTCACCTCAAAGTGCAAACTAAAGAAATTTAGCGTCCCGCATTCCAGATCATGCGGCCAACATCGCCCGCTACATCTTTCGTCCATGCTTCCATTAATAAGAAATGTGGAATCAACTGCGATTCCTTAAACCATTGATCATTGATCGCTGGGGTCATTCCAATCAATGCAACAATTGCTACGATAATTAAACCGCCTCTTGCTGCACCAAAACCTATACCTAAAATCCGGTCTGTTGCCGAAAGGCCTGTCGCCTCGACGAGAACCCCTATCAACTTATTGACCAAAGCCCCGACAATTAATGCCGCTATAAAAAGAATAGCGAAGGCTGCGGCCAAACGTACTGATGGTGTCTGAATATAAGGTTCGAGTAAAAAAGACAGTGATTGACTAAACAATCGGGCCACTACAAATGCAGAAACCCAAGTAATCAGTGATAACGCCTCACGGACAAAGCCTCGTTTCAAACTAAATAAGCTTGAAATCCCTATAATCGTTAAGATAGTCCAGTCAGCCCAATTCATATCCACTGCTCAATGTAAAATTGCGCGCATTTTATCAGAGTTTCTAACACCACTAAACGTATTCTTACTGCGTCGTAAAGCGAACAATAATACCATTAAGTCCGAAGTCAGTTTTTAACTTCAACTTAAGCGCTTCTAATCTAGACTTTTGGAACTCAGGTCCAACATACACTTTCACTAAATCACCCTGTTTTCGGGTGAAAACTTTATGCCCTTCGGCGATCAATTGTTTGCGTAAACCTTTTGCATTAGCTTCATCTTTAAAACTAGCTAATTGTAAAGTCCAAGCGACCGGCACACCTTGTTGATCTAAAACAGGTTGTTCATTATGAATATCAATGTCGATCTTATGGTCTGCTGCTTCTTTATCTATTACTTTTTGTACTTTCTCTGGCGCTTTGGGCAGAGGTACTGGTGACATTGGTTCCGCAGCTAATGATGTATCGGGTAATGCTTGATTCTGAGGTTGAATGCGTACCACTTCTGGGCGCTCGGGCGCTTCTGGTATTTCAGATGTGAGATGACGTTCTTTATAGCCAGCCCCATCAAAAAAAATAGGAAAAACAATAACAGCGGAGACTAAAATCACAGCTAACCCTGTCAGCCGATATTTAATTTTTTGCTGCATTTACTCTTCCTTTCCTAATGCGGCCAGCGCAGCGCTGACAGTAAAAAACGATCCGGCAATAATAACATCACCAGACCTGTTGTGGTTATTTTTAAATAGATTTAAAGCATCAGCTACAGTAGAAAACTGCTTTATCGGCGTATTGCCAGGAAGAAACTCGGCTAACACTGAAGCTTTTTGGCCTCTAGGTACATTTAGATCAACAAAATAGAGACGATCAACCTTAGGTGCTAACAACTCAATCACTCGACGACAATCTTTATCTGCAAGCATCCCTAGTACTAGAGTTACCTCACCTGTCATAGATTCAATCTTTTGACTTAAAAGTTCAGCCGCTTCAGGGTTATGTGCGACATCTAACCAATAACGTGTATTACCTACTTCTATTAGTTGCATTCGTCCGGTTAAGGTAGCTGTAGCTATACCTGAACAAATATCTTCTTCATCCACCTTCAGAGCTACACATTGAATGACTTGTAAAACTGTCGCGGCATTTTGAATAGGTAAATGAGGAAGAGGGATATTATGGATAAACAGCTTTTCTCCTGCTGAAGATCGTCCTTGCCACGACCAACTATCCATTTCCTGCGTATAAGAGAACTCTTTTCCCGACTGAAACAACTGGGCTTCTAGCTCATTCGCAACGTCAGATACTGATAACGGCGGATTAAGATCACCACAAACCGCAGGCCTAGATGATCGAAATATACCTGCTTTTTCTCTGCCAATCGCCTCTCTATTATCGCCCAGCCAATCCATATGATCGAGCGCAACAGTAGTTACCACCGCAACATCTGCATCAACTATATTGACTGCATCTAAGCGCCCACCCAAGCCAACTTCTAGGAGCACCAGATCAGGTTTCAAATCTGAGAAAATAAGCAAGGCTGCTAAAGTGCCAAACTCAAAGTAGGTCAACGGTATTTGACCCCGAGCTTGATCTATTCTTGCAAAGGCAGAACAAAGCAAACTATCAGAGGCATTCACACCATCTATTTTTACTCGTTCGTTGTAGTGAAGAAAATGGGGGGAAGTAAAACACCCGACAGAATAACCTGCCTTGCGATAAATTGAATCAAGATAGCTTACAGTAGAGCCTTTACCGTTAGTTCCAGCAATAGTAACCACTTTAGAAGCAGAAAGGTCTATAGCTAATAGATTAGCAACCGTTCGAACACGCTCTAACCCAAGCTCGATTTCAGAAGGATGGCAACTTTCCATCCATGCAAGCCATTCTGTCAGAGTAAAATTTTTCGCCGTTTGATTCATAACTACTTAGTAATAGAAAACTAAAATGGCCGGCGTTTTCACGTCGGCCATTAAGATTATTGCTAATGTTTAGTCATTGACCGGTGCTGGTGGTATTTCCGCATCAGAAACCACCTCCCCTTCAACGGTCTCAACTATAGGTGCAGGACTCGCATGCACAAACTTGCGCAAGATTCTGGATAGACCTGATCGCATTTCACTACGATTAATAATCATATCCACTTGACCATGCTCCAATAGGAACTCACTACGCTGAAAACCTTCTGGTAGTTTTTCACGTACAGTTTGCTCTATAACACGAGGTCCAGCAAAACCCATTAACGCTTTAGGTTCAGCAATATTCAGATCACCCAACATTGCTAAAGATGCCGACACACCACCATAAACAGGGTCAGTTAACACTGATAAGTACGGTGTACCTTGCAAGCGTAGCTTCTCGAGAATAGCACTCGTTTTTGCCATCTGGAAAAGAGAGAAGAGCGCTTCCTGCATACGTGCTCCACCCGAGGCGGAGAAGCAGATAAACGGAATATTTTCTTTCAGGGCAATATTAGCGGCACGTACAAAACGTTCACCAACAACCGCACCCATAGAACCGCCCATAAAGCTGAATTCAAAAGCAACCGCAACAACCGGCATACCTTCAAGCTCACCCCGCATAGCGATTAAAGCATCTTTCTCGCCCGTTGCTTTCTGAGCAGCCGCTAAACGATCTTTATACTTTTTAGAGTCTCTAAATTTCAAGCGATCAACCGGCTCGATATCGCCAGCGATCTCTTGACGGTTATCTGCATCAAGAAACAACTCCAAGCGACGGCGCGCATGAAGACGCATATGATGATCACATTTAGGACAAACATTCAGGTTCTTCTCTAATTCTGGACGATACAGAACAGATTCACACTTTGGGCATTTTTTCCAAAGCCCCTCAGGAATATTTGAACGTTTTTTCTCAGAACGAACCAGAGAAGGAACGATTTTTTCCAGCCAGTTACTCATTTTTTTAAAACCCTAATTAGCTGTCCATTGCAATACGCATATCTTTTATAATTGCAGATACTTGGGGTGCTATCTGCTCGTGATCTTTAACCAGATCCGCAATTTTATTCACCAAAACACTGCCAACAATTACACCATCAGCCACAGTAGAAACCGCTCGGGCTGACTCAGCATCTTTGATACCAAAACCAACACCTAATGGAATATCCGTATATTTACGAATGTGCTCTAGCTTATCTGCTACCTCCTGAACATTCAGTGAAGCAGATCCCGTTACGCCTTTAACGGAAACATAATAAAGATAACCGCTACCATTTTCGCAGATATATTTAATACGTTCATCTTCAGTGGTTGGCGCAATTAAGTAAATTGTATCTATACCATGAGCCCGCATAATCAGATTGAATTCATCTGATTCTTCAGGCGGTAGATCAACGGTTAATACACCATCAACACCGGCTTTTTTCGCTTCGTCCGCAAAACGTTTGTAACCTAAGATCTCTATAGGATTCAAATAGCCCATTAAGACAATCGGCGTAACCTTATCTTTTTTGCGAAACTCAGCGACCATATCCAACACATCAAGCAAACGAGTGTTGTGCTGTAATGCACGCTCGCAAGCTAATTGAATGACAGGGCCATCAGCCATAGGGTCAGAAAAAGGAACACCTAGTTCAATTATATCGGCACCCGCTTCGACCAAACCATGTAAAAGACCAACTGTGACACTCGGTGCAGGATCGCCTGCAGTTACATAAGGAATAAGCGCTTTACGCCCTTCCGCTTTTAGCTTTTCAAAGCTAGTAGAAATACGACTCATAATTCAGTTTCCTCGCACAAATCAGATATTGATGCCATCGATCTGTGCGACCGTATGAATATCTTTATCACCACGACCAGACAGGTTCACCACAATGGTTTGATCCTTATCCATCTCTTTTGCCAGCTTCATTGCATAAGCTACTGCATGACTAGATTCGATAGCAGGCATTATACCCTCTATACGCGTCAAGGCACGAAAAGCATCCATTGCTTCATCATCAGTAGCATCTACATAAACGGCTCTTCCTGTATCTTTAAGGTAAGAATGTTCAGGACCAACACCGGGGTAATCTAAGCCAGCAGAGACTGAATGTGTACCTATAATCTGTCCAGCATCATCAGACATCAAATATGTGCGGTTGCCGTGCAAAATACCAGGGCTTCCCGCTGAAAGAGGCGCAGCATGCTGGCCGGTTTGAATACCGTAACCACCCGCTTCAACACCAAACATTTTTACATCAGCATCTTCAATAAACGGATGAAAAAGGCCAATGGCATTAGAACCACCACCCACGCAAGCAACCAGCGCATCAGGTAAGCGACCAATTTGGTCTAAACACTGCTGACGCGCTTCACGTCCAATAACACATTGGAAATCACGTACAAGTTTGGGATAAGGATGAGGACCTGCAGCGGTGCCGATAATATAAAATGTATCATCAACATTAGTCACCCAATCACGCATAGCTTCATTCATGGCATCTTTCAGCGTACGAGTACCTGACTCGACAGCAATCACTTCTGCACCAAGAAGCTTCATACGATAAACATTAAGTGACTGGCGCTGAACATCTTCAGCACCCATATATACTTGGCACTCAAGCCCTAGGCGCGCAGCAACCGTTGCAGTCGCAACACCATGCTGTCCCGCTCCGGTCTCAGCAATTACGCGCGGCTTGCCCGTAAACTTAGCCAGTAATGCCTGGCCAATCGTATTATTAATTTTGTGAGCACCCGTATGGTTCAAATCTTCACGTTTCAGATAGATCTGAGCACCTCCCACCTTATCAGACAGGTGTGATGCATGATAAAGAGGTGAAGGACGACCTACATAATGAGCAAGGTCGCGGTCAAACTCTTCCTGAAACGCTGGATCTCGCCACAACTTTTCATAAGTTTCTTCTAACTGCTTAAGCGCAGCCATTAGAGTTTCGGAAACGAAACGCCCACCGTAAGGGCCAAAATGGCCTTTACTATCGGGCAACTGAGCAAGTGCTTTAAGATCGATATTAGTTGGCACGGGTTACCTCATTTATAAACTTATCAATTTTAACGGCATCTTTAATGCCTTTACTCTGCTCAACACCACCACTAACATCAATGGCAAATGGCTGAACAGCGCTTACTGCTTGAGCAACATTTTCACAGGTTAATCCTCCTGCCAATATAATTGGCGATGGATGTATTTTGGGGATTAAATCCCAATCAAATACTTCACCTGTACCACCGGGAACACCGGGACGGTATGCATCCAATAAAATAGCCTGACCTTCAGCGTATTTACGGGACTCTACATCTAGATCGAGACCCGGTTTCATACGCAACGCTTTTATATAAGGTCGAGAAAAGCTATTGCAAAAATCTGGAGTCTCATCACCGTGAAATTGCAGTAAATCTATACGTGTTTTCTTAATAACTAGATCAATATAAGCTTGATCCGCATTAACAAACAGGCCGGTCGTTGTAACAAATGCAGGCAACTGACGGATAATCTCTGCAGCCGCCTCAAGCTCAATCGCTCTTGGGCTTTTTTTATAAAAGACAAAGCCTAGAGCATCAGCACCAGAACGAATGGCTGCTAATGCATCCTCAAGACGAGTAATACCACATATTTTAACGCGCGTTCTATTCACTAGCTGAAATTTCACATGAAAAAGTCATTGAGTGCAGATCTTATCAGATTGCGTAGCTTTACGTCAGTCAACTATGACAGGAAAAAAGGGCCTATTTTCGATTTTGGTAGATCAAATTCATCAGGATACTTGGCATCCACAAAATAAAGCCCAAAAGGAGGTGCTGTCACTCCCCCCTGACGCCGATCCTTTGCCGCTAAAACCTCTTTTGCCCAAATAGGTTCGGCCTCGCCACTGCCTATCGCCATAAGAACCCCTGCAAAATTTCGTATCATATGATGCAAAAAGGCGTTAGCACAGACATCCAGAACAATTAAATGACCTGATTGATAGACCTCAAACTGCTTCACAGTACGTACAGGACTCTTAGCTTGGCAGCCAACAGCTCTATAAGAGGTGAAATCATGCTCACCAATCAAATGCTGAGCTGCTTCAGCCATTCTAGCAACATCTAGATCTTTATAGGTCCATGTTACACCATGAGGCATAATGCCGGGCTTAACAGAGTTACAATAAATCAAATATCTATATCGACGCTCTAGAGCTGAAAATCTAGCATGGAACTCCAAACTCACTGGAGTTGCCCATTGGATTGCAATATCTTCAGGTAGATAGCTATTTGTTCCCATTACCCAAGCCCGATCAGCTCGTTCAATTGGGCTATCAAAGTGGATAATTTGATAAGTAGCATTCACTCTAGCATCTGTACGGCCTGCACAAACAACGGTGATAGGAGAATCTGCTATTTTTGAAAGCGCCTTTTGCACCTCTTCCTGAATACTGGGAACATCCTCTTCTTTTTGAATCTGCCACCCTCTATAGGCGGCACCCGAATATTCAACGCATAAGGCATAACGATAAGGGGCGATCGAAATCGCCCCTTGAGAAGGGCCCGCAGACCCATTATTCTTTTTCTTTGACATACTACTTTTCGTTAATGGATGTAATCAGCGCTTCAGCCTCAGCTTTCTGCTGTTCATTCCCTTCAGAAACAATCTCTTCAAGGATATCTTTAGCGCCATCAAGATCGTCCATATCCATATACGCACGTGCTAGATCAAGCTTGGTTTCAACTTCATCTGCACCTTCCAACAGGTTTAAACCTGCCAACTCGTCAAAATCTTCATCTTCTGACACATCGTCATCCTCAGCTGCAAGTTCTTCCAGCTCGATATCATCACTACTATTCAATAGAGCTTCTAACTCTGAATCTAGATCTGCTTCTAATTCATCAACAACGTCTGACTCTAAGCCATCATCTTCAACGACCAGCTCTTCATCATCAACCAGTGAAGCAGTCTCGGCAGAATCGATTGCTAGATCACCCGCATCTAAATCATCAAGCATGGCATCCAGTTCAGAAGCAGCATCTTCCTCATTTAGTTCTTCAAGCTCTGAATCACCAAGCTCATCAGAATCATCCTCAACGGAAGCAAGCAGTGCCTCTAAATCATCATCAGCCGAATCATCTTCCACTGACTCATCAATATCGACTAAGCCTTCCATTGGCTGATCATCTGGATCTGCATTGGCCGCTAACATAGCCGCCAGATCAGCTTCTGCATCTGATTCAGCGGAGGAATCTAGCTCTATATCAGAGGAATCCGTATCAACTTCATCTAATTCACCAAGAATAGCATCAAGCTCATCTTCATCCGTTTGCTCTGCAACTTCATTAAGCTCATCTATATCTTCAGAAGACACTGAATTTAACAAGTCATCTAATTCATCAGCTTCGCTATCACTCTCTTCTACAGAATCTTTCGCAATAGGCTCTACAACGAAATCTAATCCGTCCTCAGCTAACTCAGCTTGCTCATCAACAGAATCCTCAGGCGCATCAATAACATCCGCACTCTCTCCCATATCAAAGTCGATATCGTCCAGCTCTAAATCGATATCTGAATCAGATACAGCAGTATCGACATCAGCACCCAATGCGTCTAAGTCATCAACTTCGCCCAAAATATCATCAAGGTCATCAGACTCTTCGCTGGTTTCACCTAATATATCATCTAAAGCATCAGGCTCATTTTCTGATGTAGTCTCTTCTTCGATAAGATCATCATCTAACCCTAGATCGAACTCATCATCTTCTAAGATATCATCCAGATCGTCAGGCTCGCTCTCAGATTCAACGACCGGAAGAACATCCCCAGCAGCATCCTCTTCAAGATCTAAATCCATATCCATATCAAGATCTAGATCATCTAAATCGTCTAAATCATTGCTGTCACCCAGTTCTAAATCAGAATCCTCAAGTAGATCAGCTTCATCACCTATATCGAGCTCTTCCGTAACCTCTTCAGGTTCAGGCTCCTGCTCTGGTTCTGGCTCAACCGCAAGCTCCTCTTCTGGAGCATTACTCAATTCATCTGGAACCTGCATCAATGCAGTATCATCAGCCTTATCTGCATCTTCCTCTTTACGGCGACGCATAAAGAATAGTAAACCGGCCAATAACGCAACAACTGCCGCACCAATTCCCCCTAACATTAGCGGAGAACTAAACAAACCTTTCTTTTCAGGTGCCGGTTTAGGTGCCGCTTCAGCAGCGACAACCTTGTTTTGCAGAACGGTTAATTCGTTATCTTTAAGCTCAAGCATCTCACGAAGCTTTTCTAGCTCATACTGAATAGCATCTAGACGCTCATTCAGCTCTACGTTTTCACGTGTGATTCGATCTACATTCTCCAAAGATTCACTTAAGCGCGCCTCTAACTCTTCATTACGCTCGCTCAGCGCCATAGTTTCGTCATCGATCGCATCTTGAGCTTCAGGCATTACTTCTTCTGGCGCCGTATCCGACTCAGCTTTTGCTTGGTCAGTAGCTACGCCATCTTCAGGCTCAAGAGTTTCTTTGGGTGTAACAATCTTTAATTCAGCAGATTTTTCATCTTCAGGCACAGGAGCCGGCTGATCAGTTGCAGCCTCTTCATCTGGAACCGGTGTTTTTTTCGACTCGTCGATCGGCGCTACGGCAGCCGCTTCTGCTTTAGGTGCCGTTTTATTCTTCCATTGAGATGCTTGACGAACAACCTCTAAGGCAGCGTCTTGCTCATTTAAACGATTGATCTCGTCTAATGTAGGTAGACTTAAAACCGCACCAGACCTTAATCCGTTAATATTATTATCAACAAAGGCTTGTGGGTTTTTTTTCTGCAAAGCGATCATCATCTTTTTTGCAGAGACGCTCTCGCTCGGACGATGTTTAATAACTATTGACCAAAGCGTGTCATTCTTACCGACCCGAACTTTACCGTCAGTTGCTCGATAGTTATTAATATTTGAACTTGTATTAGCAGATTTTGTTTGTTTTGAAGCACTGCTAGTAGAAGAAGATGCCGATGGCTGCACTGTCTTACGAACAGGCGTAGGATCAAATACTGGCGGATCAAGTAAGAGTGTATATTCTCTAACTAAACGCCCATTAGGCCAATTCACTTCAACTAAGAAGTTAAGGAAAGGTTCCTTTACGGGCCTAGCTGATCGCATGGTTATCATACCCGTGCCATCAGGGTTAACTTTTACTTGAAAGCTAACATCAGTAAGAAATCGCGACTTAGAAAGTCCCGCCAATGCAAACTCATCAATATCAGCCATCCTCGGCTGTATTTGTAGCGGACCGAGCTTCCTCACCTGAAGAAGTTTGATCTCTGCATTGAGAGGCTCATTAAGTGCCGAATGAATTTTTATTTCGCCTAAACCAAGTGCATTAGCATTAGACGCGCCTATAATCCCTGCCACTGCAAGGCTGACTGCGAGTTTTCGCAACATCATCAGTATCCCTGTTCCCCTACCCACAAAACCCTACACAAATCCGAGGGTTGCGATTCCGAAATCTTCCCACAGTATTGTTTATAAACCACTTATTGGTCAAGGAAATACAAACACCTGTTTGCATTTCCTATGATATAAGCCCTTTAAATGTACTGTTGGACCAAAATTTCCGCTATTTGTACGCTGTTTAAGGCAGCTCCCTTTCTAACGTTATCGGCAACTACCCACATATTTATAGCATTTTCACAAGAAATATCTTCCCTAACACGACTAACGAATACATCATCATTCTTCGCTGCATCACTTACTGCTGTAGCATATCCGCCATCGACCTGTTCATCAACCAGCTCTATGCCAGGAGTTTGCACCATCAATTCTTTTACTTCTTCAGCGCTGATACTATCCCAACATTCCACATGCACGGCCTCGCTATGACCAAAGAAAACAGGCACTCGAACACAGGTAGGGTTAACTCTTACGGATTCATCACCCAATATTTTTTGGGTCTCCCAAACCATTTTCATCTCTTCTTTTGTGTAGCCATTGTCTTGAAAATCATCAATTTGTGGCAGCACATTAAAAGCTATCTGTTTAGGATAAACTTTGTTTTCTGGCGTTTGAGCATTTAGCAGTTTGGCTGTTTGCCCTGCTAACTCCTGAATACCTTTTTTTCCGCTACCTGATACCGCTTGATAGGTAGCAACATTAATTCTTTTTATTGAAGCATGACGATGAATGGGTGCTAATGCCAAAAGCATCTGGATCGTAGAACAATTTGGATTAGCTATAATTCCTCGGTTACGAAAATCAGCAATTTTCTCAGGATTAACCTCAGGAATAACCAACGGAACATCATATTCATACCTAAAACAGGAGGTATTATCAATAACAATACAACCTTGATCCGCTGCGACTTGCGCATATTCCTCTGAAACTAATGAGCCTGCCGTAAAGAAAGCGATTTGAGCATTAGAGAAATCAAACTCATCAATATCAGTCACACGATATGTTTTTTCACTAAATTGCATGCTCTTCCCTACACTGTTACTACTTGCCAGCAAGAACAGCTCATCAACAGGAAACTCCCGTTGCTCTAAAATTTCTAATATAGTTTCACCAACCATACCTGTTGCGCCAACAACTGCAACTTTATAGCCTTGTTCCATTTTTTTCACACCCTAAAAACAAACCAGCCCGAACAAAGTCGGGCTAGTAAAAATTTGATTCATGTCAGAAAAACTAATCTTCCAACAAGATTCTCAACATACGGCGCAACGGCTCAGCTGCACCCCATAACAACTGATCACCTACACTAAATGCATTTAGGAATTCATCGCCTAAATTCATTTTACGTAAACGACCTATAGGCACACTCAATGTCCCAGTCACTTTAGCTGGCGTTAACTCTTGTGCCGTTATATCGCGTTCGTTAGGCACAACCTTCACCCAATCATTCGCTTCCGCCAACATAGACTCTATCTCATCCATTGGCACATTTTGTTTGAGCTTAATAGTGAACGCCTGACTATGACAACGCATAGCACCAATACGCACACAAGTGCCATCAATAGGAATCGGTCTATCACCTAAACCAAGAATTTTGTTAGTTTCAGCATAGGCCTTCCACTCTTCACGGCTCTGACCGTTTTCAAGCTTAGTATCTATCCATGGGATCAAAGAACCCGCCAAAGGCACACCAAAATTATCAACCGGCATCGCATCACTACGAATCGTTTCAGCCACTTGACGGTCTATATTAAGAATAGCACTTGCTGGATTTGCTAAATCAGTCGCGACAGAATCGTTGATAACCCCCATCTGGGAGATCAATTCACGCATATGACGCGCACCGCCACCTGAAGCAGCCTGATAGGTCATGGATGTCATCCATTCAATCTGATCGGCTTGAAACAAACCACCTAAGCCCATAAGCATAAGCGAAACCGTGCAGTTACCACCGACAAAGGTTTTAACGCCGCTGCTCAAGCCATCTTTGATAACATTCATGTTAACGGGATCTAGCACGATAATCGCACTATCATCCATACGCAAAGAAGAGGCGGCATCGATCCAATAACCATCCCAACCCGCTGAACGCAGATCAGTGTAAACCTGTTTCGTGTAGTCACCACCTTGGCAGGAAATAATGGCATCCATCTGTTTAAGTTCTTCAATAGATGCTGCATCTTTCAACGCTGGAATATCTTTACCAATATCTGGACCAGCCTGTCCTACCTGAGAAGTAGTGAAGAAGACCGGCTCTTCGATGTGATCGAAATCTCGTTCTTCTATCATGCGTTGCATTAACACGGAACCAACCATTCCGCGCCAGCCAACAAAACCTACACGTTTCATCAAATTCACCAAAAAATTCGGATTCAAATAAACACAAAATCGGCTCCAAAAGTAAATTACTACCTCTGGAACCGACAAGGGCGAACATTATGCAATAAAACCGTGTTAGACGCTATAATTGAGCTTATCTATCAAGGTTCTATTTCACAGCTCAACTAAGTGCTGCAACCACCGCATCACCCATCTCTGAAGTAGAGACTTTCTGCATACCTTCAGACCAAATATCCCCTGTACGGAAGTTTTGATCTAGCACGGTGCTAACCGCTTTTTCAATACGATCAGCACTATCACTTGCACCTAAGGAGTAGCGTAACATCATCGCTGCAGACAAGATGGTAGCTAATGGGTTAGCAAGCCCTTGGCCAGCAATATCAGGCGCAGAACCGTGGCACGGCTCATACATACCTTTACCATCCACATCAAGAGAAGCCGAAGGCAACATACCGATAGATCCGGTTAACATCGCTGCAGCATCAGACAGAATATCACCAAACATATTACCGGTTACCATTACATCGAACTGCTTAGGTGCACGTACTAACTGCATTGCCGCGTTGTCTACGTACATATGGCTAAGTTCAACTTCTGGATACTCTTTGCCTAACTCTTCCATGACCTCACGCCATAGAACCGTTACTTCCAATACGTTAGCTTTATCGACAGAGCAAAGGCGTTTATCACGCGCCATCGCAGCTTCAAAGGCAACACGACCAATGCGACGTATCTCATTCTCATCATAAACATAGGTATTGTAGCCTTCGCGAATACCCCCCTCTTTCTCACGAATACCGCGCGGCTGACCAAAGTAAATACCGCCCGTTAATTCACGTACAATCAGGATATCAAGACCCGAAACAATTTCTGGTTTCAGCGAAGAGGCATGAGCTAGCTGAGGGTATAAAATAGCTGGACGTAAGTTACCAAACAGCCCTAAATTAGAACGAATGCCTAACAGTCCTTTTTCAGGACGGATCTGGAAATCAGGGTTAGTATCCCACTGCGGTCCACCCACTGCTCCTAACAAAATAGCATCTGCAGCTTTAGCCGCGGCAAGCGTCGCTTCAGGAAGCGGCACACCATCAGCATCAATAGCAGCACCGCCGACAAGCGCTTCTGTCAACTCAAGACCTAAATTATCCTGCGCATTTACCAACTCTAAAACACGACGAGCTTCAGTTACAATTTCAGGACCTATACCATCACCAGGCAGGATCAATACATTCTTAGACATCTACTTAACCTTTCCTTCATCTTGCCAGTGCAAGATTTAAAATTTTTATCTACTTATGTTGAAATAAACAAACATAAAAACGATTACTGAATAGCACCAAACAACCAAGGGGCCTCTGCTTTACGCTTAGCTTCATAAGCCTTAATTTCATCAGCGTGCTGAAGCGTTAGGCCTATATCATCTAAACCATTAAGCAAACAGTGCTTACGAAAACCGTCAATATCAAAGGCGATCTCTTCGCCTGATGGTGTAACAACAACCTGTTTTTCAAGATTAATCGTTAACTGATAGCCTTCAGTCGCTTCCACTTCAGTAAAAAGTTGATCGACCTGCTCATCACTCAGAACAATAGGTAACAGGCCATTTTTGAAACAGTTATTATAGAAGATCTCAGCGAAGCTCGGCGCGATCACAGAGCGAATACCGAAATCCTCTAACGCCCAAGGTGCATGCTCACGGCTTGAGCCGCAACCAAAGTTTTCACGTGCCAATAGCACACTGGCACCTTGATAGCGGGCTTTATTCAGTACAAAGTCTTCATTTAATGGGCGACCAGTACACTCTTGATCTGGCTGACCTTCGTCCAAATAACGTAACTCATCAAATAAATTCTTACCGAACCCTGAGCGCTTAATTGACTTCAAAAACTGCTTAGGGATGATCATATCGGTATCGATATTTGCTCGATCAAGCGGAGCAGCAATACCTGTATGTAAAGTAAACTTATTCATTAGGCTCTCCTCGATACCTTAAATTAACCATTCGCCTGAAGTAATTCACGCACATCAATAAAATGCCCTGTTACTGCTGCTGCAGCGGCCATCGCAGGACTCACTAGATGAGTACGCCCACCAAAGCCCTGGCGGCCCTCAAAGTTACGGTTAGAGGTCGAGGCGCAATGCTCACCATTACCTAACTTATCAGGGTTCATCGCTAGACACATTGAGCAACCAGGTTCTCGCCACTCTAAACCCGCTTCAATAAAGATCTTATCCAACCCCTCTTTTTCCGCTTGGGTTTTCACCAAACCTGAACCGGGTACAACCAGTGCCTGGATAATATTGTCTGCAACCTTACGGCCTTCCACGACTTTCGCCGCATCGCGCAGATCTTCAATACGAGAGTTTGTACAAGAACCAATAAATACACGATCAAGCTTGATATCAGTAATTTTCTGATCGGCGTCAAGGCCCATGTATTTTAATGCTCGATTAATACCGTCTATTTTCACAGAATCCGTTTCATTAGCTGGATTTGGTACTTGATCGCTTACACCTACAACCATCTCAGGGGATGTACCCCAAGTCACTTGAGGCTCAATATCACTACCATTGATCACAACAACTTCATCAAACTCAGCATCCGCATCAGAAACAAGTAACTTCCATGCTTCAACAGCCTGATCCCACTGCTCACCTTTAGGAGAGAATGGACGACCTTCAACATAATCCAGTGTAATTTTATCTACAGCAACCAGACCTACACGTGCACCCGCTTCAATCGCCATATTACATACCGTCATACGCCCTTCCATAGACATATTGCGGAACACTTCGCCACCAAATTCGATGGCATACCCTGTTCCACCAGCAGTACCAATTACACCAATGACATGCAAAACAACATCTTTAGGTGTAACACCAATGCCCAACTCACCATCAACACGCACGAGCATGTTTTTCATTTTCTTGGTGATCAAACACTGAGTTGCCAATACATGCTCAACTTCTGAGGTACCTACACCATGAGCAAGTGCCCCAAGTGCCCCTAAGGTTGCTGTATGCGAATCACCACAAACAGCCGTCACACCTGGAAGAATAGCCCCCTGTTCTGGCGCCATTACATGAACAATACCTTGACGGTGATCATTCATTTTAAATTCAAGAATGCCGAATTCATCGCAGTTTTCATCTAAGGTTTTAACTTGGATTTTAGAGACAGGATCAACGATCAAATCCACACCACCAGAACGCTCGGTAGTCGGTACGTTATGATCCGGCGTTGCTATATTGGCATCAATTCGCCATGGCTTACGACCCGCAATTCTTAGCCCTTCAAACGCCTGCGGCGATGTCACTTCATGCAGTACCTGACGGTCAATATAAAGCAACGAACTACCGTCATCATTGGTACGCACTAAATGCGCATCAAATAATTTGTCATATAATGTTTGTCCAGCCATG
The DNA here is from genome assembly GCF_030547185.1 of Neptuniibacter sp. 1_MG-2023. Classification (GTDB taxonomy): domain Bacteria; phylum Pseudomonadota; class Gammaproteobacteria; order Pseudomonadales; family Balneatricaceae; genus Neptuniibacter. The sequence goes on from NZ_JAUOQR010000001.1 coordinate 189,312, forward strand.
GGAACTCACCTCACTCTCTTCTTATATTGATAGATCCGCCCAAAGAGCCTATCAACTTTTTGTATGTCGCCATCCTAGTGCAGACAGTCGCACAACACAAATTCATATTTTTAATAGTTTGCATTCCCATAAGGAATAGATAAGATCTAGCTAAGTTTCTGGAGCAAAAAAATGGACACAAACACCCTACAAGCTTTTATTGCCGTTGCCGAAAGCAGCTCTTTCTCAAAAGCAGCAGATCACCTTTATTTAACTCAATCAGCTATAAGCAAACGTATTGCGCTGCTGGAAGATCAACTTAACAGTAAGTTATTTGATCGTATCGGTCGTACCGTTTCATTAACAGAAGCCGGCAATTCCCTGTTACCTAGAGCAAAAGATATATTGCTACAATTAGATGATGCGAAAAGAGCGATTGGTAATCTTACTGCAGGCGAAGTCACAGGAGGGCTATCACTCGCTGCAAGTCATCATATAAGTCTACATAGGCTACCGCCGCACCTAAAGCAGTTCTCTAAAGAGTATCCAAAAGTAGAACTCGATCTACAGTTTGCGGAATCCGAAGTCGCTTACGAAGGCGTATTAAAGGGAGACTTTGAACTCGCGCTGATCACACTCTCTCCAGAACCAGAACCCTCTATACATTCTGACCTTATCTGGGATGACTTACTCATGTACGTAGTCGCTAAAGACCACCCTTTAGCGAAAAAAGACCAAATCAATCTAGAAGAGTTGACCCATTACAATGCAATATTACCTAGCAGTAATACATTTACTCGTTCTTTAGTTGAAACATTGTTTCTGCAACATGAATTAACATTAAATGTAACTATGTCGACAAATTATCTAGATACTATAAGAATGATGGTCACAATTGGCTTAGGCTGGAGCCTTTTACCACAAAGTTTAGTTGGAAAAGAACTTAAAGTACTTAATGTAGTTGATTCAGAGCCTGTTCATCGTAATTTAGGGATTATCTATCATAGAAACAGAACACTATCTAATGCAGCTAGTCATCTAGTACAGATGCTAAAGTCCCAACGATAATCTAATGTCAGCCGTTGATGGATGTAATAAGATAAGCTTACTTAGCAACGCCGGAGAGATGGAACTGATGGAAAATAGCGGCTTAAACATTGAAGCCTTGCTGGATGCCCAAAAAACATACTGGAAGAGTATCTCTTCTGGTAGCGATGTTCAATCACCTGAAGAATGGGCTGAATTTATTGCTAAGAACCAAAAAAAGGTCCATCAAGAAGCACCTCAACAATTTTCGCAACTGCTCGATATACTCGGTGCACAATCAAGCAATTTTACTCAATATGGGGAGCAATTGCTTAAGCAGTACAAAGAAGGTGGCGAGCAATATTTAAATGAAGCTGTTTTGCATTTCCAACAATATATGCAACAACAAACTTCAGACGCACTGATGCAACAATGGCAGTTTCCTGAACAGTTTGCCGCCCTGTTTAAAACCCACAGTTTTCAAGATGATCTGCTTTTTGATAATCCGTTTATTAGCGGCATGAAAAGCTTATTAGAAACACCCGTTATAGGCACTCAAAGAGAAACACAAGAGCAGTTAAGAGAAGCCATCAAACTAACGATGGAATATCAAGAAGCTCTGCAAGACTATGTAAAACATTACAGCTCTATCAATAAAAGCGCCTCTAATCAGATGCTAAAAACACTGACGAATGGCGATAAAAAAATCTCCAGTTTGCAACAGCTACATGATATTTGGGTTGATGCATACGAATCAGCTTATACCAAGACTATACTAACCGATGTGTACCAACGAGCACATGGGCGTATTAGTAACGCCCTAATGCGACTTAAGAAGTTTGTCCAAGATGTACGAGACATACACTTTCAATCTGTCGGCCTAGCGACACATAAAGGGCTAGATACAGCGCTACAGCGCCAACATAAGCTTCGCAAAGAGATGAGAGCTAATCGCCGAGACTTCGCCCAATTACAACAACAAGTCGATAAATTACAAACTGATTCCACAACCGCGATGCTAGTAGAACTTAAAAATGAGGTTGCCGCTTTAAAAAAAGAGTTGGCCACACTAAAAAAAGCAGTTAAAGGGTAATCGGTTATGAATGGATTTGATCTTGATATAGCCACCGTATCTCAGGAACTCTTTGAGTTTAATCGGAAACTATTAAAAAGCTATAATACGCTCGCCCAACTTAAAGAAGTTGATGTCGACTCCACCCCTTATGATGTGATCTACAAAGAAGACAAACTAAAACTTCGTTACTATCAAGCCACATCAGAAAAACGCTGTAAAACCCCTCTATTGATCTGCTACGCACTGGTTAACCGCCCTTATATGATCGATCTAGAAGCAAAACGATCGATGCTACAGCGCTTATTAGAACTAGGCTTAGATATCTATCTGATTGACTGGGGTTACCCTGATGCGGCTGATCGTTATTTAGATCTCGATGATTACATTAATGAATATATCAATAACTGTGTTGATTCTGTGCTCCAACACGCAGGAACAGAGCAAACAAACCTGCTTGGTATCTGCCAAGGAGGGACTTTCAGCTTATGCTATACGGCGCTAAACCCAGATAAAATTAAAAATCTTATTCCAATGGTTACGCCCGTTGACTTTCAAACTGATGACAACCTACTTTATCATTTAGCCAAATATGTTGACGCGGATCTAGCTGTTGAAACTTATGGAAATATACCAGGCAGTATGCTGAATGATTCCTACAACTCTTTAATGCCGATGCGCTTAGGTGTACAGAAAAACTTAGGTATGCCCAACCAACTCGAAGACAAAGAGCGTGCGTTAAGCTTTTTACGCATGGAGAAATGGATCTACGATAGCCCAGATCAAGCAGGTGAAGCTTTTCGGCAGTTTATCACTCAATTTTTTCAACAGAACAAACTGATTAAGGCTGAAGCAATGATCGGTGATAAGCGTGTTGATTTAACCAATATAACCCATCCAATACTTAATATTTTTGGCAGTTTCGATCACCTCGTCCCACCAAAAGCATCAAAAGTACTTAATAAGTACGTTTCATCCTCTGATTACCAAGCTATGGAAGTAAAAGCAGGCCATATTGGTGTTTTTGTATCAGGCAAGTCTCAAACACAAGTTGCGCCTAATATTGTTGATTGGTTGATAGCGAGAGATTAAATCTCTTATATATCAATACGAAAGAATAAAGATTGCGGAAAATTTAAGCAGAAATTCGTTTAACCAAACGATATTACTGTAATTTTTTACTTCCTCCACGCCAAATAGTTTACTAAAATCGCGCGACTAAAATTTTGTAGTGCTTTTACGGAGCATACCGCCTTGCCAACGAGTAAGAAAATCAAGCTTGAAGGTTTTAACAACCTCACAAAAAGCCTGAGCTTTTGTATCTATGACGTCTGCTACGCTCAAACTCCACAACAAAAAGCGGAGTATATTGAATATATAGACGAGCAATACAATGCTGACCGCTTAACTGAGATTCTCAGTGAGTGTTGCGAGATTATTGGTGCCAATGTCCTCAATATAGCCCGCCAAGATTATGAACCTCAAGGCGCAAGCGTTACTATATTGGTTGCAGAAGAACCTATTAAAGACTCAGAAGATGTAGATACAACAGAGAAACCGGGCCCTATGCCTGACTCTGTAGTCGCACATTTAGATAAAAGTCATATCTGTGTTCATACCTATCCCGAAGCACACCCTGATGACGGCATCTGTACATTCAGAGCAGATATTGAAGTATCCACATGCGGCATTATTTCGCCATTAAAAGCCTTGAACTACCTAATCCACCAGTTAGAATCTGATATTGTTACGATCGATTACCGTATCCGCGGCTTTACGCGTGATATTAAAGGGGTAAAACATTATATAGATCACGATATTAATTCTATCCAGAACTTCTTTACCCCTGATATCCATGACAACTATCAAATGTTAGATGTAAATGTGTATCAGGAAAATATTTTTCACACGAAAATGATGCAAAAAGATCTGGATCTCAATACTTACCTCTTTGGCACGACAAAAGAGGAGCTTCCAGAAACGGATGTACAAGAGATCACTGAACGCCTCCACAAAGAGATGAATGAAATTTTCTACGGCAGAAATATGCCTGATATGAAGAAATACTCCTCTTAAAAAATCATTCAGACTCAAACCTAACGAGCAAATAAAAAAAAGCCGCTTAATAGCGGCTTTTTTTTCAATCATAACGCCTTTCAATCGTGAAGAAAGATCGCATCAAATATTAAGGCTTATTCTTAGTATCGGGATCATCATCGACAGTTCCTTCAGGGTTTTCACCCGGCTTGAACATACCCCACATCTGCATATTTTGATCAGCAATACGATTCATCATCGTTAATGGATTAGCGGCCCCCATCATAGTTTGCATCTGATCACGAATACGGTCTTGATGTTCTAAAAATGAAGCAATACTCTGTTCTAAATACTGGCTCATCATACCTTGCATACTGTCACCATAAAAACGGATCAGCTGCTGTAAAACTTGATTAGTCAGCAAAGTACCATGCCCTAAGGCTTCCTGCTCACTAATAATTTGTAAAAGAATATTACGGGTTAAATCATTCCCTGTTTTAGAATCTTCAACTTTAAAAGCTTCCCCGCTTAATACAAGCTGTTTCACATCATCTAATGTCACATAACAACTGCGAGATGTGTCATACAAACGACGATTGGTATATTTTCTTAGAATACGCAAGCTACTATCTCTCTCGTTAGATGCCTTTGAATTCGCCTGATCATCATTTTGATCAGTCATTTTTATTATCCGCACTGTTAGAATTTTTATACGCAGATGTCATTAAATTCATCATAAGTTTTTGCAGTGCTTCCATTGAGCCAACCCCACCCGTCAAATATGGCTTAAACAAAGTCAAAGGATCATATCCCTCTACACCGGACTCCATCCGTTCAGTGATCTTTGCCATCATATCCTCCTGCAATCGCTGCACATCGGGTAAACCCAGTACTTTACGCAGCTCTTCAGGAGACATATCAATATCAATCTTAAATTTCACTCTCTGACTCCTAGGTCGGATAGCTCTGTGTCTCTAATCCTATAGTAAAATCACCGCAGTGCAAAATATCCAGATCAATAGTTTTTCTGTACCCTTTCAGGATAGATCCATACCAATGCTAAGAGCATAGCTAAAACACTCGCTAGAGCGGACAAACCAAAGGTATAAAACGCTCCAAAATCGTCCCATAAGATACCACTAAGAAAAGCACCTAATGCACCACCTAAGCCAAAACCTACGCTTGAAAATAGGGCCTGCCCTTGTCCATAGGTCTGCTTTGAAAAATACTGATGCACTAGTGCGATTCCTACCGCATGTAAACTACCAAATGTAGCGGCGTGCAACGTTTGTGCGAACAGCATGAGACCTAAATTTTCCGGCACAGTACCAATCAATAGCCAGCGAACAACACATAAAAACAAACTCACTAGCATAATATTACGGATGCCCCAATGCTGTAGCATCCAATGCATATAAATAAACACTAAAACTTCAACTACTACACCTACAGCCCAAAGCAAGCCGATCTCTGTACGGCTGTAACCTACATCGACCATCAATACACTATAAAATGTGTAGTAAGCACCATGTCCAAACTGGACAAGGAAACAGATAATAAAAAAGATAACAACTTGCGGTCGTAGCAATAACGCCATAAACCCCAAATTACAGTTTTTTTCTACATCAATATGATCAAGCACCGCAGGCTTAGGAATTAACAGTGTATTCAACCAAATACACAACATTAAAATAAGCATAAGGCCCGGCAACCACCGAATATTAATAAAATCCAGTAACGCACCTATCCCAACCACCGTAACAATAAAGCCGATCGATCCCCACAACCTTATCTGGCTGTATTTATCTTTCTTATCACCCAACTCTTCTAGTGTTATCACCTCAAACTGAGGTAGAACTGCATTCCAAAAAAAGCTAAATGCCAACATCACCAAGCCGATGCCTAAAGCGGTATCCTGCCAAAACATACCGATAAACATTAAACAGGTCATCAACGCGCCAAAGCGGACAATCTCTACACGTTTACCACTTTTATCCGCGATCCATCCCCACAAATTAGGCGCCACAATTCGAGACGCTTGGAGTAGTGCCATTAAAGAACCCACTGTTTGTGCATCAAAATCAAACGAAATCAGATACAAACTCCAGTAAGGTACTAAAGCACCGAGCAGAGCAAAGTAGAAAAAATAGAAACCTGAAAGGCGGATATAACTATTCAAAAGATAAAAACCTAAAAACACGCATAAAATTCACACTTAGAGCCTAGCAGAAAAAAGACACAAAAAAGCCGGTCAATCGACCGGCTCTTCAGTATAGAAAAAGCTAAGCTTCTTCCAACGCCGTGAGCAAATATTGCGGAAGCCCAAAACTGCCTATATGCATCTGTGGGTTATAATAACGAGTAACAATACCACTCTTTTCATAACGCTGATTTAATTCATCCAATCCTAGCTTACGTAATGCAGTATTATCAGATCCCCAAGCTAAAGTCATAACACCGCCAATATAGGTCGGAACAGCAGCAGTATAGAAAGATTGATCTGCAAAATAAGGGCTCAAACGACGACGGGTAGTAATCACCTCATCTTGTTGTAGGAACGGCACTCCATTTTGCGCCACAAACACACCACCCTCATTCAACAAACGCTTACAACCTTCATAGAAGCGGCTAGAGAACAGTACTTCACCGGGACCAACCGGATCCGTACAATCAGAGATAATGACATCAAATTTTTCATCCATCTCTTTGTTAACGTATTCAACCCCATCCGCGATAACAATATTCACACGCGGATCATCAAAAGCACCTGCAGAATGATTCGGTAAATGCTCTTTACACATATCAATTACTGCTTGATCAATCTCAACTTGAGTTACATGCTCAACCGTAGCATGACGACAGACTTCACGCAGAATCCCACCATCCCCACCACCAATAATCAATACACGCTTAGCGTTTCCATGAGCAATTAATGGTACATGGGTTAACATTTCGTGGTAAACAAACTCATCACGCTGAGTCGTTTGAATAATTCCATCCAATGCCATTACTGTTCCATAGACGGGGTTACGGAAAATAATTAAATGCCAAGAATCCGTTTGCTGCTCGAACAAGACTTCTTCAACATCAAACGTCTGGCCATAGCCCTTATGAAGCGTTTCACTATAAGCGGTTGTCATATGGATCTCATCCTATCTTAAACTCACTCAATATCAGCAAGTTAAGACACTAAAAGGTAACTGGATTTGACGGCTGTGTTAAAGGCGTCATTTTGCGCGCATTTTATACCGCAAACTCAGATAAAAAAATAACTTTATTCTCTTATTATCTCCCTTTTTTATATTTATAAAAAAGCAGAGCGTTTTAGAACATCTTCATTAAAAAGCACTTAATCTTGTGGAATAAACCACATACGAATAAGTCACTCTTTTATCAAGATCAAAGCAAATCCTAAGAAATTTCTTAGCCCTTTTTATCTAAACAGGTAAGGCTAATCGACAAAAGAATATGCCTTAGCATTCAACAGCAAAAAAACAAACACCGAGTAACAATAGTATTCACAAAGAATGACATTTACGGTCAAGAAAGCGTTTAGTTTTGCACCATAAAATTTACAGCGTCCTATTTTAGTGCACCCGCCTTCATATTAGACAAACCACAACAAAGCCACAGCCCCTATAAATAAAGGGATTCGAGACAATCTAAACCAAAGTATAATTTAAATCACAGGCTGGTATATATTCTGCTAGTGTATCTAGTAAGCAGTTTTTATTAATCACTGGAATAAAATAAGAACAATAAAAACAACAAAAAACGGCATCATCGCCATCAAAATTGACGGAGAAACATAATGAAACAACTTACCTCAGTAATCGCTACAGGCTTAGCACTCAGTTTATCTTTGGGCGCACAAGCTGGAACATTAGAAGACGTTCAAAAACGCGGCAACGTTTCTTGTGGCGTGAGCACAGGTTTAGCTGGTTTTTCTCAGAAGGATGAAAACGGCGTATGGAGTGGATTGGATGTAGACGTATGTCGTGCAGTTGCAGCCGCCGTACTCGGCGATGCAAGCAAAGTTCAATACAAACCATTAACAGCGAAAGAGCGTTTTACTGCTTTACAGTCTGGTGAAATTGATATTTTATCCCGTAACACTACATGGACCCACACTCGCGACACATCACTAGGTTTAAATTTCGCGGGGGTTAACTACTATGATGGACAAGGTTTTATGGTTTCTAAGGCTTTAGGCGTTAAAAGTGCGCTAGAGCTTGACGGGGCGGCAGTCTGCATTCAAGCAGGAACAACAACAGAGTTAAACTTAGCCGATTATTTCCGTGCAAATGGTCTTACTTATAACGCTATTACATTTGACACATCCGACCAAACTCGTGCGGGTTTTGAGAGTGGTCGCTGTGATGTACTAACGTCTGATCAATCTCAACTTTATGCGCTACGCATTGGCTTATCTGATCCTTCTGCAGCTATCGTACTTCCAGAAGTTATCTCTAAAGAACCACTAGGCCCTGTTGTAAGCCAAGGTGATGATGCTTGGTTTAATGTTGTACGTTGGTCCTTAATGGCGATGGTAGAGGCTGAATTCTTAGGTATTGACAGCGCATCTGCTGACAAAGCGAAAGCAGAAGGTAACCCATCACAGAAACGCTTGATGGGTTCTGAAGGCGATTCAGGCGCTAAAATGGGCATCCCTGCCGAGTGGGGTTACAACATTGTTAAGCAGGTTGGTAACTACGCAGAGAGCTTTGAACGCAATGTGGGCGCAGGTTCACCACTTAAGATTGCTCGCGGCCTAAATGCTCAGTGGAATAAAGGCGGTATTATGTATTCGTCTCCAGTACGTTAATAAAACATAAAAAAGAGGGACATATATTGTCCCTCTGCTATGTTTACTACTAACCTTCTGAAGATAAGTGCTTAATTATGTCTGAAAAGCCTCAGGTGAAATCCTCACCCTCCTTCTTCAATAATCCAAGAAACCGCTCACTGATTTATCAGTTCTTATTACTCGCGGGCTTGGTCTATTTTTTCTACGGCATTATCACAAATACACTGGCGAACATGGAATCCAGGGGTATTAAGAGCGGTTATGACTTTTTATTTACAACCGCAGGTTTTGACATATTAATGTCACTGATTCCCTATGATGCCACTTACTCTTATGGTCGGACATTTGTTGTAGGCCTATTAAATACTATTTTGGTCTCTACTATAGGTATAGTACTCGCGACCATTGTAGGTTTCTTGATGGGTGTAGCCCATTTTTCCAAAAACTGGTTGATCAGAAAACTAGCCGTTGTTTACATTGAAACATTTCGTAACATTCCTTTACTGTTGCAAATATTTTTCTGGTATTTCGCTGTGCTGGCAACATTACCCAGTGCGCGCCAAAGCCTTAGCATCGGAGAGGCTATATTTCTCAATGTGCGTGGTTTATACCTACCCGGCTTGATTGCCGAATCCGGTGCAGGGTTTGTCTATACCGCCATCGGCCTAGCATTTATGGCGATCATTTTTTTAACCCGTTGGGCTAGAAAACGTCAAAATGATACAGGGCAGCAGTTTCCGGTATTTTTAACTAGTTTAGGTATTTTATTCGGCTTACCACTGATTGCCTTATTACTATCAGGCTTACCCTTTACTTGGGATTTCCCTGAACTTAAAGGGTTTAATTTCCGTGGCGGCATTACGGTTATCCCAGAATTAATGGCTCTCGCCTTAGCCTTAACTGTTTATACTGGTGCATTTATTGCTGAAGCAGTACGTGCAGGTGTTCAGGCGGTTCCTCATGGGCAAACAGAGGCGGCTCGTAGCCTTGGATTAAAAGAGAGCCGAATAATGAAACTAATTATTGTGCCTCAAGCGATGCGCGTTATTGTTCCTTTGCTAAACAGTGAATATCAAAGTTTAGTTAAAAACTCGACGCTAGCTACAGCCATCGGCTATCCAGATCTTTTTACCGTATTTGTAGGGACAACGTTAAACCAAACAGGTCAAGCGATTGAAATCGTGTTTATGACCATGGCGGTTTACTTTGTGATCAATATGACTATCTCGTTTGTGATGAATAGATTCAACGCAAGCGTAGAGTTGGCGGAACGGAATTGATGCTATGAAAGAGTTTACACCATTACCCGATAAACCCGCTCCAAATGATGTCGTAGGTATAATTCCTTGGTTAAGGGAAAATCTTTTTCCAACGCCGTTAAACTCACTCGTTACTCTGGCAATAATCGCTTTTTTTGCAACCCTGATACCACCGTTATTTGATTGGCTATTTTTCTCCGCCAACTGGTCTGGTACTACACAGGATGCCTGTACAAACAAAGACGGCGCATGTTGGGTATTTGTCATTGCTTGGTCTAAACAGTTTTTCTACGGCAGCTACCCTGTCGAAGAGATATGGAGAATTAACACCTGCTTACTCGCTCTAATAGCGATCATTATCGCTTCCTTTAAACTTCATAAAGACTTACGTAACAAAATAGCTATCCCCTTATTTTTATTATTGCCATTTTTATCCATCATACTGTTAGATGGATCTCTCATCGGCCTAGAATATGTTGCAACCGATTACTGGGGCGGCTTCACCCTCAATGTAATGCTCGCCGCTGCAAGCATTATCGTTGCGTTTCCTTTGAGCTTTCTTTGGGCTTTAGGGCGACGATCTGATATGCCATTCATTCGCAGTGTGAGTGTAATATTGATTGAGTTCTTCCGCGGCGTACCTGTATTAGCCCTATTTTTTATGGGCTCTGTCATGCTACCGCTGTTCTTTCCTGAAGGAACTAATGTTGATAAATTGCTCCGTGTTTGGATCGTACTGACACTCTTTATGTCAGGCTACATGGCAGAAGTATTTCGAGGAGGTTTCCAGGCCGTACCTAACGGCCAGTACGAAGCGGCCGACTCTTTAGGGCTTGGCTTTTGGCAGAAAACACTCCTTATCATTCTGCCGCAAGTTATCAAAATCTCTATGCCAAATATTTTGGCAACTTTCGTTATGCTATTTAAAAACACAACCTTCCTATTGATTATTGGCATCTTTGAGATGCTAAGTACCACTCAAACAGCACTCACTAACTCAAACTGGCTGGGTGGGCATTCAACAGAAGGTTATCTATTTGTGGCGGTTGTTTTTTGGATCTGCTGTTTCAGTATGTCCATGATCAGCTCATCCATCGAACGCAAGCTAGACACTAGCCATAGAAATTAAGAGGTTATCTTTGTGAGCATAAAACACGAACAAAGTATTGAAAACAATGACGACATTATCATCATCAAAGACCTCAATAAGTGGTATGGCGATTTTCATGTATTGAAAGATATCAACCTTCGCGTCAAAAAAGGCGAACGTATTGTTATCTGTGGCCCTTCAGGTTCAGGTAAGTCCACCATAACACGCTGTATTAACCGCCTAGAAGAGTTTCAGCGCGGTTCACTAACAGTGAACGGTGTTGAGATGATAGAAGATGTAAAAAACATCGAAGCGATCCGTCGTGAAGTAGGTATGGTATTCCAGCACTTTAATCTTTTTCCGCACCTGACTATTCTTGAGAATCTAACTTTAGGTCCGATCTGGGTTCAGAAGAAGCCCAAGAAAGAAGCTGAAGCGATCGCCATGAAATACCTTGAGCGAGTTAAAATTCCTGATCAAGCACAGAAATTTCCAGGTCAACTATCTGGGGGACAACAACAACGTGTTGCCATTGCTCGTTCACTTTGTATGAATCCAGAAATCATGCTTTTTGATGAACCAACCTCAGCACTTGATCCGGAAATGATTAAGGAGGTACTCGATGTAATGGTCGAACTCGCCGACGAAGGAATGACTATGCTATGCGTAACTCACGAGATGGGGTTCGCAAAAAAAGTAGCCGACCGTGTCATTTTCATGGATGCAGGTGAAATTGTTGAGCAAAATACACCGGAAGAGATCTTTAACAACCCTCAAACGGATAGATTACAGTTATTCTTAAGCCAAATACTTGATCATTAATTTTCAATGAGATAGCTAAAAAGCCGTAACTTGATATAAGTTACGGCTTTTTAGCTACTTAATTAAGTGTTCCAAGCTCTTCACCAGCCTCATCTTCCTGTACTACATCCGTTTCTTTAAGCGCATCCATTAACCACAACGCCATAGCAGGATGTGCAAGCAAATGTTCTTGATAAGCAGCAGACTCAGTAGAAAGTTGTATCCCATATGTTTTAAACCTTAAGGCTATAGGTGCGAAAAACACATCCACAATACCAAACTCATCAAATAGCCATGCATTACTGCCTGCATAATTCGATAAACACTCAGCCCATAGTCGGTCAATGCGTGCAATATCTGTCTTCGCTGCCTCACTCAACAAAACAGATCGGCGCGCTCTACAATTCATCGGCATCTCATTACGTAATGCGGTGAAACCAGAATGCATTTCACTCACCATCGCACGGGCAATAGCTCTAGCTTGAACCTCTTTTGGCCACCCTTTGCCATCAAGATATTGTTCATTAATATATTCACAGATAGCCAATGAATCCCAAACACTTAGCTCCCCATCCACCAGCACAGGAACCTTTTCTACAGGGGTGTAATCTTTTAAAACAGTATAAAAATGGTCGCTAAACAGCGTTAAAGAAATCTCCTCAAATGGGATATCAAACGCTTTTAACATCAACCATCCACGTAAAGACCAAGATGAGTAATTTTTATTACCTATGATCAACTTCATCGCTATCATTTCCCCCTCAGAGACAAATACACCTTATTTATCCATTTTCTCAGCTTGCATTCCCTTTGACTAACCAATAGTTTTGATATCACCTATTCAGATTATTGATAGGTGCCAATCATCCAAAACTCACGGAGACGGCACATGGATATAGATGCTCTACGAAGCTTTATTGCGTTTGTTGACACAGGTAGCTTTACCCGAGCGGCAAAGCAAACCTTTCGGACTCAAAGTGCGATCAGTATGCAGATGAAGAAGCTTGAAGAGGAGTCAGGTCAGGCGCTTTTCATTAAAGAGGGCCGTAATCTTGTTCTAACCGAGCATGGGCAGATTTTAGTAAGCTACGCTCGCCGTATACTCTCTTTGCACGATGAGGTTATAGGCAACTTCTCACGGAGTAACGGCCACCCTCCCTTAGTAATCGGCTGTCCAGATGACTATGCTGAATCGATTTTACCTCAACTAATCACCCTTATCTTAGAAAAGCTCCCTCAGCAAAACATTAAAATATGTTGCCACTGCAGCAGTCAATTACGTTTGAAATTAGATACGGGGGAGATTCATATAGCTATATTGACTGGTGCTCCCGACATTGAAGAAGGGTACTTGCTCAAACATGATAGAGGAGTCTGGGTTCATGGTGGCTATCCCCATCTCATAAACGCCGACCCTCTTGCTCTCATTCTATATGAGGCCGATTGTAAATTTCATAGCGCTGCTATTGACGGTTTAGAGAAACAAGGGATTAACTACCGACTACTCTGCAGTGCATCGAGCGCTACTGCAATAAAAAGCCTTTTACGACAGGGATTAGGTATCAGTGCCGTTGCAACATCAACCGTGTCACAAGGATTATCAATCGAAAGTTCGGCGCAACTACCACCCTTACCGTTTATCAATATAGTGTTAGCTACAGCGCCTATTCCGCACCCTTTGTTTGGTTCAGCTATAGCTGCCGAGGTAAGCCAAACATTTAGAGCTAAACACGCTTGCGATAATTAATACCGACTTAGTCTGCTTTTGCGTAACGCTTCTTGAGTATAGCCACACGCTTCACATAAGCTTGAGTTTCCGCGTAAGGGGGCACACCATTATAGCGCGATACGGCGCCAGGGCCTGCGTTATATGCAGCAGTTGCCAAACGCATATCGCCAGAGAAATTATTTAAGAGCTGAGAAAGGTATTTAGCCCCACCTTCGATATTTTGATCTGCATTAAGACTATCTTTCACACCTAGCTCATTAGCGGTTGCTGGCATTAATTGCATTAACCCTTGAGCCCCAGCCCGGGAAATAGCATTTTTATTAAATGCTGATTCTGCATGGATAACCGCTCTAACTAATGATTCTTCAACACCATATTTCTCTGCCATGATCTTCACTTGCTGTTTATAAGCGGAAAGATTTAACGGTGTTGTATGCCAATTCACGTTTGACGAAAGGCTACAGGCATAACAATCAAAACGAAGTACTTCAAAGTCAGCGTTAACGGGCTTCTGATCTGAAAAAGCAAGAACTCCTTTATTATTTCGGTACTTATAAACGCTGCTCGTCGAACTCTTACTTTGATTGGTGAAATGAATATTCCGTTGTTGGTCCGTTAAGTTTGTATACTCAACCCGCCCATCAGGATGAACAATTTTCCGCACTTCGCCCGCATAAACTGCGCTAAATATACAGCACAACGTAATGACACAATGATGTACTAGGTAGCGTTTAATATTAATCACAACAGCGTCTTTATTACCCATAATTGCAGTTTAGCATTCAACAAAGGATAGTTAGATATCTTTCGGCGGTACAATTAAAGATGAAAATAATAATCCAGTTACTAAAGCGATAGCAACAAAGCTCATACTAAATGCGGTATCGATCCCTTCTAAAACATTTTTCTCAACGAGTAACGACAAACTCTGCAACCCAACACTTCCAGGCACTAAAAGTAAAATACCTGGCATAAGCATAACCCCACGCGTAATCCCAGAAATTCTCTCAAATAAGTTAGCGGCTAAGCCTGTGACTAAGGCTCCCACAAACGCCCCCATAACTTGGCCAAAGAACTCCTTGCCATACCAAGTAGTCGAAAATGCAATTAATCCTCCCAATACAATCCATGGAATATCTTTTGGTCGCCCTTGGAATAAAAAACATAACGATATACCGGCAATAACAATGGAGATCCAAATACTCCAATCAGGTAGGAAAAATTCTCGACTAATCTCTGTAGCAGGAAAAAGCTCAACGCCCACAGCATTACCTATAGCTACACCAAAACCAATCTGTAACAAGATAGTTCCTGAATATACAAGCCTAGAAGTGCCTGACACCATATTTTGTCTCGCTAACTCAGCAACCGCAGTAGTTAAAGGCAACCCAGGCACTAAGGCGATAACCCCTGCAACCGTTGCAATATCTGGTGAGGACAACAAGCCAAAACTCGCCACAAAACTTGCTAATAAAGCAGAAATAATGGCTGAGATAGTCGGGAAAAGGTACTTGAGAGACTCAGTTTGTAAAAGTTTAACCGCAACAAACCCAGTCACAATCCCAACAAAAAGAGCAACGATCATTTCAGAGATCGCCCCCCCTAGTAACTGGGCAACACAACTAGCTAATAGCCCAAATGAAGCCATTTGGCCTTTTACACCAAAACGAGGAGGCGTATTAGAAATAGTTTTTAAACGCCCAGCGCCCTCTTCCACCGATAAAGATTCATCAAGTACAGCACTTACGATCTCCTGCACTTCAATTTGGCGCTCTAAATTCACTTCGCCCTGCTCAACCCGAAAAACATAGGTCTTCGGCTCAGGTTCTTCTGGATGTGAAAAGCTCATAATTAAAGTCGTAGGCTGCGCCAGACACTGCACCCCAAAGCCCAACCGAATACCGACTCGGTTCATTGTGCTTTCGAGTTCATAAGCCGTCATACCATAAGTATGCAATGCTCGCGCTAGACGCAGCATAAAACCCACCGGAAGCGTCCGCGGTGGAAAATGAGGCTGTGTATACAATGAATAGTGATCTAGCAAGTCGAAAGACATTTTCTATACCAAAAAGTGAGGTTGAAGCCCCAAACTAAAAGAAGGATAAACTATCGCTAATTTATCCTTCCTGATCTATAAATTATGCTGACAATCGTTAAGTGATAATCGGCACATCACATTTCACATCAGCATTTTGCCCACGATGACGCAGTAGATGATCCATCAGCACAATCGCCATCATCGCTTCGGCAATGGGAGTTGCACGTATGCCAACACAAGGATCATGACGTCCTGTAGTCACAACCTCAATCTCTTCACCACGGCTATTAATGCTACGGCCTGGCAAGCGAAGGCTGGAAGTCGGTTTTAAGGCAATATGAGCAATAATATCCTGCCCCGTTGATATACCACCTAATACACCACCCGCATGATTTGAGAGAAAACCATCCGGTGTCATCTCATCCCGATGCTCAGTCCCTTTTTGAGCAACACAATCAAAACCATCACCAATTTCAACACCTTTGACTGCATTAATACTCATTAAAGCATGGGCTAGATCCGCGTCCAAACGATCAAATATAGGCTCACCTAAACCAACAGGTGTACCTGTAGCTACCACACTAATTTTTGCCCCCACCGAATTTCCCTCTTTACGAAGGTCATCCATATACTGCTCCATAGTCGCGACTACTTCAGCATCTGGACTGAAAAAAGGATTATTGCGGACTTCATTCCAGTCAAACTTTGCGTGGTCAATTTTTACAGGACCAAGCTGAGATAAATAACCTTTTACCTCCACCCCTTTCGATGCCAAAAACTTCTTAGCAATAGCTCCAGCCGCTACCCGCATAGCTGTTTCACGGGCAGAAGAGCGCCCACCACCACGATAATCACGGAAACCATATTTATGGGTATAAACATAATCCGCATGGGCGGGTCGAAAAGTCTCTTCAATATTAGAGTAGTCTTTAGAACGTTGGTCTGTATTTTTAATCAACAAACCTATAGGTGTACCAGTCGTTTTACCTTCAAATACACCTGATAGTATCTCCACTTCATCCGCCTCTCGACGTTGTGTTGTATGACGAGATGTACCTGGTTTACGACGATCCAGATCAAGCTGAAGATCAGCTTCGGACAATTCAATGCCGGGAGGGCAGCCGTCAACAATACAACCTAATGCCTTACCGTGGCTTTCACCAAAAGTGGTGACCGTAAACAGTTTACCGTAGCTATTTCCTGACATTGTATCGGTCCATTAAGAAACAAAAAAACATATATAAAAAATTAGGCGCGTAATTATAGCAAATTAAATGCTATCTCTATATGCACGTAGCTCTTGAGCAGTAATGGTAAATACGCCATTTCCACCATTCTCAAATTCTAGCCAAATTAAAGGAAGCTCTGGATAAGTTTCCATTAAATGTACTTCACTATTACCGACTTCAACCACAAGAAGACCGTCATCGGTTAAATATTCAGATGCTTCCCGTAAAATTCTAAGCGTAATCTCCAATCCATCTGGGCCTGAGCCTAAAGCGATTTCTGGCTCATGGCTATATTCATCAGGCATAGACGCTAGATCGGCCTCATCAACATAGGGTGGATTACTGACAATCAGATCATACTTTCTACCGTCCAAATCGGAAAACAGATCACTTTCAATGGTATGCACACGATCAATCATCTCATGTTTCTCAATGTTAATATTTGCAACATCGAGTGCCCCCTTAGAAATATCCGCGAGATCAACTTCCGCTTCGGGAAATGCATAAGCGCAAGCTATACCAATACAACCACTCCCAGTACAAAGATCTAAAATGCGATCAACACTCCCCTCTCTTAGCCATGGAGCAAACTCACTTTGAATAAGCTCAGCAATAGGAGAACGAGGAATCAGCACCCTTTCATCAACAAAGAAAGGCAGTTCGCAGAACCAAGATTCATGAGTGATATATGGCAATGGCTTACGCCTTAGCGTACGTAGTTTAATAAAATCTAATACCCGCTCCTTTTCATCTTCCGTTAAACGACCGTCCAAAACAGCAGGATTTATATTCCAAGGTAAATGGACAGCGGCCAAGACCAATTGTGTCGCCTCATCCCAAGCATTATCCGTCCCATGCCCAAAATAAACTCGGTGTTCACCAAATTGACTCATCGCAAAACGAATATAATCTCTAAGGCTATACAGTTCATTTTTCACCGAATTAGAAAACAAGGGTTGATCACTCATACACTCTGGACCGATAATTTGTTTATGAAAGACCGCCATATTAATAAACTTTGCTTGGGAACACCATGAAAGACCCGCATGATAATCCAACTAACGAATTATCCTTTTTTGATGCAATGGAGGGCGTCCAACAACATAAACACGATAAAGCAGACCTCTCAGTAACAAAACCTAAGGATAAACACAGCCTGCTTTATCGTCGCCAAGCAGCAACACTTGAAGAAGAGAAAGTAATTGATGGCCTATCTGATCAAGCTGTTGAATTAGTTGAATCAACTGAGGAGCTACTATTTGCTAACCCTGGTGTGCAGTTCAGCGTTTTAAAACGCCTTAAACAAGGCCACCTACCGTGGGAACAAGGCTTAGATCTTCATGGTTATACCGTTGACCAGGCAAGGGACCAACTCAGCCGTTTCATCTTCGATGCACGTAGAAACAAGTGCCGCTGCGTTATAGTAGTTCATGGTAAAGCGCATTCATCAGCCAGTGAACAACCCATGATAAAGTCTTATGTCAATGAATGGTTAAAACGATTGCCTGGCGTATTGGCCTTCTGTTCAGCTCAAGCAAAAGATGGTGGAACCGGTGCACTCTATGTATTACTTAAACGAGAGAAATAAAATTTCAAAGTAAATTCTGACAGCCATTACAGCGGCTGACCATTCTCAAACGCCTCTAACCTTTCGCGAGCAGCAAGCCTCCCATATTCGATGGTAGGTAGTGCATGATGAAAATCATAAAAACTACATAAGCTTTTAGGTATACGAATAACAAGATCAGGGGGATAACCTGCTATTTTATATTCAGCTAAGCTGGCCTGCATAACCTCTACTGAATTAAGTAGTATATCCATACGCCCACCAATCTTATCTGCTTTAGGAATATACCTCTCCTCAGGTCTATCGTGATCTGGCATATTCCATTCATCGCTTATTCCACTGCGATTCAAATATTGATTGCGTGGCAACGTTAAATGGCTATGACTAGAATCACCTGTATTTAAGTCAATCGCAATAATAAGATCGGCTTGTGCAGCCACGACAGGAATAATTGGTAGAGGGTTAAGAATTCCTCCATCAACAAGTACCCGTCCCTCTTTAATCACAGGCGTAAATAGTCCCGGTACAGCCACTGACGCCCTAATAGCGTCAAGCAGTGAGCCTTTTTGATACCAAACCTCTTTTTGATGGGCAATATCCGCTGCAACGGCGGTAAAATCAATATCTAGCTCTTCGATTAAACAAGGGCCTAAGATTTCAGCGAGTTGCACAAATATTCTATCTCCTCTAATCGCTCCTTTAGACAACGTGAAATCGAGTAACTTAACAACGCCCATCCAATTTAGCGATGAAACCCATGCTTTATATTCCTCTAACCGGCCAGCCGCATACATCCCCCCAACAAGCGCCCCCATAGAGCTGCCTGAAACAGAAACAATCTCATAGCCTCTACGTTCAATCTCTTCAATCGCACCTATATGAGCATAGCCACGCGCACCACCACTACCTAAAACCAGCGAAACCGTTGCCATATATCCACTCTCTTGAAGTAAAGCATTACTCAATAAAAATTAAGACTTCAGTACGCTGCTCTGAAGAAAAACCACCTAAGGAATATAAAGATATACGCTCCGCACCAATGTCTTGCTCTATTAGGCGAGTTTTTAAAGCCATAACCTGATCATTCGCCTTATCCAATTGCTGCCTATAGGTAAGGCCTGAAGAGTTCTGCCCGACAAGCCATAATGTTCGCTCAGGATTCTCTTTTAAATATTTAACTAAGGCTTTAAATTCAGATGCTTTTCCAGTGAATGGTATGCCATCACCTTGCTCAGCTTGGGCTTCCATACCAATAACATTTTCCACCAACACCTCTACTCTTAAGTAAACACGTTTATTACCGCGTTTAACCGCATATAGAGAAAAATACTTATTATTTAAACGATAAGTTGCAAAGGTTTGACTCTCTTCCAAACCATACAAACGAGAATAGCGAAATATAGCGTTAGCCCATTGATTACTACTTCCGCAATCCCGCCCAGTACATTTGAATAAATTCGTAGCACCTAATTTGATCAACTGATCTTCGAGTACTGAAAATGCTTCATCAGGCGTGTTCAACTCAGGTATACGGTATGTAATTTGTGTTAATTGCCCTGTAACCCGACGCTCTTTTTCCGGTGTAACAACGCCCTTTATTTTCTTTAAACTACCCAGTATCAATCGATAGTTTTCATCCTTTTTATCATATTGAACAATGTAAGAGCCTGGAAAACGTTCAAGCTGAAAGTAATCACTTGAATTAGTAAGATCCGCCTCTGCTGCTGCAAAAGTGGAATAAAATAATATAGATAGAAAAACAGAAAACCGCATAATTTTTATCCCGATTCGTTTACCAATACTAAACCTCATCAACCAACAAATAGCCATCTACTTTTTACTCTCCCAGCTATCTATTTTGCTCGCCAATAGCTTTGCTATGGGAGGATCTAAATGTAGATGATGCCCACCTACTAACTCGACAACCTCTGAAGAGGTCAAATCATCTAACCAAGGATCGATAATACTATCACGTGCCCCCTCTTCACCTATTATAACTATAGCGTTAGATTCCACTTTCCGAATAAAAGATTGCACCTGTTCAGGGCTAAAACGTATCAATGAGGGTAGTAGTAATTTAGGATCATTATTCCAAATATAACCTTTGTCCGTATATGTTAACCCTCGCGCCATTAATTTCTCTGCAGCTTCTTTAGACACAGGCCATCGACCGCTAGCGCGCGCTTCAACAGCCGCATCGAAACTCCCATAAGGCTTAAGGGAGCGTAAAAGCATTTTCTCTCTTTTGATTATCGCGTCAGAAAAAATCTGTGGCAGCTCATCCACTTCATAAAACAATGGACCTAAGCCGTCAATGAACATCAGATTATCAACCTTCAAAGGGAAGCTAGCTGCAAACATCATAGCGATACTTGCGCCCATTGAATGTCCAATCAAATCAACTTGATCAAGATTTAGCGCATTTATTATTCCATACAGGTCAGTCACATTATCCCAAATATAATAAGGCATCTCTTTCGGTCGATGATCTGAAAAACCATGCCCAACTAGATCGATAGCAATAAAACGAATCTCTGATATATACTGCCCTAATTGATAAAAACTGGCCGCATTATCTAACCATCCATGCAATGCCAATACCGGTCGCCCATTAGGGTTCCCATATTCCACGACAGCAACTTTATATCCAGCAGCATCGATATAATACTCACGACAATCCGACATTGAAATTCTCACTAATCAGCTGATAAACAAAGCTATTTACATACTATAAACAGAAATTCGGGTAATATCTTGTGCAGAAATAAGCACTGCAAGGAAAGTTTGATGATATTAGGACAGCAACTAGAACATGACCCAAGCTTAAAAAAGCCCCAACGCCTTTTTTTTATATTATTCGGCTGTTTATTCTTAATTGCGCCTTTTTACTATCAACCCAATTTAGGTGGTGAAGGGCTGTTTCTACCTTACAACGGAGCCATTTGGATTGTTGCAAGCTGGATAATTGCTAGTGCTAGCTTTTTGATTTACAAAAACCAAAAAATTGTTTTGCCAAAATATTGGCTGGGTCTAGCACTTTTCCCTATAGGTGCTCTGGCTACCGGTTTTATTGCCGACAAAAACAATCCCACTGAATGGATTGTCAGATTATCCGTTATTATTGGCGGCTATCTGTTTTTTCTTAGCCTTTTTCAATTCCAACTTAAATCTAAACATATAGAGCGCAGTCTTTATATAATTTTGGCTATGGGGTTAATTGCTGCTGCCTATGGGGTTATTCAAACATTAACGGGAGCGACTAACTTAGCCTTTATGATGCCGGTAAGCACCAACCACTCCCCTGTAGGTATATTTCAGCAAGTTAATTTACAAGCTTCATTTATGGCTACATTATTGGTGCTGACTTACTACCTATCATCTCGACCCACTGTCCGCACTTTCAGCTTTTTGATACAAGCAACCTTATTAATCGCTGCACTGGGTGCAAGTTACAATATAGCAACCAGTGGTTCTAGGGTCGGACTGCTCGGTGCGGCCTTAGGCTTACTCTGCCTATTTATCGGTCGCTGGAAACTATTTCGACAGACCAAAATAATTTTTATTGCACTCATCATAGCAACCTTAGCAGGTGGTATTTTAGGCAAAAGCGGACTTGAGAAAACAGCAGATAAAGTAGACAGGGCAATTGGTGGAGTTAGCGCTGATGTCAGATGGCATATATACAGCCTTTCCTTAGATATTTTCGCTCAAGCCCCACTTATTGGTCACGGATTGGGGAGTTTCCAAAAGGTTTTCCAAGAAGAACGCATCGAATATCAACAGCAAACAGACAGTAGTCTTAGATCTTCTCCCCGCTTTAGCCATCCTCATAATGAGTTGATCTTTTGGCTAGTTGAGGGTGGGATTGTATCAATTATTGGCATACTCGCAGCCGCTATTTATACACTAGTTCAACTATTCAAAGCAGGCTGGCAGAGAGGCTGGGGGTATGCTGCTCTCCTTTTTCCTCTAGTATTTCATACTCAAGTGGAACTCCCCTTTTATATCTCTAATACCCATTGGTTTTTATTGCTTTTCCTACTTTTTTTAACCCATCAACATGGTAAAAAATCAGTAAAAACTCAGAAACTATCAATGGCGGCACAAAGAACTATACCGATCAGTTTTGTTGCTATCTCTATTTTCACAACAATTACCCTAATACAGACACAGATAGCAAGCGCAGGCATTGTAAGTTATTTGCAACGTAATCAGAGCCAACCTCAATACCTACGTTCATCTCTAGAATCTGCCTATTTCAGGGAGTATACGACCTACCTATTACTGAGACGTAATATGCTTATTGGTATATCCAATCACAATAAAAAACCAGCACAAGATTATATCGACTGGGCCGAACAATCGGTCAAAGTCACACCTGCTATTGTGACTTACCGAGATTTAGCCATTGCTTACGATATAATTGGGAAGGAACAAGAGAGGGATCAAGTATTAAACAAAGCATTGAGCATGTTTCCTACTCATAGTGGGCTATTAGAGCTACAGCAAAAGCTGCGCATAAAAGACAAAAACGCTCTTAAAACTAAAAACGTCGAATCAAGCTCCCAAGCCCAGCCGCAGGCCAGTCAGCCGTGATCTCTGCAATTTCAGCACAAGCAAATGATCGAGGGTAAGATATTACACCCTCACAGCATAAAGCTTCGACAAAAGAGATTAGCGGCATATGGGTCACAATTATAGGTGTTGACTGGCTATGATGCGCCAACGACTCCAGTGCAACTAAAGGGTCAGAGTCTGGCGTCCAGAGAGCAGACTCTACGAGAGCCGACGATAAGTTCAGGCTATCGGCTATAATCTCCGATGTCTGAATCGTACGAAGGTAAGGACTATGAATAATAAGATCAATCTCAGATAAGTCCTCAGAGTATTGATTCACTCTTCCTCTTACTGATTTAATGCCATTTGTCGTTAGATGTCTTTTAGCATCCGATGAAGCTGAATGCTCCGCTTCACCATGACGCATCAAAAAGAACTTCATACTCCCTCACGTGGAAGAACAAACTCTACATCCGTGCTTTGCTCACTCATCATTAGCATTTTGACGACCTCAGCAATAGGCGCTTTATTGAAAACCACCTCATACAGCCCAACCACTAAAGGCATATAAATCTGCATTTCAGAAGCTTTCTCTTTAACTTGCTTGATAGTGTTTACACCTTCAGCTACCTGTCCTAAAGCCTCTACAGCCTCTTCAAGACTTTTGCCTTCACCTAAAGCATAACCTACGCGGTAATTACGGCTTAATGGAGACATACAAGTCACTATAAGATCGCCGACACCAGCAAGGCCAATAAAGGTCATGGGATTTGCTCCCATAGAAACAGCGAAGCGACTCATTTCGGCTAAACTTCGCGTCATCAACATACTTTTGGTGTTTTCACCCATGCCAAGAGCGGCACTGAGGCCAGCAGCAATTGCATAGATATTTTTTAAGGTTCCCCCTAACTCAACACCATAAGTATCTGAGCTGGCATAGACTCTAAAATATGATGAATGAAGTCTAGCCTGTACTTCACTTCGCAACTCAGCACAATCACTCGCAATAACCGTTGCCGTCAGCTGCTTAGCCGCCACCTCTTTCGCTAAGTTAGGTCCGCTCAGTACGCCTATGCGTGCAGAGGGCATCTCCTCTCGAAGAATCTCACTCATTAAACGGAAGCTATGGGCTTCAATCCCTTTTGTAGTAGACACCAGCATCTGATCCGCCTTTAAAAAAGGGCGAGCTTGCTGAACAACCTGACGAAAGGATTGACTCGGAATAGAGATAAACACTAGATCAACATCTGACAAAACATCTTGTAACGAAGTTGAAGCTAACAGACGGTCGGACAGAGTATAACCAGGAAGGTAGCGAGCGTTCTCATGCTTATGATTTATAGCTTCGGCAAGCACTTCATCTCTTAACCACAAACGAACATCAGAACCGTTTTCCGCTACCATATTTGCGATAACAGTACCAAAGCTACCCCCACCAAGAACGGCCACCTTACGTATCTGAGACATGACTTTTTCCAGTACAAACTTATTTAACAGAATCGTCCAAGCTATCCAGCATTTTATTAATGCCTTTAAATAACAGCAGAACGATGAAATACCCTAAACACGCCAAGCCTAAAAAAAGCATCAACTGTAAAGGATCATCTGTGCGCTGATAACCGGCAACACCTAATGCGGCGATCACCGCACTAAATACTACCGCAACAATATTAGCTAGACGCTTTGTCTTGTGTATGTCCTTCTGCATCGTCACTTCCATTAATTTCACTTTCGCTATCTTTGCTGACAGCTTCAGTTTGTAGATCTAATTCTTGCGGAACCGGCGACTCTTTTTTGGGTGTACGAGGAGCGGTTTGAGGCTCTTGTAAAAGCTCAGGTTCCGGGTGGATACAGTTTAACTTAACCCCTGTTTCCGCCTCAATCTCTGGAATAAGGAAGGAATCATCTTCACAGGCAAAACAGATAGAAGCGCCGGCAGCACCCGCTCGCCCTGTACGCCCAATGCGATGAACATAATCATCAGGATCTTCAGGCAGTTGATAGTTAAAAACATGGGTCACACCATCAATATGAATACCACGCCCAGCCACATCTGTTGCAACCAGTACTTGGATTTTCCCATTACGGAAATCCTCCAAGGTACGCACACGTTTTTGCTGTGGAATTTCACCCGACATCAGCGCCGCTTTAATCCCATCTTTAGATAATTTTTCGGCTAAGCGACGTGTTTCATCTCGACGGTTACCAAAAACAATAACCTTCTCAGCTTGATCTTTATCCATATAATTCCGTAGTAAGCGGTATTTCTGATCCGCCGCCACAAGATATACAGTTTGACTCACATTATCAGTGGTTCTGATCTCTGGAGCGATCTCAATAACTACAGGGTCAAGTGTCCACTGTTCCGCCAGACTCAAGATATCATCGGTAAACGTTGCACTGTAAAGCAATGTCTGACGATCAGTCCCTTTGCGCGGTGTATTACGAACAATAGTACGTACATCAGGGATAAAGCCCATGCTCAGCATACGATCGGCTTCATCAAGAACCAGTATCTCCACATTCCATAGATCTACATCTTTACGGTTTACAAAATCGATCAAACGCCCAGGAGTTGCAACCAGAATATCGACAGGCTTTTTCTTTAGTTTTTGGCGTTGTTTATCGTAATCCATACCTCCGACAAGGCTAACTACATGAAGATCCGTATACTTAGCTAAGTTTTCAGCATCATCAGCGATTTGTAACGCTAACTCACGAGTCGGCGCGACAATTAAAGCCCTTGGCTCACCCTTACGGCGTTTTTCTTCGATTGGGAAATCGATTAAGTCGGTGATAATTCCCAATAGAAAAGCAGCAGTTTTACCTGTACCTGTCTGGGCCTTACCAATTATATCTTTACCATCCAGCGCAGCAGGAATTGTTGCAGCCTGAATCCCTGTACAGTATTCAAAATTAAGATCGGCGATAGCATGAAGAACAGTATCTGGCAGATTAAAATCACAAAAGCGCTGCTTCCCTTCGACCTCAGGGACATTTACTTGATCCGGGCTCCAAGCAGGGTTTTCATTACCCGCCACTTGCTGACGAGCCGATACAGACTTAGATTCAGTCTCATTCTGTTCGTTCATATCCATCGTATTATCTATAGTCAATTCAATATATCCTAAGAAAAATTTCGCCTATACGGCGGTAATGCTGCCAACAACTGCTTACCATAACGACGCGTAATAAAACGCCTATCCAGAAGAGTAATTATACCTTGATCTTTTTCAGTTCTAAGTAACCGGCCAGTCGCCTGAGTAAGACGCATTGAGGCCATAGGTATAACCCACTCAGCAAACGGGTTGCCGCCTTGAGATTCTATCCATTCTGAATATGTGGCATCCACAGGGTCATCAGGCACGCCGAAAGGCAGTTTAGTAATAACCACATGCGTCAAATATTCACCTGGAAGATCTACCCCTTCTGCAAACGAAGCAAGTCCAAAAATAATACTTGGCAGTTCATTATCTATACGTTCACGATGCAGTCGCAAAATCTCATGCTTTGCAAGGTCACCTTGAACCAAAATATTGGCGACCATCTTATCAGGCATCTGCTCAAGAACATACCGCATCTGTCGCCAAGAACTAAATAACACTAAGGTCGATTTTTCGTTTGGCAAAGAAGCCAACAAAATCTCAGCCAATTCGCCATTATGATCATTCGGGTTACTAGGATCAGTACGCATTGCAGGAACCCGTAGCTCAGCAGCCTCATTAAAATCAAACGGACTAGGAAATATAGCGCACGGACTATCTACGGGAATACCTAAATCGGCATACAAACGATCAAACCGCCCTAGTGCTGTTAACGTTGCAGAAGTTACAACAGCACCATAACATTGAGACCAGAGATGCTCCTGAAGTGTCGCAGCAGCAGATACTGGGCTGCTACAACACTCCAGATCTAAACCTTCATTACCATCAACACGCAAGACCCAGCGTGCTGTTGGAAGCCCTCCTTTCTCATCAGGGGACGCATAAGACCGAGCTAAACCAAACATAGCCTGCATTCTTGAAAGAAAAACACCCATCTGCGGGTACCATTTTTCAGCAACGGATCTGTCAATATCAGCCAACTCACCATCCATCGCCTCTTTTAATAGATCGACTATCTGCTCTAATTTTAGTACAACACGTTCGGCTGCCGTAGCAAAGTTATGACAAATAAGTTGCAAAGGCTCAGGAATAACCCCTTGGGCAAACCGATAACGGTCACTTGTCCCCTGAAGTTTATCCATTAATAACTGCTGCAACAGCAATTGCCACTCCTCCAGTGAACGCTCCATATCAGAGAAGGGGTTAGCCATTTTTTCTACATAGCCCTGCAATACTACATGCGCTGATGTGTCATTTAGCAGCTTATTTAATGAACGAGTAACTTTCGCCAACCAGCGCTGACTAGACTTTACACGTAATCTATAGGAAAAATGACCTGTAGTTTTAGTACCAAGATGGTGACCTTCATCAAAAATATAGATCGTATCTTCCGGAGCGGAAAGAATCGCACCACCACCAAGAGAGAGATCCGCTAACACTAAATCATGGTTTGCAACAATCAAATCCCAGCGGTCAAGCTCTTGTCGGGCTTTAAAAAAAGGACAAATTGAAAAATTACTGCACCGCCGATTAGTACACTGCATGTGATCACTGGTGGATAATCGCCAAATAGGATCAGCCACAGTATTTTTTAATCCATCACGATCGCCATCCCACTCTCCAGAGGCATATAAACTCAGCAACTCCTGAACTTGAGCAATATCTGACTGATCAATTTTCTGCGCGACTTCATCTTCATACAACGCGATCTGCCCTAACTCATTTTGCTGTTCTAGTACTTTTTCAGCATTAGAAATACAAAAATAACGACCCCGACCTTTTGCTAAACCGTAAGTAAGACTAACACCCGCCTCCGTCACTAATTGAGGCAGATCTTTCATAATTAACTGTTCTTGCAAGGCTACGGTGGCTGTAGACACAACAACCTTTTTCTTTCGCTGCTGGGCAATGGGAACCGCAGCAAGAAGATAGGCCAAAGTTTTACCCGTGCCCGTTCCTGCCTCAGTCACACTGATATGAGCCCCCCCATTACGCTCCCCCTCACTATTCTGAGAAATAGAGGCCAGCGTACGCGCAATCTCAGCAATCATCATTTTTTGGCCATAACGAGATTGCAAGCCACGGTTACTTAAAAACGTACTATAGGCCTGCTGTATCGACTGTTTAAGTTGCTTATCTAACAAAAGAAGTACCGAGCTCAGGATTGAATGTCTAAGGACAATTCTAACAGCTCACTAGGGATAAAAACAAAAAACACTGTATAAAAAAACATAAGTTTCTTTACAAACACAAAATACTGTATAAAAATACACGTACTGTATAAACAAACAGACAATATTATGAAACTAACTAAACGACAAACTGAAGTTCTAGAATGCATTAAGCGCCATATCGGCGAAACGGGTTATCCACCTACCCGTGCTGATATTGCCAAAGATTTAGGCTTTCGATCCGCTAATGCGGCGGAAGAACATATGAAAGCCTTAGCTAAAAAAGGGGCGATTGAAATTATCCCTGGAACCTCAAGAGGCATCAGAGTTCCTGAACTCGAAGCAGACTTAGGTATTCCTATTATAGGCCAAGTGGCGGCGGGTTCTCCCATATTAGCCGAAGAACATGTAGAAGATCACTGCACAATTTCTTCAAACTTTTTCCAACCCAAAGCAGATTATCTGCTTCGAGTAAAAGGTGAAAGTATGAGAAACATTGGAATTATGGATGGCGACCTACTCGCTGTACACCAATGTAATACAGCAAAAGATGGCGAAATTGTCGTTGCAAGAATTGAAGATGAAGTCACGGTTAAGCGTTTTAAGAAAGAGGGAAATATCGTCTATCTTATCGCTGAAAATGAAGAATTTGAACCGATTGTCATTGACTTGAAAGAGCAAGATATCGCGATTGAAGGCTTAAGCGTTGGTGTAATTCGCAGAGGTAACTAAAAATGATGGCACTTCCAGTAAGTACTAAGGCTCCACTTGTTCTTCTAAAAAACAAAGTATCAGCTAAAGTTACATCCCTTCCGGTAACCCCTTCTACAAAATCGGAGTTAGCTGGCAGTGTTACAGAGATTGTAGTGCAAAATAACAACTTCTCTAACATCCCTATGCTCATGCCTCTACTGGCACAACTGAGTCAAGATGATAGATGGTTTGTCTGGATCGCTCCCCCTGTACTTTTACCTAAACAGCTTCTAGCTGACGCGGGCATAGATCTAAACAAAGTAATTCTGTTAAACCCAGATAACAAGCACAGCACCTTCGCTTTAGCTAAACAGGCTTTAAGCACAGGCACAAGCCACTCCGTCATTTCATGGCCTGGTTACCTGTCAGAAAGGGAGCTAAATGAGCTAGAAAATGCGGCAAAGCAAGGGCAAAGCCACGGAATAGTTATACGTCGCAGGCAGCATAGCTAAGGCCCTGATAGATAAGAGGGCTTTTGCAATCCAGTTTAATGAATAATAGGTTCTGGCTCTGACTCAGGCTCGGCATTATTATCCAAGTCAAAACCTGATTCGGCAACCATCTGAATACCTGCGGTTAACATGACCCGCGCTACGTCAAGATAGTGCCCATTTAACTTATCTTTCAACTCAGATGAGAAATTGACCTTAATCATTGGCTCTGCATCACTATCTGCATTCCGTATGGCTAATTCACCATTTTCAAGCTCTATTATTTCCAATACCATTTCCGACGCTATACCTGACACTTACTTTACCACTCCTGCATTCCTTCTCTCAGAGAATCAACTAACTGAGACAAAGCATTAAACCAACCTTCATACTCGACTATAATCGCCTTATCTTCCGCATGATCAGGATTAACCTGCAACACATGGATCTCTGACAGGCTTTTAGTATCGCTAGTAGCCCCTTTCTTATCCGCACCATGCCAACACGCTTCATAAGCACCTATCATCTTATGTAGCCAAGCTGTCGAATCATTCTCTAACACACTTAATTGTTTTAGCTCTGGGCTTTCAACACCCGTAACTTCAAGCTCAGCAGCTAAAGAGCGGTAACCCTCTAAGGTTTCAGTATCCACTTTATAAACTTCTGCAATTTCACGTAAAAACGCGTCATAGGCTGACATCAAGTGAAAAAGAACAGATTCATTAAATGACTCAATGAGTGCATGTTTATTCCAGCTGGTATCATCTTGAGCTTGCTTTAGTAGCTCAAGATGAATACGTGTGAAACTTAATTTCTGATTAGTCCGTGCTAAATAAATACCGCTCATGGAGTACCCTAACTATTTTTTCGCCTTTTTGCGGGCTTCTTCAACGACCCACTTCCCATCCTGATAGAATGCCCGCCAACCGGTCGCTTTACCATTGACCTCGGTCATGACGTATTGCTCCTTAGTCTTTCGACTATATCGAACAACCGTTAAATTTCCATCAGCATCTTTTTTAGGCGCACTAAACAAAAATTCATATTTAGGATCTATTTCACTTTGGTGCGGCAACAACTCAACAATTTTTGGCGCTCTTGTTTCCCTGTTTCGTGGAAACTGACTGGCAGCAAGAAATAAGCCTGATGCACCATCACGAAGAATATATGTATCCTCAACCTTTTCACAGGCCAATTCTGGCATAGGAACAGGATCCATTTTTGGCGGTGCAGCTTCACCACTTCTTAGCAACTTGCGGGTATTCTTACACTCTGTACAGCCAAAATATTTACCGAACCGACCTGTTTTTAACTGCATTTCAGCCGAGCATTTATCACACTCTAATACAGGCCCGTCATAACCTTTAATTCTATATTCCCCAGCCTCAACCTCAAAGCCAGAACAATCGGGATTATTACCACACACATGAAGCTTACGTTTCTCATCTATTAGATAAGAATCCATCGCCGAACCGCATATACCGCAACGGTGCTTTTTACGTAAAATACGTGATTCTTCTTCCTCATCACCATCAACACTAACGACCTCATCACCAGGGGTTAAGTTAATAGTACATTTACAACGCTCTTTCGGAGGCAAGCTATATCCAGAACACCCGAGAAAAACACCGGTACTCGCCGTACGAATCATCATATGACGACCGCAATCAGGACAGCTAATATCTGTCTCTGTCGGCGTATTAGGTCTCATCCCATGTTCATCACTTTGTGCTTCTTCTAATTTTGCAGAGAAGTCCGCATAAAACTGATCAAGCAATGCTTTCCAATCTGCACTCCCTTCAGCAACGTCATCTAAGCTTTCTTCCATTCGAGCGGTAAAGCTATAATCCATCAGGTCGGCGAAGTTTTCACCTAAACGCTCAACAACAATATCGCCCATTTTCTGCGCATAAAAACGTCGATTCTG
The DNA here is from genome assembly GCF_030547185.1 of Neptuniibacter sp. 1_MG-2023. Lineage (GTDB taxonomy): Bacteria > Pseudomonadota > Gammaproteobacteria > Pseudomonadales > Balneatricaceae > Neptuniibacter. The sequence goes on from NZ_JAUOQR010000001.1 coordinate 220,889, forward strand.
CACTTGAACATAACCACGATCTTGGATCGTAGAGATGATCGTCGCATAGGTTGATGGACGACCAATACCTTGTTTTTCTAGCTCTTTTACCAAGCTCGCTTCAGTAAATCGAGGTGCAGGCTTAGTGAAGTGCTGCTTCGGTGTTAACTCAACTAGTGAAAGCGTTTCGCCCGCATTAACATCAGGTAAGAGTATATCCTCTTCCCCTTTGCCTTTTGCTGGCATCACTCGTGTATAACCATCAAATTGTAAGATACGGCCTTTAGTCACCAATTCAAATTCTGCAGCGGCAACCGTTACCCGCGTACTCAAAAACTTAGCAGGTGTCATTTGGCATGCGAGAAACTGTCGGCGAATAAGCTCATACAAGCGCTCAGCATCGCGATCCATGCCTTTAAGGGCTGTGGCCTCAACAGTAACATCTGAGGGGCGAATCGCCTCATGAGCCTCTTGTGCTCCCTCTTTGCTGCTGTAACTCAATGGATTCTCCGGCAGATACTTACTACCGAAATTATCACCTATATATTCCCTACAAGCCGCGACAGCCTCTGCACTTAAATTGGTAGAATCAGTACGCATGTAGGTGATGTAGCCCGCCTCATATAAACGCTGAGCCATCATCATGGTTTTCTTCACCCCAAAGCTAAGGCGAGTACTGGCAGCCTGCTGAAGCGTAGAGGTAATAAAGGGTGCAGAAGGTTTACTCGTTGTAGGTCGATCTTTGCGGCTAATGACCTCTAAGGAGGCTGACTGTAAACGCTCTAAATGTGCTTTTGTCTCAGCTTCAGAGCCAGGCCTAAAGGTATCACCGTTAACGCGGTTCACCTGTAATTTAAGCGGTGCTTTGCCCTCAGTTAGAACATCGGCCTGCACTTCCCAAAACTCTTCAGGAATAAACGCTCTAATCTCTTTCTCACGTTCAACAACAAGTTTGACCGCAACCGACTGAACACGACCTGCAGACAAACCACGTGCAACTTTCTCCCATAACAAAGGGGACACCATGTAACCAACAACACGGTCAAGAAAGCGGCGCGCTTGCTGGGCATTGACGCGATCCATATCTAATAGGGATGGCTCTTCAAATGCTTCAGTAATTGCTTTTTTGGTAATCTCGTTAAACACCACGCGACGATAACGACTTTCATCGCCACCAATCGCTTCGCGTAGGTGCCATGCAATCGCCTCTCCCTCACGGTCCAAATCGGTCGCGAGATAGATTTCATCGGCATTTTTTGCCAGCCGTTTTAATTCGTCTACGACCTTTTCTTTGCCCGGCAAAATTTCGTAGTGAGGCTCCCACCCTTTTTCAGGGTCAATCCCCATGCGCCCGATCAGTTGTTCACGCGCTTTCTTCTTTTTATGCTCAACTTTTGCTTCAGGCGACATTTTACGTGTTAGCGCCGCCAAACGAGCCCTTTCTTTTGGATCGGTCTTTTTAGTGCTACCGCTCGTTGGCAGATCGCGTATATGGCCTACACTGGATTTCACAACAAACTGGTTGCCCAAGTATTTGTTGATAGTCTTCGCTTTAGCAGGTGACTCGACGATAACAAGAGACTTTCCCATAGAGTCCTTCTTTCCTCAGGGCTATATAATTAAGAAGCTATAGTTTAAAAACAGAAAAGGGTTAGAAAGCAAAATTCAACCATGATTTTGTCTTTTAACCTACGACACTGTAAGCAAATCTACAACGCTTCTTTTAAATAACGACATAATAAATAATAATTTGGGTGCATATATAAGTGTTGAGAATGCTGGGGTCAAGCAACAATTGTGATAAAAGTCGACCAATAGACCAACTAGAACTTTACCAATGGAGCCTTAAAGGCCACAATATTCAGCATAATCAACAACATCTCAACTGGCTGAAACAACCTCATGTTAAATGACAATATTCTATTAGTAGTACTGATTGCAGTAGTTGGGTTAGTTGCTATTACCGTTAATTTTGTCATTACTACACGCGAGCAGCAGGAAGAAGCTAAAGAAAAACGCTTAACCTGGCTTAAAGGCCAAGCCGAGCATATTCTGCAAGCACTTGCGGTATTAAGAGAGGCTGATTGTAAGCCCGAAATAGTTCAAAAAATTAATGAGCATGCAACAGCACTTTTAGAAGAAGTCGCTATGCTAGCACCTGATTCCGAGCTTTTCGAAGCATTAACACAACAAAAAGACAGCGCTGACAAAGCGTTCTCATCTCCAGACGTTTTTGACAGTGACCGATCGCTAAAGCGTGCCCAAATCTACATTAATTTTGCAGAAAAACTTATACTTCAACTGGCACGCGGCGGAAAAATAACACGCCCTTTAGCCAGAAGTTATCAACAGGAACTTTATTGGTTACGTATCACCGTCGTAGCAGATGCCCATATTATGCAAGGCGAGCGTTTTAAAAAATCAGATGATTTGATGACAGCACTCTCCCATTATCGCCATGCGAAAGCGCTGCTCGTTCGAGCTAACATTCCAACTCAAAATAAAAAATCCAGAATGGAAGCCGTTGAGAAACTGATTGAAGAGATACAACCCAAAAAACCTAGACCTCAAGGCTCTTTAGCTGAATCATTAGATCGTTTACTTTAGATTTTGGCAAACCGAGAAACCGTCAGGCCATTTTCTAATTTCACCTGCTCAACAAACATATCAAGAGGTCGTATCCACAGGCCCTCATCACCGTAACACTGGCGATAAACAACATGCCATTGCTCTGTCTCAGAGTGTCGAGCTAGGTTAATCACTTCATACTCAGCGCCCTTATAATGCTTATACCGCCCTAATTCGATCTGCACGCTCTAAAACCTCTCTGTCACTAAGCCATCTAATAGCGTTTTAATTTCGTCCAAAGCCTCATCACCGCCCTCTTCATTCCAATATACGCCAGCATGAATAGGCGTAGATTCAAGAGAAAAAACACCGTCAGGTAATTTAGAAATAACCTCTGTTAACTTATCTAACTGTTTTTCAGACAAGGTTCGCTCACCCTCAGACCAACTCCAACCAGATGGGAGACCTATATCAGAAATCGATTCCAGTCTGAAAATTTGCCATGTTTTAAAATGATTTTTCTCTTCCCTATTCAAACCTTCACGAATAACTCGATAAGCCGTTATATCTCGGGATTCCGGCTCCATTTCACCTTTAGCCCGAGGAGCTGTCAGCCTTTCTAACTGAACAAGAAAACCCATTTTCTTAGCTTTCATTCTCAGTGCAGCCTGATACTTCTGTCGTGGCGTAGGCATTACCCACATCATTGAACCAATGAGTGACATCATAATAACGATTATGATCATCCATTTCATGAACGGTACTCCGTTTAAGTGTAAGCAAAGAGGCTTAAAATCAGTTATAAATAAGCGACTTAGGGTTCTGGTATACTTTAGTTAATTGATAAATATCAATGCCATGAAGTTTAACAGAGTACTAAGCCACACGCTCTATGCTAATCTGATTAACAATGAGTGTTGAGCTCTGTAAATAGGCTCAGCATGTGACCGATAAGCACTTCAAGGAAATAATCATGAGTATTTATAAAAGAATTTTGCTCGCTCTGGATCTGTCCACTGAATCGGAACAACTACAAGACAAAGCTCGTGAGATTGCTTCAACAAATCAGGCAGAACTACATATTGTGCATGTAATAGAGCCACTAAGCTTTGCTTACGGCGGTGATGTGCCGATGGATTTAACCTCCATCCAAGAACAACTTGATGAACATGCGAAAAACAAGCTTGAAGCATTCTGTGAATCACTAGGCTACCCTGTTACAACAAAACAAGTAGCAACCGGCCAAACTGAATCTGAGATCCACCGTATTGCTAATGAGCTAGCCATTGATCTAATCATTGTCGGTAGTCACGGCCGCCATGGTATTGCACTGCTATTAGGCTCTACAGCTAATGGCATTCTGCACGGTGCAACTTGTGATGTACTTGCGATACGTATAAAAGAAGAGGCTGAATAACCTCTCCTTTGTAAGGCTTACCAAGTAGAGAGGAGGCTAGTCCTCCTCCTGCATAGCTTCAAGCTCAACCCAGCGTTCCATCAGTGTTTCCACTACTTGCTCTTGAGCTTGCATTTCCTCAAGTATAGAACTCACTACATCTTGGTTTTGCTGATAAAAATCCGCCTTAGCGGTTTGCTCTTGTAGCCCCGCTAATTTCGCCTCAGCAGCTTCCAATAAAGCGGGTAACTCATCAAGTTCTCGCTGCACTTTATAGCTTAATTTTTTCTTTTTAGGTGGTTTTTCAACAACCGGACTACTATCGGCTTTAGAAGGCTTTTTAGGTGTGTTTTTTACCAGACTCGGCCGCTGACGAAGCCAATCTTGATACCCCCCTACATATTCATTTAGCTCGCCATCACCCTCAAAAACCAATGTGCTTGTTACTACATTATCAAGGAATGAACGGTCATGACTTACCAGCAAAATAGTGCCATCAAAATCAAGGATTATCTCTTCTAACAGCTCTAAGGTTTCTATATCTAGATCGTTTGTAGGCTCATCGAGCACCAGTAGATTAGCTGGTTGGCTAAAAAGCTTTGCCAGTAATACTCGGTTAGTCTCACCACCCGATAATGCTTTGACGGGTGTCCTAGCTCGCTCTGGGGCAAACATGAAATCATTTAGATAGCTAATAAGGTGGCGCTGTTTACCATTGATAGTGATGCTCTCGCGCCCTTCAGCAATATTATCCATTACTGTTTTTTCAGGGTCGACTTGGGCACGCAATTGATCAAAATACGCAACTTCAATATTAGTCCCTAATTTAACCTGACCGCTATCTGGCGCTTGTTTACCTAATAACACACCTAACAAACTACTCTTACCCGCACCATTAGGTCCGATTAAGCCAACACGATCACCACGTAAAAGTGTGAAATCAAAATGACTGAAGAGGGTTTTATCATTAAAACCTAAACTAACATCTTTTAACTCAGCAACAATCTTACCGCTACGAGCCGCCTCTTCGAGCGAGAATTTAGCTTTACCACCCCGTTCGCGTCGATCTGAGCGATCATTACGCATTTGTTTCAAGGCACGAACACGCCCTTCATTACGGGTTCGGCGGGCTTTAATCCCCTGCCTGATCCAAGTTTCTTCCTGTGCTAAACGCTTATCAAAGAGTGCATTTTGCTTCTCTTCGTCCTCTAACATCTTCTGTTTAAGTTCCATGTAGGCTGAATAACTACCCGGAAACGAAGATAAATTCCCCCGATCCAATTCAATAATGCGGGTCGCTAATCTATCCACCAATGCTCGGTCATGGGAAATAATTAATAATCCGCCCCTAAACTCAAGCAACTGTTGCTCTAACCACTCAATAGTTTCAATATCCAAATGGTTTGTTGGCTCATCGAGCAGCAACAAATCAGGCTGCTGAACTAGAGCCGCACCTAAAGCCGTTCTACGACGCCAACCACCAGAAAGCTCAGACATTAACTTATCGCCAGGAAGCTCAAGCTGCTCAATAACTCGCTGTACCCTTTGCTCTAGATGCCAACCATCAACCGCTTCAATCTCATGCTGAAGGTGATCAAGCTTGTTCATATCCACTTCTGCAGATGAAGCTAATTCATCATAAGCCTCTCTTAGCTTAAGAATATCTTGCAGCCCCGCCGTCACGACATCTCGAACTAAGCGTTCATCTGCGGCTGGCATAGCTTGGGGAAGTTCAGCGATTCGACAGGTAGGTGCTACCCAGAATTTGCCCCCATCCGCTTTATGATGGCCCGCAACGATTTTGAGCAGTGTGGACTTGCCCGCACCATTTAATCCAACTAAAGCAACCCTTTCTCCGGGATCTATTTGAAAATCAACATTATCTAAAAGAGGGTTCGCGCCAAAGGCGATTGATATTTTATCGAGTCTAATAAGTGGCATGTTTGTTCAGCTTTTGTTCTATGAAGGCGCTATTCTACTGGTTTTTACTAGATATGCATGAAAATGCTGCATTCAGGCAAATTATTATTTAATAATAACCTCAAACTGCCGTATAAATAGGTAACGGAACATCACATAGGGCTTGGTAAATGTATCGTGTTATGCACAAATTCATCGTTTTTTTATGTTTTACACTATTAACTCTTGCAACAACTATCAATGCGTCTACAGAAACATTACGTAAACAGTTTCTTGAGGCCGAATCACTTTTACAACAGAACAAAACAGAAGCGTATGCAAAACTACGCGCACAACTCGATGAATACCCTCTAGCTCCTTACCTAGACTATCAAGAGATATTAAAAAATCTCACAAACTCAAAACCTGAAAAAATTAATGCGTTTATTGAAAAAAATCATGAGCTACCTATAGCACAGCGACTCAATAAAACCTGGCTCAAACACCTGAACAGACAAAAGGAGTGGAACTCCTATTCTCAGCATTTCAGTCTCCACCCTATAGATCACACCCATTATCAATGTATGCAACTTCAAGCGTTTTTGAATGGGACAGCAAAACAGAAAAAAGAGGCTCTATATAAAGCTAAAGAACTTTGGGTCGTAGGAAAATCTCAGCCAAAGACTTGCGATCCCTTATTTAAAGAGTGGATGGCAACAGGCAGACCTACATCAAATGAAGCTTTTGAGCGTTTCTGGCTTAGCATCGAAGAAAATAATATTAAACTCGCTCGATATATCGATAAAAAAATCACAAACAAAAAGCAAAAACAACAAACTCAGCAGTTTTGGGCGCTCTATAACAAGCCTGAAAGCATCAGCAAAAAAGCATTATCCCTCCTACCAAAAGAAAATCGAGGCAAAGTTGCAAAGTTAATTTACAAACGCTGGTATCGCACACAACCCATTAGCGCCACCCAAGCTTGGGTAAAAGTGCGAAATAAGCTGATGAGCCAAGAAGAGCAGCTATCTGTTACTGAATATATGGGGATTCGCCTAAATGCTAACTACCATAGCCAAGCGATTAAGTTATCTCATCTACTAGACCCTGAATATAAAATTGAGCCCTTAACTGAAACTCGTATTCGAAATGCACTCGCCAAACAGGATTGGAAGACCGTCCAAATAGGCATCGCACACCTCAGCGAAAAGGGTAAAGCGGACCCAAAATGGCAATACTGGAACTTGATTGCCGAACGAAATTTATCACCCGACAAAAATCAGGCGAAGCAGCAATTAGCGGATCTATCTAAAGATAGGAGCTTTTACGGCTTCCTCGCGGCGGAGCTCAACAAAAGTCCCTTCCAGCTGAATGCCATTGATGAACCTCTCTCATCGGAGCAACTCACTCAGCTATCAAATAAACCGGCAGTAGCTCGAGCCAGAGAGCTGTTTAAATTAGGTCGATTGATAGAAGCTAACCGCGAATGGAATTTAGCCCTATCAAAAATGACACCCGAAGAAAAAAATATCGCTGGCTACTTAGCGAAATCTTGGGGTTGGTACTTACAAGCCATTATTAATGCGGCTAAAACGGAACGCTGGGATCATATCGATTTACGTTTCCCTCAACCTCACAGCAAATTATTCAAAACCCACGCTTTAAAAAATGAGCTGGACCTAAGCTTTCCCATGGCTATAGCCCGTCAAGAAAGTGCATTTCTCTATAATGCACAATCACGTGTAGGGGCCAGAGGACTTATGCAACTTATGCCTAAGACAGCAAAACAAACAGCCCAAAAGCACAAAGTACCCTATAAAAAGACATCTCAGCTTTATGATCCAGAAACGAATATAACCTTGGGCTCTGCTTATTTAGGCGATATGCTAAAACGCTTTGATAATAACCCTGCATTTGCGGCTGCCGCTTACAATGCAGGCCCCCATCGCGTAAAACGGTGGCTCCAACAGCGCGGCGATCTTCCTTTAGATATATGGATCGAAACTATTCCATTCAAAGAAACCCGTAGATATGTACAGAATGTGCTGGCATTTCGAGTTATTTACGATCGTTTAGCAGGACGTGAAGCCAGCCTACTGACAGAAAAACAGATTGAATTATTAGCGTTAAACCAAAACAAAGCGACAGCGCTGTAAAACCGACAAACCATATCCACTAAAATATCTAGCGGTGACAACTTCACCCCTAGATATTTTTCTATTGATCAGGCTATTTGAATGAACAACTGTTTTTGGACCGATATCGGCGTAAATTTAACGGATAGTAGTTTTGATAAAGACAGGCATGAGGTAATTGAGCAAGCACTTACCGATGGTATAAATAAACTTATTATTACTGGTACAACCCTTCAAGATTCATTAGACGCTATTCAGTTATGCCAGCGCTACCCTAAACAGCTATTTTGCACAGTAGGCATTCATCCTCACTATGCAAAAGACCATTCAGCCGCAGACTTCGCGGAATTAAATACACTAACAAAAGAAACCAGCGTCGTGGCTTTAGGTGAAACGGGTTTAGATTTCAATCGCAACTTATCAACCGCAGCACAGCAAATATTAAACTTTGTTTCACAGTTAGAGATAGCCTCTACCCACAAACTCCCCCTCTTTCTACATGAAAGAGATGCCCACAAAAAACAGTTGGAAATACTCAAGTCCCACCGCGATGATTTTACTCACGCTGTAGCACACTGTTTTACCGGCTCAAAACAGGAGTTATATAACTATTTAGATTTAGATCTCCATATAGGCATAACCGGCTGGATTTGTGACGAACGTAGAGGCTTAGAATTGCAAAAACTAGTCAAGGAGATCCCTTCTAATCGCTTAATGCTCGAAACAGATGCACCCTACCTACTGCCAAGAGATTTAAAGCCTAAACCAAAATCTAGACGCAACATTCCGAGTCATTTACCTCATATTGCCGCAGTAGTCGCCACACTTGTGGATAAAACATTGGAAGAGCTGAACCATGATGTTCAGAAAACTACCCTCGACTTTTTTAATATCAACGATTAAATACCAGTAAAAAAATATAGGAACCTAATAACCTAAACGGATAGCTCGTTTAAAAAAGCAGCCAGCTGGCAACCATCAAATGGCCACATAAGCTCTTTGCCTGTCTGTAGATCAACTAATACCGGAATCGTTAAAGCGTACTTCTCCATTAAGTCATCATCTTCAGCAATATCAACCTGATAGATGGCATACATGTCCATATTGACCACTGAAGTAACAACAGCCTCAGCAACCTCACATAGGTGACAACCTAAGGTTCCCATTAACTCTAATTCCCGCATACCCTTCCTACATCAAATTAATATTTAATTAAATCTTTTTAAGATTGTCTTGCTAAAACACTCCCTCCGTAAAATACACCAGCTAAATTATTAAATAAAAATAAGATCGTCGCCTATACTAATCAAGTCAGCAAAAAAACAGTGGGTCTAAATGGCAGATATAAGAACTACTCGTTTCACCTAACATAGGAGATCAATAAGCAGCCGTCTAAGCAGTTACTTTAAAACTCACTTCAATCAACACAAATAACTCTTATACAGCTCAGCAGATGAGTAGTACAAAATACTGCAATATATTGCTGCTAAGATCGACAATGAACATATTATTTAGTCGTAACACCTAAGTGCCATCGACCAATGAATAGCTTGATTTGTTGCACTGCACAATAATATGCTATTCTATTAAATCTACGCTCTTGTATTCTTGCAAAGAAAAATCTGTGCGAATATGCTGAAAACTGGTAATTATTGCCCTTAATCCCGCCTCCTACTCATAAAGACTATGTGAAGCTAGGCTAGATGGAAAACGGATATGACAAAGAAAGGCGAACCAATGGATAACAACAACCTACTCTCAAACCCTCAGGAATTTATTGACTATCTAAACACTGAGACCCAAAAAGTGTTTGATATGTTTTCCACTTCTGGTGGCGATGATGTTTTTACTCAATTTGCACAATCTTGGACTGAACTTGCAAACCGTTCGTGGGAAGACCCAACGGTTTGGATTCGTGCTATTAGCGATTATCAACAAAGTCAGATGAATCTATGGACAAATCTCTTAACGGGTAAAGCGTCCAACGCTGTTGCCGAACCAGCCCGTGGCGATCGTCGCTTTCAAGCTGAAGAGTGGTCTCAGAATCCTGTTTTTGACTACATCAAGCAGTCCTACCTTCTAAGCTCTAAGCTGATGCAAGAGATGGCAGCAAACGCAAACTTGTCCGATAACGAGCAGAAGAAGCTAGAGTTCTATACTCAGCAATATATTGATGCGCTTTCGCCAACAAACTTTGCCATGACAAATCCAGAAGTGTTACAGCAAGCACTGGAAACCAATGGACAAAGTTTAGTTGATGGCCTTAAAAACCTACTCGGTGATGTAGATAAAGGCCGCATCTCTATGACGGATGAGTCTGCTTTCGTTCTAGGCGAAAATATTGCAACGACACCTGGTACGGTTGTTTTCGAGAATGAAATGTTTCAGCTTATTCAATATAAGCCAACGACTGAAGAAACATTCACTCGCCCTACATTAATTGTCCCTCCGTGCATTAATAAATTTTATATTCTTGATCTACAAGAAAGTAACTCTTATGTGAAGTACTGTGTCGATCAAGGCCAGACAACCTTCCTAATCTCTTGGCTTAACCCGACCATTGAACAGGGGCAAATTAGCTGGGACGACTACGTAGACGACGGCATCATAAAAGCAAGCCATGTAGTTAAAGAGATTACTGAGGCTGATAAAGTTAATGCCGTAGCATGGTGTGTAGGGGGTACCTTCTTAGCCTCAGCATTAGCGGTTATGGCTGCACGTAAAGATACAACAATTGCATCCGCCACATTCTTTACAACACTATTAGACTTCTCTGATCCGGGTGATCTATGTGTGTTTATTGATGAACAGCAAGTTAAAAAATTAGAAGACAAAGTTACTAATCAGGGATACCTGAGTGGCCGTGAGCTCGCAACCTCGTTCAACATGCTCCGTTCTAATGATTTAATCTGGTCATACGTTGTTAATAACTACCTAAAAGGTCAGACACCTCCTCCTTTCGATATTCTCTACTGGAACAGTGACTCGACTAACCTACCTGCGAAGATGTACACCTTCTACATCAACAATATGTACCTTGAAAACGCATTGGTTAAGAAAGACGCATTGACACTCTGTGGTGAAAAGATCGACTTAGGAAAAATCAAGATCCCTTGCTACTTCCTATCCACCATTGAAGACCATATAGCCCCTTGGAAAGGCACCTTTCCTGGTACCGAACTCCTTAAAGGCAAAAATGAATTTGTACTAGGCGCAAGCGGCCATGTTGCAGGTGTTATCAACCCTGCTTCTAAAAACCGTCGTAACTACTGGATTAACGGTGAGCTAGGCCAAGGTCCAGACCATTGGTTAGAATCAGCAGAACGCCAAGAAGGCTCATGGTGGCCACACTGGTCTGAATGGCTAAAACGCCGTGCAGGCAAAAAAGTAGCCGCACCAGAAACTGAAGGCAACGATACTTATAAAGGTATTGAAGCGGCACCTGGTCGTTACGTAACAGTTCGTATCGATTAGCATTAGTGCTAAACCATAAAAAAGGAGCCTATTGGCTCCTTTTTTATTTAGGCTAAAATTTTAGCGGTTAAATCACGGTTTGATGCAATTCAGCAATTTCTTTTTTTAACACATCATCTACAGTAAAGCTGGCAAACTTCTCCGCTTTAACCAATGCCGCTTTAGCCTCACCTATTTGATCTAATTCAATCAATCGCTGGGCAAGAGAGAACTGTATGGAAGCCTTATACTCATTTTCCTTAAGCGAATCAGCAATTAAAAATGCGCGCTGATAATAATCCACAGCTGTCACATTATCGTCAGTAAAATCAGCCAAGGTCTCGAAGAAAAGCGGATGATCGCTTTTCTTACCAACGTGCTGCTCACATAACGACTTCAACTGATCATAAAGTTGATAAAAGACAGCTTCATCATCTCGATCTGCTGCGGACATTAACGCTTCAGCCAGCTGCTCTACCTGTTTAAATAATTGAGCATTCATAGGTTAACTCTCCAACCAAACATCTTTAGCCCAATCCCATATTGACCCCCACTCATCCTCGATACCCTCGTCATACAACCATAGAAAGATCTGTCCAGTATCAGCGATACAATAAAATCCATTTTCATGTTCACAAATAGGGATATATTCACGTGGCATGCCTAGATCCCAGGCTCTTGCTGCCATATCGGGAAGAAAGGTATGAGATTGAGGATCTGCACATGTCGCTGGCTCAATAGAACCACAGACAATATTACTTGCCTCAAGCATGAACTGTTTATACTCATCTGGTAAAGAGATCAGAATCGCTTCTTCTATCTCAACCAGATCATCATAATCCGGTAGATCTAATGGCACCGGAACTTTTTGGTTACGTTCCTGTAACAACTCAAGAATATCTTCCACTAACAACTCCAAGCAGATGTATGTTGTATAAGGCTTGCAGCCTAGTCCAGACTATCCACTATGTAAATATCTAAAAACTAATATCAAAAAAACCCGCGCTTATAACTAAACAGAATAGTAAGTATTGATGTAAGTCAGCAATATTAAAAAAACAACTCAACTCGCCCTAAAAACATAATACTTTAGGACTATTATTATCCAAATGGCTAACGTCTTTAGACTTTCAAACCAAGACATTCAGAACAAAACCCGTATAATTCGCGCCAACTGCACTGCAACAATATAATTTGTAATATAATCATCCCATTGTTTGCGGGCTCTGAAGTCTCAGGTAATCACGTAATAAGCTATTTCAGCATAATTAATAATTACGTTGCGGCCACAAGCCTCCTTACCTGTGTCACTTCACAAACCATTATTATTATTAAAATGGCGAAGTTCCTATGACCACAAAATCAGTAGACGTATTGCTAGTCGGCGCGGGAGCGATGAGTACGGCACTTGGTGTTATGCTCAAGCAGCTGGACCCATCCCTAAAAATAGCCATGATCGAACGACTCGATCAAATTGCTGTCGAAAGCACAGATTGCATGAATAACGCGGGAACAGGACATGCCGCTTATTGTGAATTGAACTATACGCCGGAAATGGATGATGGCAGCATTAATTGTGACAAAGCCTTTGCTATTAATGCCTCGTTTGAAGTGAGTTTGCAGTTCTGGTCCTATCTAGTCCAGCAAAATGCACTACCCGAGCCTTCACAGTTTATTAATCCAGTCCCCCATCAAAGTTTCGTCTGGGGCGATAAAAACGTAGAGTTTTTACGTAAGCGCTACGAAGCCCTAAGCTCACATCATCAATTTAACGTAATGGAGTACAGTGAAGATCCTGAAGTTCTGAAAGAATGGATGCCACTGGTCATGGAAGGCAGAAAGAGCAACGAAAAAATAGCGGCGACTCGGGTACGTTATGGCTCTGATGTAAACTTTGGCGCACTGGCCCGTCACATGGTTAAAAACCTTCAAGATCAAAGTGATTTTGAGCTTCTTCTTAACCATGATGTTAAAGATTTCTATCAAAATAAAGATACTAGCTGGTCTGTCACTATCAAAAATAACGCAACTAACGAGTTTGATGTTATTGATAGCCGCTTTGTATTTTTAGGCGCGGGCGGTGGAGCACTCCCCCTCTTACAGAAAACAGCGATTCCTGAAGCTGATGGGTATGGTGGTTTCCCTGTAAGTGGCCAATGGCTCGTCTGTAAAAATGAAGAGATCATCGAACAGCACGCCGCTAAAGTATATGGAGCAGCCCCTATTGGCGCTCCACCTATGTCTGTTCCTCACCTTGATACTCGAATAATTGATGGCAAGAAATCACTGCTGTTTGGGCCTTTTGCGGGGTTCACAACTAAGTTCCTTAAAAATGGGTCTATTTTCGATTTAATTGGCAGCATGAAGCTCAATAACCTCAAACCAATGCTCTATGTTGGTGCTACTAATATGGATCTAACACGATACCTAATTAGTGAAGTGATGCAGACACATGGTTCACGTGTTATGTCATTGAGCAACTTTATCCCTGAAGCTAAAGAAAACGATTGGGAGATCTCTCACGCCGGCCAACGTGTACAGATCATCAAAAAAGATGAGAACGGTAAAGGGAAATTAGAATTCGGAACTGAAGTTATTACCGCTGCTGATGGTACTTTAGCTGCGTTACTTGGCGCGTCACCTGGAGCATCAACATCCGTTAGTGCGATGCTTAGTATTGTAGAAATCTGCTTTAAAGATCAACTGGCGTCACCTGAGTGGCAGGCAAAAATTAAGGAGATGATTCCCTCCTATGGCCATGACCTTACTCAAGACCCTGAACGCCTAAAATCAATCCGCGAATATACACTATCCACCCTAAAACTAGATCCTGAAAAAGGCTAGCCCATAGGTGACATCAGTTCATCAACCCGCTCGCGACTGAAACTAAAAGCTAGCTCAAACTTTAAAAAGGCCGATAGGTATATCGGCCTTTTTCTTTATTGGTTGCCAACGTACAATACCCACCTCTTACTTTATATGAAGCACATTACACTATGCAGTGCAGAGAAAAGTGCGGAGCATGCTGTATAGCTCCAAGTATCAGCAGTCTCCAAAAACCTGCCGGTGTCAGATGCCAGCATCTTACAGAAACTTTACGCTGTGCTATCTTCCATCATCCCGATCGACCGAAAGCATGCGCAGACTTTAAAGCTGAACAAGATTTTTGTGGCCAATCAGCAACTGAAGCGTTACAAATACTCGAACTTTTAGAAGAAAATACCCGCTAAGGTAAACTGATAGCTTCTTTACTATATAAAACTAGCCCATTATTTTACTGGAGCAGAGCGCTGAAATACCTTTCTGAAATCAAGTTATTACTTAATCTCGGTTTCCCCATTGCAATCGCACAAATAGCGCAAACCTCAATGGGGTTTGTTGATACCCTTATGGCCGGTCGTTTTAGTTCCACCGACCTTGCCGCTGTATCTTTAGGGTCGAGTATCTGGCTACCTATATTTATTGCTTGCCAAGGGATCTTAATGGCAACTACACCTATGGTTGCCCACTTTGTTGGTGAAGAGAAACCTCACCAAGCAAATGAAACCCTTCACCAAGGATCACTTATTGTGATTCTACTAAGCCTTTGCGCTATGTTTTTTCTACATAACTGCGCTCCTATTTTAGCTTTTATGGATGTAGAACCCCATTTAGCAACATTAACCATGGAGTATCTTGCTGCAATCTCATGGGGCATACCCGCTTTACTCCTATACCAACTGATTCGCAGCTATATCGAAGGCTTTGGCAAAACCCAACCTGCTATGAAAATTGCGGTCTTTGGTCTTCTGTGTAATATCCCCCTTAATTACCTGCTAATTTATGGAAAATTAGGCTTCCCTCAACTAGGCGGAGTTGGTTGCGGCTGGGCTAGCGCAATCGTGATGTGGCTAATGTTAATTGTCTCCATTATCTACCTGACCAATGCCAGTACATTTAAAAAGCTATCTCCACTAAATGGCTGGAAGCTCCCCGAAGTCGATGCTTTTAAACGCTATGTAGCTTTAGGCTTACCTATAGGGTTTGCCTTATTAATCGAAGTTAGTATGTTTTCGGTTATCGCCCTCTTAATAGCTGATCTTGGTGAAATAATTATTGCCTCTCACCAAATCACTATAACCTTCACGGGACTCGTCTTTATGATTCCACTGAGCATCTCTTTTGCGCTGACAATTCGAGTTGGTCATCAATTGGGAGCAAAAAATGCAGCAGGGGCGATTCATAGTGCAAAAGCAGGTTTAATCATCACCTTATCTATTGCTTTAATCAGCTCTGGGCTTATCGCTTTTTTTGCCCAACAAATAGCCACCTTATACACCACAGATGTAGAAATCATTAAGATTGCGACCACCCTATTAACAATAGCTGCAGTATTCCAACTATCAGATGCTGTACAAATCACCTGTTCTGGCGCTCTAAGGGGCTACAAAGATACACAATTCCCTCTTATGCTTGTCTTTATTTCATGCTGGCTTGTAGGCTTACCAACAGGCTATGTTTTAGGCAAAACAGATCTTGTTGTTACGCAGATGGGCCCTAGTGGTTTTTGGATTGGTCTTTTAATCGGCCTAACAATTAGCGCTATACTGTTACTCTCTCGTTTAAAATGGAAAAGCAAACAGACCTTACATGCATCTCTTTCAATATAGTTATCACCTTTTATGGGGAACCTTACTAGCCCTAACCCTTACAGGCTGTGAGCGAGATACACCTGAAGAGATGCTAAATAACTACCAATACAGAATCAGCAATGTACTCAAGGTTGATCAACTATATGTAGAAGATATCCCCTCTCGTCACCAGTTCCCCCTTCGTCGCCACCTAATCCGCCCCACGACAGAGATCAGAGAGGGCCTACTCGACGTTATGAACTTAAAAGAATGTAAGTTATTACCTTTAATTGCAGAACGAAATAGCTCCTTAGGTAAGGTTTATGCACCCTCACAAAAAATGCATTATGAGTTAATATTTTTTCATGCATTAGAGAAGTGTAAGAGAAAATTAAGCACTGATTCTCAAGTGGACCCAAAACTGTTGGCCCAAGTTGATACTATTTATCAGATAAAAAAGGAAAACCTACCTTCAGAACTATGGAACGGTATATTCACCGCAAAAGAGATAGAGCTAAACTTCTCACGTGCTAAAAACCTATTACCTTTACTGGATGATGGTAGTACGCAGAACAGCATCAATGCGATTAAAACCTTAACCGATATTATTAAATCCCCGCGCCTAGGTGCCCAATGGGAAATCCCTCAAGCACTCAATAACTTAGAATCTAATTATAAAATTTTATATAACAACCGCTCAGGCCCTAAAATTCTAAGTTCGCTTCAATTGCTGACTGCCCATTTAATGAATGCATCGCAAACGATTGAGCATGGATTACAAAAAAAACAGCTGTGTTTTAACAATACTCCCTCCACAAGAGCTAAAATCATACAAAACGTTTTTTATAAATATTATATTGGTGAGGTTCAGCCCTATTTAGCTATGGTTCACAAATATGCGATAGAATGGAGATCAGCCAACAATCAATTAATTGATTCCTTTAATAGCTACAATTTGAAACCCTCTAAGCAACTAGAAATTTATCGACGTTTAATACTATCTAACTCGCAACCGGATAGTTTATGGGCACAATATATTTTTGCACGAGATAAACATACGCAGAGCTGGCAGAAACTGCTCAAACAATGTGGCATGATGCCTACACATAGTGATTGACCATTAGGTTATGGACTCAACATTGAATTCAGTTCGCTCTATAGACAAGCGCAGTTTTAGCAGCCGATGCCATCTATCTCTACTGGCATTTATGCTCGCACTCTCTTGCCTGATTTTCATTCAAGTGGGTGCAGATGAAAGCATTCGCCTTAGCCAAGCAGATATAGAAAAGCTGGGTAAGCAGTACGGTGCAAAAGCACAGCGTCGATTAGAAATTTGGCAGGAGATGCTTACGACACTGGCCAATGAAAGCGAGCAGGATAAGCTAGAACAGGTAAACGATTTTTTTAACCAAGTGCGCTTTCTGGATGACATAAAACACTGGAAGAAAAAAGATTACTGGGCAACCCCCGTCGAGTTTCTCATAACAAATGGCGGTGATTGCGAAGATTTCAGTATTGCTAAATATTACACCCTAAAAGAACTGGGTGTACCTGTAGAAAAAATGAATTTAGCCTATGTAAAAGCATTAGAGTATAACCAAGCACATATGGTCTTAACCTATTACCCCAATCAGAGCGCTATCCCATTAATACTCGACAATATCAATGGCACAATCTTACCCGCGTCAAAACGCCCTGATTTGCTGCACGTATACAGAGCTTCAATGGTGATAAACTTTGGATATCTAAAATGGGCCGTAGAACGACATTAGTCGGCACATCAGATCGTTTAAAACCCTGGGTTAAGTTGCAATCAAGAATTGAAAACAAAGACATTAACCTGCGCTAGGTTTAATGACGAGGAGCAATACTATGTCACTAGTAAACCAACTGATAGCTGCGATATTTGCCATTCTTATCGGCTTGGTTTCTGGCACTTTGTATATTATGTCAGAAAGTTCGCGGTCAATACTACAAGACCAATTGGAATCTCACGCGCAGGACTCCGCAACACACTTAGGCCTCTACCTCGGTCCTTATATGGCAGAGAACGATAGCGCAACTGTGGAAACCGCAGTTAACGCTATTTTTGACAGCGGTTTCTACCAACAAATCATTGTAACTAATGCTGAACAAGGCATCTTATTTGAGAAAAGTGTGCCATCAACGATTAGCGATGATATTCCCCAGTGGTTCCAGAATTTAGTCGTTATTACCCCCCCCTCTATGTATCGAGAAGTCACTTATCAATGGCAACAGGTGGGTAAAATTTATGTACGAAGTAGTGCAGACTATGCTTACGATAAGTTATGGAAGGGAGCTCAAGATAGTATAATTTTGTTTGTATCTCTTTCCATCATCTGCCTATTAGCTATTAGCAGCCTAATTCGATATTTATTAAGACCACTAAACAGTGTCGAACAGCAAGCTATAGCGCTTTCAGAAAAACGCTATATAGAACAAGAAAAACTACCAAGCACTCGAGAATTGCGCCAAGTTGTCGAAGCGATGAATCGCATGATTAGACGCGTAAAAAGTATGTTTGAAGAGCAAGCTCGAAATATTGAAGAGCTTCGCCGTAACGCTTATCAAGATAACCTAACGGGCCTATCTAACCAAAGGGCAACAATTACTCAACTAGCAGAACGAATTGATTACCGTAAAGATTTTGGTAAAGGCACCCTGTTTAATATCCACTTGATCAACCTACAAAAGATCAACCAACAGATAGGCATGGACAAAACCAACAATCTTCTCAAGCACTTAGCAACACTGCTGGAAGAGGTATCTCGACAGGCAGACCAGTCTATCCTCGGAAGGATTACCGGTGCTGACTTCGTTTTATTAACCAGCCATACAAACTTTGATCAATTAAAACTTAAATTAGACAAAGTGGACTTAGAAAGCCGTAAGCTATTAAGCCAGCTTATGAATACAGAGATCTCCCACCCTATTATTAGTGTGGGTAGCTGTGAATGCAGCGATATAAGTCATAGTAGCCAACTCCTATCCGATGCTAAAATCGCCAGCGAGGAAGCGACCAAAGAAAGTGTATTGTGGAAGCAATATAATAGCGAAGCGAACGCAACCAATACCCAACCTTCTGATTGGAAACAGCATGTCGCTAATGCTATCAATCAGCGTAAAATATTTTTACAAGCACAAAGCGTCTATAGCAAAAGTCCCAACTCAATGCCGATCCAAGATGAAATTTTCACTCGTATTTTAGACCGCGATAACAAAGCCACATCGGCAGGCGAGTTTATCAACTTGGTAAAAGAGCTTGGCCTTATGACTGAAATGGATCGTGCAGTTATCGAGCTAGCCTTACAAAAAATTGAGAGCGCAGCTTGCCCGTTAACCATAAACTTAAGCCATGAAGCTATACAAAGTGATTCATTGATTGATTGGCTATCCAAACAGCTAAAGGGAAAATCCCTTGCAGGCAAACTGCTATTTGAAGTAGATGAAACTGCTGTTTTAAATAATACCGATGCGATAACAGCCTTTAGAAAAGCATTAAAAGAGCTTGATATTGGCTTCGGTGTTGATCATTTTGGTGTTCACCCCAATGGTTTCTCCTATTTGTACTCTGTACAACCAGATTACGTGAAAATTGACGGTTCCCTCATTAGGGAAATAGACAAAAATGCAGAAGATCGCTTTTTTGTTAGCAGTTTAATCAGCGTGGCCCATAGTTTAGATATTCAAGCCTACGCTGAGCATGTAGAACGCGAAAGCCAGCTACAGTTATTAACTCAGCTTGAGATTGATGGTAGCCAAGGCTATCTACATGGTTCACCGAAAGAACTAAGCTAGATTCAGTTAGGTTCAGACATAAAAAAACGACGGCATGCCGTCGTTTTTTTATGTCTGAAAGAGATTTAGCTACGATTAACTAACATCTCTAATTTCATACTCAAACGCTCTTCCCGCTCTTGTTCCTGACGCTTTTCTTGACGGGCTTTATTAATCTCTTTCAACTTCTGTTTAGCGTGTTCAGACTCTTCTTTAGTAACAACACCCGCCGCTTCACCATTAATATCAATACGTTCAGCGCCTTCACGCAAAGAACGATAATAATTTAGGGCACGAACATAGCTCGCTAAAGCTCTTTTAATCTTGTTTTTTGCAACCTTCTCATCAGCAACCAAATCTTCCTGAATACCGATTTTAAGAGGTCTGACATTCTTACGATCAAAGGTTTTAGGATACGCTTCCATCAACTGCTGCAGGGCAGCCATATTAGCAGCACGGTTTTTGGATTTCGCCTTTGGCGCTTTGTTTACTACGTCATTCACCTTGTAAGCCTCGGACTGGAACATATTACTTTATATGGTTGTTCTGCTGCTTTTCAGCAGATTCAAGCAATTGTTCCAGTTGATAAATTAATTGCTTGGTTTCAAAAAAATCTGATGGATATCAGCGTTCACCTTTACGGATATAATACCCAAAAAGTTCCTGCTCTACATACTCTCCCACCAACTCATGACCCAAAAAATTACAAAATTTGGGGATATCGCGCTGAGTAGAAGGATCCGTTGCAATAATATGCAGTATCTCCCCTACTCCCATATCCCTGACATGGTTATGTAACATCATAACCGGCTCAGGACAATATAAACCCTGTGCGTCTAGAATATGATCTGCTTTGATATCAGTCATCTTTTGTCTCTTGCACAAAGTCGTATATTGTCTCAAATTACCTATGACAGAAAAAGCAATTTAACTCGAATTACTTAACTAAAATCGCTTTTAAGCCATAAATAAACCATTCTATAAGACAGATATGTTATTTCAGATGGGGAGAGCGCTATGATCAGAGTTATGATCGAACGTCACATAGCAGATGAATTAGTCATACATTATGACAAAGCTGCACGGGAAACCTTACAACGAGCCATGCAAGCACACGGCTTTATCTCTGGAGAAGCATTACAAAATGTTACCAATCATAAGCATCGGCTCGTTATTGCAACCTATAGAACACTGCAAGACTGGCAACGCTGGGCGAGTTCAGAAGAGCGTTTAGAAATGATGGCAATGATTAACCCAATGCTAGAAAGCGAAGAAAAAATCACCGTATATGAACATTAATATAAACAGACTTGTCCTTGCGTGTTCGATTTAACGAATACGCAAGAGGCAAGTAATCTCTTCCCTATCATGATAAAGGTGCTTAGCGCTCAATTCATAACCAAGCCCTGCATTCATAAACCGCTCGGCGATCAAATTAAAACATGCAGTAACCTCTTGGTAACGCTGTTTCATTGGCAACTTAAGATTAAATATAGCTTCAGAACACCATCCATTGATCACCCAATCAGCAGCCATATCCGCTGTCTTAATCGGTTTATCAACCACATCACAAACCATTAAATTAACAGGTTGATCTGGAATAAATTTATATGCGTCTTCTTGGACATGGTTAACCTGCCCAGTCTCCATTAAATCAGGCTGCATAGGCCCATTATCAACAGCGGCCACAAACATACTCCGCTGCACAAGCTGCCAAGTCCAACCACCCGGCGCAGCGCCAAGATCAACCGCACGAGAACCATGTGCTAATCGTTCATCCCACTCATTTTTAGGGATAAACCAATGCCATGCCTCTTCTAATTTTAACGTTGAACGACTAGGTGCATTTTTAGGGAACTTCAACCGAGGAATCCCTAACGGCCAAGGCGCAGAATTAGCCACAGCAGAATAACCTATATAAATATCACTGCCCGTCAACACAAACAGCATCAAACGGAGAGCTTTATTAGGTTTCTCCTTTTTCAAAAAAGTAGATTTACGTAACTTTTGTGCCAATGCTGAGCCGAATTTACGCGAAAATGTCGCCAACTCCCGCCCATCGGTCGTATCTGGATATTCAACCCAAAGATCAGAACAGGAGGGAAAACCTTCAATTAAGGTTTCAATTTGAGTAACACGATCCTCTCGCTCTAAACTTTGACAGTCACCACAGGCCATCCATTGACGAATAAAGATAAATTCGTGGAAACCGAGCTCTCGTATCGCTTTTTCTGCATGCCCTTCTTGCTGAATATGAAAAAAGAGATAGCCGTCGTTCTCATTAAGCGTGCAGTAACCATATATACCTACAGACCCACACCGATCAGTAATTTCCGCCGCAGCCTCTTTCTCAAAACCGGAACGACACTGTAAAAGCAAACGATTAATAAGGTTCAACGCACCCAATCCTTAATAAAACTAACAATATGATTTAAATGATCCTCACGCGAAAAACCTGATACTTTTCTAGGCTTTAGATCATGATCACCATCGTTTAACCAATGCAATGACACCGATTGTGGCAGATTGTACTGCGTTACATCAGAAAGTGAACCCATTCGATCTCTTGTGCCTTGAAATATATGCATAGGCTTCTCAATCTCTAACAAATGTTCAATACGAAGCCTGTCAGGTTTAGCTGCTGGGTGGAACGGATAACCAAAAACAAAACACCCAATCGCCGGAGAGCGCTCAAACAACATCGAAGCCACACGTCCCCCCATCGACTTCCCTGCCAAATATAACGGCACACCATCATCAAATTGAGCTATCACCTCGTCAAAAGCAGCGAGAAGTTTAGGCATTCGATCAGGAGGACGACGTTTGCCTGTTTCAGATATAAGCTGCATATAAGGAAATTCAAAACGGATTACTTCGAAGTCTTGCCTGGCTAATTTCTCAGCTATTGTTTGCATAAACTCACTATTCATACCGGCTCCCGCGCCATGCGCAAGAATAATCCGCCCATTCACAGGCTTTCCATTTATTAACACTAACCGCGCCCTATCCACATAAAAGCAACTGATTATTGCACAAATCGAAATTGATTTATGTCAAACAAAGCCCTGAAAAGAACCCCGTTCTTTTTCAAAAAACATAGATATAGGTCAAAAAAAGCCACTAAATAGATCTTAACTTCGAAAAAACAGCAGATACAGAAAAGAATACAATCCTTTAAATTCAATAAGTTACAAGCAAAACCGAGACGTAAGAAGTAAAGATACTATACCTAGGTCGACATTCAACTCCTGCGACAATATGCCCCAGTTAATCTCCTAAATACATTGATAATACGGGCTTATTCCCAGATAATTGGCAGCGAAACTCAAATTTCCATAATCTAGCTTGTTGATGAGAGTCTGACATGAGCACAGCAACTGAACACCCCACCTACAATTATAAAGTGGTGCGCCAGTTCGCCATAATGACAGTAATCTGGGGTATCGTCGGCATGACCGTCGGTGTCCTAATCGCTGCACAATTGGTTTGGCCTGCACTAAACTTTGATACCGCATGGTTGACCTATGGTCGTCTGCGTCCACTGCATACTAACGCAGTTATTTTTGCATTCGGCGGCTGCGCCCTGTTTGCAACTTCTTACTACGTTGTACAGCGTACCAGCCAGCGTCGCCTGATCTCTGATGGTCTTGCAGCGTTTACCTTCTGGGGCTGGCAGGTTGTAATTCTTGCAGCTGCTATCACATTGCCACTAGGTTTGACCTCTTCTAAAGAGTATGCCGAACTAGAATGGCCAATCGATCTACTGATTACAGTAGTTTGGGTTGCTTATGCGGTAGTTTTCCTTGGCACTGTGAAGATGCGTAAAACATCTCACATCTATGTAGGCAACTGGTTCTACATGGCCTTTATCATTACAGTTGCAGTACTGCATATTGTAAATAGCATGGCGATTCCCGTAACAATGTGGAAGTCATACTCTATTTACCCTGGTACTGTAGATGCGATGGTTCAGTGGTGGTACGGCCACAATGCTGTAGGCTTCTTTTTGACAGCTGGCTTCCTAGGTATGATGTACTACTTCGTACCAAAACAAGCTGAACGTCCAATTTACTCTTACCGCCTATCTATCGTTCACTTCTGGGCGTTAATTGCGACATACATGTGGGCAGGTGGTCATCACCTTCACTACACAGCGCTTCCTGACTGGACTCAGTCTGTAGCAATGGTTATGTCTTTGATTCTACTTGCTCCATCATGGGGTGGTATGATCAACGGTATGATGACCTTGTCTGGCGCTTGGCATAAGCTTCGCACAGACCCTGTTCTTCGCTTCCTTGTTGTATCCCTATCCTTCTACGGTATGTCTACGTTCGAAGGCCCAATGATGTCCATCAAGACAGTAAACGCACTGTCTCACTACACTGACTGGACTATTGGCCATGTACACGCAGGTGCACTTGGCTGGGTAGCAATGATCTCTATCGGTGCTGTATACCATATGCTCCCTCGCCTATTCGGCAAAGCTCAGATGTACAGTGTTAGCCTTATTAACACGCATTTCTGGCTTGCTACCGTTGGTACAGTGCTATACATCTGCGCGATGTGGGTTAACGGTATCCTTCAGGGCCTAATGTGGCGTGCAGTGAATGAAGACGGTACGTTGACATACAGCTTCGTTGAAGCACTTGAAGCGTCTCATCCTGGTTACTTCGTTCGTTGGTTGGGCGGCATGTTCTTCCTAACGGGTATGGTTCTGATGGCTTTCAACACTTGGCAGACTGTTCGTAAAAACAGCACTGCACCAGAAGCTAATGCTTCTGCACAAGCAGCTTAAGGTCAAGGGAGCATATAGAAATGATCAAACACGAAACGATTGAAAAGAACATCGGCATCATGATCCTGCTGATTATCATCGTCATCAGTGGCGGTGGTTTGGCTGAGATCGTACCTCTGTTCTTCCAGTCTTCTACGACTAAACCTATCGAAGGTCTACGTACCTACTCAGCACTTGAGTTTGAAGGCCGTGACATCTACATCCGTGAGGGTTGTAATGTTTGTCACAGCCAAATGATTCGTCCTTTCCGTGCAGAAACGGAACGTTACGGTCACTTCTCAACCGCTAATGAGCAAGTATGGGAACATCCATTCTTATGGGGTTCTAAGCGTACTGGTCCTGATTTAGCTCGCGTAGGCGGCCGTTACTCTGATGATTGGCATCGCGCTCACTTGTATAACCCTCGTGACGTTGTTCCTGAATCTAAAATGCCGGCATACCCTTGGTTGTTTGAAAACAAGCTAACTGGCAAAGATACAGCCAAGAAGCTTGAAGCACAGCGCAGTGTTGGCGTTCCATTCACTGATGAACAGATCGCTGGTGCGCAGGATGCAGTGCAAGGCAAACATGAGATTGATGCTCTTGTTGCCTACTTGCAGTCCTTGGGCAAATTGCATTCTGAATACAACAACAAGCGGTAATAACGCGTGAATTACGAAGTTTATGGTCCATACATTCCGGTTGTCATGCTAATCACATTCTTAGCGTTGTTTGCTTGGGTACTTAACCCTAAAAACAAAGAAAAATATGACGATGCAGCGAATATGCCTCTTCAGGAACCTGACGAGCCAATACTGGGTGATGAGTCCAATAACGGGGGAGATCAAAAATGAGTGCTTTCTGGAGCGCGTGGGTAACGGTAATTACCCTAGCAGTAATTCTTGGCTGTACTTGGCTGCTTCTTGCTACTCGCAAGAGCCAACCGCACCAAGAGACTACTGAAGAAACGCTAGGCCACGAATTTGATGGCATAGCTGAGTATGATAATCCACTCCCTAAATGGTGGTTCCAGATGTTTATTGGAACTGTCGTTTTTGGTCTGTGTTATCTTGTTCTATACCCAGGTCTAGGTAATTACCAAGGCTTGCTTGGATGGACATCTCACAACCAATGGGAAGAAGAAATTCAACATGCAGAAGAAGTATATAAGCCTGTATTTGCAAAATACGCTTCTCTGCCTACTGAAGAACTTCTAAAGCCTGAAAATGCAGGTGGCCTTAAAATGGGTCAACGCATGTTCGCTAACAACTGCTCACTGTGTCACGGTTCAGCAGCGACAGGCGCACACGGCTTCCCTAACCTGACTGATAATGATTGGTTATACGGCGGCGATCCAAAAACGATCAAAACCACCATCACTAATGGTCGCGTAGGTGGTATGCCACCTTGGGGCGCAGTTCTTGGTGAAGAAGGTGTACGTGATGTTGCGCACTACGTTCTATCACTAAGCGGAGCAGAGTCTGATAGTGAAGCAGCTGAACGCGGCAAAGGCCAATTCCAGGCACTTTGTACTGCTTGTCACGGCGCTGACGCTAAAGGCCTGCCTATCTTAGGAGCACCAAACCTAACTGATAACACATGGTTATATGGCGGCTCTTTTGAGAACATTGCTCATACAATTCGTAACGGTCGTGCTGGTGTAATGCCTGCTCATAAAGACCTATTAAGCGAAGACAAAATCAATTTGATCACCGCTTACGTATATAGCTTGTCAAATAAGTAAGTGCAGAAATTGAAAATAAAAGGCGATATGATATGGATCATATCGCCTTTTTTTGTAGATCGTTTAAAATATTCAGCTTTGCTAATGCATTGAGCAGGTATTAGCAAAGTTGATTTTCAATTATCACTGGTGAGTATGTGAGCAACGATATGAATCAGATCCCAGTTCAAGACGTCACTCCAAAGAAAAAGAAAAATTCTGAGGAGAATTTTGATCTGTACGCAAAACGTGAGCACATTTACGTTAAAGATTATACAGGCATTTTCAAAAAATTCCGTCAAGCATCAAGCTTCATTATGCTTCTAATGTTCTTCGGTTTTTCTTGGATTACATGGGATGGCCGTCAAGCTGTCTTATTTGACCTACCCAACCGCCAATTTCATGTATTTGGCATGACGTTCTGGCCACAAGATTTCATGTTGTTATCTTGGTTACTTATTATTCTTGCTTTCGCCCTCTTCTTCTTCACTGTATTCGCTGGACGTTTATGGTGCGGCTATGCTTGCCCACAATTTGTGTGGACTTGGATCTATATCTGGATCGAAAGCATGACTGAAGGTGACCGTAACAAACGCATGCGCATGGATAAAACCGAAGGTATGAGCACAGAAAAGCTCATGCGAAAAAGCGCTAAGCATATACTTTGGATCCTTTTCTCTATTGCCTCAGCGATTGCCTTTG
Organism: Neptuniibacter sp. 1_MG-2023; assembly: GCF_030547185.1. GTDB lineage: Bacteria > Pseudomonadota > Gammaproteobacteria > Pseudomonadales > Balneatricaceae > Neptuniibacter. Next base: position 247,926 of record NZ_JAUOQR010000001.1, read on the forward strand.
TTGGCTATTTCACCCCGATAAGAGAACTCATCGATGGCGTTCTCTCATTCCAACTAGGCCCTTGGGAGATGTGGTGGATTGGTTTTATCGCGGTTGCCACATACGGAAACGCAGGCTGGCTAAGAGAGCAAGTTTGTATCTATATGTGCCCCTATGCACGTTTCCAATCCGTCATGTTTGACCAAGACACCCTTATCATTTCATATGATGAAGAGCGCGGTGAAAGCCGAGGTAAACGTAAAAAAGGGAGTGACTATAAAGCCGAAGGCTTAGGTGATTGTATTGATTGTAACCACTGCGTTCACGTATGCCCTGTCGGAATCGATATACGCGATGGTCTTCAATATGAGTGTGTCGCCTGTGGTGCATGTGTCGATGCTTGTGACGATATTATGGAACGAGTAGGCTATGAAAAAGGCCTCGTTAAATACACAACAGAACACCAGTTAGCCGGGAATAAAACTCATATTTTACGTCCACGTTTAATAGGCTACTTTGCAGTTCTCTGCGCGATGTTTATCGCATTCGGATATACACTATATAGCCGTATCCCACTTGAAGTAGATATTTTGCGTGACCGAGGCAAGCTATTCGCTGAAACCTCTAATGGCATGATTGAAAATACTTACACTCTCAAGCTCGCAAACAAAGAGCAGATTGATCATGAATTCAGCATTAAAGTTTCAGGACTTGAAGGCATGAAATATATGGGCGATGAGATTGTAATGATTAAGTCCGGTGAACTATTGGATCTGCCTATACGTATTGCTATTCCAGCTAAATACTTAAGCAAAGCCAATAACAATATTCTTTTTGAGGTTGAAGCATTAGATAACCCTTCAATTTCTATAAAAGAGGAAAACCGCTTTATTGGCCCAGCGCCGAAACGCTAAGTTGCTGATGAATATCAACATAAGGTGGTGCATTTATGCACCACCTTGTTGGTAAATAGGTTAGAATAGCTGCCCGTTAAATGTGTAACCGTACACGCATTTAACTTGCAGCTTTTTTTTGGGGTATATAACAATGAATTCAGAAGACAACACACCGATTGCTCCTTGGTACAGACAGCCTTGGCTCTGGTTTATTTTAGCGCCAATCATTGCCGTCGTTATTTATGGCACCTCTTTCCTTTACCTATCTATCATTACCCACGACGGTATAGTTAAAGATGATATGTACAAAGTTGCACGGGGCCACTTTGTTGACAAATCCCATTCAGAAGCAGCTAAAGCTTTAGGCGTCTCAGGCACTCTTGAACTTGATAATGCAACAGGCGATCTAATGGTACATTTCAGATCAAACCAGACCGAAAAGCCTAAGCATTTAACACTAAGTATCGTGCATCCAACGCATCAACAGTACGATCAAAACATCATGCTAAAACAGGTTCCAAGCACCAATTCATATACCGGTAGCCTGCAAACATCCCTTAAAGGTAAACGTTACCTTATCTTAGAAGATGATTCTGCTAGCTGGAACTTACGTGCGGAGATCCATCCGCCTTATGATCAAAATAGTATTGAGTTAGAACCAGCGCACAACTAATGACGGACAACCACTCATCAAAAAATTGCTACCACTGTGGACTCCCTATTCCACCTGGTAGCAATTTCACAACCATTATCAATGATGAACCGCGTGACATGTGCTGTCCCGGTTGTTTAGCTGTAGCAGAAACCATCGTTAATAGTGGGCTAGATACCTATTATAAGCATCGTACCGAATCAGCAGGTTCACCTGAAATTAGAAGCAAAGAGTTACCTGAACAACTTCTTCAAGAACTAACTCTCTATAACGAACCTAATATCCAGAAAGACTTTGTCATTACTAAAGACAACTTATCCGAAGCCTCCCTCGTTATTGAAGGCATCACTTGTGCAGCCTGTGTTTGGCTCTTGGAACATCATATTCAAGGGGTTCCTGGCGTTGAGAAAGCACACGTTAACTTAACTAACCACCGTGCGCGTATCACTTGGGATAAAACAGTTACCCCATTAAGCACCCTGCTTTCTGAAATATACCGTATAGGTTATCAAGCCCACCCCTATCACCCTGATAAAGAAGAGCAGCTTTTAGAACAAGAACAGAAGCGAGCAACCCGCCGACTAGGTATTGCCGGTATAGGGATGATGCAAACAATGATGATCGCGGTTGCTCTTTATGGCGGTGACATTCAGGGCATTGAAAATAGATACGTCACATTCATGCGTTGGGCAAGCCTAGTTATTGCTTCCCCCGTTATTTTTTATGCCGCACGCCCCTTCTTTCTGGCGGCTTGGCGAGACCTCAAAACCAAACATCTCACTATGGATGTTCCTGTATCACTAGCTATAGGTGGTGCCTATCTCGCCAGCGTTTGGGCAACAATCACAAATAGCGGCGAAGTCTATTTTGATTCAGTGACCATGTTTACTTTCTTTCTTTTAATTGGTCGCTTCCTTGAGATGAAAGCCCGTCACCGCACAGGCCGTGCGGGGAACTCTTTACTTAATTTACTACCTGCAAGTGCATTAAAGATCGTCGGCAATGATGAGCAACTAATTCCCGTCAAAGACTTAACGGTAGGCGATTATGTCATTATACGGCCAGGCCATACGATCCCAGCTGACGGTATTATCACCGCGGGTAACAGCTCAGTTGATGAATCCGCATTAACCGGTGAATACCTACCTATACGCAAGCAAATCGATGATAAGGTTGTTGGCGGCACAATTAACGTAGAAAACCCAATTACCATCAAGATCATTCAAACAGGTAACGAGACCCAGTTATCTGCCATTGTTCGTTTGCTCGAACGGGCGCAAGAGGAAAAACCTCATGTAGCTAAAGTCGCCGACAAAGTCGCTAGCTATTTTGTCACTGCGGTTCTACTAACAGCGATTATTGTTGGCTTCAGTTGGTGGCTAGTTGAACCCTCTCAAGCCTTTTGGATTACACTCTCAGTTCTCGTTGTCACCTGCCCATGCGCACTCTCTCTAGCAACTCCGACAGCACTGACTGCAGCAACCGGTACCTTAAGACAAAATGGGTTATTGATTACCCGCGGCCATGTATTAGAAAGCCTAGCCACTGCCACCCATATTGTTTTTGATAAAACCGGCACATTGACTCAAGGCAATCTGAGCCTACAGCAAATCGTACCCTTAACAGATCTCAGTGAAAGCGAATGTACTAAAATTGCAGCGGCGATTGAAAAACATAGTGAACACCCTATAGCCAAAGCGTTTCATGAGAAATCAGCCGAACTGAACGCTTCCAATATCCATAATGAAGTAGGTCAAGGACTCGAAGGGTCTATAGGTAATCTGCGCTACCGTATAGGAAAACCAGACTTTTCATCCCAGATTTGTTCACAACCTCAACCCCCTTTGCCAGAAACCAGTGGTCAATGGCTACTCCTTTGCAATGAAAATTCAGCTTTAGCTTGGTTTAGGCTCAACGACCAAGTTCGCAGAGAAGCCCAACAGACCATCAAACATCTACAGCAACTGGGATTAACCTGTGAAATGCTAACAGGCGATAATTCATCTGCGGTTGAGGAAGTAGCCACTTTCTTAGGTATTAATAACACAGTATCAGGCGTCTCTCCTGAGCAAAAGCTAAGTCATGTGAAAAACCTTCAAGAAAATGGCGCACAGGTCGTCATGGTAGGCGATGGAATAAATGACATTCCTGTACTGGCTGGCGCCCAAACATCGATTGCTATGGGCGGCGCAACAGACTTAGCAAAAACTAATGCTGACGGAGTGTTAATCAGTCACGACCTACTACGCTTAGTGGACGGTATTTTACTCGCTCGAAAAACTAAGCGAATCATCAAACAAAATTTATTTTGGTCTCTTTTCTATAACCTTATGGCGCTTCCTCTTGCAGCTTTTGGCTTTATTGCTCCTTATATGGCGGCACTAGGAATGTCTGCAAGCTCGCTTGTTGTTGTCAGTAATGCAATGCGTTTGAACCGCTTAAAGAAAAGAAAATTAGGCCCAATCAAACATCAATCTGAAACGTTGAAGACTAACCCCTAACAACAAAATCAGGTAGAATTACTCCTTTAAAAATTAAGGGTTATTGATTCCCATGGACATTATTTTTCTCCTTATTCCAATCGCTATCATCTTAGCGAGCTGTGCCGTTTGGGCTTTCTTTTGGAGCGTTAATAATGGTCAGTATGATGATTTGGACAGCCCCGCTCATAGCATTTTATATGACGATGACGAAGCACTGATTCCCGATGACGCCAAAGTAAAAAAACCTTCTCCTAAGGATAAGGATGACTGAAGCACTCTCACTACCAACCGCATTTTTGCTAGGTTTACTCGGCGGTACACATTGCCTTGGTATGTGCGGTGGTATTGCGACAACAGTTTCCCTTAGCAGCCCAAATGGTATGAAAGGCTTTGGCTTATTACTGGGTTACAACAGCGGGCGAATTACCAGCTACGCTATAGCGGGGGCATTACTCGGCAGTGTAAGTTGGTTAATTGAAAACCCAAGCATACAACTCGCATTACGAATATTTGCAGGTTTAATGTTAGTCAGCATGGGACTTTATATAGCACAATGGTGGCAAGGTCTGACCAAGGTTGAGCATCTAGGCTCCTATCTCTGGAAAAAAATCAGCCCTTTTGCACGCCACTTTTTACCGGTTAAAACATTACGCCAAGCACTCATGCTCGGCGTACTTTGGGGCTGGCTACCTTGCGGTCTCGTTTATAGCACACTCATATGGGCATCCGCCGCTGCGGACTGGACCTTAAGCGCACAATTAATGATCGCTTTTGGATTAGGCACGCTGCCCACTATGCTTTTAACTGGCGTTTTAGCACAACAGGTAAAAACAGTTTTACAACGAAAACTAACAAAACACCTCTCTGGTAGCCTGATTATACTGATGGGACTCTACACAATCCCTTGGCAAGGCATACTGAATTAGCCATAGAGTTAAACCAAGCTTAGTTACTAATAGATTATTTACTGTCAGTGATGGCAGCAGTTGAGATAACGAGGGAAAAATTCGTGGATAGCAACCTGATAAAATGGGACTTAGATCTAATCAAGCGATACGACCTTTCAGGTCCACGCTATACATCTTACCCAACAGCCGTTCAGTTCGATCCTGAACTATCTTCCTCGGATTTAGTGACAACAGGACAGAACTCTGCCGACTTAAATGCGCCACTCTCTCTTTATGTGCACATCCCATTTTGCGCACACGTCTGCTACTACTGTGCCTGCAATAAGGTCATTACACGAAATCGTAAGAAAGCACAGCCCTATTTGGATACCCTGTATAAAGAGATGGCTCAGCTTTCCAAATGGTATAGTAATGACCGTCAGGTCACTCAGCTTCACTGGGGCGGCGGTACGCCTACTTTCATTAGCCATGAGCAGATGAGAGAGTTAATGCAGCAGATGCGGGCTAATTTTAATCTACTAGATGATGACTCCGGCGATTACTCTATTGAGATAGATCCAAGAGAAGCCACTGAAGAAACAATCCAAGTATTAAGAGAGATCGGTTTTAATCGCATTAGCTTAGGTTTACAAGATATAGACCCTAAAGTGCAAGAAGCTGTTAACCGTGTGCAATCGGTTGAACAAACTTCTGCCATTTTAGAAGAAGCTCGCCGCCAAGGCTTCCGCTCACTTAACCTTGATCTTATTTATGGCTTGCCCTATCAAACATTTGATGGCTTTAACGAGACATTAGATACCGTTATTGAGATGAACCCAGATAGACTCTCTGTATTTAATTATGCTCACCTGCCAGATCGTTTTAGGCCACAGCGTCACATCGATGAATCAACACTACCTAGCCCAGAGACGAAACTTGCTATTCTAGAATCAACTATCAGTAAACTACTCAATGCCGGTTATGTCTATATAGGCATGGACCACTTTGCTAAACCTGATGATGAATTAGCTATTGCGCAAAACACGGGAAAACTACACAGAAACTTCCAAGGCTACACAACACATTCTGAATGTGACTTAGTTGCCATGGGGGTATCTGCCATTAGTCAAATTGGTTCTGTGTACTATCAAAACCAGCATGAGATGCAAGCTTATACAGATGCAGTAGAAAGCGAAAAACATGCAATTAAACGCGGCGTAAGCTTAACCCAAGATGACATTATCCGGCGCCATGTCATCACTCACCTTATTTGCCATTTCGAATTAGAAAAAGCACCAATAGAGCAGCGCTTCGGTATCCAATTCGATCAGTACTTTGCCGATGCCCAGCAAGAGCTAAGCGCTTTTACCACCGATGGTCTTATTCAAATGGACACAAAACGCATTACCGTATCACCCGCCGGTCGGTTACTAATTCGCAGAATATGCATGGCTTTTGATGCTTATATACCAAAAGACCTTAGCTCACAGCGATTCTCACGGATTATTTAACTTTCCGTATTTACAGAAATATTACATAATCAAAATGTAGCCACTCGATTATAACGACAACAGGAATGTATTATGAGTGATAACAAGACAAACGAAGGGAAGCTGCGCAGTTTGCAGCAGGTTAGCTGTAACACTTGTAGTCTTAGCTCATTATGTCTCCCAGTTTCGCTTAATATGACAGAGATGGAACGGTTAGATAGGATTATCGATAAAAGCCGACCATTAAAAAAAGGGGAGCACCTATTTAACCAAGGTTCCGAGTTCACTGACGTGTATGCGATTCGAGCAGGGACCGTTAAAACCTACACCATCACAAATGAAGGTGAAGAACAGATCACTGGATTCTATTTTCCAGGTGAACTTGTTGGCATGAGCGGATTTGATTGCAACGAATACCCTGTCTCAGCAAAAGTACTAGAAACTACAACCGTTTGTGAAATTCCATTTGAACGTCTCGACGATCTGTCGGGGCAGCTTCCGGAACTACGCCGCCAGCTTTTACGCACTATGAGTAAAGAGATTCGCGAAGAGCAACAGATGATGCTTCTTTTATCAAAGAAAAATGCAGAAGAGCGTGTAGCAACATTCTTGGTGAAAATATCGCAACGCTTTAAAGCAAGAGGTTATTCTGAAACAAGCTTCCGTCTATCCATGTCACGTAATGAGATTGGTAATTACTTAGGCTTAGCCGTAGAAACTGTCAGCCGTATTTTCACACGTTTCCAAAAAGCTAATTTACTGCGCGTTGAAGGTAAAGAGGTTCATATAGAAGATATAGAGCAACTCTACAGATTATCTGGAGAGATTATAGAAAGTGATGCGACTGAACCAGTAAGTGCTCAATGTGGTAAAAACGGCCACTGCTAAAGATCGATAAAATAAAAGAGCACCGGCATATTGACTACCGGTGCTCGTCAGTCGCACAAAAAGTAGCCATCTCAATGTGTAACCCAACGGGTTCATTAGACCTTTATCTCCCCTAAAATGCATTGAGCCAAATCAACAAGCAGTTTCCAAGGAGTTTTTAATGTCATACGACGAATGTTATGTGAAGTCAGTTATTCGAACCATCCCTGACTGGCCTGAACCTGGCGTACAGTTCCGTGACATAACCCCCCTATTTAAAGACCCGAAAGCATTGCGCATGATCTCTGACGCTTTTATTCAGCGTTATGTTGATAGTGATATTACTCATATCGCCTGCATTGATGCCAGAGGCTTTTTGATCGGCTCTATTATCTCCTACCATCTAAATATTCCCTTAGTTCTCGTCCGTAAAAAAGGGAAGCTTCCAGGCCAAACAATCGAACAAGAATATAAGCTGGAATATGGCACAGCGACCGTTGAAATGCAGGTTGATGCAGTTACTTCTGGAGACAAAGTTTTAGTTTTTGACGATTTAATCGCTACAGGCGGAACAATACTTGCGGCCTGCAGCATTATCAAAAAATTGGGAGCATCAGTATCAGAAGCCGCTGCACTCATTGACCTACCTGATCTTCAAGGTTCCAGCAAAATCCAAGATGCAGGTGTCCCAGTACATACGCTTCTAGCCTACGAAGGCCTTTAAACACTACAAGTGACCTCTAATAGAATACTGAAACGGCTTGCATATTTCTTTTAAGAATATCATTATAACTTAATTGACGAACAAGCCGTTTAGGTATTTCTATGCTCCGTATTATTATCGCCCTATTCCTTGCTAGCAGCCTTCTTAACTCCAGTAACCTATATGCAGAAGAGATCACACTAAAATATAAGCATCTCGACTTAAATGCCAACCTGCACCTGACAGAAGAGAACGGTTTTAACAATATACTTCTCATCACCCACGGCACACTCGCCCACAATGGCATGGAGATCATTGCCACATGGCAAGAGCTACTGGCTGATGAAGGCATGAGTAGCCTAGCTATCAATTTAAGTTTAGGCCTGGATAATCGGCATGGTATGTACGACTGTAAAACTCCTCACACCCATAAACATACCGATGCAATTCCTGAAATAGCTGCTTGGGTGGACTGGCTTAAAACACAAGGTAGCCAATCGATAATATTAGCCGCCCACTCCCGGGGAGGGAATCAAACAGCTTGGTATGCGGATACACACTCAGACCCTGTTATAAAAGGACAAATTTTAATTGCTCCGCAAACTTGGTCGGAACAATATGAAGCAGCGAGTTACAACAAACGCTACCAACACTCACTGCCAGATCAGCTAGAAAAAGCTAGTCAATTAGCCCCAGATAACATGCTTACCAATACAGATTTTATCTACTGTGAAGATACGCAAGTAGCCGCTTCAAGCTTTGTAAACTACTATCAAGCTAACCCACGCCTTGATACTCCCACGCTATTATCTAAAACGACACTGCCAACACTAGTCTTCAGTGGCAGTGAAGATACTATCGTTGCCGATCTATTTGAAAAATTGGAAACTTTAAACAACGATGCGGTACAAAGCATTCAAATTGAGGGAGCTGATCACTTCTTTCGCGACCTTTATATGGATGAAGTTACTGAACATAGTTTAGAATTCATCGAACAACTATAAACACTCAGCCCCCACGCTGAGAATAAACGCCGGAATTTACATGTTTAGATTACTACCGATCTTTTGTTTAATAATCAGCCAAGCGATCTGGGCTGTGGAGATACCGAGAACAAAAGACTTACAGCAGGCCTATGTAGAGACTGGTAGAAATTCATCAGGTCAGGAAAAAGTTGTGATGCTCTTAGTCTCGCAACCTAATTGTAACTACTGTCTTCTTATTACCGAAGAGATCATCCATCCAATGCTTTTAAGTGGTCATTATGAGAGCACTACGCTCTTTAGCGAGCTTGAAATTAATACAGGAGGTAGCATTAAAGATTTTAACGGGCAACAGGTAGGCGCTAATACATTTGCTCAACGGTACAATGCATGGGCAACCCCAACACTGCTTTTTCTCAACAATAAAGGTGAGGAAATTGCAGAAAAGATGGTCGGCATCAACACCTTAGATCTCTACGGATACTATGTCGATAAGTCCCTTAATACAGCTTTTAAAAAAATAAATCCCTAAGCACCCTATTTAGATAATTAATTTCGTCATAAACCTATAATTTCCTCTTCCATCCACAACATTTCTTGCTACTATGCACTGCCTTTTTTCTATCAGGAGCTGCTATGTGGTTTAAGAATGTCATCTTTTATCGTTTAACTGAACCCTTCGAATACACACAGGAACAGTTACAAGAAAAGCTCTTGGAACAAACATTTACACCTTGTAAAAGCCAAGAATTGAGCCGTTATGGCTGGGTTTCACCTTGCCATTTAACAGAAGATCTACTCGCTCACCAAGTACACGGCATGTTTATGGTGGCTACCCGCAAAGAGGAAAAGATCCTACCCGGCTCCGTTATCAAAGAAGCCGTTGGTGAAAAGGTTGCCGTTATTGAGCGCGACCAAGCACGTAAAGTTTATAAAAAAGAGAAAGACCAACTAAAAGATGAAGTTGTGCTTGACCTCCTACCCCGCGCTTTCAGTAAGTTCCAACAAACCAGTGCAATTATACTTCCTAGCTTAGGCTGGATTGCTGTTGATTCTTCTAGCCACAAACGTGCTGAAGAGCTACTAAGCCACCTACGTGGAACGCTAGGTAGTCTACCTATAGTACTTCCTGATGTGCAGCAATCACCATCAGCCGTTATGTCCACTTGGTTAGAAAGTGACACTAGCATACCTGAAGGCTTTGAAGTGTTAGATGAATGCGAGTTACGCGATAATGTCCTTGAAGGCGGTGTTATTCGAATTAAAGGTCAACAACTGGAAGATGAAGAGTTTGTTGCCCACCTTGAAGCAGGTAAACGAGTAGTTAAACTTGCCCTTGAATGGGATGAACATCTAAAAATCCTGCTACAAGATGATCTCTCAATCAAACGCCTTAAACTCAGTGACCAACTACAAGATAAAATGTCCGATGAGGCCGCTGAAGATGAAGTCGCTCAATTTGATGCAGATATGGTTCAAATGGGCTTAGAGTTTGCCAAACTGTTCCCTGCGATTATTAAGGCCTTTGGTGGTGAAGCAAAGAGACCCTAAACTAATCGCTGCTTCCCAGCCATACTTTATGGCTGGGAAAAGGTGTACAGAAAAACTTGGCTTTAATTCTTAAAAATAATTATAATATTAGAATATTCTAATTTAATGATGGTTAGAGACATGCAAAATAGCCCTGAACAGAACTTACCTAAACTACAATTTTTTCCTGCAGCTTTTTTCTCTGTAGTAATGGGATTAACAGGGCTTACCCTCGCTTGGGATAAAGCCTCTGTCGTTTTTGGTTTTACTGACGTGATTGCTCAGGCACTCCTTATTCTAAGTGCGTCAGTACTACTACTGATTGTTATCACTTATACATTAAAAGCCAAAAAATACCCAAACGCTGTTGTAGAAGAGTATCAACATCCCATCAAAATGAGTTTTTTCCCTGCGTTTTCCATTAGTCTTATTTTAATGAGTATCGCAACTCTACATGTATCTAAGGAGCTCTCATTATATTTATGGGGAACAGGTGTCACTATACACTTAGGTTTTACCATCCATGCTTTAAGCCAATGGATTCACCATCCAAAATTTAAAATCGAACATTCAACCCCAGCATGGTTCATACCTGTTGTCGGTAATATCCTGATTCCCATTGCCGGTGTTGAGCATGGTTTTATAGAGTTAAGCTGGTTCTTTTTTTCAATTGGGTTTATTTACTGGATTATTTTAAAGACTCTCATTTTTAACCGTATGTTCTTCCATGAGCCGCTACCACAAAAGCTGCTCCCTACCCTATTTATCTTAATCGCTCCCCCAGCGGTAGGTTTTATCTCATACATGAAATTAAACGCTGATCTAGACAACTTTTCGCGTATCTTATTTTATACATCGATGTTCTTAGTATTACTGCTTTTCACACAACTACCTAGATTCAGTAAAATAAAATTTTACATGTCTTGGTGGGCGTATTCTTTCCCTTTAGCCGCCTCAACAATAGCAACATTGGTGATGTATCAGCACAATCCATCTCCATTTTTCCAATATATAGCTATTGTATTACTTACTTTATCTTCAGTGGTCATCAGCATACTTTTTATTCGTACAATACTGGCGATAATCCGCAACGAAATATGCCTTCCTGAATAAACCAAAGGGGGCGCTCCCACCTCGCCCCTTTTATTGACCTGTTTCCAGACAGAAAAATGCACTAAAAAAAATCACAACGAACCAATCGTCACCATAATGAAACAAAAATAAGCGTTAAAAAAATTTAAGTCATTAAAAATCAAAAGGTTAATGTTTTTGGCGTAATTCATGCTTTTGATTACAAGGTCTATAGCTTATGGGCCATTTACAATGACAAATGTTCCACTCTCTTTAGAAAATACATTATTGAAAGTATGCCGGGAAAAACTCACGGGTACCGTTTTCATTGCTTCCGAATCAAACCGTTCTGGGCAAATTGTTATCAATCAAGGTGCATTAATTGGATTGAATTATTGCGGACTAAATAACGAAGAAGCATTCAACACTTTAGTCAACAGCCAAAACCTGCGCTGCTCCTTTACTCCAGACCTGCTTTTCCCCATTGCAGAAAGCTTACAACCTGAGGCTGCATTACATCTATTAGAAAAGATAGGCTATTCTGAGGAAATCATTGAAACCGAACAAGCCCCCATTGAAGAGCCTGATGAGATAGCTGAGGAAGTGAATACCGTTATCTATAGGGGACAAGTAGTCGAACGAAAGAAAGATAAACCTAAAGCTGAAAGAAAAAAATCAGGCTTAGTTTATAGAGGACAAGTGATAAGTTAGGAAAACCTACCCTGTAGGCTTTCCTATGAATACTCTACTCTACCCCATCGCCTACAGTAGTCAGACCTAGGCTTGTCCAGGCTTGCATTCCACCACGATAATACTTCAGCTTTTCTGCTGGATAGTCAGCTTCTAGCATTGCTCGAATTAAGGCTGGCGTTTGTCCACACCAATAACCATTACAAAACATTGCTAATGTCTTAGCTTGGCTATAATCAAAGCTACCATCTTCTTTTTTAACTGCGCCAAACTCTTCCAAAGCATCCGCCGCTGTTTCCTCTTCTTCCATTACGGTATAAGGAACATTCATGCTGCCTGGAATCGTTAAACGATAATGCCAACCAACGGTGCGAGTATCTACAATTAAGATATTCTCATCAGTTTCCGCCTGTTGCATATAATCAACAAATTCACGTTCGCCAATAGTTTCAACATCATAAGGCTCAAAAGGTCTTATTGGCTGAGGCATACCTCGAAAGGTCGTGTTATAAAGCTCATTAATCGTATTATTAGGATCTTGATTACGCATAACCTCAATAGGCTCACCATCATGCTGAACAGTAAAAGACACAAGACCCGGCGCTATCATCGCCTTGCCTCCTTCAGCTATTACATGGGGAGATGAGATCAATGCCGCCACTAACGCAAAACGACCCACTGTGTGCTTTAACATGTCGAAACCTCTATTATTATAAGTTTATTCGGTATAGTTATAACGATTTTTGCACAAAAGCCTACTAATAGTCATTAACTCTAATATAAGACATTAGAATAAACTGATGGACGATTTATCGCTAAGAACAAATATAAAACGACACCTTTATAAAATAGAAACGAGATAAACCTCTCTATTTTAAGGTGAGTAACATATCAATCGTATATAAATGAGGGTCCGCTTCTAAACCTTTTTGCTGACATTGATCTAAAAATTTAGCTTCCCGTTTTTCAGTGTCATGATAACCAAAATCATTCCCTTCAAGGCTCTGAATTTGTAACGTAGCCTTATAATAAAAAGCCAATACAATAGCGGCAGTCTTATCACCTTCATCAAGCAACACTTCCCAGCGATGACGATGATTCTGTATTTTCAAAGCTTGACGCTTAAGGTTCCATGCATAACGAAGTTCATCATAATAGGGACGCCCAACAAATCTAGAAAAAACACCGATCGTAATTAAAGCGCCTGTTAAAACACCTATTAAATTGATCATTGTGTTTGCTTGTTCTGGGTTCCCAAAATAGTTACGTAATAAAGCACTTAATCCTAAAGCAATCAGCGCAAAGATCAGACACAAAATCAGCGCAACCTTACGCTGTTTTTTCTTATAAATCGTTTTATCTATCTGTTTAAGTTCCACGTAACTACCCTATTAAACCTAATTATATGATGATGAATGAAATTAACTTGCAGTCAAAATCTGCCAGTGTAGACTTAGCGCCTTTAAAATAAAGGCCCTTTCTAACATAATCTAATGTATTCCGTAAAAGAGATTTTCTATAGTTTGCAAGGCGAAGGTGCACAAAGTGGACGCGCATCAATCTTTTGTCGTTTTAGCGGCTGTAATTTATGGTCCGGTCGCGAACAAGACAGGCAAACAGCTGTCTGTAATTTCTGCGATACTGACTTCATCGGAACTGATGGTCAAAACGGTGGAAAATTCAAAACTGCCGATGATCTCTGTACGTTTCTAAGCTCTTTTTGGCCTAAAGACAGTCATATTCCACCTTATATTATTTTTACTGGTGGAGAACCTGCTCTCCAGCTCGATCAAAACTTGGTCGATACCTGCCACCAGCATGGTTTTATTATTGCCATAGAAACCAACGGAACAAAACCTCTTCCAAACAACATTGACTGGGTCTGCGTCAGTCCAAAAGCCGATGCCAAGGTAATAATCACTTCTGGTGATGAATTAAAGCTAGTTTACCCTCAGCAACTTGCCCGGCCTGAACAGTTTGAAGAGATGGATTTCAGAGAATTTTATCTACAGCCTTTAGATAGTCCAACCCGCCCTATCCACACTCAAGATATTATCAACTTCTGCTTAAAGAACCCACGGTGGAAACTGAGTCTTCAAAGCCATAAAACCTTAGGTATTGATTAAAACTAAGGTATTGGTTGGAACTAGGTCGCTACACTGTACGGTTAAATATCTGCCTAGATGTATAAAAACGGTAAGCGATTAATATAAAAGCGGGAATATTCATCAGAACGCCATAAATAAGCGCACTGGCAGCCATCTCCGAATTATGTAAAATTCCCCCCGTTATTAACAAGGCTATCGCCGCGTTTTGAATACCTACCTCTACAGCTAAACTAATACCTTGCTCTGTATTAAGTCGCATCTGGCGAGCAATCCAATAACCTAAAAACATAGCTAAAGAAACGAGTACAAGTACGCTCGGCCCTAACTGAAAAGTTAACGCGGGTAACTGCTCCCAGTTCGTTTTTACTATACCGAAAACAACCAACATCAGAAAAAGACCTGCTAACGCTTTAACATAGCGCTCAATGCGCAGACAAAAAGCAGGCCAGCGATGATGGACTAAGGCACCCAATAAAGCGGGAAGCACAGAGATCACCATCAATTTGACCATTGTAAGAACAATGGGAAACTCTATCGCCGCTTGTTCACCCATCCAGTAACTGACGGCTAAGGCCGTTAAAATCGGCATACTAATGGGTGTAATCAAACCAGAGATAGCTGTTAGACAAACAGACAGAGCTGTATCTCCCCGTGACAGATAAGTAATCATATTAGATGTCGCTCCCCCAGGTGCAAAAGTTAACACCATAATACCGACAGCTAGGGCCGCAGGGAGATCAAAAGCACTGACAACAACAAAACCTAATAAAGGTAATAACAAAAGTTGAGATAAAACCCCAACGAAGACAACGTTAGGTTGACGCCAAAGCAGCGAAAACTCAGACACCCGCAAAGACATTCCAACACCCAGCATAATAGTAAAAAGTGCTAGAGGTAAAACCAGCTGTACGGCTATTCCATGTTCCATATTCAATCCTAAATTTTTAATAAAACGATACTAAGTTTTTGTTGGTTTTCATACAACAGAAAAGGCAATTTTTTATACCCAATAAAACTCAAACACTGATGATATAAGGGATAGCAAAGGCTACCCACATACGCTGTGGATAACTTTGTGAGTTATTTATTTAAAACGTCATGAAACGCCTATTAAATAAGGCGCTCCGTCAAACTGATCATTTTTTGATCAATGACAAATTACCTCTTTAATATCAACATGTTAAATATGTCAATACTGTAATTTAAGGTTTTAAAATATGTATAGGAGAGACATTAATGAGTTACACAAATTAACAGTGTAAAAGGTATATTTTCAATAAAACAATGATTCGCCTAAACACCCCTAAATAGCTAGCATTATCCGGCAATTTCAAACAAAGCATTCAAATAACCTTCAATAACTACAAATAACCTATCTACCTTTACTTCTTGCTTATCGAAAACAATAAAACTGCTAAGATAAAGCTATCTTTGATCTTCACCCTCTGAGTTAAAATGGACAAATAATGCAACGAGATACGGCACAGCTAAAAGCCGCAAATAAAGTCACCATCATCGGAGCGTTAATCGATACGCTCTTAGGTCTACTAAAAATAGGCGTTGGCCTTGTCTCGCACTCATCCGCCTTAATCGCTGATGGCATCCATTCTTTATCAGATCTATTTACTGACCTTATAGTCATCGTAATTTTAAGAATCTCTCATAAAGGACCAGATGAAAACCATCCTTGGGGGCATGGATATTTTGAAACGGTTGGTACTGCACTCTTAGGGAGTATTTTGATTGCCGTCGCAGGCGCTATGGCATACGACAGTACTCTCAATTTACTGAGTAATGAAACCTTACCTATTCCCGAATGGCCCGCATTAGCCGCTGCTTTACTCTCCATTATTTTAAAAGAGTGGATCTATCAATATACAGTTAGAATTGGCCGTAAAATAGGATCTGATCTCCTAATTGCAAATGCTTGGCATAGTCGAACAGATGCAATTTCATCCGTTGTAGTTTTTATCGGTGTTGCAGGGGCAATGTCAGGGATCACTTGGCTCGACTCTGTGGCTGCTATAGCCGTAGCATTAATGGTTGCTAAAATTGGATGGAGTCTTAGTTGGAAAAGTTTTCAAGAGCTGGTTGGCTCAGCCTTACCCCCAGAGCAGGTTGATAAGTATAAAAGCCAAGTTATGTCAGTTAAAGGAATTATCAGTGTCCATAGTTTTAAAACCCGAGCGATGGGGAATAAAAGCTTGTTAGAGATGCACATTCAAGTCTCCCCTTTCATTAGCGCCTCTGAAGGCCACTTTATTGGTGATGCCGCATGCATGAAGCTATATGACAATGGGGATATCGCTCATATCATCTACCACATAGATACCTACGATGATGAAGAGCATGAAAAGTTACATAGTAACCAATTATTACCGATGCGCGACGATATCGAACCATGCATTCAACAGTACCTGCAATCTCTAGATAAAGAGGTAAACCTTTATCGCCTGTCACTTCATTACTACAAAAACAAAGTCAATCTAGAAATACTCTTATCTGCGCCTAAACATCAACCATTAACCCTACCGGATAATAGTTCAGAACAGATAATTGCGGGGCTTAAAAAATCATTAGCAGAACTAGAGCTTCCCCAAGATTGGCTAGGCCATATATTTTTAGCTACAGGGTTGGAGCGATGAATCAACAGCAGATCCCCGCACAAGCGCTGTATCAATCAGAGATTGAAGTAAAACATAGTCGTTTCATTACCCATATAGGCCATACACCTAACCTAGAGAGCGCTAAAGCCTTTTTAGATGGCATACGACAAGAGCATAGCAAAGCAAATCATAACTGCTGGGCGCAGATTGCAGGACCTAGATCAGACTTAAACTGCTGGGGAAGTAGTGATGATGGTGAACCTAAAGGCACTGCAGGAAAACCAATGCTCAACGTTCTTAGTCACACAGAGCTTTGTGAGATCAGCATCGTAGTAACACGTTATTTTGGTGGTATTAAGCTCGGTGCTGGAGGGATTGTCAGAGCTTACAGCTTAGCCGTCCAAGAAGCCTTAAAAACATTACCTACATTAGAAAAAGTAGATAAATTTCGTTTTACTTTAACCCTACCCCACGCTTTAGTCGGTAGTATTGAAACACTACTCATGAAATGCCACGCAGAAGTACTGTCTCGCAACTGGAATGAAGAGTTGCTACTCACCGGCCAAGCAAGCGACCAACAACTGGCCGAATTAAGACAGCAACTTATTCCCTACCAACACCAAATACATTATCAAGATAAGGTGATGCGTTGGTAAGCCGCTTCTAACGCATCTATCCGCTTATCAAACAAACACTCATCAGCTAAGCGGTTAAGTATCTGCATTTTAGAAAGCACACTGCGAACCGGCCCATTAATACCAATCATATACACGCTTCGATTAGCCGTTAACGCTTCAACCATAATATTTTCAATCGCCATTGCAGTAGACACATCAATCAAAGGGACTGACGTAAAATCAAACATTAGGGCATCATGGGGCTGACTATTCGTTAATTTCTTTGTCATCCCTTTCACAGAAGCATAACTTATTGGCCCCTCTAAATGATAAAGCAGGATTTTTCCTCCCGCGCTAACAAGAATCTCTTTTTCTCTTGGGCTTAATTGATCAATATCATCAGGTTGATCTGCAACAACTCGAATGGAATCAATCTGAATATCCGATAGATGCTTAATCGTAATGACATTCGCTATAAAGACACCAATAATGACGGCAGTAACAAGATCAACAAAAACCGTCAGCCCGAATACTAAAAGCATCAACACAACAACAAAAACGGGCGCTCGATGAAGCCGCTTAAGAAAATTCCAATCAATGATATCAATACCAACCTTAATTAGAATTCCAGCAAGCACTGCGTGAGGAATATCTTCCGCTAAAGAACCCGCCCCCAAAACAATAAGAAGAAGCACAATGGCATGAACAGCTCCAGAAAGAGGTGTTTGCCCTCCGGCACGAATATTAATGACGGTTCGCATTGTCGCCCCCGCACCAGGTAACCCACCAAAAAGCCCCGCCATCATATTACCAACACCCTGACCAATCAGCTCGCGATCGGAATCATGCTGCTCTTTAACTATATTATCTGCCACTAATGAGGTTAATAAAGAATCAATCGAGCCTAAAGCCGCCAGCATAATTGCAGCCAGCAACATATCTTCAAGAAGTGCAAAATCAATACTTGGAAAGATAAATTCAGGTAAACCTGAAGGGATACTACCAATAACAGGCACACTGCCTTCAGGTAATAAAGTGACATAAATCAGTGTACCTAAGCACAAAGCGATTAAGGGTGACGGGATAATTTTCGCTATTGATTTTGGGCATAAAAAAACAATCAACAGCGTTAATACACCAAGCAGTAGAGCCGAAGCCTGATAAGATAAAATATTTGCTGGCAGCATTTGCAATGAGGCAATCACCGATGACTCACCACTATGTCCTAATAGCGGCGCTAATTCTAAGATGATAATGATAACCCCAATACCACTCATAAAACCGGATATCACAGGAAATGGCATCAAGGTAATATACTTACCCAGCCTAAACAGCCCGAAGAGCACTTGAAAAAAACCACTCATTAGCACAACAGTAAAGGCCAAAATAGGCCCCTGTACCGGATCAATAGCACTAAACTGAGTAAAAACTGCCGCCATAACAACAGTCATCGGCCCCGTTGGCCCCGACACTTGAGCTGGAGTTCCACCAAATAAAGACGCAAAAAAACCAACAAAAATAGCGCCGTAAATACCGGCTATAGGCCCTGCACCAGAAGAAACACCGAAGGCTAGCGCTAGAGGGAGCGCAACCACTGCAGCAGTAATACCCCCAAAAACATCTCCTCGTATATTACGAAAATGAATACCACGAAGCAGCGCCATAAAGAGAATCCCTCCTTATAAAATGACTAATACTCAAAACAGTGTAGCAAGAAACCTTATCTTTATAAGGCCAAAGGCGCCACCTACCTATAGACCCATCAGATCAATAATCGATCAAACTTATATTGGACGATGAATATAAATCAAGAAAAAAGATATTTCATTGAAGATTAAAGGACTTCTGCCGATACAAGAAACATAGCTTTAAGTGACTGTAATTAAATATTTATTTAATAAACTGTTTATAAATTAAAACGCTTGTTTTAGAGTTACCGGGTAATGAAGGAACGACCTTTCTAGATTATTTCACAGAAAGCCTGTTTCAAAGCAACATTCGTTCAACTATATCTAAGCGATTGAGGTAGTATGAAATTCGCTGAAAACAATAACCAAGCTGCTGAATATCTACGTCAGGCCATCCCATTGATGGTTAAGCACAACATCCCCCCCAATCCACTCAATTATGCGTTGTGGTACACCTATGTGAGTGACCGTCTACCAGAATTGAATGTTCAGTTAGACAAAACACTTACAACCTACGGCACTTGCCCTACCATGCTCAGCGAACAACTTTTTCGTGAGCATATGATCAAGGATGAGATCAACGGTGCTGAAGATATTCAAGCAAGTTTAATCAGCTTAATTAACAACCTCTATGAAGATGCTGGCCACACAGCTGAAAAAACGGCCAATTTTAATACCGTATTAGAAGAGAGTTTAGTCACACTTCAGCAACAAGAGGATGGCGAAGCAAGCCTACCCCTAGATTCAATTATTCATGCGCTATCAACACATACTAAATCTATTGGAGACACCGCACGCCTATTTCAAGAACGAATGTATGCGGCTCAAATAGAGATCCAAGCACTCAAAGAAGAGCTAAATAAAACAAGGCAGGATGCTCGTGTTGATCCACTGACCAATCTATTCAACCGTCGGGTATTTGATTCTGAACTAGCGCAACTCGTCAACAGCACAAATAATAAACTTATCTCATCATTCATTTTGGTAGATATAGATCATTTCAAAGGCTTTAACGATACGTATGGGCACCTTATGGGCGATAAGGTTTTGCAATATGTAGGCAAACTTCTAAAAGATATATGCCCAGAGCCTATGCTTCCAGTACGTTATGGCGGTGAAGAATTTGCCGTCTTGATGCCTGGAGTTAACATAGATTCTGCAAGCGAAATTGCAGAAAAGGTACGCGAAAAAATTCAAGCAATTAGAATTAAACAAAAGAAATCGGGAGAAATTATCAGCTCGATTACGGCATCTTTTGGGGTTTCTCAGTTTAAACATGGGGAAACCGCTGAACAATTGATAGACCGTACAGATAAAGCGCTTTATAAAGCCAAAGACAGTGGTCGCAACCAAGTAAAATGCGCAAATTAAAGAGACGCTGCCTAAGATCTAATTGCTAAAACCTGCTTGCTGGAACAAGAAAGAAAGTAAGGCCCGAACGCAGTCCGGGCCTGAAATCTTTCCTATTCCCTCATAAAATCCCTACCACCCACACCCCTGCTATATAACCATTCAAAAGCCTAATCAGATACTAAAAACTATTAAATTTCCTGATATAAGTGATTTCCCCAAACCTTATCTAGAACCAACTAAACCTCATAACAAGACTATAAAAAATAGTTTTACGCTATCAACATCCATTTACAAGCCAACAAAATAAAGCATTACACCTTCACGTCATATCTACTTTTGAAGATAAGAATTATCTAAGTAACTCAACAACGAGATTATTTGAATTTACCAAGAGCGCGAAAAAAGAAACTAGGCGGTTCCCTACTGGGCTGGGCTAATCATAGGCTGAGACATTGAACTGTTTTAAGTGCTCATCCCACAACCAGTACGCTTCTGAGGTTAAATGCACTCCACCACGCCAGAAATCACTTGGATTGCCCCCTTGCCACTGTTTGTTGCCTTGAAGCGCTTCCGCCCCAGCAACCGTCAGCGAAAAAACCTCCTCACCATTAACTAGACACTTACTAATATAAGGTAGATCGGCATTCATCAAGCGGTTAAGTTCGGAACGAACAGAGAGGTCTCCCATAAAAGGAGCCGCTTCTAACTGTTGCAGGTGATTAAAAACCCGCCTAAATGTTGCCGGCCCAGAGAGAACCTCATAATACCGTTCAGTAGCACTAGTCCCTTCAGGCAGCAAACCCTTCAGTTCCGACTGTTTTAAAGTATATTCCAAGGCAGGTAATTCATCAGGGGCACGCAATAAGGTCAAAAGTAGATAAGTTTGCGTTAAAGTTAAGCCCGTTTCTATAGATGGATATTCAAGACAAAATCGACGTAGTGCTGCCGCCATAAAAGGCCACTCAGCTATTTCGGTTTGTGCAACACTCGCCAAGTTTTCAGACGATGGGGCAGTAAAAAAATTCCAAATAGTATCTGCCACTATAAGATGGCGCTGTGATAAAGGAACGCGCTGATCAAACAACTCTTCCATCATCTCAAGTGTCAGATTACCTAAGCCATAAAAATAAGGGACCTCAGAATGGCGATCAATACAGATAATTGATAACGGAGGCGTCGCTAATCCAAGATTAAGAAGGCGATGACAGATCTCTAGCAGCTGTAGTTGATCGTATAAATCATGCTCAAACCACAATACAACTTCATCATAGACTTCAATATTGTCTAATCGATTTTTCCGAGCAACAAAGTCAGCTGCAATCATCTGTTCAGTGATCTCGCCCGAATACTCTGCGCTCTTAAGTAAACTCATCAAATAAGTGGTACGCGCCTTACTGTATGCTTCGTATGGAAGCGCGAGAACCGGACCATCATGTAATAGATCTTTCCAACAAAGTACATCACCCTGTATCCGTTCTGAGCGATTAAGCATATCGCCAGCACAATCACCATTTGTAATATGTAACTTCATCTTTACTCCATTAGCCCATCGTTCTGCTCCACAACCCACATCATTGGAGAGGAACAACTTTTACCCTATCAAGCCTCAGGAATGATAGCTAATAGATCGGTGGTTGCTAAATCAACTCCATTTTGACTCAATAATGTGGTCACTTGACCACGATGATGGGTTTGATGATTAAAGAAATGTTGTAGTAGATAGCCAAACCGTTTTTCGAATTTATTCCCATGCATATTAAAATAGGCTAATGGATAAGCAAGGTCATAAACTTCTACCTGATCACATAGATCAATAAGCGCCATATCCAACACATAACGTGCGTCCCTTAACTCATTAAAGTCGGGGTACAGTAATGTATCTAACGTGTCTGGATTAGCTATTAGCTTAACTGCTTCTAACGCCTTAAAATGGGACGGATGCTCAGCAAACCGTTTCAACCATATAATATCGCCAACCAAAATATGATTAAGTGTGCCTAAAATAGAATGAAAAAAAGCACCCTGATCCGCTGATAGCAAAGATGGCTCCAATTCACTTGCAGCTTCATAAATACTTTCGTTCATCCACTGGTTATAACGAGCCATTAACTCAAAATGATCTTTCAGTGTCATATTCCCTCCTTTATTTGTATCTATTTAAACAGGCGAACATGACAACTTGTAGATTCTCCACCTTGGCTAGGTAAAATAGCTCAGTTAATTTTTTCTATAGGTATTTCTCATGCAGGCATCTCCACTCAAAGTTCTAGTTATTGGATACGTCTGGCCGGAACCTAAATCATCTGCAGCCGGTAGCCATATGTTATCCCTGTTGCGTCTATTTAAACGTCAAGCCTGGCAGGTGATATTTGCCAGCCCTGCACAAGTAACAGATCATATGGTCGACTTAAAAGATGAGGGAATAGATACCTTATCGATTACATTAAATGATAGTCGCTTCGATCAAACCATCCATGAACTACAACCAGATATTGTTATGTTTGACCGCTTTATGATGGAAGAACAGTTTGGATGGCGAGTCGAAAAAAACTGCCCAAATGCTCTGCGTATTTTAGATACAGAAGATCTGCAGTGTTTACGAAATGCCCGCCATCAAGCAGTAAAACAAGCAAGAGAGATGCAGTTAAGTGACCTATACTCTGATATCGCAAAACGTGAAATAGCCGCGATCTATCGTTCAGACCTTTCATTAATCATCTCCAGCTATGAGATAGAGCTGCTCCAAAAACAGTTTCAAATGCCCGCTTCACAAATTCATCACCTCCCTTTTATGCTTGACCTTAATCATCTCCCCAAACAGCTTGCCTCCTATGAGGATCGACAACATATGATGATGATCGGCAACTTCCGTCATGCCCCTAACTGGGATTCTGTTCTATATATACAAACCTTGTGGCCAGAGATTAGAAAACGATTAAAAGAGAAAGGGCTACCGAACATAGAACTACATATTTACGGATCCTATCCGCCACCAAAGGCAACTGCACTACACAATCCTAAAAGCGGTTTTCTAATCAAAGGCTGGGCAGATGATGCTTACGACGTGATACAAAAAGCACGCTTATGCTTAGCTCCCTTACGATTTGGTGCTGGCATTAAAGGCAAACTTTTAGACGCAATGGTATGCGAGACACCCTCAATAACAACAGATATTGGCGCGGAAGGTATGGCTCCAAATTATAGCTGGCCGGGAGAAATCGCCAAGAATGATGAAGAGTTTATCAACGCCTGTGTGACGCTTTATAGTGAACCTGATAATTGGTTGTTGGCAAAACAAGCAGCGAGACCAATTTTAACGGCTTTATATGACGGCAGTAAAACAGGCCCCGCTCTGATTCAAAAAATCTTAGCCTTACTCGACAACGTACAAACTCACAGACTCCAAAACTTCACTGGCTCAATGCTAATGCACCACAGCATGAAGAGTACTCAATACATGTCCCAATGGATTGAGGCTAAAAACAAACAGATTGAATAAGTTAACATATCCCACTCAACAACTAAGGCTTAGAGTTGTCATATAATTTTCATATCTCTACCTTATTCTGCAATATTTGCAGTGATGCGCTTTATTCGAAAATAGTCAATTAGTGACTAATCAGCATAGGTAACAGGATATAAATGTCTAAAATTTTGGAGGTATTCTGGCGTTTTCTTCTGCTAGGTTGCACTAGTTTTGGTGGCCCAGCAGCTCACTTGGGGTATTTCCAAAAAACATTTGTCCAAGATCTAAAATGGCTTGAACAGGAAGCTTATGCCCAACTTATCGCCCTAAGCCAGTTTTTACCCGGCCCAGGATCAAGCCAAGTGGGTTTTGCTATCGGATTAAAACGCGCAGGTATAGCAGGAGGCATTGCTGCTTTTGTCGGTTTCACACTACCCTCTTTTCTAATTATCTATTTTATTGCCACTACTCAATTCGGCGAAGGCAGCAGTGGAGTCAATGGCCTAATCCACAGCTTAAAATTATTGGCCGTTGTTATAGTCGCCGATGCAACACTGAATATGCAACGTAGCTTTTGTAAAGAAAAACGTTCGCTTTGTATCGCTATACTTAGTGCAGCCGCCCTGTTAATACTACCTAATATTTGGACACAGATGGCTGTATTGATGGGGGCGGCAGTGTATGGCGTAGTAGAATCCAGACACCAATCCCATATAGAAAACACTGCTCTAAACATACAGAAAAATTCTACATCTACAGTAAAATCTATACTCGCTAAGCCTCCCTTTATCCTCTTTATTAGCTTGTTCCTAATTTTACCTCCTCTCGCTTATATTTCTGATTGGGTAGCCCTTGCTGCATCCTTTTACCAAACGGGTAGTTTAGTTTTTGGTGGCGGACATGTAGTACTCCCTTTGCTACAACAGTCGTTAGAACATATTGATAACGACCGTTTTATTGCCGGTTATGCCGCCGCTCAAGCAGTACCGGGGCCGATGTTTACATTAGCTACATTTTTAGGTGCAGAACTGACTCCTAATGCAAGCTTAATAGGAGCCTTAGTCGCAACACTATCTATCTTCCTACCGGGTTTATTGCTGGTATTAAGTCTACAAAATACGTGGGAATCATTAGCTAAACAACCTAGGGTTGCTGGGGCAAT
The DNA here is from genome assembly GCF_030547185.1 of Neptuniibacter sp. 1_MG-2023. GTDB lineage: Bacteria > Pseudomonadota > Gammaproteobacteria > Pseudomonadales > Balneatricaceae > Neptuniibacter. The sequence continues at coordinate 273,157 of NZ_JAUOQR010000001.1, forward strand.
CTGGGGCGTTAATGCGGCTGTAGTTGGGCTGCTGCTATCTGCCTTATATCAACCTATTTTCATAAGCGCAGTACAATCTAATATCGACTTTGCCATCGCGCTTATCGCATTCTTTATATTAAGACAGTTTAAGCCACCTATACTGCTATTCGTTTTAAGCTTTATCGGCCTTGGTTTTCTGCTTTAATAATCAATAGCGAGAGCATTCAATATAAAAAATACCCTATAAGAATCATAGACAAAAAAAGCCCGCACAAAGCGGGCTAACTCTAAGCTCAAAGGGAAGGAGAGCTTATAAGAAAGTTAAACAGGTTCTCGCATAGTCACAAACTCTTCAGCGGCTGTTGGGTGAATACCTATAGTCGAGTCAAACACCTCTTTGGTTGCACCCGCTTTTAAGGCGATACCTATGCCTTGAATAATCTCACCCGCATCAGGGCCTACCATGTGCACGCCAATAACTTTACGTGAATCAGCATCCACCAGCATCTTCATAAAGGTACGCTCTTCACTGCCGCTTAAGGTATGCTTCATCGCTCTAAAACTCGATTTATACACCTCAACATTGCTGTATTTTTCACGCGCCTGTTCTTCGCTCAAGCCCACGGTACCTATATTTGGCTGACAGAAAACAGCGGTTGGAATTAGGTCATAATCAACCTTTCTATTTTCGCCCGCATATAGGTTATTAACTAGGGCCATACCTTCAGCCAAAGCTACCGGTGTTAACTGAACACGATCAATCACATCTCCTACTGCGTACACAGAAGGAACATTGGTCTGGAACTCATCATTAACGATGATCGCACCATTTTTAGCCTGTTTAATACCTAGCGTTTCTAAACCAAGGTTAGCTACTTTAGGGTTACGGCCTGTTGCGTACATAATAAGATCAGTTTCAATACTAGAACCGTCTGTCATCTGAGCAAGCAAAGAGCCATCCGCCTGCTTCTCTATAGATTCAACATTATTATTAAATACTAGATCTACGCCTTTTTTAGCCACTTCTGTCGCCGCAAACTCACGTACTTCATTATCAAAGCCACGTAAAAACAGGTCACCGCGATAAACCAATTTTGTCTCAGTACCAAGGCCTGAAAAAATACCGGCAAATTCGACTGCAATATAACCACCGCCAACGACTAACGCACGTTTAGGAAACTCATCCAGATAAAAGACTTCGTTAGAGCTAATGATATGTTCTTTGCCTGGAATATCAGGCACATTTGGCCAACCACCAACCGCAACCAAAATACGCTCAGCGCTATACTGCTTATCACCTACAGCCACAGTATGATCATCAACCAATACCGCACGACCATTTATCAGCTCACAGCCAGAATTAACTAAAAGATTCTGGTAGATCCCATTTAGGCGCTCAATCTCTCGAGTTTTATTATCACGTAAAGTGGGCCAATCAAATTCCACGCCTTTATTCGTTAAACCAAATCCCGCAGCTTCAGCAAAGCCTTCTGCATATTGCGAAGCGTAAACAAACAACTTTTTAGGTACACAGCCAACATTGACACAAGTCCCGCCTAAATGACGATCCTCAGCTATAGCTACCTTTACACCCATACCAGCAGCCATACGAGCTGCACGCACACCACCTGAACCGGCACCAATTACAAATAGATCAAAATCATATTCCGCCACAACAGGCTCCTTTACTTGTGTCTTAAAGATGGGTCTATTTTATAAGTATCAATTTACATTGATACTACTATGAGGGCTAATTAAGAAAGTTAAATAGCCTAATTGATTTTCCTAATCACTTTCAGAGTATCTTTCCCCTTAATTGTTCAATAAAATTCATATTCATTTATTTACCGATCAGGACAGCGATCAGATGAAACTAATTTGCTTCAACGTGAATGGCCTTCGCTCACGCCTCCACCAACTACAAGCCGTTATCGACAAATACCAACCAGACATCATCGGCTTACAGGAAACCAAAGTCCATGATGAAGCCTTCCCTATGGCCGATGTTGAAGCGATGGGCTACCACGTCGAAATCCATGGACAAAAGGGCCATTACGGTGTTTGTCTTATCTCCAAAAAGCCACTGACCAATGTACAGAAAGGTTACCTAACCGATACCGAAGATGCGCAAAAGCGCATGATTATGGGTGATTACGAAACAGACAACGGCAATACGATTCGAGTCATGAACGGTTACTTCCCGCAAGGTGAAAGTGTAGATCACGAAATAAAATTCCCAGCTAAACGTAAATTCTATGCCGACCTACAAAGTCACTTAGAGACCCACTGCTCACCTGAACAAAATATCGTTGTTATGGGTGACCTAAATATCTCTCCTGAAGATAAAGACATCGGTATTGGTGAGCCTAACCGTAAACGTTGGTTAAAAACAGGCAAAGCAAGCTTCCAACCGGAAGAGCGGGAATGGTATGGAAAACTAACAGACTGGGGCTTAACTGATTGCTTCCGTTACCTTAACCCTGATGAAGACCGTGTTTTTAGCTGGTTTGATTACCGCTCAAAGGGATTTGCTGATGATCCAAAACGTGGTCTACGTATTGATGGCATCTTACTAACGGCACCACTGCTAGAGAAATGCCAAGATGCCGGTGTTGATTATGAGATTCGAAGCATGGAAAAACCCTCTGATCACGCCCCTATCTGGGCAGAGCTGGATCTATAATCAAACATAGAAACCTTGCCCTCAACACGCTTAAGCGCTTAAGGGCAAGGCTTACTTAAATAGGGTTTCCCTCCCTCTGCATCGGCAAAGAACTCAGTATTTCCGTTGAACCTGCCAAGGCTTAAAAGAACAGGCCGATAATTCTACTCAATTCTGCTAGAATGAACCGTTCGATCTCCTGAATCTTGAGCAGTTACCTTTTTATGTCTTTTTCTTCACTTAATCTTTCCGACTTTCTGTTAAATGCTTTAACGGATTTAGGTTACACCGAACCAACGCCAGTCCAACTGAAAGCCATTCCAGCGACGTTAGAAGGTAAAGATGTGCTGGCCGCTGCAGAAACAGGCTCAGGCAAAACTGCAGGGTTTGTGCTGCCTATACTGGAAAGGATGAAAGACTCAATTCCACCGCGTAGCAACCACGCTAACGTTTTAATACTGGTGCCTACCCGTGAACTAGCCGTTCAGGTTGAAGAAGCCGTTCAACAATATGCAAAATACTTCCCACGCAGATTAAAATCACTCGCTGTCTATGGCGGTGTATCTATCAATACTCAGATGCAAGCCATGCGTAGTGGTTGCGATATAGTTGTAGCCACCCCTGGACGCTTAATCGACCTATTTAAACGTAACGCAATTGATCTACGCGCCGTACACAGCTTAGTGTTAGATGAAGCAGATCGTATGCTTGATTTAGGTTTTAGTGATGAATTAGATGATATTCTTGACGAACTCCCAGAGCAGCGACAAAATTTACTCTTCTCTGCTACGTTCCCACACAGTGTCCGGACCTTGACTCAAGAGATACTCAATAACCCTATTGAAATCTCGATTAAACAAGAAGCTACAATTCCTGAACAATTAGCACAACGCGCAATAGAGGTCGATCGTACCAATCGCACTATGCTGTTGAAGCACCTGCTAAAAACAGAGAACTGGTCTCGCGTTTTAATTTTTGTTGCCAGTAAACGTACCGCCAACAATGTAATTTTAAAACTATCCCGTGCAGATATTAATGCACAAGCACTACACGGAGACTTAACTCAAGCAGAGCGCAGTGGCGCCTTAGCTGATTTTAAGTCAGGAAAATGTAAGATATTAGTGGCCACCGATCTCGCTGCACGCGGCATCGACATCCCTAATCTCCCTTGTGTGCTAAACTATGATCTACCCCGTTCGCCAGCAGACTATGTACACCGCATTGGACGTACTGGTCGCGCAGGCGAAATAGGCTTAGCACTCTCCTTCATCGACCATGAAGGTGACAGTCACTTTAAACTGATTGAAAAGCGCATTAAACAAACCCTTGAACGTGAGCAAATAGAAGGGTTTGAGCGCGATAGTATCGTCCCCATTGAGGTTCGAGAACAAAAAGGTCAAGCGCCGGTAAAAGGCAAACGCATGAGCAAAAAAGATAGAATCCGTGCTGCGGAAGCCGCTAAGAAAATTTGGGGCGAAAAATAACGTTCGATGTCGATCATAGCTAACAGGTAAATACAGCTATACAAATATTAACTTTTTAGGAATTACCTTTTAATGCTGGATAAAATTATTATCATACGAGACTACCTGAATGCAGTAAAAACTCGCTGCACCTACAATGCAGCGGCTCAAGCGCTGGGCATTAAACCGGCGGAATTTAAAAAATTACTGGATGAACGCAGTCCGGAAAATTCTTGGTTCGTCAATACGGGCGCTGGAGATCCAGTAGGATACTCCGATGATGAAAAGCACCCAGAACTTTATCGGACAACACGTATTATTAAGTCCGCTGAAGTTTTAACTCGAAACCTTGATCTGTAAAAACGCACTGGCATAGATAAATGGGGATACACCCCATTTATCAACATGCTCGACCCAACTCGATTGATACTCAGTATAGGCACTATGATGACAGGCAATAAGTTTAATGCCGACCAGATTCAAGCCCTTCTTGATGAGCTCAATACAACGGGTAGTGGCTGGCATATAGATAAAGGAAAAGTAACCAAACAATTTGTATTTAATGATTTCAGCACTGCATTCGGTTTTATGACCTTATGCGCCATCTACGCCGAAAAAATCAATCATCATCCCGAATGGTTTAATGTTTATAACAAGGTAAACGTTCAACTAATGACCCACGAAGTATCTGGAATCTCCGACAAAGATGCCGACCTTGCCAAACAAATGGATCTGTACGCATATAAACTGGCAAAACAGTAACTCTTCTTATCTCCCCCCTTCAGTCCGAATAACTTTAGGCTATAAGCTTCACCCACAAAACTGGCACATAAATCGCTTTAGCTAAGCTAACATAGATTATACCTTGAGCTTTGCCATGACCATTTATACAAATAACAGCTACAACACCGCTTATACTACCCCCTCTAAGGTGATAAATAGTTCTCTAACCACTAACAACCAAGCGGTAAATCCTCACCCCCAAGGGGCAAAGGTTTACCCATCGATCAGCAGTTCAAGCGTGACCTTATCTGATGAAGCCAAAGCGATGCAAACCAGCACAGCCGTTTATCGAATGGATACCGGAAGTGGTACGAAGGAGATCGACTTAGATAGCTACTTCACCCAATCCCCCTCAGTTAACGACTTAGCCTCTGGCGCGTCTAATCTTCTCTTACCTAGTGCTAATAATGTATTGGCACTACAAAAACATATTTCTTCTGTCTTCCCCAACTTTTTAACTCAAAACAATATTCCTGAAGCGCCTCAAACCATTCAATTTGATGACCAAGGAAAATTGGTTCTACCTAATGATTATGCCTATACAGAGGAATTAACGACGGCATTCGAGCAACATCCCGAAATGCTTAAAACATTACAAACGGCTCACGCTTTATCCTCTCATGTAGCGGCGATTCAGGCGACTGAGCCTATGCGTGAAGCCTTAGCACAAGCTCAAACACAGTCGGAAGTGGACATTATTTTAGAAAATTTCTCTGCCTACTTAGGTGACAACCGCTCCCAAGCCTACCCTGAAATCAGCTTAGAATTTTCCAAGAATGGAGAGCTGAGTATCAACGCCGATGGCACATCATTAGTATGAAGAAGTGAAAGATCAAAAGGTGCTTAACATCTCTATGACTTCCTGTTAATCGCCTATATTCTCCCGTTATTACGAGCTTAATAGGTCTATATTTGTAAACTAATAAAGCTACATATATCCGCTTTGCACTTAAAATCCGACTATAAAAACATCATAAAAAGGCAAAGAATCGGGGCGATCACAGAAATACTAAAGCACTTCCCGATCATATTGAGAAAGTGCTCATCTGGACTTTTCCATATATATAACGCATTAATAATAGCCGTTAATGGGATAGCGAAAATACCAATAAGGTAAGCAGCAAGCCCCGCCCAAGAACCATTGCCTGTATTTGTTTCTACCACAATAAAAACCACAAGCACCTGCAATAATGCAGGTAAAACTACACCAAAAAGATAACGCATTAGATCCCTTTACAACCGGCTTTGTTTATTCCACCACTGGACATTTAAAATCCGGCCCTTTAACGATTAGCACATCACAATCAACATCATCGACTACTTTTTCCATAGTGCTGCCCAACAGAAGCCGATCGAACATACCTCGCGCCACCGCACCCATCACCAGCACATCGATACCTTTTTGCTCTGTATATTGGCTAATTACAGACTCCGCTTCGCCTTTTATAATATCAACCAATTCAGAATCAACACTAAGACCAAACTCAGCTAGTAATCGATTACAACGTTTCACATGCTCTTTTTCTACTCGTTCCTGTAAAGCAGCATAATCTGTCACCATGTGCTCATCAAAAATAGCTTCGTGGGGTAATGTATTGAAACAGTGTAAAACACGTTCTTCACTTAGATGATCAGTGATAAACATTTGAGCCTTTTTTAAAATAACTTTATCTACCTCGCCGTGCTCATCACCTTGATGGAAGGGATCCACACACGCAGCTATACGAAGGATATCTTTCCAAGGCTTCTGTTTTACAAACAGCACAGGTACTGGGCTTTTCCTTGCAATCAGCCAATCTATAGGCGCAAACAGATAGTGTCCTATTCCACGATGGGACTGGACCCCATGTATTAAAAGGTCAGGCTCAAAACGCAAGACTTTACGCATAACCCCCTCAACCTGATGACGCTCCCAGCACACATCAAAACTGACCTTAACGCCCGCGGCTTCTACCCTTTCGGATAAGGCCTCTAGTTTTGCTTCCGTCTGACGAATATAAGCGTGCTCTGCTTTCTGCTCTGCCGCTTTATCAAACATATACCCTTGGGTAATCCCGCGGTTGTAACAACAATTAAACAACTCAATAACCGCTGAATGTTGCTTTGCTAGCAATATCGCTTTGTCTAATAAGCCTGCGTTGTCATATTTGAAATCGATATTAACCAGAATTTTATCCATATTCTCCCTCATCATAGACTTAATCTTTCTTAGTTACGGACGTTACACTCGAGGATAACTATTCAAAGTATAGATTCAATAGATGAAAGATACCTTGATTGAAACACTTAACTACTGAATAAAAAAACTTTTATATTAGATATTACTTATATATAATGTTGGGATATGAATTAATCCTTAATCTACACTTTCTGAAAACAGGAGGCTTTATGACTATCAATGCAGCCCTACGCTTAATGGCAGGCCTCGTTGTCCTTGCCAGCTTAGCACTCGGAACCTACGTGAATCCAAACTGGTATTACCTAACCGGCTTTGTTGGTTTGAATCTATTTCAATCCGCATTTACAGGCTGGTGTCCAGCCATACTTATCTTTCAGAAAATGGGGCTTAAAGCTGAACGCTGTAGCAGTGAAGGTGTCACCGTCAATCAAGCGGTTCATATTATCGCAGGGTCGGTAATCTTATTAACGGTAGCGGCTGTACTCTTCTTAAATCTAACGCCTATGTTCCTAATCATCACCGCTATTATTGGTGTGAGTTTAAGCCAGTCAGCCTTTACTGGTTGGTGTCCAGCGATGATGATCGCAACAATGCTAGGCTGTAAAAAAACAGAAGGGGTTTAAACGCTTAAATAGCGCATTATAGTGACCTCAGATAGGGTCCTGTATAAAGCCTGTAACTTATGCCGAGTACCTTTACTCGGCTTTTTTATTGTTTTAGAACAATTTTTTTCATTAACTGTCGTTACTTTTCGCTCACTGTCGTTACAATGGAGCAGTTGTTAACTCGGTTGGATTATAAATTTGTTTTTAAGACTTGCAGGCTTAATTTTGCCTTCTCTGCTACTACTTGGTGGTATGGGACTTGTGCTGCCTATAGCCACTCAGCTTAGCCACGAATACCAACAAATTTTATCCTTAACCCCCTACCCTGTAGCTTTTATTGTCGCACTATTAGGTTACTGGTTTAAAAAAAGCCGAATTCTGTTTACGGCCCTCAATTTAAGTGGCGCCTACTGGCTTATTCAACATGGTTTACAGACCAGTCTAAACCAACCTGATGCTTTTGTTTTATTCAGTAGTATATCGGTATTACTCCCTCTTCATATGGCATTAATCGCTATCTATAAGGAGCGAGGGTTATTGACCCCCACGGGTATCATTAGAATCGCGCTTATACTTTTCAGCTATCTAGCCCTTTATCTCAGTTGGGCCAATGGCTCTATAGGGCTTTACTTAGCCGATCTGCCGATGAGCATGTTAGAGATGCTGATCCATAAATATTACCTAAGCGAAGCCGCCGCTATTACTTTTACAGTCTGTTTTATTCCTGTATTACTCTCTTTTATATTGCGTAAAACTTATACGGATGCGGCCCTACTTGCTTCATTTATCTCAGCATTAATCATGTTAAGTTACTTCGATAAACCTCTTATCTCAGCCCTGTTTGTATCTGCCAGCCTAATTGCTCTAGCGATTTCAATAATGCAGAACTCCTATCATATGGCTTTTATTGATGAATTAACTGCGATTCCGGCCCGTAGAGCCCTGCAAGATAAATTAGCAACCTTAGGTAAACGATATACCTTAGCCATGTGTGATATTGATCACTTTAAAAAGTTTAATGACACCTACGGGCATGATGTAGGTGATCAGGTTTTAAAAATGGTTGCGGCCAAGCTAAATCAAGTCACTGGGGGCGGTAAAGCCTATAGGTATGGGGGGGAAGAATTTACCTTAGTTTTCCCTGGTAAAAACGAGGAGGAAGCACTCCCTTATATAGAACAGCTCAGGGAAACAATCGCCAACTACCCAATGCATATCCGTAATCAAGATCGTCCCAAAGATAACGATCAGGGCCAACAACAGCGCCATAAGCGCGATAAAAGTGAAGTGGTCAGTGTCCAGATAAGTATTGGTGTTTGTGAAAAAACGGCAGACTTAGCCGATGCCCAAGCCGTTATAAAAAAAGCGGATGAAGCACTATATGCATCGAAGAAAAACGGTCGTAACTGCTCTACAACGGTCCATTACAAACCTAAGCCAAAACCAACCCGTCGTGGGCAGCGAAAAGATTACGCTTAATAAATTCGCCTCATACTCAGTCTACCAAGCATGTTAGTAGCTCCACCTCAGCCGTGCATATATATTCGATGCATCCTCAAACTGGCCGAAAAAAGTATGTGCCTGCTCTCCGCCAAAAATATTTCCACCTAAGGTTAAATTCACCTGATCATTAAAGCGATATTTAACTGAGGGACGGTGATAGTAGTCTTGGTCTGTAGGCGAATAAAAGCTAAACCAGTTAAGTGTTAAATTGTCCTGCATCGCTCTATAGGTCAAGCGGAGGGTCCACAACTCTCGATGCTCATCAGGGCGATATATAGAATCACCGTCATTAGCTACCAACGCATTGTAGTCAAGTATATGTTCAAAATAGTATTGGACGCCTAAGGTCAGTTTCGAAATCAACTCCTGCTCATAGCCCATTAAAAAACGAACCTGACTATTTGGAATTAAAGGGTCGCTTCCTCCATCATCAACACTGTTGTACCACGCAAGTTCCGTATGACCTATACCACTAGCAATATTCGTACGAAGGCTAGCACCTAAACTTGTTAACGGGCTGAAATAAGGCTGATTATTACTATTAATGGCATTAGGTTGTTTCCAAAAGCCCCGATAGCCATACAGAGCCCACTCCGTACTACGACCACTAAGTATTTGGCTACGCCCATAAATACGCGCTGAAAACTCTCCATGACTGAAGCTCTCACTTGGCTCTTCCGGTACGAGCTTTCCGTTAGGTACAGCTACTTGTGTTCCCACCATCGGTGAAAAATAGGAAAAGCGCTCACCTGAAATAAAATTATCGCTGTTAAATATAGGTGTCCAAACAAAATCAATATTCGCTTTTTCCCCATAAGCAGACAGTTTTATACTAGACGAAGGCGCCTTCAAATACTCATCATCTCGACCAGCAAAAAAAGATACCCAATCTTTAGCAAACAGGTCATTTAAAAAGACTAGATCCCCAGTCCCCCAAGTTAAAACTTGATGCCCCGCTCTCACATCAACATTATCCGCTAGGGAAAACTCCGCCACAGCTTCCCGTAGATAGATATCTAAACCACTCTCAACCCCATCAGCATATAGGTCTACTTTACCGCTCAGGCGCAAGCCACCTTGATAGCTTTCCGCTTCAACTCGGGCACGCACCTCTGCCAAGCTTAAATCATCACTTATTAACGCATCATCACTCACTCGGCTACCGACAGCGGTTTCGATAAAGCCATGTACTATAGCCCCTTGTTTCTCCTCTTGGCCCCAAGCGTCATCCCCCCAATCATCTGCCGCATAAAGTAGAGATGAGAGCGAGAATATTACAACCGTAAGTAGAAGCCTTGCTTGGGCTATTTTAGACTTCATTACTGTCCTCTCTGCAACCATTCACGTGGTGGCTTACGCAATGAGCGCTCACTAAATACAGCCTGATCCATACCTAGATCATAGTTTTGAAAACGAAACTCTAAGGTAGTTGAACCGCCGCTACGCAGATCAGAAACTTTTGATTTAGTTACCGTTTCATGACCTTGAATAAGTGCGCTAGAAAGAACCTCTACACGTCGATAGACTGTATCGTTCTCATCCATATATTCTATTTTTTCCGGCAAGAAGCTAGTTTTGTTAATCCAAGCAATATACCGACTAAATTCAGCACTATTCGTATCCAGAGGTTTATTCTCTATCACATAATACTTATCTGTAGTTTCCAGTAACTGATGGCTATCTTCTCTTATGCTACGACCCGATACATCTTCATAAAAATAGTGGGAGCCAACAAAACTTGTACGTTTATCACCGGCCGAAATACGTTTTACTAAATCTAAGCCAGGAAGATATAACCAACGATCGTCATCCCCACCCGGCTTTTTAGCCACAAGAAATACGGTATTGCGTACATCGGATGGACGACTAAATACAACGAGAAAGTCTTGTTCGCCGCCCTCTTCTCGGTCACGACGTAAAATAGTAAATTGCCGCTTTTGCTCTCTACCTTGGGCATCCGTAATTAACATTCGCGCTTCCGAACGACCATCATTACCTGCGTAGTAAGAGACTAAATTAGCTTTAGACACAATCTCATTGGCATCAGTTAAGTCCGCCGCATAAACATTGTTGAAAACACTAAGGACAGCCACAACAAACAGCGACGTTGTGGAGATTAACTTAAACATTACCTTTCTCCTGTTTGCTTTTTTAATAGATCATTCTCTGACACTGAAAAAAGCTTATCTTTATTTTTAATGCCGTTAATTACAGCGGGTAATAAGACCACGGTAACTACAGCAGAAACAGCCATAATCATCGCGAGGAAAAAACCTACGGTGATATAAGGCACTAAAGGTGCAAATAATAAAGGGGTGAAACCTATCGCCACGACAACCGCATTTCGGCTAATAGCTCGAGCGGGGCCTTTGTACATTTCATCAACGGTTTCAGGCCAACTACCTGTTTGCTGATAGGTTGCCCGACAACGCTCCAAAAAGTGAATAGCGAAATCCACTGATAACCCTAAAGTTAGGGCGGAGAGAACAGCGATCGGCATATCATAATCTTTACCGACAAAACCGATCAGACCATAAATAAATAAAATCGTGACCGTCAAAGGCAGCATCGCTAATAAGCCGAGTTTTATTGAGCGAAACAGAACAAACATCATCACCAGCACCATAAAAAACGCACTCGTAAGACTGCTTAACATGCCAGTTACCATCTGCTCCTGCCAAACCACATTGATATAAGTTAAACCTGCCCAGTTCATCTCAACATTTTCAGGAAGAGGATGTAGAGCTACATAATCATCTACAAGCTGAATAACCCGACTCATCTCCTGATTATCACCGCTCTTAAGTTGTAGCCATAGTGCAGTCGAATTGTAGTCAGGTGTCACCATATGCCATAGATCATCGGGACGATGAGAGGATTGAAAACTTAAAATAGTTTGTGCCGCCGCATTACTGCTTTCTGGCAGTTTGTACTGGCTAGAATCGCCCCCTTGCAACTCTCTGTATACAGTTTTCAATAAGGTAACAAGGGAATTACTTTTTCCGATTAACTCGGAATCATTTAAAAATAACTGGAGGTCATCCAAATAAGCTAATGCTTCTGGCGTCAGAAAATACTTACTTTCAGATTGCGCTTTCTCTACAGTATCTAATAAAGCTAACCAACTCTCTTCATGAGCACTATCCTCGTAGGCAGCATCATCTAATTCAAAGGTAAGCTTTTGTAGCAAGGCACTGTACTCTTCACTATCAAGTGAACCTAGAATTTTATCTAGCTTAGCAACAACCCCTTCTGCATTTTCACGCGCATTTACCTGTTTGCGTAAATAAGCAAGGAAAGCCGCTTTCTGCTGATCCAAGCCGGTTCGTTCCAAAACTAAAAAGGCATCATAGGTACCGGAAAAGTGTTCATTCATCACTTTATCGGCGATACGAAGCCGGTGATCCTCTTTAAACCAACGTACGGGGTTATCATTAATCTGAATGGTTGTTAATCCATAAATTGACACTAAGGTTACACCGACAAACATGACTACCAAGGCTTTAGATTTAGCTATAGAGAAACGCCCAGTAATCGACAGCAAGCGGCTCAACAAGCTAGCCTCATCCTCATGCACCTGCTCCGAAATAGAATGATCTTTAAGTGCAGCCAAGCGTTTAGGCGATAAACTAACAATATAAGCAGGCACCAAAGTTACAGTTAAAACAAAAGCAAGCAAAATACCAAAAGCCACATGTAGACCAAAAATCTGCACAGGAGGGATTGGCGTAAATGCTAATGAAGCAAAACCGACAGCCGATGTGATTGACGTATAAAACATCGGTGTAAATAGATGCCCTATCACCTCCCTTAACGCAGCTTTAGGTTTATCTCCCGGTTTATAGCGATCGGAAAATTCAGACAATATATGAACAGAATCAACAACGGCGATAGGCATCAGAAAAATAGGGATCATCGAGCTCATAATATGGACGGTATAGCCCTGCCCAATCAATAGACCCATCGTAATAATGACCGCCGCCAATGCAACAAGCATCGGTGCGGTAATCAATAACATGGAACGGAAAAACACCCACATTAGAATAAAGATCATCAACCCTGCTAAAGGAGCAGAGATCGCCATCTGAATGAACATCTCGACACCAAAAGTATCTTCAGCAACAGGAAGGCCAGCCATATAAAACTCATTTCCAGAATCAGGATGCTTTGCCTGTAACTGATCAATAACAATCTGAATCTCTTGCGATAAACGATAACTCTCAGACTTGCTCTCAATCGGTATATAAACACCGGCAGCTTTCCCATCCCCTGAGACAAGCGTATTTTGAAGTAAAGGAAGGTTTTCGACAGATGCTTTTATCTGATCAGCCTGCAGTTGAGTTGTCGGCGCCGATTTCATCATCCATTCAAAACGAATAGTACCCGGCTGATCAACCGACTGACTTATATTATCCACCGTATCTAACGACATCAGATCTTGACGGATAACCCCCGGCATAGACTGAACCGCAGTGGAAAGCTGATGCAGATCTTGCAAAGTTTGTGGGTTATAAACCCCCTGTTCACTTTCGGTATTAACTACACCAACAATAATAGAGTCATAGAGCGAAAACCGTTTTTTAACATTGTCATGAAAAACACGATCGACCTGATCATGAGGCAACATATTTTCCGGATCGGTATCTACCTTAATGCTCGGTATCTGTAGACCTGCCAGTACCACTAGAGCAATAATCATCAGGAAAACCGACTTAGGTTTTTCCATAGCCAAAGCAACCAGCCACGCTTTAAACCCCATTGAGCACCTCTATAGTGTGAAGCTTATAGTAAATAAGCATCAATTATATTAGTATAACCTAATATTGCAATATATTATGGCTCTAAAAAACTAAGACGAGACTAAGGCGCAAGAGGTTAAGTTATGCCCTATACTTGACAGCAATATATTAGAAAATTGCGAAAAAGCAGCAAACTAGGTAAGATGCGAGCAGTTATAAAAAACTACATATTAATAACTATAAGTTGATAATAATTAATAGCAGTAACGCTGGCGTGAGCAGTATGGAAACTACATTTCCAACATTAATAGTTAAGCGCTTCGGAGTATAATTTTGAATGATTCAACTGTGGCATCACTTGATGCAGAAACCCTTGAAATGATGAAAGATAATGCGGGCAAAGCAGCGCAATTAATGAAGGCGCTCGGCAACGAAAGTCGCTTGTTGATCCTATGCTATCTCGATGGGAAAGAGCTTTCTGTTACAGCGTTGAACAATTGTTTAGATTTAAGTCAGTCAGCACTCTCTCAACACCTTGCTGTACTTCGTAAAGATGGGTTAGTTAAAACCCGCCGAGAGTCACAAACCATCTATTACTCTTTACAAGGTGATACAGCAAAACGCATTATCCATACTCTTCATGAGATGTTTTGCCCAACAATATAAACAGCAACGGTAGGCGCTAGTCTAAATTTAGCTAGTGCCCATCATTTTACTGTTTGCTCTTCGCTAAATGTAACGTCCCACTTATTTATACCTTAAGCTCATGAGCGAGCAGAGTTTAATAACACTTAGCGAGGCAAGTTTAAACGCAGCCGCTGCCAATCCTCTAAGGGATCATTCAACATCATTTTCATATCAACAACCTCCTCCTCGGCATTATAACTATTTGTAAAACCTAGCTTTTTAGCTAAATTCTGCATACCTTTGTTATTAGGCAAGGTTGAGCCTGTAATTTGCAAAGTGCCGCGACTTTTACAATATTCAATAACCTTATTCATAAGCGCGACACCTAAGCCTTCACCCTGCAGATCATCACGTATAACAACACTAAACTCTGCTTGTACATTATCAGCGTCTGTAACTGCACGGACTACACCTAAGGTTTCCATCCCCTCCCCATCTTCCCGAGGGGCTGTAATAATGAAAGCCATCTCTCGGTCATAATCAATCTGAGTCCAGTTAGCCAGTTCTTGATGTGTTGGGATACCGCGACTGTAAAAATAGCGTAGACGTATAGATTGAGGGCTAAGCTTATTGTAAAACTCAAGGTGGTTAGGCTCATCCTCCCCACGAATTGCGCGAATAATGGCCTTACGACCTGAACGCTTGAGACTTATTTTTTCAGTTAGATGCTCAGGGTATGGAGAGATCGACAAACAGCCCGCTTTAGCTGAAAGAGAGACGGCAACGTCCATTACTAGCAAACCACTTTTATTAACCAACATTGGGTTAATCTCTAACCCTTTAAGATTAGGTAGATCAACAATCATCTCAGATAATTTAAGCAGTAAATTAGCCAGTTGCTGTAGATCCAGTTCAGGACGGTAACTATTTTCTTCAATGATCTGACAAAGCCGAGATTGACTAATCAACTCTGAGGCCAAAGCAAGATTTAAAGGGGGTAGCATGACATGGCGATCAGCTAAAACATCCACGGTATGTCCACCGACACCAAAAAATATTACCGGTCCAAACGTCGGATCTCTAGTAATTCCCACATTAATTTGTAACGATTGGAAACCCCGCTTCATCTGCTGAACACAAAAACCCATCAAATGTTCTGCTGGGTAAACCTCTCCCATTCTATAGGATAGCTGTGTCGTAGCATGCTCAACTTCCGCACTGGAAAAAAGGTCTTGTACGATCTCTTTCCAACGCTGGCGGCCAGTCTCATCATAACTGAATGGATAAACATTCTGTTTATGCAGTGCTTTAACTTGTACAGAACCCTCTATTTTTTGGGCGCATTTCACTACATCATCAATGCTGTCACAATAAAAAGTATTAGCGACAGGAATATCATATAAATCTAATAGTTCAATCGCTTCCTCATGGCGCAAATAATCCCGCTCCTCAGTCAATGCATCTTGGACAAGCTGTCTAGCACGAATATGATGAGGGCTACTTTGCTCCATATAAGGGGGTGGAGTCTGACGCATCACTTCCTGATTACGGTGGAAGTCCACCATATGCATAAAAGCATCCACCGATTCTTCAGGCGTTAAAAAAGTTGATATGCCTGCAGAATTACAATGATTACGGGCCTCAATAGCAGTCGCTCGCCCCATAAAACAGGTTAAAATATTGCGTGGTGTTTTTTTAGCGATCTGTATCACAGCATCAGCCGTTTCAACTGAAGAAGCCATACGTGTCGGCGCATGTAACATCAAAACCGCATCAACATTTTTATCTTTTGTTAATAATCGTACCGCTTCGGCAAAACGTTCCGGGCGCGCATCAGAATTAAGATCAACAGGGTTAGAACGATTCCAATGGGTAGGCAGTATCTCAGCCAGTGCATCGAGCGTCTCATCCGTTAATTCCGCAAGTTTACCTCTATGTTTAAATAACTGCTCTGTTGCTAACGCATTTGGACCTGTGCCATTACATAGAATAGCCAATCGTTCACCACGCATAGGTTTCATACGTGTCAGCGTTTCTAATGCATTAAATAACTCATCAGACCTTTTGACTCGAACAACACCCGCTCGCCGCAGTGCAGCATCATAAACAAGGTCATCATCATAGATGCCTTCAGCTAATTTGGTCGCAGATTTTGCACCGATAAATGTATCGTTTTTTAACACAAGTACTAACTTGTTACGCGAAGCAGAACGCACCGCAGAGATAAAATCCCGTGCTGATCCATCCACACGGTTTAACTGTAATAATATGGCATGGGTATATGGATCTTGTGCGAGGTAATCGATCACCGAAGGAAGATCTACATCGGCGCCATCACCTAAGGTCAAAAAGTGGGAAAAACCGATCTCTTGACCTGTTGCCCAATCGATCATAGCGGTACCTAAAATACCCGACTGGCCGATATAAGCGACTTTGCCCTTAAGTATATTTACATGGGAATAACTGGCATTCATATTATGACCAGGGACAAGCATACCCATACAATCAGGCCCCATGATCCTTATACCATAAGGTTTAGCCGCTTCCCGCACTTCATCACGCAATGATCGATGGGTTTCATCTTTCATCATCGACAACCCACCGGTTAAAATCATCGCGGCCTTAACCATACTCACGCCTAAGCCACGAATAAGGTCTGCAACAGTTTCCGGTGGTGAACAAACAATGGCTAAATCTGGCATTTCAGGCAGATCTGATAGGGTTTTAAAGCAAGGTACGCCATGCACCTCATCGTATTCATGACGGTTGACTGCGTAAATAGATCCCTTAAAACCACTTTCTAGCAGGTTTTGAATAACAATACCGCCCATGCTGTCTTCTCTGGCAGATGCACCAAAAACAGCAATAGAAGCTGGTTTAAAAAAACGTTTGAGATACTTAGTAGCCACGCACTGAAATCCTCTATCAATATCTCATTATCTTATACTTTTTTGCACTGCAGCAAAACAGTTTTTTCTATACCAAAGTATAATTAACATCTAAATTTTACGACTTTCTTACAAAAGTAAGGTCGGGTCAACTTTACGAAGTTTAGAGTAGCTAAGTGGCAAGTTGTTTACCACATAGATACCGTTTCTCTTATCTAATCTTCCAATAACTTAGTCTCCACTTTCCTCCATAACCTGTCCCATCACTAAAAGTGATTCTTATCGGGCGTTGCAGCCCTACTTTTTTCTTGACAAAAAATAGTCTCGACTCTACTTTCCTATTTTGAAATATGTACCATAATCAGGCTATATATAAACTCAATTGGTGAGGCATTGCGATGAGCCAACAACGCCCCGTTAGTAATGAGCCAGATTCAGCAATTGATCTGGAAGAGTGGATGAGCGATGACCTTGACTCAGTACAAGTCGACTCAACTATCCATAAAAAAGACAGCATTAATCCAGACAAGCGTCGACGCTTGGAGGCTATGCGTGAAGAACGAGAATTAATGAAAGATATCAAAGATGTATTTGATGATTGGTATGATGACTAGCTGACTTTATATCCAACCCGTTTTGAGCGCGGGCTGAACCACCAGCCTGCGCTATATTTAGGCTATAAACGACAAAAAAACATTTAATCATCCCTAACCTCAAATACTTTACAACCCTAACGCCATAAAGCCTGACTTTCTATCCATCTGATTGATAGAATAACCTTATGCTGACTATATCAAACCGTATATCCATCCCTCTCAACGAAATCGAATTTAAAGCGATCCGAGCCCAAGGCTGCGGTGGTCAAAACGTGAATAAAGTATCTAGCGCTATCCATCTACGTTTTGATATCAAACGCTCCTCCTTACCCGATTTTTTTAAAGACCGCTTATTAGCCTACCAAGATCAAAGGATCACTGTGGATGGCGTAATAGTTATAAAAGCACAAAGTTTTAGGGATCAGGAGCGCAATAAAGAGGACTCACTACTACGTTTACGACAGCTAATTAAAACCGCGACAACACTCGAGAAACAACGGCGGGCAACAAAGCCCACACGCAGTTCACAAAGAAAAAGAATGGATAAAAAAAACAAACGGGGACAAATTAAAAAAGGACGAGGAAAAGTCGACTTTTAACCGCCCCTCTATATAGATTAAGCTAAGCGCGTCAAATCGACCTCTAGCTGCAGATCCCCCACCGTGACATAAAGTTGCTCTTCACTAATCGTAATAGTCAGCTCCATATTTCGGCCGCATAACTCACTTAAACGATCCACCTGAGCAGCAGGGAAACTATAGATCTCGGTTTTAGGTAACCCCATAAGTGCCTCAGAATGCTTAGCCCACCATATATCTACTTCTGAGCCATAAGCATACAGTTTGACTTGATCAGCTCGGCTAACGCCTTTACGTATCCGCTCAGGCGAAGCTTGTCCAACTTCAATCCAACAACTCACAGAATTATCTGGACGTTTAATCCATAGATCAGGTTCATCATTAGCTGACAAACCTTTACTGAAAGAAAGGTCCTGATCATAGTTAAGCGCATAAGCCAGTAACCGCACCATCATACGAACAGACGTTTCTGATGGATGTAAAGCTAAGGTCAACTTCTCCGTGGTATATATATCCCGATTCATATCAATCAGGTTCAACGTTGCTTTAAAGATGGTAGGTTTTAACGCCATGGGAGGGAACCTATAGATAATTATGAACGCCCACAAACAAGGACATTTACATTGAGTGCATCTTTATACTGCATCAACGAAGAGTTTTAAATACAATCTCTCCCCCATATTATTTTTACCGAATAAGATTTGAGGTCATTATGGAATTAAAACATCTGGCGATTCGCGAACTCGTTAAGGAATCGGAAGAGTCCCCCGCACGGATCACCGACCGCGGTGGCATAATCCCTATCGCCTCTCCGATCGCAACCCAGTTGTTTGAGACCCTTAACGCAGCCTTCAGTCGCCGCTCAAGTTTAACCCATGGTTCCTTTAACACTGAGAACGAAGAGAGTTACCCATTTATATCTGCGTTTGAAGAATTTGTCAGCCAAGAGTGGGATGAAGCTGTATTCGCCACATTGGTTGATAAAAGCATGTCCCAATTAGCGGCTGCCATCAACAATCCATCTGCCCATAATGCTAACGGCGGATATGTACTTTTCTCCCTATATGCCAGCGATCGTTATGAATATTTACTGATAGCGCTTGTCCGAGACAAAGCCAGTATAGGATTTGACAATGACCTTCATCCGACAGAAGTGATGGAAGTTAATCTGGATCAACTTCACCAGGCAGCGCGTATTAATATCAGCACCTTTCGCAAAAAGCAGGATAGCTATCTAAGCTTTATTGGTAGCAAAGAAAAAGGTGAGATTACTCACTTTTTCTCCACCGCATTTGGCTGTACCGATGTCACCCCATCACGTAAATCAACAGGCGAACTTATCCGCGCGACACGAGACTTTTGTAACCAAAATAATATGAGTGACCGTAAAGAAGAGGTCGTGGAAGACGTAGTCAGCTATCTGTCGAAACAGCGTTCCGAAAAGGAATCAGCCAATCTGAATGAGATAGAAAATCTATTCGATGCCTACATTCCCCCAGAACAGGCAGAAACCGCAGCGGGCACCTTTGGACAATTTGCGAATAAAGGCCCCTATAACGTCAGCCAAGAGTTCCAACCTCATACCAGTACAATTAACCGCTTTGCCAAGCTTAAAGTTAAAGCGGATAACTGGAGTGTAGACTTTACTAAACGTAATTTTGGCGAACTTAACTCAGGTAAAGATATTGAATTCGACGAAGATAATAATCGCATTATTATTAGTCGCTTACCCAGTAAAGTCATTAACCAACTGCGTGAAGCCCTAGAACAGGACGATTAAGAACCTTTCAGGTGATGTAACTGTAAAACCACTCACAGTTACATCATCCACCCTACCCATAAAGACACGCTTACAATTGAAGCTAATGTAGAAAGCACCACTGTAAGCGATGTTTCCTTCTCCTTTACGTCATATCGTAACGCCATAACATGCGCTAAGGCCCCAGTAGGAAGCGCAGCTAAGAAAACAGCAGCCAATAACCAGTTATGATCATTAAGCCCTGCCATCCGGAAAATAGCTAAGGTAAGCAGCGGATGAATAAATAGTTTAACGACCACCAACCATACTAACTCCGCTTTACTTTGCTGTAGCGCTTTAAACTCCAAACTTGCTCCTAAACAAAACAGAGCAACCGGTACGGTTGCAGGTGCCAACAGATCCAAAGCATTGACAATAATAACCGGGAACTCAAGGGCTAATGCGGAAACTAAAACACCAAAAAACGTTGCTAAAAAGATGGGGCTACGTAAAAGAGATTTATCCAGAATCGCCAACAGTTGCTTAAACCCGCGACCATCCTGACGCTGGCTCTCAATAAGAAATTGAGTGCCGCCAATCTGGAATAGATTACCCAATAAGATAATGCTCACCATCGCCCCATAAGCTTCCTCTCCCAGCAAACCAAAAACCAGAGGAATACCCATATAAGCATAGTTAGAAAAGGTACCGTTTAATGCTCTAAAAACTAACACCTCCCGATCTTTCTCTTTAAAGAAAAAAACACATCCAAACACGGCAGTTAAAGCCGTTAATGTAGCGGCAAGAAGAAAAGCAAGCAGATACCAAGGCTGAAATAAACTATCCGGTGAGAGTTTATATACAGAGTTAAATAACAGCGCGGGGACCGCAAAATAATAAACAAACGTGTTGAGTGGGGCTAACGAATACCCTGCCATAACGGTTCGCTTACCCAGATAACCAAGGCCTATAAGAATGAAGAGGGATAGAATCGTTTCGATACCGGCCATAGACCTACACTACTCGCGTTCATTAATTGGGGAACCAATTAGATCAATTTGTTCAACCAAGGTCTATACATCATCCCCTAATATCTTCCTATTATTCTTCTAAACTAACTCTTTAATTTTATTCGTTTCGGAACTAAAATTTATTTTTGTGCAGTGCAGCAAAAATAGTGTTGACTTGGTCAAAAAACAGACTAGAATAGAATCCATATTGTGCAGCGCACAAGAACCTTAAGGAGAATTATTATGACAAACCCAGTTGATTTTCAGAAATCATTCGATGCCCTTCAATCTCTAATGAACTTGCAGGCTGCAGCGATCACAAAATCTATTGAACAGCAGAAAAAGTCTGGCGAACAGCTAACTTCTTTCTTCAAAACTGAAGCAGAGAAAGCTAAAGAGCTTAAAACTCCAGAAGAGCTAATTAAGTTCAACATGGAAGCAAACAAAGCGCTTTTCGAATTACTTAAAGGCCAAGGTGAAGCATTCACCTCTATCGCGAACGAAACACGCGAAGCTGCAATGACTGAACTACAGTCTATTGCAAAGTAATTGAATTGTTAGCAAGAAAAAAAGCCGAGCCCATGCTCGGCTTTTTTTTCCTTGTAAGAACCCACTATCATCTGTAACTTCATTAATTAAGTAATAACTTATCTAGGTCGTACGAGGGTTAGCAGTGCTTGAGGAAATTCTACTAGCGAGACAGCCAATATTAGATGTTAACTACGAAACAGTCGGTTATGAACTCTTATACCGCGATGTTAACGGCTGCCCTCCAGGTGAGCTCTTTGATGCCACCGCTGCCACATGCCAAGTACTTATTAATGCATTCACCGGCGTTTTACATAAAGGGCAAATGCGTATTCTTCCAGCCTTTATGAACGTTAATGAAGAACTTCTCTTCCACGAACTCCCCAGCTTCGCCGCTGATAACGTAGTTCTAGAAATTGTTGAAGATGTTCCAATTAACGAAGATACAATCGCGAAAGTCAGAGAGCTATCTAAAAAAGGATTCAAAATAGCCCTCGATGATTTCGTTTGGAACGATAAGTTTGCAGCCATTATGGATACAGTTGATATTGTAAAAATTGATGTGCTCGATCTTAAAGGCAAAGCGCTGTTTCATACATTAGAAAAACTAGCACCATATAAGGTTACACTCTTAGCTGAAAAGGTCGAATCTATAGTCGAGTTTCATCGCTTTCGTAAACTTGGGTTTAAGTTATTCCAAGGCTACTTTTTTGCTTATCCTGAAATTATTGAAGGGCAACGAGTAAGTGGTAGTGAATTAGTCATGATGGAGCTTCTATCTGAGCTAAACAATCCTGATGTAACACCCGAAGACCTTGAAAAGATCATATCTAAAGATCCTCGTCTCGCCCTGCGCTTATTAAAAATAGTCAATTCAGCCACTTTCTCATTACAACGGTCGATCTCAACGATCAATGAAGCAATTATTTTACTAGGCCTAACCGAATTGAAACGCTGGGCAGTCGTTGTCTCTCTTTCTGGCACTTTAGATATACCTGACGAACTCTGTCGTGAGCTGCTTATTCGCGCCAAGATGTGCGAATCTATGGCATCATATTATAATTCAGAGCCAGGTTTGTCCTTCTTAATGGGCATACTATCAGGAGCCGACGCGTTATTTTCTATTCCCATGATCGAGTTAAGTAACCATATACCTATAAGCGATGCGGTTAGTGACGCTTTACTACATCGAGAAGGTGAACTCGGCCTTATGCTAAACGATGTGATCAGTTTTTCTCATTATCAATGGGATAAACTCTCTGGCCAAGTCAACGAAAATCACTTATTAAAATCTCAAAATAACGCTATACAATGGGCTCTAGAGAGTCAAAAAGCCGCATCAATTTAAAGACATACTTCAAAACCTTCGCACATAAAACCGACCGTCCCTGACTATCATTAATCTCACTATCCCTTTTTGCTCACCTACCCTAGAATAAAGGTATCACTATATCTTAGACAGGACGTCACCATGAGTATTTTTGTCACCAGCCTTGGTGCCACTGACAATGAACTGTGCGCTCCTATATGCCATTCAATACTTAATCAAATGAGTCCGAAAGGATTCAAGTTCAGGGGTATTCCAGCGGTAGAATCCCAAATCATTCTAGAAAAGAATCAGATCAGCTTTACATTAAGCAGCTGCTACCTTAAAACCACCCCTATAATATTTGATTTTTCTGAAGCTGATCTATTTTTAGAGATTTATAGGCAAGAGAAAAAAGTCTCAAAAGAGCTACAGATACAGGTAAAGAAAAAAATAGACGAGTTAGAAAAGCTAGCAGCAGGCGACTGTATTCACGGTAAAAGCTGTGCTCATTGCGTTATAACCTCAGTCAACCGCGATCTGTTCCTATAAGCAATTCCACCCTCAACTCAGATCAAAGCTCAAAAGGTTAGGCTAGATCCAGCATGGATCTTTATCGGACAACTTAGGCTATTATATTTAATTATCTGGTTTATCTACCCACAACATATATACCATTACCGTCTTATTTTATGAAACCTAGCCCGCATAGCTATTACAAAGGGCTTAGAACTAATTAGATAAACATCCATCGAGAAAAACTATTTCACCCCACAGTAAAATTGAAAGGTAAGTTTCCAGCATAAAATTTAAAATGCCACTTGATCGAAGATCATACAATTCTGGTATAATTACCGATTGTTTTTGATTTTTTGTTTCGGAGCATAAACGAGAAATATGACTGAAGAAGAATTAATCAGTCGCCTCTCTGCATTATCTACAGAGCAATTGGACGCTATACAGAACAGTCTATTAGAGAAAATTCGAGACAAGGACGCCAAACGAGAGCGGCTCACGAAGCTACCACCGCGAACATCCAATGATTTGGAAGCACTCGCAGACATGCAAGATTTGGATTTGAGCTCACTTTTACGTGATGTTAAACGCTATTCATAACAGTTTAACTCTTAAAAGTAATGCCGATTAAACCCGGGCTTTAACTTGGTAAAGCCCCTCATTTACTGATTTCACAGATTATATACAGGACATATATCAATGAGTCTTGCTGATAAAGTATTGGCCGTTAATAACGATCTCCCTATTCGCACAGATCAACCGATTCATAGCGGTAAAGTTCGCTCGGTTTACTGGTTAACTGAAGCTGATAGCAAACGCCTTATTAAAGAAAAAGGCTATGATGTCGCGGCTGATGCGCCGTTGGCTATTATGGTTATTAGTGACCGTATCTCAGCCTTTGAATGTATCTGGCATGGCGAAGGCGGAATGAATGGCGTGCCTGGCAAAGGGGCAGCCTTAAACGCTATATCCAACCACTGGTTCAAACTCTTCCGTGAACATGGTCTTGCAGATAGCCATATATTAGATATTCCACACCCTTTTGTTTGGATCGTACAAAAAGCAAGACCTGTCATGATCGAAGCGATCTGTCGTCAATATATCACTGGATCGATGTGGCGCTCTTATGCAAAAGGCGAGCGTGAGTTTTGTGGGATTAAAATTGCTGACGGCTTAAATAAAGACCAAAAGCTACCTGAGCTTCTTATTACCCCATCAACTAAAGGCATCCTTACCGGCATTCCTGGTGTACCTGAAGTAGATGATGTAAATATCACACGCGATGATATCAGCAATAATCACGAAGCTTTCAAATTCCGTAGCCCAGATGATATCGCCCAATATGAGAAACTACTCAAAGAGGGTTTCGATGTTATCAGTAACGCACTTGCGGAGATTGATCAGGTCTTTGTCGATACTAAGTTCGAATTCGGTTATGTAACGGATGCTGCGGGTAAGGAAAAGCTGATCTACATGGATGAGGTCGGTACACCTGATTCATCACGTATATGGGATGGTCCCTCCTATCGCGAAGGCAAAGTAGTTGAAAACTCTAAAGAGGTTTTCCGTCAAGAACTGCTTAACTACTTCCCCGATCCGGATATTCTTTTAAATAAAGAGCGTATGGATGAGCGTTATGCTCTAGCTAAAGATAATGCCTTACCTGAAGCCTTATTAATGAAGGTCTCTGAAACTTATGTAGGTATCGCAGAAAAAATCATTGGCCAACCTCTGACACTTTCAGAAAACCCGAAAGCAGAAATTATCGAGATTTTACGTAACGATTACGGCTTGATCGATTAAATAAGTTTGATACAAAAACACCTAAAACGAGCAGTTATCTATACTGCTCGTTTTTTAACTAACCCGTACACAGTTTTTCCCTTCATGTTTGGCCTGATACATCGCTTTGTCTGCGCGACTAACCCAATGCTCAATACTTTCATTATGCTTATACTGCGCTACGCCAAAACTACAGGTTACCGGCATAGGTAATCCAAACTGATGCTGACAGATCTCTAATCGAAACTTTTCTGCTATTTTATGCGCTTTATCAAGATCCGTTTCAAGCATCAAAAACAAAAACTCTTCGCCGCCCCAACGGCCAAAACGATCCGTTTTGCGAGTCATCTTACTAATCAATTTAGATAACGCCAACAGTACTTTATCGCCAACATCATGGCCTAAACTATCATTTATCTGTTTGAAATTATCAATATCAAAAAAGATTACTGAAAGTGACCAATTATGGCGCTTAGCCAATTCAGTAAAGCTTTCCAATTCAGAGCGTAGTTTATGACGGCTAAATATACCGGTTAATGCGTCCTTTTCTGCTATTGTTTTTAACATCTTGTTGTAGGATATCACTTGGATGTAGCGGTATAATCCCAACAAAGCAAGTACTACACTCACACCTATTACAATCCAAATAATGGTGTAATCAACCGTATGTTTATACTCAACGACCAACCAACGGTTAATAATTGCATCCCGCTCTTCAGGGGTTATTTTCGCAATCGATTTATTTAAAATACTCTGCAGATAAGGCATATCATTTCTTATCGCAATACTAAAATCCCAGCTATCTCGCAGCTCATCACTGATCGCTATGTCCGCTATCTGAAACTCTTTAGCTATATGAGCAATATTAGCATCTGCACCTACAAAACCATCTACAGTGCCCGCTTGCAGCAAACGCAGTCCTTCAACAACATGATCTACACTTAAGATTTTAAGGTTAGGGTATCGAATGGATAGGATCTCTTGGAAAGCTGATTTATCAATGACACCTAAGGTCATTTCAGGTAAATATTTTTTATTTTCGTCAGTTTTCACGGCAATAACGGCAGGCACGCTCAAATAGGGCCGTGTAAAATCAAGATACTGACTTCTCTCTACCGTTTGCATGGCACCCGCCAAAAGGTCACAGCCTCCCGTACGAATACTTTTCAAAGATTGCTTCCAAGTAATGGAAGGGACTATTTCATACTCAAGACCTACATTACCCATTATCAACTGTAGGTAGTCAGCAAGTATGCCCTGATATTTCCCTTGCCAATAAGATTCAAAAGGATACCAGTCCGGATGAACACATACTTTCACTTTAGGGTTTTCATCAAGATAGCTCTGCTCTGCTTGGCTTAACCTATACATATTACTGAGCGGGCGGTAGATAAAATCAGAGAAATCGTAGCCTAAAAAAATACTCCCTGTAATCAGGTATACCTGCGCCATCTCATTAAACTTATTGATCGAAAGCGTGCCAAAATTACCATTATGATCAAAGGCTAACTTTCTAAGCTCTTCTCCCTCATAAATCAACGCAGATAAAGACTTATCTTGAGAGTTATAATATTTAAAAATAACTTCCGCCGTTTCTTCTATATGCTCAAATGCATAAAGCCAGCCTCGAATAGAAGCGCGATAAAAACGGTCTGTAATTTCAGGATTTTTTTCTACAAACTCCCTAGAAGTAAACAAAATATCTGAATACATATCAAAACCATAATCTTTAGGATGTATGGTGTTGTACTCCACTCCCTGTTTTTCCAAGTGAAAAGGTTCATTCGATATATAGGATGCCATAGCATCGGTTTTACCATTAATAAGATCTTCGGGGTTGTAACTATGTTCTTGCTGATTAAAGTCAGAAACGGTGATGCCCGCCTGCAAAAGCATCGCAATGATCTCTCCAACCTTTTTAGCGTCGTTGGTGATCATGACATTTTTATTTTTCAGATCGGAAGAGAGAAGAATATTGGAATCTTTACGAGTCAAAAGCATTAACGGAGACTGTTGATAAGCCGCAAACAGCGCAACCACATCCGCTCCCGCATTTTTATCAATTAACAATGAGGTACGCGCTATGCCAAACTGGCTCTCACCCTGTATAACTTCATCAACTAGATCAAGATTAAAGTCATACTCTTTCAAACGGACATTTAAATTCTCTTCGGCATAGAAACCCTTTTCTATAGCCATATAGTAACCAGCAAATTGAAACTGATGCTTCCACAATAACCGAACATCAATGGTATCTTTAGCTGAAGCCAAGCCACTTAACAATATGAAAAATACGCTGGCAAACAGTAACCGCATAGACAACCCTTAGAATAAAAAACTCTGCACTTCAGTTTAGATCAGGAATATGAAGTTTGAACGACAAATTAGACTCAAAACCATAAGTCTTTTCTATATTGGAACAAAAACCAAGATATAGCCTTATTACATACACATTTAAACGATGAACTGAGCGGGCCGAATGAACGCACTCTCTAATGCACAGACTATTTCCCTATTAACACAGGGTCACCGACTAAAATCTACTCTAAAGCGCCTAGCGTTGAATTTTTATCTCGAGGCGAGAAATTCCACGTGTGGAGCAATAATCTGATAATGGCTTATTTCCCCACGATTAACACTACAACAAAGGCCTAAGCTTCCTCTTGCTGTTTCAACAGCTCCTACGCCATTCTCTGGTTAAGTAACTTGCCTGGGAAGCAAAACTTACCTTTTAGAGTCACTCTACTTTACCCGACTCTCCATCTAGGGAATCACAACTGCTAATTCTAGCATTTTAGCAATGATAAGGCCCGCCCACCCACTATTTCCAAGCCACTCTATTCAGCCAATGAGGAGAGAAAAACATTAGCTACAGGAAAGTCGGTAATAGATTGAGGGACTCTTCGCTCAACAGAGGTATTGAACAACGACTCCACCTTACAGGTTGCAGCTATAGAAGATTCAACAATACACAACGTATGTAATTTACCCTGTTTATCATTCTGCAATTAACAACTCTACTGCCGCTTTCAAAGCCGCCTCATCACAATCAAAACAGGTTCCTTTAGGTGGCATAGTGCCTTTGCCCACAACAACCGTTTGTACCATCACATCAATGCCCTGCACTATACGCGGCTCCCATGCTGCACTATCTCCGGGTTTTGGTGCCCCGCCAACACCCGCAACATGACAGCCCTTACAGTGTTTATCATAAATAACTTGACCCTCTGCGTGTACATAGGAAATAGATGACAATAGCACTAAACTAATTAGCCCTAGTGTTTTACCCATTACGATTACCTCAATTGAAATGATGAACCTGCTCGAAAAAATGCCCGTCCTAAATCCGACCCAATTCCACAGATCCAATACTCAACTATTAGCGCCAAGAAACCATTAACCTGAATCAAAAAGTAGCCGTAAAATCTATTGATAATAAGAAACAATGATAAGCAAAAGCCTAACTCAAGCAAGCATTCATATTGCGATTGATGATTTTGGTAGAGGTTATTGCGGACTCAGTTATTTAAGTCAATTCACTGTCACTTTAGCTAAAAGGCTAGGATTGATAGTAATGGCAGAAGGGGTCGAACCGATTAAACAGTCTGAACATTGAGCACAACTAGATATCTAACTTCATTAAGGCTGACTCTACAATAAAGCCTCAACCGCAAAAGACTTAATCACACATATTGAAAACCATGCAATGTATATAAAATAAAGTGCCGCTTACCTTAGTGCCATAAAAAAAGCGGCTATAAAAGCCGCTTTTTTAAGTTTGATGGTGACTAAGCTTATGCGCTTAATTCCAACAGTAACTTATTAAGACGAGCAACATAAGTCGCTGGATCATCCAATTGTGCACCCGCAGCTAAACCAGCCTGATCAAATAAAACCAAAGCAAGATCAGCAAAGCGATCTTCATCAGCTTCTTTATCAAGTTTCTCAATCAACGGATGTTCAGGGTTTACTTCAAACGTTGGCTTGCTATCAGGAACCGCCTGACCTGCTGCTTCCATAATCTGACGCATCTGCAGACCCATATCTTGCTCACCTAACACTAAGCAAGCAGGTGAATCCGTCAAACGAGTAGTAATACGTACATCAGCTACTTTGTCAGCTAAGCTTGCTTTCAAGCGCTCAACTAACCCTGAAAGCTCTTTAGCCGCCTCTTCCTGAACTTTCTTCTCTTCTTCAGTCTGAGTATCATCCAGATCAAGCTGACCTTTAGTTACATCTTGGAAAGCCTTCTCATCATAGTTATGCAGCTGGCTCATCATCCAATCATCAATACGATCGGTCATTAGCAGCACTTCGATTCCTTTCTTACGGAAGATCTCTAAGTGCGGGCTATTTTTAGCCGTGTTGTAGTTATCAGCAACCACAAAGTAGATCTTATCCTGACCTTCAGGCATACGGGAGATGTAATCATCCAACGATACATTCTGCTCTTCACTACCCGTATGAGTTGAAGAGAAGCGCATTAACTTAAGAATTTTCTCGCGGTTAGTATAATCTTCCGCAGGCCCCTCTTTCAGTACCTGACCAAACTCTTTCCAGAAAGATGCATATTTTTCAGGATCATTTTTGCCTAATTTGATCAACATATCCAAAACACGCTTAGTCAAAGCAGAGCGTAATTTATCAACGTTTGCATCTTTCTGCAGGATTTCACGTGAGACGTTAAGTGAAAGGTCTTTAGTATCAATTACACCTTTCATAAAGCGAAGGTATAGCGGCAAAAACTCATCCGCTTGATCCATAATAAAGACACGCTGCACGTAGAGTTTTAAGCCACGTGGCGCTTCACGGTTCCAAAGGTCGTAAGGTGCGCGCTCAGGAACAAACAGCAGGCTGGTGTACTCCATATTCCCTTCAACACGGTTATGGGCCCATGTTAGTGGGTTCCCGAAATCGTGGGATATATGTTTGTAAAACTCCTGATACTCCTCGTCAGTCACATCAGATTTATTACGTGTCCACAACGCAGTAGCGCTGTTCACGGTTTCATCTTCAAGCTCAACAGCCTTATCTTTTTCCTCTTCGCCTTCTTCATCAAAATTAGGCGTGGCTTCTTTCTGCATAACAACAGGGATAGATATATGGTCAGAGTATTTACGGACTAAGCCACGTAGTGCAAAACCATCCGCAAAACTCTCTTCACCCTCTTTAAGGTGAAGAACAATACGTGTACCGCGCCCCTCTTTCTCTACATTGCCAATACTAAATTCACCTTCGCCTTCCGAAACCCAGTGCACACCTTCAGCCGCAGGCAAACCCGCTTTACGAGTGAACACTTCAACTTGGTCTGCAACAATGAAGGAAGAATAGAAGCCTACGCCAAACTGTCCGATTAATTGGCTATCTTTAGACTGGTCGCCCGTTAATTGAGAAAGGAACTGTGATGTACCTGACTTAGCAATAGTACCTAGATGTTCGATGACTTCATCACGGCTCATACCAATGCCGTTATCTTCAATCGTTAAGGTTTTCGCTTCTTTATCAAAACTGATGTTGATTTTAAGGTCACCATCATTTTCATACAGGGATCCATTAGATAATGCTTCAAAGCGTAATTTTTCAGCGGCATCTGATGCATTAGAGATCAATTCACGGAGGAAAATATCCTTATTCGAATAAAGGGAATGAATCATCAAATGAAGCAACTGCTTCACTTCTGTCTGAAAACCATGAGTTTCTGTACGAGTTTCGGTAGTCATTAACACTTATCCAATATATCGATTATTACAAGAAACAGTGCTTTGCTGACAAACAACAAAGCAACCTATGAAAACAATATTGGGACGTGAAAATTCATTTCAAGCTTCAAGCTCAGCTTTTTTAATCACCGGCACTCATCATTAAAGTTTTTAAGGTCGATGATTTAAACTCGCGTCGATACAATACGTAAACAACACCTGTACTCAGCGCCATAAATATCCACGGATTAATAAACCAACCAAGAATGGCCATACAGAAATAGTATGTCCGTAAACCTACATTGAAATTATTTGCAGCCATCGAGGTCATTTTTGCAATACGATTGGCATGAGCTTCGGTTTGCAGCTCAGAAACATGCTCTTCAGGCAAGGGGGCACCACCCACCATAATCGAAACAAAACCGTATTGTCTAAGGCTCCAAGTAAACTTAAAAAATGCGTATACAAACAGCGTAATCATTAACAGAATTTTAAGTTCCCACTCACCACTGGTCGCTTTAGACGCAAAAGGTATATCAGACACAACATCAATAACTTGCTGCGTAGATCCCAAAACCGTCATTAAACCTGCCAGAATAAGCATCGTCGTGGAGGCAAAGAATGAGACCCCTCTTTCAAGGTTAGCAATCGCCGTAGTATCTGCGATTCGTACCTCACGGGTAAGCATTCTCAGCATCCACTCTTTTCTGTACATATGTAACAGACTGGCTAAGCACGGTGTTTCATAGCTTTTTTGCCGTGCATAAAACATGTAACCTTTGAAGCAGACTAAAAACCAGACTAAGGCCAAAAGATTGAGCCAGCTTTCTTGAATAAACTGGTAAACCGACACCATAAGTAGAGCCTCAACATAAAATTAATCGTGCAATGTAATACAACTCATTGTAAAACAAGTAAGAATCAAAAGAATCTATGTTTTTAATTTGGTTCTTATTTTGTTCCACACGCGCTTTGGAAATTAGCAACAATGTATATAGATCTTCAAGCACTAATCATCGTGACTTTATTTGCCTACCTTTTTTATCATTGGTGGCAATCGCAAAAAGTAAAAGAGGTCGCTCTCAATCGTATTCGCAGACAATGCAAAGAGCTAGATCTTCAGTTACTCGATGATAATATTAATCTAAGTGCTTTTTGGTTAAAACGGGCAGCTGATGGCAAGATAAGAATCTGGCGTTCTTATAATTTTGAATTTTCTTCGACCGGTGAAGAGCGCTATTCAGGCCGAGTTACTACGTTGGGCTATCAAATAACGGATGTACATTTAGATCCGCATATTCTTCATTAAAATAAATAATGAAGCTCTGTCTATTACAAATTTCAGACACAAAAAAAGCAAGACCTTAGCCTTGCTTTTTCTTACTAGAACTTACTAAGAATTAGATCTTAGTGATGTTCTCAGCCTGTGGGCCTTTCTGGCCTTGAGTTACAGTGAACTCAACTTTCTGACCTTCAGTCAAAGTTTTGAAACCGTCGCCTTGAATCGCAGAGAAATGAGCGAAAACGTCTGGGCCGTTTTCCTGCTCGATGAAACCAAAACCTTTCTCTTCGTTAAACCATTTAACTGTACCAGTAGTAGACATAATGATAGTCCTATTCTTTCAGAGTAATTTTTTTTGCCTCATAAGAGACGGATTGTGCTAGAAGTGTTGCGATTACTTATGAAAAACAGGACGAGGTACTGATAAGACTTCGTAATGGTGTGCATAAATATACGTCTTACTTTCAAGCGACTTCCATTCTATAAAGCTTATTAAGCTCTGGTCAACGAAAAAAAACGCTTTTATTCAATAAAAGTGCAATTAATTTCATTTATGACGAACAGGTTAAGGAAATCCCCCCTGCCCACTCAGGTGGTGCAGCAGAAAAACGACTAAATTCAGTGCGTTCATCCATAGGATTACGCAGTAACATCAACAGATCATGAACCAAGGTAAAGTCCCCTTCCGTGGCCGTGCGAATCGCTTCTTCCGCCATATAATTACGTAATATATATTCAGGGTTAACCGCCCGCATCTGGGCACGACGTATAGGAAAACTGGCGACCTCTTGCTCAAGACGTGCCTCATAAGCGATTAGCCACTCACTTAAAGCCGCTGGTACTTTAATCAACGCCATTAGAGCAGCGGTAGAAGCGTCAGAACCATCAAAATCCGATAAGCAACGGAAAAACCTGTTCATATCAACAGAATAAAGCGCAAACAGCTTAAGCAATGAGATCACTAGCTCTTCATCAGCGGCATCTTGTAACTGCAGCCCTAAACGCTTTCTAAACTCTGCCAGCTCTGCTTGTTTATAATGTTCTGGATACTGATCTAACACAGCCACTACATCATCACGCTCAATTAAAGGTAACAAGGCTTGCCCAAGACAGGATAAATTCCATTGAATGATTGAAGGTTGATTTGCAAACGCGTAACGGCCTTGGTGATCATTACCATTTGCAACATGGCCTGGCTTGTAATGATCCATAAAGGTATAAGGCCCATAATCAAAGGTCTCTCCAATAAGCGACATATTATCCGTATTAAGGACCGCATGAACAAAGCCGTATGCTTGCCACTTTGCCACCAAAGAAGCACTTCGCTGCACAACCTCTTTATACATAGAGAGATAAGGTTTTTCGGTCTGCAAACAATCGGGGAAATAGCGTTCTAAACAATAGTCGGCTAAAACCTTAAGCTCATCATGCTGACGGGTATAGTAAAGGTGTTCAAAATGGCCAAAACGTATATGACATTGAGTGACACGTAAAACCGTTGCACAGGGTTCCATCATCCCATTACGCATAGCTAGCTCTTCACTACCCACCAATGACAATGCCCGAGTCGTTGGAATACCTAAGCCATGCATAGCTTCACTAATGAGATACTCACGAATACTTGAGCGTAGTACAGCTCGACCATCACCAAAACGAGAAAAGGCAGTTTTTCCAGCTCCTTTCAGGTGTAGATCCCAGCGTTCGCCTTTTTTGTTAACCACCTCACCTAATAGTAAACCTCGACCGTCACCTAACTCAGGGTTATACACGCCAAATTGATGGCCGGTATATTTCATCGCTAAAGGTTCACTGCCGGGTAGAAGCTCTTCACCGCCTAAATAACCAGCAATGACTGAAGGATTAACAGCGCAAGGATCAATATCTAGTAACTGCGCAACATCGGGATTAAAACCAATTAAAAATGGATTTTTAAGCGGTGTAGGATGAAGCCGCTGATAAAAAGTTTCAGGTAGACTAAGATAACTGTTATCAAAATTAAGTGTTTTCAGCGTTGCCATTGAATAATCGTCCTACATATAACGTCCTTTTACCCTATCATTTTAGTCGGGTATTATCATCCCAAATATTATGCGGTGATAACAAAAAATGAACGCAGAAGTAAATACAGAACCAAGCTATCAAGAGAGAATATGGCAAGCGGTATCAATGATACCTAAAGGCTATGTCGCTACCTATGGGCAAGTTGCCGAACTAGCGGGATTACCGCGTATGGCTAGAGCTGTGGGTCGTACCTTGAGCCAGCTACCTAAAGACACTCAACTGCCTTGGCATAGGGTCATCAATGCAAAGGGGATGATCTCTTTCCCTAGTGAAAGCGAAGCATATAAACGCCAGCGCTTTCGACTAGAAGAGGAAGGCATCAGTTTTATCAATGGTAAAATAAAACTGAAAAGTTACCAATGGCGCCCCTAAAGATGTAACACCGCTATCTTTAATGGCGACTGACCATCCGGTGATGGGAAATCTGACTCAGGTGTTAGGAGCTCTATATTCTGAATCGGTCTACCCGCTTTTTCAGCACAACGTTTTACCACATCAAGCCATTCATCCATTGGGACTTTAGCCACGTTGTTTGTGCATATAAGAGTCCCACCCTCTTTTGTCGCTAATAGAGAGGGCTTTAGCACACTCGGATAATCGCGAATAAGATCAACTGTACCAAAATGACTTTTCGCCCATCTTGGTGGGTCAAGATAGACTATATCAAACTGCTGTTGCTCCAGACGAGGGAAGGTACGCGGCTTTTGTCCACGACGAATGCGCTGTTTAACAGGGATACCAGCAAACTGCTTCACTGCAGTAAAAAAATCGCTTTGAATAAACTTGATCTGTTCTGAGTTTAAGTTATTAAGCTCTGAGTTTTCTTGGCCAATGGCCAAATTGCGTTCTGCAAAATCTACATTTACAACCGTTTCAGCACCCGCAATCGCCGCACAAAGTCCTACACCACAGGTATATGAAAACAGGTTAAGCACGCTTTTGTTCGCAGCATGCGCCTTGATGTAACGTCGACCGACGCGCATATCAAGGAAGAGAAAAGGATCTTGACCTGAATGTTTACCTTTTACCCGGTAATTTACCCCTAGCTCCTGTCCTACCAGCGTTAAGCTACGTTTATCATTAGCATCCTGCCGACGCGAGTTACTCGCACTACGATCGTTATAAATGATCTCTTCCGTAGAAAACAGTGCGCTGTAAAATGCCTCTATCTCGGCAACTTGTGTTTCATTTAGAGAATCATGAAAGCTTTGAATCAGAAGTTGGGGGCCGTAGCGATCAACCGTTAAGCCCGCCATACCCTCATTCGTACCATGAAAAAGCCGATAACAGTTTGTCTCTTCTGCATGAAGCGTTTCAAGTAAAGAGGCACGATTTTGATAAGCTTGCTGAAGTAAGGAGACTAAGTCTGTCATCTGATCTGCACTAATAAGGTAAAAGGGACTGCGATTCTACGTGGTCAAAGGCGATTAAGAAACGATAGAGATACGCCAATCATAAAGAGAGATTAGTGATCCCGTTTATAACACCAACACTCGGTTAGATGGTCATTCACCATACCAATAGCCTGCATATAGGCATAAATAATAGTAGACCCAACAAAAGACATACCACGCTTTTTTAAATCTTTTGAGATGAGATCACTTATTTCAGTGGTAACCGGCACCTGCTCAAAAGAACTCCAGTGATTAATAATAGGTTTATGATCAATATAAGCCCAAAGGTAATCAGCAAAAGAACCAAACTCTTGTTGAATCGCTAGAAAAACACTAGCGTTTTTGCGTGCAGAGTAGATCTTAAGCTTATTACGTATAATCGCTGCATTCTCGCGTAAAGCTTCAAGTTCCTCATCGCTCATCGCTGCTACTTTCAGCACATCAAATTGATGGAACGCTTGGCGATAGCCCTCACGCTTTTTTAAGACCGTATCCCAACTCAGTCCCGCTTGAGCCCCCTCTAACACCAGCATCTCAAATAACTTTTGATCATTTCGCTCAGGAACTGACCATTCATTATCATGATAATCTGCATAATAGCTTTGATTCGGTTTGTTACCGAAACAGCGCTTTTTCCCATCATAAATGGAAACGTCCATTTCACACCTCTGTAGCAACCATTTAACAACCGGATAAAAACGCCTAGCCTACTCCCAACCTATTGTTTCCATATACTCTTTAACACACGCGCGTATCTCTTGCGTAGTGTGGAGTTTAAGAGCTTTTTGTAAAACAGCATGCGCATCCTTACTATCAATCATCCTAATAAGCTTTTTAATTTTAGGCAGATAAGCCGCACCAAGACTCAACGTTGAAAGGCCCATGCCAACCAATAACACAACAGCTAAAGGTTCAGAAGCAAGTTCCCCACACAAACTAATAGCTAAACCAGCTTCTCTAGCGTTTTGAACCGCTCGATTAACCTCATGTACAACGGCTGGATGTAGGGGGTCATAAAGACTCGCCACTCGCGCATTATTACGGTCCACTGAGAGTAGATACTGACTAAGATCATTGGAACCAATTGAGACAAAATCTAGTTCTTCAGCCCAAAAAGGGATCTGTGATATAGCCGCGGGCACCTCAATCATACAGCCGACTTTGGGTGGATTAACGCTAAAGCCCTCCTCCTCCAGCTGCTCTAAAGCATTACAAACCAGTTTTTTGAAGGACTGAATTTGCTCTTTAGCAGACACCATAGGTATCAATATATTTAACTGCCCCTCCGTTCCCGCAGAGAGTAGCATGGAGCGAATTTGAGTCAGTAAAAGGTGGGCATTATCCAATCCAAAACGAATCCCTCTCCAGCCTAAGGCAGGGTTCATCTCATCCTGTATAGGGAAGTATGGGAGTTGTTTATCTCCTCCTATATCAAGCACACGCATATAGATAGGGTTTGACGGAAAAGCGGCAAATATCTGCGAATAGATCTGTATCTGCTCATCTTCTGTAGGAAACGCTTGGCACGTCATAAAAGGTATTTCAGTACGATATAAACCTATGCCTTCGGCACCGCTCGCCACACTGGGTTTAATATCATTAACTAAGCCACTGTTAGCCATTAGCTTTATTTTCACGCCATCGACTGTCTGTGCTGGTAACTCTTTAAGCTGCTTGAGTTGCTCAACCTCTTTACTGTTCTTTTTACCCGCTCTGCGATACTCATTACAGATAGCTTTACTTGGATTTTGAATAACACAGGCGTTATCCGCATCGAGTACAATTCGCTCCCCTTGAACGAAATGGTTATTTCGCCCAATCCCAAGCACCGCAGGGATACCCAAGGCATTAGCAAGCACAGCCGTATGTGATAGATAGGAGCCGTTCATACACACAATACCGGCAACAATACCAGTCGGGAATGTGGCTATATCAGTCACACTGATATCAGAACCCAATAAAATAATAGGCGTTTTCGGTAAATCTTTTACATGACTATCAACAGGACCGTTATAAATATTGAGGATTTTATTACCTAAATGGAGGAGATCATCAGCCCTCGCGGCTAAATAAGAATCTTCCATAGCCCTAAATGAATCGGCATAGGAATACAGAGCGCGCTTCAGTGCCGTTAAAATATTAGCACCGGACGTTACTTCAGACTCAATCAACACATTTAAAGCGGGATCTAGCAGTAGCATTTGATAAGCATCAAAAATACCGGAAATACTGCCATCACCTAAGCTCTGACCTAGCAGAGCTTTCTCTTCATTTAAACTAAGAACAACCTCCTCTTTAAGCGATTTCCAGCGTGCTAATTCCGCTTCGACATTATCACACTGACCCGCCTGAATCTGATCTAAACTCGCTGAGGAAAGTGTATACACTGGGGCCACAGCAATACCTGGAGCCCCTTTCACACCCTCAATGCGGAAATTTAATTGTTTTCTGCCTTTTTTTAAACGCATGACATTAGGCACAATTGCCGCTAAGTGAGCGGCAAGCGTGACTAAAAGTGCTTCATAATCTTCAGACAGCTTTTCTGCTCGCCTGTTTTGTACAACTAAACCACCAACACTTTCACCTTGTCTTACTAAAGGGACGCCACAGTAACTTTTAAAAGCTTGCTCGCCTGTACTCGGTATAAATTCGTAGCCTTTTTCTGTAGAGGCATTGGCCACGTTAATTAAGTGTTTAGATGTGATCACTCGCCCAATCAGACCTTTACCCTCACCAAGCGAGATAGGGTGATCAGCTTTCAAACCATGAGTGGCAAAAAGCGTCGGTTCACGTTTTTCATTTAACAGATACAAACTACATACATCGATAGAGAAGAGATCGCTAATGGAATCTACAATCAGCTTGATCTGCTTTTCAGGGTCGACTTCATTACTAACCCGGTTTATAAGTTTGGAAATCTGGAATACGACATTATCCATCTGATATCCCTTAAATTAACTAATTACTTAGTATTTGATTCTTTGTGTTGCTCAGCAGCTTGCACTAACTGGATCGGCAATGGCTTAGTATGCTCTCCCACATAAACACTGGTATGAGGGAAAGGTATCTCAATACCTGCCGTATCTAATGCCTTTTTACACGCGATTAAGAGTTCACTTTTCGCATCTTTTAGCTCGGCTCGTACTACCCACACTGACAGTTGCAAATCCACTGATGAGGCATTAAACATAGTTACAATACAGAAAGGATCTGGATTAACCAATGCACGAGGATGATGCAGTGCAGCCTCAAGTAAAACAGTTCTTGCCGCTTCTATATCTTCGTTGTAAGCAATACCAATAACAAGATCTACACGACGTATAGGAAAGCGTGAAAGGTTTACAAAGGTAGTTTTAATTAATGTTTCATTAGGCACACGAATCATTACATTATCAAAAGTTCTAAGCTTTATAGACAGCAGGTCAATCGCTATGACCTCCCCCGTAAACTCATTCAACGTCAAGACATCGCCCACTTCAAAAGGTTTTTCAGCGATCAAAAACAAGCCACTAATTAAATTAGACGCTGATGTTTGTGATGCAAAACCTACAGCAACAGATAAAACCCCCGCCGCACCCAGCAACACACTCATGCTAAAGCCCAGCTCTTTTAAACCTGATAGGAAAAAGAGCATAAACAGTAGATAAAAAATTAACATACTGCCCAATAGCTGGTGATGGGTACTTAATTTATTATCGCTCAACTTACGAAACAGACGTGAAGCTAGCTTGGCAATAATAAAACCAACAACAATAAACAGTATGGCCCTAAACCAAGAAACAAGGGCAACGCTTTGTAAAAATTCAGGCATCATTTATCCCATTATCAACTTCATAGCTGTACGAAGCCTACTGGATTGTTTTGAATCTCTAGCCGTGGATATTTTTTCACATCCACCCAGTTCATCCGGTGGTTTTTGTGACGTAACTATAACGGTTTCACCCGTTTCAGCATCCATTCGAAATCTAATCGATTCAGTCCAGAACCCTGCGGATTCTGAATAAAATAGACTCAACATATTTAAAGGTAGTGATAAGCGCTGAATGGTTAATGGGGAATGGCTACTATCATTAACAATTTCCAACGCGGTAATTGCACGGTGCTCTTTACGGCTCACTTGGCTTAATTCAG
This sequence comes from Neptuniibacter sp. 1_MG-2023, assembly GCF_030547185.1. Taxonomy (GTDB): domain Bacteria; phylum Pseudomonadota; class Gammaproteobacteria; order Pseudomonadales; family Balneatricaceae; genus Neptuniibacter. The sequence continues at coordinate 313,209 of NZ_JAUOQR010000001.1, forward strand.
ACGGTGCTGCAGTTTTTGTGCTGTAACACAACGCACCTTCTATGGAACTGCTACCGACCCAACTCATACGCGGTATAACTGCAGGGTATTCCGTCATCACTTTTTGCGTATCTATAGTTTTTAACTGTACCCATAAGGATGTACTAACATACAACACTACCCGCCCTTTAGGGCCTAATTTAATGGGCGTATCAGCATTCACTTGATAAGGTTTATCCGCTAGTTGTAGCTCGATATAAACGGATTCCTCCTCTGGACCACTATAGAGACGTTCTCCGACCTTAACCTCTTGAGGTAAGTCGTCTATTTTTCGTAGGGCTTCACGTAAGGCTGGCTTATCTCGGCTTTGATAATTTACTGCCGTAAGAAGCTCATTGCCATTTTGTTGTAAAAAGAGTGTCAGATCTCCCAGCGCCATGGAATACCACTGTTTTTCTTCTAGATTTAATTCTTGCTGAGCAGGCTGATCAATTATATACATTTTCTATCCAACTAAAGAATCAACAGAGTTCCTAACCCCAAGAACGTCACAAAACCTACAACATCGGTTACTGTTGTTAACACCACAGCACCTGACAAAGCAGGATCAAACTTTAATTTATCCAAAATCAAAGGAATATAAACACCCGATAGCGCCGCCACCATAATATTTGCCATAACAGCAATACCTATAACCAAGCCAATAACGCCACTATCAAACCAATACCAAGTCACCAAGCCAATAACAACCGCCCAACCCACGCCATTAAACAAGGCGATACCTAGCTCTTGCTTACTCAATAACCATGAATTTCTAAATGTCACCTGCTTAGTCGCTAACCCCCTAATAATAAGCGTCAATGTCTGACTACCGGCAATCCCTCCCATAGACGCAACAACCGGCATCAATACAGCTAAGGCCACCACTTGGCTCAGTACTGCTTCAAATAAACCTATAGTCCACGATGCTAAAAATGCTGTTAGTAAGTTTAATCCTAACCAAACAGCGCGTTGCCGTGCCCCTTTAAAAACAGGAACAAATAGATCAGCAGATTCATTAAGACCAACTTTGGCCATAAATTGTGATTCGAAATGCTCCCTTGTAATCCACAAAGCTATAGCTTGTGTAATACACCCCACAAGCCGCCCATCATTATCAACAATGGGTAAGGAATATTCGCCCGAATGCTCTAAAGTTTCGGCTGCGGTCATTAATGGATCACTCCCAAGCACGGGACTCGACACTGTTTCAATCATCCCTCGCACCATCCGTATTGGATCTTTCTCTTTAAGCAATACAGAGACAGGGATAACCCCTAGAAACAGCCCCTGCTTATCAACTACAAAGACCTGATCAAAAAGTTCCGTCGTTCCTCTCTTTAAAGCTCTGATCGCATCTCTTGTTTTTGCATTCGGCGGAATAGTCACTATATGATGATCGGCATAACGACCTATATGCTTTTCATCAAATTCCGCCGCACCTTGATACCAACTTTTCTGTTTGGAATCTAAATAACCGAATGCTTTTTCAATCAGCTCTTCAGTTAGGTTATCTGATAACTCAATCAGACTCTCAGCATCTAACGACCTTAAAATAAGATCTAAAGTGCTTTCATCTAGTGTTAAAAGAATAGAATCCCGCGCCTGATAACGCATACCCAAGAGCACTGAAGTTTTTTGCTCATCGGGAACTTGTTGCCAACGTGCACAACGGCTTTCAATAGGTAGCGATTCCAGTAATAAACTGATTTCAGTGGGTACTAGCTGTTCAACCGCATTATCAAAAACAACGGACGGGCTCTCTTCTGGGGTATTAAGTTGAGATACAAACCCTTCAAGATCTTCTTTTTTTTCTATTTCATTCATTCAAGAGCCTAAAACATCAAATAATTGATACGAAGTCATAGATATGCACACTTTGTTGTTCATCAAACAATCCTACGATCTAAAAAGTAACTCTATCTAAAGGATCAATAGATAAATAACGAACAGAAAACAGCAGGTTAACGGCTCTAATATTGACATTACTCGCTTTCATTTCATGACTCAATTTATAACCGAAAAATTACCCATTATTCTCTTTAACTATGTTAAAAGGGGCGTTTAACTGTACATATATTACCAATGGACTCTACAATTTAATTTTACATTCAAGCTAGCCCATACCCTCCATCTACAGGATAATGCCGATCTAGCTTGTATCTCTGTTACATCAAAAAACAGACGGTAAAATCAAGAAAATGAGAGCCTCACCACTTGAATATAAGCACAGTGCAGTGTGCTAAGTAGTGAGATTAACCATAGAACACAAGTCATATTTTTAAGGATAGTTCATGAAAGTTGCAATTTGGGGCGCAGGCGGAATTGGTTGCTACTACGGAGTAAAGCTACTTAACGCCGGTCATCAGGTTACTTTTATTGCACGAAGCGAACACCTGGAAGCAATGCAAACTAAAGGACTTAGATTGCAGCATTCATCTATCAATTTCCAGGGTCCTGTGAATGCACTAAGTCAGGCAGAGTGGTCTGATAAATATCAATGCAATGACTTCGATCTCATCATCCTCTGCCTTAAAAGCACAGCCACTGCAGCTGTCATGGATGAAATGGCCTCTTGGTTAAAACAAGGCAGCTGCCCTATTCTATCCCTACAAAACGGTGTAGATAATGAAGCGCAAATAGCCGCCGTTATTGGCCAAAAAAGAACGCTAGGGGGTTTAGCCGTTAGAATAGGTGGACATATTACCCAACCGGGAACAGTAGAGGCTGACGGTATTGCACAAATTATATTCGGGCAATGGCCGAACACTCAAAAGCCGACAGATACAGCTTTATTAAACACACTATATGAGATGTTTAGTGCGGCTGATATTGATATTCAAGTCAGTGATGACATCCGTCGCGAGCTCTGGCGAAAACTCCTAATCAACAACGGTGTTAATCCGCTATCTGCCCTAACGGAATTAAATACCCAACAGATAACATCAGAACCTCATTTAGGCCGAACCGTTTACAAAATGATGGAGGAAGCCGCTCAAGCAGCAAGTTATGACAATGTGACCCTAACAAAAGTAGATGTGGATGAAATGTTCACACTGATCAGTAATTTTAATGCGATTAAAACATCGATGCTGGTCGATTTAGAAAAAGGTAGGCCTTTAGAACAGGATGCCATTAGTGGCGCAGTCATTGAGCGCTGCCTAAAACTCAAAACCCCTGCAACGACAACAGAGCTCATTGATACATTATTACGGATTAAATGCGACAAGCTCGCTCAGATAGAAAATAACTAAGGCATCCAAACAGATTATAGATAGGCGTCACTTTGTAAGAGCTTTAGCAAACCCGCGACCTGATGCTTTCACTTCGTACAACGCCCTATCTGCCTCGGCCATCAATTGGCTCAAAGTCTGAATATCATCATCTAACTCGGCTACACCAATGCTTAAACTAAAATGAAGTTTCTCAGCCTCTATATCAACCACTTCAAATTTTGCTAGTTCTGAAATCCGGTTCGCAATCATCAATGCTGTATTTCTTTCAGTCTTCGGCATCAAGATACCAAACTCTTCGCCACCTAAACGAGCTAACAGATCACCTTGGCGTATATTTCTCTCTAGAAATGCGGCCATACTTTTTAATACTTGATCACCTGCATGATGTCCATATTGATCATTAATTCGTTTAAAATAATCAGCATCAATCATTAAAAAGCTTAATGACTGATTACTTTTCTTAGCTTGCTCAAAAAGCGCCTCGCCAAACTCTACAAAGCTACGGCGATTATATAAATGAGTTAAGCTATCTTTAGTCGCTAAAATTTCTAGCTGCTGCCGATGAGCATCTTTTTCGGCTTCCAAATTTTTACGGGAATTAATATCTAGATGAATCCCAGAGACCCTTAATGGGGTTCCTGCTTTATCTCTCTCCACCACTTTACCCTGCGTTAAGACCCAAACCCACTTGCCGCTTTTATGCTTCATCCTTAATTCATGCTGATAGTAAGCAGTCACGCCATCTAAATGATTTTGCAAAGCAGTTTCCACAAGTGGTAAATCATCGGGATGAACTAAACTACGCCACGTATCAAAGGTAACGGGCATTAACTCTGCTAATGTATAACCGAGCAGATCAGCCCAGCGATCATTAAATTGCACCTGCTCAATTTCAAAGTTCCAAGTCCACGTACCGACATGCGTAGCCCAAATCATTTCTTCTAACATGCTTCGCTCAATAGCTAACTCATTTTGTATATCCGCCAATTTTTGGTTACTACGCAATAAAAAGAGATAACCCATAATTAATGAAAAGAGTAAAGCAATAGCCAGTACTATAGACAACTTGTACTGCTCCCAAACATCTAACAGGGAGATAGGTAAATCATGATCAAAAGGCGGGAAACGCTGTGTACGCAATAGATGAGTGATGCTCGAATAGTTCGCAGGTATATCAAAACCACCGATATTCATAGCTACCGAGTACGCATCATCTGGCGTTAGCTTCAGCAACTCTGCAACTACATATTTTGTTACCTCATTATCAGTATAAGGTAATGCAGCAAAAGGCCATTCAGGATAAAGCGTTGTTGATGATAGTAAAGGGAACGACATTAAAGACTGCTGATTAACGATCTTAACTTGCTCGAGTAACAGATCTCCTTCCGTGACCATCTGCTCTAACACTCCCGTTCTCACAAACCCTGCATCCACATCACCCGACAGAACTTTTTTTACAACTTGATCATGGGGCATACCTAATTCAACGAGTTCGAGACTATCATGCAAACCTTCGAGCTGACTCTCCAATGCAAAGGCTTGCATCTGATATCCGCCCAAAGAAAAAGAGCTAACAATAGCCACTTTTTTATTCTGTAAACTCTCTAGATTGGTGATTGAAGCGTTATCCGCTTTAGTGAAAATAACGCCACCAAAGGATTTAATAAACTGCTCCCCTGTTTTATTTACCATAGTCAAAATAGGAGAGGAAAGCCCATAACGCTCTTGCAGGTACATATAAAAACTGGGGTTCGCCAATACATAAGCGACACTGCGATTTGATACTGCCCGCTCTAATTCATCAAAATAAAAAGCTTTGATCTTAAATGAATAGTTTGGGTTCTTACTATTTAAAAGGTTGGCCAGTGAATCCCACCGTTGGTTAATAACTGCTTTATCTCTAACAGCAAGCACACCAATAGTAATTTCATCGGAAACCATTGCTGACAATCCAGGACTATAGCAACAAACAGCTATACAGAATCCTAATAAGCACCTCGATAATCTATTTTTCATAGGCTAACAAAGCTCGGATCAACAAGGTTCTTAATATTCACAGGTTCCTTAATCAAGGCTGATTGCGTCATAACCTGTACTATCTCCCCGCCTACTCGATCGAGTTCTGATGGGGTTCCTTTCATTAAGCGCTGGTTATTCGATCGGTTGGGTAGAAGTAAGCCTTCGAACAAAAAAGGAATTAAATCCGGCTCCATTCCTAAACGAGGAGCCATACGGTATAGAGCATCTTCTCGCTGTACATCAAAATGACGCAGCGCCCTAAAATGTGCATCAATCAGATGGGTAATTTGCTTTCGCTTATGTAAAGCTTCTGTTTTTACCGCCAAAACATCTAAAATTATTTCCGGCATTGATCGGCTATCAAAGAGTTTAAACCCGCCCGCCATAATTAACTTTCTGGCCACAGGTTCGTAAGTGATAACGCAATCAACTTTTCCGTCCAGCCAAGCAGTCTCTTGATCATCTATAGTGATATCCACAACGGTAATATCATCTTTAGTGAGCCCGGCTTGATCTAATAGATGGCTTAATACAACCGCACCTACTGCTGAGGTTTCAACACCAATGCGTTTACCTTTTATATCGGAGAGTTTAGATAACCTTGTACGCGAAATAACTTGATCCGCGCCAGCCGATATATCTAAGATAGCGACAACTGTGAGTTCGATCCCTTCTGACCTAGCTCGTATCACTTCATCAAACGTTAAAGTCGCAGCTTCGACTTTACCTTCTTTGATTAATTCCAGTGACTCACTGGCAGAATAAGTATCTTGAAACCTTATCTGTGCAGTATCCACCCAGCCCAATTGATCAGCGAGATACATAAACGTATAACCGGGCCAAACATGAGTAGCAACAACCAATGGATCTTTAGAACTAGAACAACCATTAAGTAACGTGAGCAAAAAGATAAAACAAGCAGTAAATAGTCCCTGTAGAAAATTCCGTTTTTGCATATTTATCACTTAACGAGAACAAGTAGGATAAGTGTAGATTAATGAAACATAAAAAACAGCCATAAGTCTGACTTAATCATGACCCTTATCACATAAATAAAATTAACCTATACAAAAACGGCCAAATCTACACCTACTTCGAGAGGAGGACTACAAAAACCGACAGATAAATAGGTATAAGGCTAATGTGCAGAATTCTGTACAAAAAAATAAGATCGCAAGATGCTGGCGAATTTAATGCAAACGCAGAAAGGTATCTTCTATTAACTGATCGATACACGGATTATCTTTATTTGTCCGTATATAGGCGCGAAGCCCTATCAATTGAATCTGTAAAAACTGTGCCAAACGACGAGTATCGCTTGAGGAACTAATCTCACCTGCGTCCTGAGCACAAATAATCACAGCTTCCAGACCATCCTCCATCATATTTAACAGACGTTTAGATTCAGCTAAAAGCTCAGCATTATCTTCAGTAAGCTCTGACACAGTTTTAACCAACATACACACTTCACTGGGTGCATCATCTTGCTGCCGCTTAACAATCGATCTAATAAACAACTTAAGTGCTTCTAGTGGTGAGGAGGTTTGCTCTTGGCACTTTTGCATATGTCGAATATTAGCATCTGTATAGCACTTTAACGCCTCTTTAAACAAACCCTCTTTACTACCAAAAGCGGCATAGATACTGCCAGGTCGCATATCTATATGATCCTGTAGATTCCGCATAGATGTGGCATGAAAGCCTTTTTCCCAAAACAAGTTAGTAGCTTTCTGAATCACCACTTCCCTATCATGCTTTATTTGATTAACCATCGTCTTTCATCACCAGCTGAACATTTGTTCAAATTTTAACTTGAACATTCATTCAAGTCCAGCTAAGCTAGAAAAATGAACAATCGTTCAATAACATTAACCACAAAAAAATAAATGCAATTACGCACTATTTTTTAATGAGTACCTTTTCTGGAGATCATATGAAAACCTTTACCCTGCACACCATGGAATCCGCGCCTGAAGGCAGCAAAGCTCTTTATGAAACATCATTAAAAAACTTTGGCATGATTCCCAACTTACATGCAGTTCTTGGTGAAGATCCAGCAACACTCGAAGCTTACCAACGTTTACATGACCTATTTCAACAAACAGCTTTTGATGCAGCAGAACTAACTGTCGTTTGGCAAACCATTAATGTAGAACATGATTGCGCATATTGTGTTCCTGCCCACAGCATGATTGCTGATATGATGAAAGTTGATCCTGCGGTAGATCAAGCATTAAGAAATCAGACAAAAATGCCTACAGATAAACTGCAAGTACTCCATGAAACTACGCTTTCAATCCTACGTAACCGCGGCCACTTAACTACTGAAGAGCTAGAAAAATTCTATACTGCGGGTTATGAGCAAAAGCACATCCTTGGCATCCTGCTCGGCTTATCACAGAAAGTTATCAGCAACTACACTAACCATATCGCTAAAACACCCGTTGACGAAATGTTCAAAGCCTTTGTTTAACAGCGATAATTAAACCTAGTCGATTCATTCAGAGTATTTCACAAAAGCAGTCTGTGGAATGCTCTTAAAAGGTGGGACAGGCATGATACAACAATCAATCGGTTTTGATGTTTATGGAACCCTTGTTGACCCTGTTGATATGGGCCAACACTTAGAGCAACTCATCGGCACTAAGGCAAAAGCCTTTGGTCAGCTATGGCATGATAAGAAAGTAGAGTACGCCTTCCGTCGTGCTTTAATGCAACAGTACGAAGACTTTAGTGTTTGTACGTTACAAGCATTACGCTACTGCATGGCCACCTTTAATATCGCATTAACTGAAGATGAGCAACGCCATTTAGTAAGCGAGTTTGCAAACCTTAAAGCCTTTGATGATGTTATTCCCGGCCTAATTAAACTGCAGGAAAAAAAACACCTGTTATCTGCTTTTTCCAATGGCCCGGAAATCGCTGTTCGCAAACTACTTAACAATGCATCCGTATTACCCCTTTTAGACCATGTTATCAGCGTAGATGACCTAAATACCTATAAACCGAATCCTCAGGTCTATCAATATTTAATGAAACGTACCCAAGCCAACACAGAAAATAGCTGGATGGTGTCTAGCAATCCTTGGGATGTGATTGGCGGGAAAGCCGCTGGCTTAAAAGCCGCGTGGATAAAACGAGACGCAGGAAAGATCTTTGACCCTTGGGATATTGAACCTGACCTAATCGTCAAAGATTTAGTCGAGTTAAGCGAAGAAATAGACGCTTAATTTAAAAAATAATGCTTCATAACTCCTCAGTAAAATTAATATGACAAATACATATACGCCACCAAAAGTTTGGCAGTTTGATGAAGAAAGCGGCGGAACTTGGGCTAAAGTCAATCGCCCTGTGTCTGGCGCTACACATTCTGCAGAACTCCCCATAGGCGAGCACCCTTTTCAGCTTTATTCAATAGCTACACCCAACGGCCAGAAAGTGACCATCATGCTTGAAGAGCTATTAGCTTTAGGCGTCACCGATGCAGAATATGATGCTCACCTAATCAATATTGGTGAAGGGGATCAGTTTTCCTCTGGCTTTGTCGCCGTAAACCCTAACTCAAAAATCCCTGCATTAATGGATCACTCAGAAAGCAACTCTTCCACTAGAGTGTTCGAATCTGGAGCGATTCTGTTATACCTCGCAGAGAAATTTGGCAAGCTGCTATCCAAGAATGTAACAGAGCGTACAGAAGTACTTAATTGGCTCTTCTGGTTACAAGGTTCAGCCCCTTACCTTGGCGGCGGATTCGGTCACTTTTACGCTTATGCGCCAGAAAAGTTTGAATACCCTATCAACCGTTTCACTATGGAAGTGAAACGTCAACTCGATCTGCTCGACAAGCAACTAGCGGACAACAAGTTTATCGCAGGAGACAGCTACACCATTGCAGATATAGCCATTTGGCCTTGGTACGGTAATCTTGTACTCGGCAAGCAATATGATGCGGGGGAATTTCTCGAGGTAGATAGCTACCAACATGTAAAACGCTGGGCTGAAGAGATTTCACAACGTCCTGCCGTTCAACGGGGTCGAATCGTCAATAGAACCTGGGGAGAGCCTTGGGAAAATCTAGCCAATCGGCATAACGCCTCTGACATCGACCAAGTTTTAAAGCTAAAACCTAAGGTCTAGTTAAGGTGCAGTCAGCCCCATCACAGACACCGAGGGGCACAAAACCTCCACTAAACCCTCTATCTATATAGGTAGAGGATTTTTACAGCACATACCAAAGTAACATTGGCAGTGAAGCAAAGCCCATAAAGGTCGATACAATAACCAACCCAGCCACCTCTTGTGGCCTTTGATCATAGAGCTGCGCAAACAGATAACTAAAGACAGCAGCAGGCAGAGAGCACTGTAGAATAACTACGCCTGCAGCGGCGCCACTTAGCCCCATTCCCCAGACAATACCTAGTCCAACACCAACGCCCATTCCTAATCTTAAAAAAGACAAGCCAAAGGCCGTTTTCAGGCCTCTAATTTTAAGACTGGCAAGGGAAACCCCCAGTGTAAACAACATCAAAGGTATTGTTAGATCACCAATCAACTTCGTTGTATTAAATAACCATTTAGGCACAGTAAGACCGGTAAATAAAAACACAGACGCCAATAAGGTGGCAGGGATAATAGGCATCTTCAGCAGAGACATTAACGTGAATTTACCAGAAACAAAAGCAACCCCAACAGTTAGCTGCAACACTACATACACAGTGAAAAATGCAATCGCTAAAGCCAACCCCTCATCCCCAAAAGCAAGCAAGCAAAGGGGCAGGCCCACGTTACCCACATTAGGCCAACTCAAGGCCTGTAGGAAAGCACGGTGAGGTAGCTTAAGAAGGGCAAGGATAGTCCCCCCAATCATAACAAAAGAAAGATTGGCAATAAGTGCAGAGAGGCCCATTTTCCATAAATGAGATATTTCCAACTCCACTGTTGCTAAAGCATAAAAGACTAAACTAGGGGTGCCAAAATAGGTGACTATAGATGTCACCAATCCGGTATCAAAATCTTTACCACTCTTCGACCAACCATAGCCAATAGCTACACAGACAAAGACGGGCGCTAGAATGGAAAAAATTTCTGAAAACATAAATCTACAACCTAAGACGTTTTAACAAATTAAATTTAAGCCGTTAAGAATAATATCTAACAGCCTTAGCGCAACTAAAACTCAACGTGCCTGCAATCGGTATTGCGAAGGCGTACAGTGAAAGTGCTTACTAAAAGCTCGACTAAGCGCTTCCTGACTTCTGTAGCCATAACGGGAAGCAACCGCCTTAACACGCTCACCCCTTTCCAGATCTTTACGCACTAAAGCTAAGCGCCACTCCCGAAGATACTGAGCTGGATTCTGGCCAACACAGGTTTTAAAACACTCCATAAATTGGCTTCTAGATAATCCAGCAATATCAGCAAGATCTTCGATATGCCATTCAAATTCAGGACGCTCATGAATTGCCACAATCGCCTTACAAATCCGATCATCCGCCAAACCAGCAATCAGCCCCGTTTTCTCAATATCTGATTGAATCGCATGCCTTAATAAAATAACGACCAAGACCTCAAACAAACGCTGGATAGTCGTTGCACGGCCACAACGCGCCTCAACAATCTCACTCAAGATTAGCTGACTAAGGTCTTGAATTGAACGCGCTTGATCAACAGCTAAAACGATCTTCTTAGGTAGAGCCTGCACAAGAGGGTTCGCCTCGCCCCCCATATCAATTGACGCTGCGACAATCAGCTCATCCCTAGTCGAGTGAACCACTTCTGACTTGAGAGGCCAAAACTCTATACGCCTAATCTCCCCGCTTTCAACACAGCCGAATAGAAATAGATTCGCAGCGCTTAAATCGTTAACAATATCTGCCCTCAAATCAAAGCGAGATATCAATGCAGAAAGACGATCCGGTTTACTCATTGAGGATTTAATACCTACTAAAAGCCAAACAATACCGGACTATAAGTCATACAAAAGAGACTTTTCAAGACAATTTATCCATTATTATATAAATCTAATCACTGAAGTTGTGATAAATAACCAATATGACTCACGAATCAACTTAGCCTTAGGAATATTGCAGCATGGAAATCGACTACTACTTCACCAGTATTTCACCTTTTACCTATCTAGGTCATTCTGATTTTTTAAAGATAGCCAAAGAAGCTGGCGCACAAGTAAATTTCAAACCCGTCAAACTAGGTGAAGTTTTTGCTGAATCCGGCGCAACACCCTTACCGCAACGCCCAAAAAGCAGACTAGACTACCGCTTAATTGAACTTGGACGTTGGGCGAAGAAACGTGGCCTGCCGATCAACAAGCAGCCAAGCTTTTTCCCAACCAGCCCCGTTTTAGCTGACAAGTGCATTATTGCGCTTCAAGCCTCAGGGGCAGAAGCCGGAGCAGTCATTGGCCAGATTTTAGCCGCCTGCTGGGAACACGAAAAAGACATTGCCGATGAAAGCACCCTCAGAGAGATACTCAAGGCACACAATATTGATGCGGATGTACTACTCGCTAGCGCACAATCCCAAGCCATTGAAGAGATCTACACAAACAACACCAATGACGCCATTAACGCCGGTGTGTTAGGCGCTCCCTCTTATCTACTTAATGGCGAACAGTTCTGGGGACAAGATCGACTAGAACTACTTGAAGAAACCTTGAAACAGTAAGAGAAGCCAAAGCGAACGCCACGAGCTAGACACAAAAAAGCCCTGCGCTAAGCAAGGCTTTTTCGTTTTAATAGATGGCGGTCAGGGAGGGATTATTTCACCCCTTCGGGGCCGTGGTCGCAGGCTCCCACGTTGTCTCGCTTCGCTCGGCTCAAACCCTCTTCTCGGGTTCTCATCCCTCTAAATCGCAGACACAAAAAAGCCCTGCGCTAAGCAAGGCTTTTTCGTTTTAAATAGATGGCGGTCAGGGAGGGATTCGAACCCTCGATACCTTGCGGTATACACGCTTTCCAGGCGTGCTCCTTCGGCCACTCGGACACCTGACCATCCTGCATTGAGTGCGGCATAAAGCTGCTCATCAACGCGGCGCGAATTGTAACATAGACTCCCCTATCCGCAAGGTATTTAACGGAAAAATTCAGTGATCATTTGATCTTCGGGTATTTGTCGCAAAATAAACGGATTAGACGGTGCAAGAAAAGAGAAAATAAATCGATTAATGCCTAGATACAACGATCATATTTTCTAAAGTCACTGGAGGATTAAATTAAAAGAGGAGTGCTAACTAACAGGAGAAGAAAAAAAGCCCAGCTTAAAACTGGGCCAAAGTAATACCTGGAAGGTATAAAACTATCAAGTAGACTTAATTAACTTAGTCCGCTTGACGACGTAAGAATGCTGGAATATCTAAGAACTCCATGTCATCCGTACCTGTCTTTTGTAGAACAGGCTGTTCCTGTTCTATCTCTCTATGTATTTCAATCGGTTCTGCTTTCTGTCTTTGAGCGCTATCTTTGCGTGCGGAACGCATAACCGCAGGTAGTTCCAGCTGATCAAAATCAGAAACAGCGCCTGAAGCAGCAGCTACAGCGGAAGCACGTCCAGTACCTGTATTAACCACATCCACCTGTTGCTGGCCTGCACGTCCAAGACCTGTTGCAACAACAGTGACTGTTAATTCATCAGTCAACTCTGGATCAATTACTGTACCGACAACGATAGTAGCGTTCTCAGAAGCGTATTCTTCAACAATATTACCCACTTCTGAGAACTCACCCAAACTAAGATCAAGACCCGCGGTGATATTAACCAAAATACCACTCGCCCCCTTCAGGTCCACATCTTCAAGCAAGGGGCTTTTAATCGCAGCTTCAGTCGCTTCTGTTGCACGATCTTCACCACGGCCACTACCGCTACCCATCATCGCCATGCCCATTTCAGACATAACAGTACGGACATCTGCAAAGTCGACGTTGATCATACCCGGACGGATAATAAGATCAGCGATACCTTGTACAGCACCTTTCAAAACATCATTACACGTATTGAAGGCATTAAGCAGGCTAGTATTTTTACCTAGCACTGGCAGTAATTTTTCATTTGGAATAATGATAAGAGAATCTACATTCTCTTTAAGCTCATTAATCCCTTCATCAGCAATTTTAAGGCGTTTACGGCCTTCAAAAGAAAAAGGTTTTGTCACAACAGCGACCGTTAAGATTCCCATCTCTTTGGCCACTTCAGCAATAATAGGTGCGGCACCTGTACCTGTACCGCCACCCATACCGGCAGTGATAAAAACCATATCGGCTCCTTCCAGCATTTCGCCGATACGTTCACGATCTTCAATCGCTGCATGACGACCTACTTCAGGGTTTGCACCCGCACCCAAACCTTTGGTCAACTCACCACCGATCTGAATAACTGTTTTCGAGTGCATGTTATCTAATGCTTGCGCATCCGTGTTTGCACAGATGAACTCAACACCATCAACTTCAGAATTAACCATGTGCTGTACAGCGTTACCGCCGCCACCACCAATACCAATTACTTTAATTACGGCGCTTTGAGGAATATTATCCGCTAACTCAAACATACCGATCTCCTTCCAGTTTTTACGCTTATTTTAATTACTTAGCGTTTATTTAATGATTCATCCGTTTAATAAACAGGGTTTCAAAAATTACCTTGAAACCATGTTTTCATTTTATTCAACATACTCGCTTGCTGCTCAATCACTTCTACCTCAGCTAATTGAGCGCCAGACTCTCCGCCTTGATCATCATAGGCGTACTGCAGTAACCCCATACTTGTTGCATAAACAGGATTACCTAAAATATCTTCCATTCCTCGCGTACCTTGAGGAGACGCTAAGCGAACCGGCATATGAAAGATCTCTTCAGCCAATTCAACAGCACCCTCCATCTTGGATGTGCCTCCCGTCAACACAATGCCCGCAGCCACTAACTCTTCGAAACCACTGCGTCGAAGCTCAGCTTGAATCATATTGAATAATTCTTCGTAGCGAGGCTCTACAACTTCAGCTAATGATTGACGAGATAAAGTCCGTGCCGGACGATCACCTACACCAGGAACATTAATCATTTCATCCGGTGCGGCTAACTGAGCCAATGCACAGGCGTACTTAATTTTTATATCTTCTGCATGCTGCATAGGCGTGCGCAACGCCATTGCAATATCATTAGTAACTTGATCCCCTGCAATCGGAATCACTGCCGTATGACGTATAGAACCACCCGTAAAAATGGCGATATCAGAAGTACCGCCACCAATATCTACCATGCATACACCTAGTTCTTTTTCGTCTTCCGTCAATACGGAGTAACTAGATGCCAACTGTTCTAAAACAACATTGTCCACTTCCAGACCACAACGGCGGACGCACTTCTCTATATTTTGAGCGGCATTGACAGAACCCGTTACTAAGTGAACTTTGGCTTCCAAACGTACACCGGACATGCCTAAAGGCTCACGAATACCCTCTGAACTATCGATCTCATACTCTTGTGGCAATATATGTAGAATTTTTTGATCGGCAGGAATAGCAACAGCCCGTGCGGCATCAATTACCCGCTCTAGATCAAACTCGGTTACTTCACCATCTCTCACAGCAACAATGCCATGTGAGTTCAAACTACTAATATGATTACCCGCAATCCCAACAGCAACAGAGTGGATTTTACAGCCAGCCATCAATTCAGCTTCTTCGACCGCACGCTGAATAGAGCTCACCGTGGACTCGATATTAACCACCACCCCCTTTTTAAGACCTTTTGAGGGATGGGATCCAATTCCAACAATATCAATTGTACTGTCGACATTAACTTCCCCAACCAAACAAACCACTTTGGAGGTACCAATATCGAGTGCAACAATCATATTTGAGTTAGCTACCATATTCACACGCCGTACATTAATTATAGGCTGCCTTATTTTCACTTATTACCATTAATAAACCAACCTATTTTCGATGAATTTTTTTATATTTTGACTCTTTATTTTATATCTATAAAGCATCGCAATAAATTCACTCTATTTTACTTATCGGCCAAACAAAAATATATATTAGGAAAAAAGTTCAAATATTTCAAAACACTAGCGCAATCTAAACAGATAAAACAAAATCGTACAATAAATATACACTGCTTATTCAACAGGTTAAAAATATATTAAAAATCAAAATTTGATATTGATATTTTAACAACAAATCAAAATCAATTTTTGAATAATCTAGCAGAGATCAAAATCTAAATTTGATTATTCACGTAAATATCAAATTTAAATATTGAATATTCATGCAATTATCAAAATTAGGTTTTGATTATTTTTTAAAATAATTTATTGGCGCTTAAATTAAATTTTAAGACAATTTTTAACTATGAATCAGTTTCAGCTTGCCGCTAAACGCACCACCTTTTTAGGTAATAGACCTGTGCAGTTCATTACAGTAACCAGGTAAAAAAATCAGATTTAGCCCAATAAATACTCATTCCGCTCGGGAAAAACACAAGGAGGATTAGCAACACAATAGAAAGCGCTCACTGGCATACTGTGAGCCACCAGTAAGAAGAGAACTAAGATCTACTACAAGGGCAGCACTTAACGACGGTAACTATAACCTGTATCCATTTCGCGCCAGTTTTCAAGATGGGGCGCTTCTTTCAGGTAGGCTCTTATGGAGGTATTCCCATCCGCAAGAAAGGAAGAGTCTAAAAAGTTATCGAGCACTTCGGCACCTTGCCCCTCAGCAGCTTGCAAGCAGAAAGCTAAATAACGGGGGAAAGGCAAAATGTCATTACGCCATAATTGGCCACTGTAGTATTGGCCGACACGCTCATAATATTCCTGCTCAGAGGCGCATTTAGTTTGCCTATATGCAGTATCTGTATTGGTCGTGCACATAAAGCCTCTCGACACTCCCTCTTCGGGATGAAACGTATCGACTTCTAACCAATCATAACGATGCTCTCGCTCATAGAGCGCATGATAAGCATCATCACTACATTCAAACTGTGAACAGATGATCGTTGAATCCCTAGCTTCAAGCGTAGAACAGCAAGCAATCTCTTGTGAATCCGCCGTGGCATTGTGGCGGCTAAAGAAAACCACCCCAACCTTATTAAAAACTCGTTTATAACCTGATACTTCCACAATGCGAAAGTTTTCTAGACTCGGTACCGTTTCCCGAGCAGAGCGTTCAGACAAGAGCGAGCCGTAACCAATGATTGATTTCATTACTGATCCGTTTCTGATGCCCGCGCCAATAGATCGGAACTGAGTTTTTTCTTCCCTTCAGCTCCCAGCTTTTGCAACATAGCCACTTGATTCACTAAATTACCTCGCCCACTGCTAAGACGTTTATGAGCTGTATCAAAAGCCTGTTGAGTTTTATGAAGGTTACGCCCTATATCATCAATAGATTCAACAAAGCCGACAAACTTATCATGCAGCTCGCCACCCCGCTGTGCGATCTCTTTCGCATTTTGATTTTGATGCTCATAACGCCAAATATTATGAATTGTACGTAGCGTAACCATCAATGTGGATGGACTAACTAACATGATATTTCGGTCAAAAGCTTCTTTAAAAAGATTCGGTTCTTTCTCTAAAGCCAATAGAAACGCGCCTTCGATAGGAACAAACAGCAGTACAAAATCAAGGGAGCGAACACCTTCTAGCGTTTGGTAAGCCTTATCACTCAAGCCTTTAATATGGCCCCGTATCGACAGAAGGTGCTCCCTTAAAAAACGCTGCCTTGCGCCATTCTCACCTTTAGATGTATCGGCAGAGCAATACTGCTCGTAAGCAGTTAAAGAGACTTTAGAATCCACAATCACATCTTTACCATCAGGTAGATGGATAATTGCATCTGGCTGGTAGCGCTTACCCTCCTGTGATGCATTTACCTGTAACTCGAACTCACTCCCTTTGCGTAAGCCAGACTCTTCTAGGACTCTCTCTAAGATGACTTCACCCCAGTTCCCTTGGGTCTTACTCTCGCCTTTTAAGGCATTCGTAAGGTTAACCGCATCTTCACTCATCTGCTGATTAAGCTGTTTCAGCTGGCTAATTTGTGTGTATAAGGCTTGTCTGTCTTTCGTTTCTTTATCGTACACATCTTCGACACGGCGCTTAAAATCGCCAAGCTGCTCACGTAAGGGGGTTAAGAGATGGCCTAAGTTTTCTTTACTCGTCTCAGAAAAACGCTGGGCTTTTTCATCAAAAATACGGTTGGCCAGATTTTGAAACTCTTGCTTTAACTGCTCGCGCGCTTTTTCTAATGTCGCTAGCTTCTCTACTTGCGCCTCTCTTTCTGCATCTAAACGCGTTTCCAGCTCCGCAACCACTTCACAACGATCTGATAACTGGAAAACAGTTTGTTCCAACTTTTTTTCTAATTTGTTTTTTTCTGTTACTAAGTTGTCTAGCAAAGGTTCAATATAAGCTAAACGTTCCTCTAACCGAGCCCGCTGCATATCCAAGCCATGATGACGTTCATTCAGTTGCTGAAACTCAGATTTAAGCTGAATATGCTCCTGTCGCTCAATTTCTAGTGCCCCTTGAGCTTGCAGAAGCGTTTGTTCTAACTGATCATTACGCTCACTCAATTGACGGCGCAACGAAGAAAACATTAATTTGGCAACAACAAACGCCACAACCAACCCAGCTACAGTACCTATTAACAAACTTCCTACATCAAGCTGTGTTAGCGATGGCATCATTAAATTACCAATATAAATATAAAACAGGGATAGAAAGAATAACTAAAGGCGAGGTCAACATTAATGCCTTAAATTCACCAAACATCTGTTGAATCACTATGACATGAACAACAGGGAAGGAGATAAAGACACAAAGTAATGCGATCCACCATTCCAAATTGATAAATCCGTAAGCAGCAGAGAAAACAAGAGTTAAGGCTGCAAGATTGCCCAACATAACAATAGTCACCATACCGTTACGCGTACTCGCAAACGGGGGTTTCTCCTCTTCAGACAGTTTATTTAACGCCCCTGCACTCAATGCAGCAGACATAGAAACAACTCCTGTCACTAAGAAAATAATCAGTGGATCAATAATAGGCACGCCGGTACTCCATAAAAGTAATAAATCAGACCGCATTGTAAGGCTTTTATCTATAGCTGTTAACTGACTGTTTGTACGGATACAAAAGCACAACCCATAAATATAAGAACCGATCAGGCTTTCTACCACTCAGCGCTCTATAATGAATACGCCAATTAATGCTCTAGAGGAACTTTTATGCTAAAAGCAAGCAGGCTCTTATGGCTTTTTCTCTTGCTACCACTGCCCATATATTCTGAGTCTACTCCCGCCTATCGCGTTATTGATGACAGCTATACCGTCTGCGATACCCTCGATCAATATAAGCAACTTCTGCACTGGTCTCTGTATGCTGTAGGAACACCACCAAAAACAGGCTGCCGCCCAGCCCCTGCCAATGCAAAAGCCATTATCAAGCAGTGCCCAGAAAGTGATATTATTATCTGCCAATTTGAATTGAGCCCTGTTGACGGCAGTCCCCTGCTAAATGTCTGGGCCAGTAAAGTGATATTAAGGGCTGAAAAGCCATAGACAGAGAAGATATACGTGGAATTTCTGGTAAACGAAGCCGTTGAAGATTATGCCTTTCAAAGTACAACTCCTGAACCTGAACTTTTACAGGAGTTGATTGATGAAACTAATAAAAATATGGGTTGGCCGCAAAAGTTATCTGGCCGTTTAGTGGGGCGTACACTTAAATTATTATCTCAGCTCCACCAGCCAAAAAATGTATTAGAGATTGGCATGTTTACGGGTTACTCAGCACTATCAATTGCTGAGGGTATGCCTGAAGATGGCAAAATAATCTGCTGTGAAACCAATCCACGTGCCATAGAGTTTGCACAGACTTTTTTTGACCGCAGCCCTCACGGTCATAAAATTGAAGTTATATTTGGTAAAGCGCTGGAAACTATAGAGACTCTCGATATTCAGTTAGACTTTACCTTTATTGATGCCGATAAACGTAACTACCTGAATTACTACCATAAAGTGCTAGAAATGACTCGCCCAGGCGGACTTATTGTTTTAGACAATATGCTGTGGTCAGGTAAGGTATTACAACCCGAATCAGATATAGATGATGTACTGGTTGATCTAAACAAAGAGATTGCCACAGACCCGAATGTTGAAAACCTATTCCTTACCGTAAGAGATGGAATGAATGTGGTGAGGAAAATTCGCTAATGTCGTATTTAATTAAAAGCTATCAAACCGATATCCCCTCTCTAGAAAAAATAGACGGGGGTCTCACCATGATCAACTCAGAAGATTATGCGATCTCAACCGCCGCTGAGCTTTTAGATCTCTATTTAGAAACTGACAACAGCGCCCCTTTAATGCCACTCTTAATTAAGCTACGTGATGAAATCATTGAAGACTTAGATCAAGTAGGTTCAGTTAAAGAGATCTACGGCCTAATGTATTGGCTATTGGGCGACAAGGGAATCGATAACCGTGGTGAATCATTAGAAGAAACCGCTGATAGACTCGGCGACATTGATATCGAGAATGATAGCGATCAATACACCGATATTATATTCCACCTAAAAGATGCGGTCGAAAGACTGTACGATTTAGAACTCGAATCAGCCTAATAACTCTTTTAATAAAATGGAGGCGGTATGCGAAAGCGCGCTAAGCTATTTTGGTGGCTACTGTCTTCTAGTCTGACATTTCTTTTACTTCTGCCCATCGCTCTATACTTTCTTTCGCCGATACTTGCCCAAAAAGGGCTTGAACACTGGTTACAAAAGCAAGAGTTTTCCCATGTTGAGTTAGTTATGGAGCCTCCAAGCTGGGATTCACTGCGAATAGAAAAGCTCAAATTGCAAAAAAACCAAACCGGCAAACAGATCACCCTTTCAACAGAAAATATCCTACTGCGTTTTAACCCTGTCGATCTGTATCTACGTCAGCGCCTTAGCTTAATCCAACTGCCAAAATCGGATATTACCATCACCTATTTAACGGACAGTATTGAAACAGAAGAGAGCAACGACCTTATCGATTTAAGTAATCGTCTACCTCAGCAATGGTTCAAAAAAATACCTGTAGATCTTATCCAAGTTGGTGAATTGAATCTCAACCTAGATTACCCATCGGATACCGCAGACTGGCGTTTTAGCGGCGCTCTTCTTTTTGATGGAGAAGAACTCTACAGCCGCGTTAAATTCTATCGAAACAGCAAAGACTTAGGCTGGGGCGACTTAAAGCTAGGTTACGATAACCATTTTTACCTAAGGCTTTTAGAAAACGACGAACCCTTTCTCACTATAGATGGCGCGCTTTCCTATACCGATCAATTACAGCTGGACTCAACTCAACAGATAGAGGTCGCCGGACTTCAACGCTGGAAGAATGAAATATTTCCAACCCTAAGCACTGCGATAACAGCGAGCAACAACACAGAAAAACCGCTCGTAGTGAATGGCCAGCTTAAAACTCAAGGGATAACTCATTTCCCATTACGCACTCAGTTTACCCCTGATGCGCTGCTGGAAAGCATACAAACACAACAAACAATAAACGCTAGCTTAAACCTGCTAAACCCCACACAAGAGATAGAACAAGCAAAAGCTGAACTTAGTGGAGATATAAACTTTTCACGCAGTCACTTAAAGGCATCCATCGATAAGGCCAGCACACTTACTGTGCTCAATATCAATCATGCGGCTTTAAGCCAACCTATTCAAAAGCTTAGCATTCAGCTTCAAAACCCAGTGGATGTAGATTTAAACCTTGCAAAAGAAACATTGAAAGCTCCCCTATCGCCACAAATACAACCGTTGAAACTCAAGATCAATACCACGTCGATAAACTTACCTGATATAGCTATAGCGCCGCTGGAGCTTAATTTAAATCTGCAGAAACTAGACGTAATGCAGGGAGATCTACAAGGCCATGCAGAACTTCAAAAGGTCGATATACAACTACAAAAAAAGCAGCAACCGCTAATCAATCTGTCAACCGAATTCAAACTAAGCAAACAACAACTCAGTCATAACTACACACTCAGCTCACCAGACTTACCTGTCGTCATAAATGGTACAACAGCAACAGATATAACAACGTTGAACAGCCGCTTTAACTGGGAAATTAAACCTATCAGCTTAGCGACAGTCGACACGCCCCTGCGGAAATATTTCACTATACCAGCAGAACTTAGCCTTAAAGCAGGCAGCCTTTTTCATAAGGGTAGTGGTCAATTTAAAAACAACCAACTATCAATCAATGCCAACACGAGCATCCGAACAGCGACAATTGGCTGGGGCGAATCACTTATTGAACAACTAGATCTGGATTCCAAAACAGCACTTACCCCCTCTGGACGCTTAACTGATACAGGCAACATTAAGCTAGGAAAGGTTACAAATGGCATTGAGATCACAAAGGTCAGTACAAATTACAGCTACACGCAAGAGCGTAGCAAAAGGCGTGATCTCGTCTCTTTAAAAACGCTTACCGCTGAAATACTCGGTGGACGTATAAAAGTAAAGGATCTGGAGTTTGATCCGTTAAACCCAGACCTAGCAACACAACTTGATATTGAACAGCTTGATTTGGGCGAAGTACTTAAACTTGAACAGCAACAGGGATTATCAGGAGAAGGAAAACTCTCAGGTAGTTTTCCCTTACGTTACAAAGATGGCGAAATAAGCGTCAATAATGGCAAGCTACTTAGTTTAGCGCCTGGAGGGAAAATAATATTTTCACCAAGCGCTTCGGTTGCAGCTTACGCAGCCACTAACGTTGGTCTAAAAACAGCAATAGACGCTTTAGAAAACTTCCACTTTGAGTTATTAAATATTCAACTTAATTATGAACCCGATGGCACTGCGTTACTAACAACTCGCCTAAAAGGTAGTAATCCAGATTGGCATAACGGCCACCCCATCGACTTTACCATTAACGTTGAGGAAAACATTCCCAAACTACTTAAAACACTTCAATTCGCAGATAAATTGACGAGAACAATTGAGAAGCGTTATCGTTAAGGCAATTAAGACTTAAGTTATAAGTAAGCTACTATTGAGGAACGATCATGAAACTAACTTCTTTACTTCCACCCATGGCGCTTTTGATTGCGTTAGCTGGTGTTAGCGGATGTTCACCCCGTGTTGAAGTCGCCGTTCCTAGCGAACCCATCACAATTAATCTTAATGTTAAGATAGAACATGAAATTCTTGTTAAAGTTGATCGAGAGATTGATGATCTTCTATCTGAAAACAGCGATATTTTTTAAGGGAGCTTAAGTGATGAAACAGTTAAACCTACGTAATTTTATAGCGCTATTCGCACTCATGCTCTCAATTATAGCGACACCCGTTTGGGCGATTTCTATGGATGACGCCAAATCACAGGGGTTGATCGGGGAGAGAAGCAACGGATATATTGGTGTTGTTACCTCCACACCCTCTGCTGGCCTACGTAGCCTCGTCGATAGTATCAACAATAAACGCCGCGAAGCCTATACAAAACGTGCAGCTAAAGCGGGCGTAGAAAGATCCGTTTTTGAAATCCGTATGGGGCAACGTCTACAGCAACGTACACCTGCTGGACAATATATCCAGCTTCAAAACGGTAATTGGCAAAAGAAATAACCGGCGTATCTACACCTCTACGAACAAGAACCGCTCTATATAAGATGCTCTTGTTCGTAGAACACTTAAAGAGAGTAAGATGAGTACTACAGACCCCATCTATCGCCGCTTTAACTTCTTAGGCTTTATATTATGCTTAACCGCCGTTATCTATGCGATCTATAGCCTACAAGACCCTATAACCCATACCAGCAGCCCACTGGTGTCTATTTCAAAGCTCTTAGTTTTAATCAACGCCCTACTCTTCTTTATGGCTTTAATTCACAATCCACAGACCTTCGGGCAGCGGTTTTATGGAACACTTAATACCCTGCTATCTGCTACAGGCATAACCTTAGCCAGCTACCACTTATGGAAACACTCCATTAGCTCAACCTTGAGCCCAGCCACCTGCGAACAGCCTATAGAACTACTTTTAAGTGAACAAAAATCGATTAATGGTAAACTAGCAGAACTGATCAATGCAGCGATCCAATGTCCCGTGGAACAGATAAGCCTTATTGGCTTAGGGACGGCCGAACAATGCTTAATCTTATTTGTCGCACTTTTTGTGATCAGTTGGAAGATTCTAACCCGCCGTACAAAAAACAAAGGGCTATTTCTGTGACACTTACTCCACGCGTGGCATCTGCTACCTGTTTTTTATTACTCACAACGCAGGCAGCTTTAGCAGAACCCAAGGCGCCTTGGACCTTAAATCTATATTTTGAAAATGATCTATTTGCTGAAACCGATCAAGACTACACTAATGGTGTACGGGCCTCTTGGGTTTCACCTAATGTGAATGATTATCTCAATGATGAGAGGCTTCCTAGTTGGGTCAGAGGTATCACCCCATACCTTCCTCTATTTGACCCAAGCGATAAAACGTCCAATCAACTACAACGCAACGTGGTTATTAGCGTTGGGCAGCAGATATATACACCCCAAGATATTGATCGTACCAGTGTTGACCCTAATGATCGCCCTTATGCCGCTTGGTTATATGGTGGTTTGGCTTACCATAGCCGAACAAAAAACAGGATGAATACGGCTGAGCTTAATTTAGGTATTGTCGGCCCTCTCGCCTTAGGCCAAGAAGCACAAGACTTTATCCATGACATTCGCGGCTTTGAAAAATTTAAAGGCTGGGATAATCAGCTCAAGAACGAACCCGGCTTTCAGTTAGTCTACGAACACAAAAATCGTATAGTAAAAGGGCAACTTTCCCCTTTTTTTGAATACGATACTATCATCCATGGCGGTGGCAGCTTAGGTAATGTTGCAACCTACCTCAATGCCGGTGCTGAACTAAGATTTGGTTGGAACTTGCCACAAGATTTTGGCACATCGGCCTTACGTAGCGGCGGTGATAATAGCGCGCCGGGGTTAGGCGATGGACGTTATCAGCGAGGCAGCCGTAATCATAACCTCGGGGTACATGCTTTTATATCTATGGATGGCCGTTGGGTAGTCCAAGATATTTTCTTAGATGGAAACACCTTCCGCGATAGTCACTCTATAGACAAAGAAAATCTTGTCGGTGAAACAGCCTTCGGTATTGCAGCTCTTTACCATGGCTGGAAAATTTCATTTGCGCAGGTGCATCGCAGTCGAGAATTTAAAGCACAAGATGAGGGGCACTCTTTTGGCTCACTCAGCCTAAGCTACTCATACAGTATATAGCGCGAAGTCACAGGCAAAATAGATAAAGGAGAGAGGCTGGATCAGCTCGTAAATACCAACGACCTGATCCAGTATATTGCAGCGTCTAGTTAGACTAATTAGAAATGAGCGCTAACTTTAACCCAGATATTTTGACCCGGCTCAGCAACCTGTACAGGATCAGTATCTAGCAGATAATCACGGCTTTCATGCAATGTATAGTCCTTATCAAACAGGTTATCTACACCCATAGCAACCACAAAACCATTGCTGGCCGTATACTCTCCGTGCAAATTAACGAGCCCATAACCGGGTGTTTTACGTACGTCCTGTCCACCACAAGCATCGCTACTTAAACACACATCATTTTGCTGAGCGACTAGCTTCCATTCAACACCCGCTTTCCACTGCTGCTTCTGGTAATTAAGTGATGTGTTCAACTCAAGTGGAGAGATGCGCGATAGGTTTGTGTCATCGGTTGTATTTTCACCTTCCAACCAAGCAAGAGAAGACCCAAACTCTAGTGTATCTGTTAGTTTGTATGAGAGCCCGGCTTCTAAACCGTACAAGGTGGCATCAACGTTTTTATACTGTTCAGTACCGCCTGATTTAAACCGTAAAATATAATCATCAACACGGTTATACCAACCCGTTAATGTCCAATTCAAATCACCTTGATCACTGGCCAATACTGCTTCTAATTGGTGATGTTTTTCAGGGTCTAGCTGAGGATTACCGATCCAAGGTGTACCACTGGTTTTAGCAATATAACGTTCTGTTGCATCAGCTGTACGAACACTACGAGAGAACGTTGTTTCAATAGTATATTGCTCATTTAAACGATGCGTCCAAGAAGCAAAACCACCTACATTATTTTCATTACTATCGATCTCAGTCGTACCATTTATCGCAGTATACTGAGACGCAGGCGTCGTCATACCAAAGGTTTCACCAGCTCTAGAAGCTGATGCTTCTACGCGGTCATAACGTACACCAGCTTTGAGCACATCATCACGGGTTAGGGCTTTTTCGCCCTCAACAAACAAACCCGTTTGATCAATAGAAACACCTGGCCACTGACTAAACGCCGCCATGCCATTCATCTTCATATAACCAATAGCTGTACGATCATTATTTTGGATATCAGCACCAAAGGTCCAATCAATATCGGCAGCATTAGCATCAAAAACAATGCGTATACCTTCTGTATCTGAGCTTGAAGGCACACCCATCATACTGTTTTCCATTAAATGGATAACATCCGATTTATACGCTTCTACTTTTAACTGACGCAATGCACCTTGAGTAAATTGATGCTCAAGTTTGATACGCGAATTTTCCGCATCGGCATAAGGACTATCCATCTGTGCGCCGGGGAAAAGTACATCTTCCTCATCAACTTTTTCAAAGCTCGCTTGCAACGTTGTATTTTCACCTAAACGAATACCCGCCAAAATCGCATTTGATTGGCTGTCATATTTAGACTCAACTTCGTTACCCGCACCATCCTCATAATTCTCAGATTCACCTTCATGAGCAATAAAGCGGATATAACCATCATCATTACCCGCCTTAATATCTGCACCTAGCTCCCACTGCTCACCATTTCCACGATAGCTACCTGAAATATCCGCGTTATAACCTTTCTCATCAATCATCGGCCAATCACGTTCAAACAAAACCGTACCGCCTGAACCACCGCCACCATAAATCACAGTGCGGTTACCTTTTATTACCGTTACACGATCATAACTATCAACGGAGGTATAAGCGGTTGGCGGATCCATGCGGTTTGGACAACCACCGTGAATATAACCACCGTCCAATAAAATATTTAACTGAGTTTCTTTCTGACCACGAATCACTGGATCTAATGCTCGCCCGCCCATACGCACAGCCGACACACCGGTAATACTTTGTAGTAGCTCACCACCATCGGATACAGGCGAAGCTTTAACACCTGAAGTAGACTTACTAACCGTTGTCTCTAATGAAGGTAAACCTTGGTTAATCTCAATAACCATATTTTGATCAGACTCATGGCCCGCCTGAGCCAATTGGGAGACAGACGCTGCCACCATCAACGATATAATTTTCTTTTTCACAGGTTCACCTTAATAAACTTTCATTAGAAACAACTAAATTGCGCGAATTCTAATAGAACAGAGTCAAAAAAGGGATGTGACACAGTGTCGCAGACTTAAGCCGTAAATTGACCTTAACAACAATATTCCGAAATATTCCGAATAAGAGAAAAAAGTTTCCTAAAGTAAACTTTTGTCGTTTACCTCTCACAAGCATAGAAAAAAACAGGTATGATTAGCCCAAATTTTGAGCACTTTTTTCTAAATAAATAAGCAACTGATTACAGGTAATTAAAAGATGCCGTTACAGAATCAGACTCCACTATCTACGCTGGAGCAAAAAGATGCGTTCATCGCACGTCATATTGGCCCCTCTGCCGCAGAACAAAAGGCTATGCTGGACGAACTGGGTGTAGCTGACCTTGATCAGTTAATAGAGCAGACCGTTCCCGAGTCGATCAAAGTAACGTCCCCGATCGCACTTGATGATAGCCGTACCGAAGATGAAGTTCTGGCTTACCTTAAATCCGTTGCCCAAAAGAATAAGATCAACACATCAATGATAGGTATGGGTTACACCGATACCATCGTGCCTAATGTAATTTTACGTAATGTATTGGAAAATCCGGGTTGGTATACAGCCTATACTCCCTACCAACCGGAAGTATCCCAAGGCCGTTTAGAAGCGATTCTTAACTTCCAAACCATGATTCTTGACCTAACCGGTTTAGATCTAGCAAACGCCTCTCTGCTTGATGAAGCAACCGCGGCCGCTGAAGCGATGACACTGTGTAAACGTATGTCAAAAGCGAAAAAGGCAAATACCTTCCTCGTTGACAAAAACGTACACCCACAAAATATCAGCGTTATACAAACCCGCGCCGAACCACTCGGTTATGACGTAGTTGTAGGTGATGTAGCTGAACTGGTCGATCAACATGAATTTTTTGGTGTATTAGTTCAGTACCCTGGCACAACAGGCGACATCAACGACTACGCGGAACTGGTTGAAAAAGTACACGCGAAGAAAGCGCTGTTCTGTGCAGCGGCAGACATCATGAGCTTAGTCCTACTTAAATCACCCGGCGAACTTGGTGCTGACGTGGTATTTGGTTGTGCTCAACGTTTTGGTGTACCTATGGGATACGGTGGCCCACATGCGGCTTACTTTGCAACCCGTGATGCTTACAAACGTTCTGTACCCGGCCGTATTATCGGTGTTTCTATCGATGCCCGCGGTAATAAAGCCCTACGTATGGCGATGCAAACCCGTGAACAACATATTCGCCGCGAGAAAGCCACGTCAAATATCTGTACTGCGCAAGTACTGCTGGCCAATATGGCCTCGTTTTACGCGGTTTACCACGGCCCAGACGGTCTTAAAACCATTGCAAGCCGTATCCACCGTCTAACCGATATCCTCGCAAAAGGCCTACAGTCCAAAGGCGTTAAGCTGCTAAATAACAGCTGGTTTGATACCCTTACACTGGAAGTAGACAACGCAGAAACGGTCTATCAAGCAGCCCTTGATGCAGGTATTAACCTACGCAAGGTTAGCGACACTCAATTAGGCATAACCTGTGACGAATGCACGAACCGTGAAATTATCAATACCTTATGGAACTGCATTTTAGGTGAAGGCCATGGGCTTGATATTGAAGCGATAGATGCCGACCTAACGGCCAAAGGTTCTAACTCTATACCTGCTGCGCTGGTACGTGAATCAGCGATCCTTCAGCACCCCGTTTTTAACAGCTATCACAGTGAAACTGAGATGCTGCGCTACCTTAAGAAACTAGAAAACAAAGATATCTCCCTCACGCACAGCATGATCGCGTTAGGTTCATGCACCATGAAACTCAACGCAACCGCAGAGATGATCCCAGTGACTTGGCCTGAATTTGGTCAACTGCACCCCTTTGCACCGATTGATCAAGCACAGGGCTATAAACAACTGATTGATGAACTGGAAGATCAGCTAAAAGCGATCACAGGGTTTGATGCCATCTGCATGCAGCCTAACTCCGGCGCTCAAGGGGAATATACCGGCCTACTGGCTATCCGTAAATTCCACCAATCAAATGGCGATCACCACCGCAATATCTGCCTAATCCCAACCTCTGCCCACGGTACCAACCCTGCGTCTGCAGCCCTTGCTGATATGAAAGTCGTGCTGGTTAGCTGTGATGATAAAGGTAACGTTGATGTTGCGGATATGCGCGCTAAAGCGGAACAACATAAAGATGACCTTGCCTGCCTAATGATTACCTACCCATCTACACACGGTGTATATGAGGAAAGTATTTGTGAGATATGCGACATCATCCATGAGAACGGCGGACAAGTTTACATGGACGGCGCTAACCTAAACGCACAGGTGGCAGTCAGCCAGCCTGCAGCCATTGGTGCCGATGTCTCCCATATGAACCTACACAAAACCTTCTGTATTCCTCATGGCGGCGGTGGCCCAGGTATGGGACCTATCGGTGTTAAAGCGCACCTAGCACCCTTTGTTGCCAACCACCCAGTACAACCGATTGAAGGGCCTAACCCTGAAAATGGCGCAGTCTCCGCAGCCCCTTGGGGTAGCGCATCAATTTTACCAATCTCTTGGGTCTATATCGCCTTAATGGGCGGCACCGGCCTTCGTGCAGCTACGGAAAATGCCATCCTAAACGCTAACTACTTAGCGAAGAAACTAGGCGAGCACTACCCTGTTCTTTACGCAGGCCGTAATGATCGTGTTGCCCACGAGTGCATCATTGATATACGCCCGCTAAAAGAGCTATCAGGTATCACTGAGGAAGATGTATCTAAGCGTCTAATGGACTTTGGTTTCCATGCCCCAACTATGTCGTTCCCTGTGGCAGGCACTTTAATGATCGAGCCAACCGAATCTGAATCTAAAGCAGAGTTGGATCGTTTTATCGAAGCAATGGTCACCATTCGCGAAGAGATCAGCCAAGTGCAAGATGGCACAATGGACGCGGAGAATAACCCGCTAAAGCATGCGCCTCATACACTGGAAGATCTTATCGATCCAAACTGGGATCGCCCATACAGCGTGGCTCAAGCCGCCTTCCCTGTTAAACGCCTAAAAGACAGCAAAATCTGGCCAACCGTTAACCGTATCGACAACGTATACGGCGACCGCAACCTATTTTGCTCATGCCTTCCGGTAGAGGATTACGCTGAAGGGTAATTTATTTGTCGGTTTACAATAAAGATTGTGAATCGACATTAAAGATTGTGAATTTCAATAAAGATTGTGAAAACATCTCCGGATAAATTAGGAAAATGTTTACAATGGCGTTGAAATTAAAAAATGGGCCTGACGGCCCATTTTTCGTTTAGAGCAAGTAAATATGTTATCAGGAAGCATTGTTGTTAATTACCACGCCGAGCGTGGTAACGAGATACGAGACAGAAACACTGCAACTTAAGTCTATATCCAGTTGTACAAAAAGTAGTCATTTGGTACTGAGGTTATTCCACTTTTCTCTAACAATGCTCATAGTGTCGAAAACAATAAAATATAGGAGCATCGTTATGAGTCTACTTGGGTCAATTAAATCTCTGTTTTCACCTCTGCCGGATGGCGCCATTCGTTATAAAGGCTACACCATTGCGGCCCTACCAGAGGAAGAGTTTGGTCGGTACCGGTTGCATGCAGTCATCAGCAAAAAGAAGAATCACCGTAGCTATACCCTGATTGACCGTGTTGCGGATAAGCAAAACTGTATAACACTGACGCATCAAAAAGCGAAAAGGCTCATTGATCAAAAAGGCGATAAGATCTTCGCCCATTAAACACTAAAAGCTTTCCTCCTCGTTCCCATGCTCTGCGTGGGAGCAAAATAATTCTGTCACTTTTGCCTATTGCTGAAAATACTAGGGGGATGATACTGTCAAAAATAAAAAATATTATATCGAAGGGATAGGTTTTGGGAATAATGGATAACCCTTATGTGTTAATCGGGCTGTCGGTCATTATGCATGTGACTTGGAACTTGCTGGCACGCCACGTTAATTCACGCGCAAATTACCTCTGGTGGGGGCTACTTTCCCACTGCGTCATACTGGGACCTTTTGCACTTTGGCATCTTATTCTCAATGCTCAATGGGAATGGCCTTTAGTCGCCGCTATGGCGGTAACTGCATGCGCTAATATTTTCTACTTCGTCTCTTTACGGCGCGCCTACCACTATGCGCCTGTCTCTTTAGTTTACCCACTGGCGCGTAGCTCACCTTTATTAATTGCTTTATGGTCTTTCCTATTCTTTGGCAACAGCTTTAGTCCATTTGAGCTGTTTGCTATTTTGGTAAGCGTTGTAGGACTTTGGGTTGTAGGATCTTCCTCTAAGGTTGGAGATACAAAGAAAGCATTGCCTTGGACATTTGCTGCGGCGCTTGGAACTAGTATTTACTCGTTAAGCGATAAAGTGGCGGTCGCTTATATTCCCGGTTTTGCCGAACAATTAGGTTTTATCACTATTGGTTATTTATGCGCATTTATTGGCTTAACGCTGATTCAACATCGTGAAAGTAAGCGGTGGGTACCGGCAGAACGCCCTTCACTGTTTTATATAATTTTAGGTGGCTGCTGTATAGGCACCTCTTATGCGCTCGTGGTGAGAGCCATGGGCTTAATGCCTGCGGCCCATGTTGTATCCTTTACCAATGCGGGCATCATTTTAGCGGTGTTATTCTCTATTTTTGTTTTCCATGAAAAGGATCATTGGCAGAAACGACTGCTCGGCGCCATTATTGTTAGTGCAGGTTTAGTCTTACTTTATTGGGGTGCTTAGTACTCAATAGCATTGATACTTTAAAGCACCAAGCTAAGAACAAATTATAGTGAGTCAATCGGAAGCCAATCAAGCTTAGCTAAAACACAGAGTGAGCGATTATTGTTTAAGATCAGCCTATTCACAAAAAAAGAAAGACAACGCTATTAATATTTTTCCACTCTCTTCATCTCCTATATGATGTTCCCCATTAGCGTTTTGAAGTAAAGGTCCCCCGATGAAGATTGAGACACCGATAAAATCACTTTTATTACTTAGCATATTAAGCTTCCCAGTATCTGCCAGCAATGAATATGCAGGGGCAGCACATGTCATCAAAGGCGGTGCTGAAGTTAAAACCCAAACTTTATTTAGCTGTGAGAATGGGCGATCTCGTTTATCGCCTATAGGTGTAAAATCTATTAATGATCACTCATTTACGGTACCAGCTAAGGTTCAATATGAAGCTGATAAATTTGCCAGCAATCTTTATGATGAGTGCTCTAATGTAGTACCCAGCTCCTTAGCTGAAGTTGATCTATCTTCAGTCCCCGTCATTGAAGTCGATCAAGAGGGTGAGGTCATTACCGGTTATATATTTGCTGATAATTACTTTGAGCTATTTATTAATGGCAAGCTCATTGGTGTTGATCCTGTACCTTTCACACCGTTCAATTCCAATATTGTAAGATTCAAAGTTAAAACGCCGTACGACATTGCGATTAAAGTTGTCGACTGGGAGGAAAACTCAGGTTTAGGTAGTGAGAATAACCGCGGAAAACGCTTTTTCCCTGGAGATGGTGGGCTCATTGCAAGTTTCTCTGATGGTACTAAAACCAATGCAGACTGGTCCGCCCAAACCTTTTATACAGCCCCAATTTATGACTTAAGCTGCGTAGAAGAGGTTGGCGAGCAACGTATGACTAAAACCTGTGATACCAGCGGTCGCGATGAATATATTGAAACCTACTCATTGCATTGGGATATCCCATCAAACTGGGAATCAAGCGACAGCTATTTATCTTGGCCTAAATCCGTAGAATTCACGGAAGATGAGATCGGTGTTAATAACAAAAAAGCCTACATGAATTTCCGTGAGAAATTTACTGGGACAGGCGCTTCGTTTATTTGGTCAAGCAATGTAATTTTGGATAACCTCGTATTATTCAGATATCACGTAAAATAAATAAGCTCTCCCAAATATCGATTTATAAAAAAAATGACATGCACTAGGCATGTCATTTTCGTTAACGCTTAGCTATCGATTATCAGCTCATTTAGCAAGCATATAGTTACGCCAGCCACCATGATGAGTTATATCTTCAGCCGTTTCGATCGCATAACCTTCACAGATAAAGCTCGTCACCCAACGGCCATCCGCTAATTCCACTTTGCCTAAACCTAGCGGTTGCGGAATCCCTTGTAGAAAGCTACCTAGTTCCGTTTGGGGTAAAGTCCACACTTCCACATCAATTGCGCTTCCTTCACCTTCAGACCGAATCAAACCGGGACGAAAGGGAGGACCTCCCGCCAGTGCGTATAACTTATAATTAGCAGATGTTTGCGTTGCTTGAACTAGGCTTGCCCCCCTCTCCTGCAGTTGGAAATTCAGCGGTAAGCCTTCAAGGTGTGCGCCACAAACAGCTAGTTCTACCCAGCCCTCTTGTATTGTCGCCGCAGGTAAAAGCTTAGGAAGCGGTGTATTTGTCGCACCTAAAGGTAAGCCTAAACTTTGCTGCCAAGATCCACCAAAACTTAATAGTTTTCTATCTGACCATGCCGGACCAAAAAGCGTAATACCAAACGGCAACCCAGATGTTTGTATACCTGCAGGTAACGCAATAGCGGTGTAATCCAGCAGGTTCATAAAGTTAGTGTAGTAACCCACATTTGAATTTAGCTTAATGGGATCTGCATTAACTTCATCAATGGTATAGATAGTACCCGCGGTAGGGATCACCACTGCATCGACAGTAGATAAGATCGCATCACACTGCACTTTATAAGCCTGCAATTGATAGATCGCCTTAAACGCATCTACCGCAGTTTTCCCTGCAGCGCCGCCAATAATGGTTTCTATTACAGGCAGGCAACGGCTGGAATCTTCCTCGAAGAAAGATTCAATCGCGGCATAGCGTTCAGCAACCCAAGGGCCTTCATAGAGCAGCAGTGCTGCTTGGGCAAAAGGATCAAAATCGATCTCGGTCAGTTCAACACCTTGCTCTCGCAGTTTATCCAGCGATGCGTTAAACAGCGCTTCGGCACTCTTATTACCAAAAAATGCTAACTGCTCAGGCGCTGGCACACCAACCTTACGACCTTTAAGCGCGTTTTCAGGTTGGTAAGCTGAGGCATCGTTAGAAGCTACATTAGGCCTTGCATAACAATCTGTCTCATCATATTCGCCGGCGATATCCAACAGTAGATTAAGATCATCCGTTGTGTGGGCAAAAATAGTAATACAATCTAGGGTTTTACAGGCCGGTACTAAGCCTGTGCAGCTGACCATGCCTTTAGTTGCCTTCATCCCCAAGATATTATTAAACGCGGCGGGAACCCGTCCAGAACCTGCAGTATCTGTACCTAAAGAGAAACAGACCTGACCCGTCGCCACCGTGACCGCACTACCAGAACTTGAACCGCCGGAGATATACTCATCATTAAAACTATTTTTCACCGCGCCCCACGGGCTACGCGTACCGACAAGTCCCGTTGCAAACTGATCCAAATTGGTTTTACCTAAAGGCACAGCCCCCGCATTGATAAGAGCCTGAACCACATAAGCAGAGGAGTCAGGCTCATAAGTATAAGCTTTACACCCCGCAGTGGTTGGTAGCCCAGCAAGATCAATATTATCTTTGATCGCAAAAGGTATTCCGTAAAGAGGTAGCTCTTTAATCGTTTTACCTTTTAGGTTATTCAGAAATCCATTTAACTGCTCATCCGAGATAGATTCTATCCAGCAGTTACGTGTATCAGCTCTGGCCTCAGCCAATTTTTGAGTAAGGTACTCAGCAGGTGACCACTGCTCTGATTCATAAGCGGCTAATAGTTCTATTACTGTTATTGGCATATTCATACAGCACCCGTCTCCTGTGATATTACTGATGTTTCTACTTGAGTCTTAATAACCATAAGTCGCTGACCCGAGTGAACTTGAGCCCCCGTTTCTTGGCTGATACTACTAATAACGCCCGATTCAGATGCAACCACTTCTAATTCCATCTTCATTGCTTCTAAGATCATGACGACTTCACCCGCTTTGACCTTTTGACCTGGTTCTACCAAGACCTGCCAGATATTTCCTGCCACTTGGCTTTCCACTGCGGTTTCATGTTCGCTAAGCAGCTCATCAAGCCCTTGAGACTCAACCATCATATCTGCTTCAAAGTTAGCTTGGCCGCTCTCAACCCAGCGTTGACGTTCCTCCTCAAACGCAGTTTGTTGACGCTCTTTACACTGCAGAATTTCATCCTGATGCTGATCAAGTAAGGCTTGATACTCAGCAAGAGAAAACTCAGTTTCCTCTATTTTGACAGGGTATTTACCCCGAGGGTGATCACGTCGAATCTCCTTCAGCTCCTCTGCACTCACCTCATAGAAACGGATCTGATCAAAAAAGCGCAGTAACCAAGGCTGCGTAAACGCCTCAGTTTTACGGTAGCGGTTCCACATCTGTAAGGTACGACCAATAAACTGATAACCACCCGGCCCTTCCATACCGTAAACACACATGTAGGCCCCCCCAATGCCGACCGCATTTTCCGGTGTCCATGTACGTGCTGGGTTGTATTTTGTCGTGACTAGGCGATGTCTTGGATCCATAGGTGTTGCCACCGGCGCACCTAAATACACATCCCCTAACCCCATCACAAGGTAGCTAGCATCAAAGACAATTTTCTTAACATCTTCGACGGAATCTAAGCCATTAATTCGACGGATAAACTCAATATTGTCAGGGCACCAAGGGGCATCTTTACGTACTACTTCATCGTATTTTTTAATCGCTAAGCGCGTTGCTTCGTCATCCCAAGAAAGTGGTAACGAAACTATACGTGCAGGCACCGTTAGCTTATCTATATCACCCAGATCAGCTTCAGCGTGCTCTAACAGCTCAATCAGCTTAGCTATAGGTAGCTGTAAATTATCGTAATGTACTTGTAGCGAACGAATACCCGGTGTGAGCTCTTTAATACCTGTGATATTCAGCGCTTGGAGTTTCAGCATTAATGCATGAACACGGAAGCGTAATTTAATATCAAGACGCTGCGGACCGTACTCCACCAGCAGAAAGTCTTCACCACTTGGACGATAAACAACGTTTTCGCCATAGGTTTCTTTAGGCAACACTTTAACAATCGGTGAGTCGATAACCGCTTGGGGCAGCTCACTCTCCTGAATAGCAACAGAGGATACTTGTTGTAACTGCTCACGTTCAGCATCGGCAGCATCGGCAATAGATACAGGTAAAAATCGTACAGTATCACCCGCTTTTAGCTGACCCATCTTCCACAGATCAGCTTTGATAATCGTAGCAGGACAAACAAAACCACCTAAACTTGGACCATCAGGACCTAAGATCACTGGCATATCACCGGTAAAATCGATCGTACCTACAGCATACGCATTATCATGAATATTAGATGGATGCAGACCTGCTTCACCACCATCAGTTCTCGCCCATTCAGGTTTAGGCCCAATCAGGCGAACCCCAGTGCGGCTCGAATTGAAATGAACCTGCCAATCTGCGGCAAAAAACTCAGAAATATCTTTATCTGTGAAAAAGTCCGGTGCGCCATGAGGGCCGTAAATAACACGAATCTGCCAATCATTTGTTAACTTAGGCGCAGATTTTACTTGTGCACCGGCCTCAGCAGATATTTGGAAACGACTATCAAGCTGGAGTACATCACCAGAACGTAGCGCTCTACCCGCATGCCCACCAAACTGCCCTAAGGTGAAGGTCGATTTACTGCCTAGATAATCAGGGCATTTAATACCACCGGCAACCGCAAGGTAAGCACGCGCGCCATCTCCTTTTGTCGCACCCAACGCTAAGGTTTGACCGGCTTTAATAGCTAGCACGGTGCCCATAGGTACCGCCTGACCTTCTAAGGTTGCAGCAAGTTCAGCCCCCGTAATCACCACTTGAGTCGCTTGGTTAAAGCGCAGTGTTGGCCCGCTAATAATAATCTCGAGCCCAGCGGCATCCACAGGGTTATTAAGCAGCTGATTTGCTAACCTAAAACTAACAGAATCCATAGGACCTGAAGGTGGTACACCAATATCCCAATAACCTTCACGACCAGGGTAATCTTGGATCGTTGTTTGTGTACCGGCATTAAGTACATCAAACGTGTACGGCTGATAATTAAAGTCATTAAGAGAGCGTGTTAATACTTGGCCGCTCTGTACAACCTCGCTACCTAATAGCTGATGTAGATAACCTAAATTATGCTCAATACCATAAATCGTTGATTCCGATAGCGCCTGCATTAAACCCGTTAAGGCTTGCTGACGCGTAGGCGCATGGAAGATCACTTTTGCTAACATAGGATCAAAAAATGGGGAGACTTCGACGCCTGCCTCAATCCAGTGTTCAACTCGTAGACCGTCGATCTCCGGCCACTCCACATGGCTTAATAAACCGGCGCAAGGTTGGAACTCTTTATTTGCATCTTCAGCATACAAACGCACCTGAATCGCATGACCTTTAGGGCTTAATCCTGCTCCCTCTTTAACAAGATCGAGTTCATTAGCACCCTGCTTCACCATCCATTCAACAAGGTCGACACCAAAAACCTCTTCTGTTACCCCGTGCTCAACCTGGAGGCGTGTATTGACCTCAAGGAAGTAGAAACGCTCAGTGGTCTGATCCAGTACAAATTCAACCGTACCTGCATTTCGGTAGTTAACCTGCTCTGCTAAACGTACCGCTGTATTTTGTAACGCTGTACGTGTTTCATCACTTAGATTAGGTGCTGGCGTTTCCTCAATCACTTTTTGGTTGCGACGCTGAGCGGAACAATCCCTCTCTCCTAGCGCTACAACATTTCCAGCGCCATCACCAAAAATCTGAACCTCTATATGGCGTGCATGCTGGATAAATTTTTCAATAAATAAACCACTATTACTGAAGTTATTCTCACTTAAGCGGCGCACTGAGTCGTACGCATCAGTTAGTTCTTGGGCAGTATCACAACGTTGCATACCAATACCGCCGCCACCGGCTGTGCTTTTCAACATAACAGGATAACCAACCCGCTCTGCTTCTTCTAACGACTGCTCTAAACTATCTAATAGACCTGTACCCGGTAGAAGGGGTACTTTCGCTTGCTCGGCTAACTCACGAGCTGAATGCTTAAGACCAAAGTCATTCATCTGTTCAGGTGTTGGCCCTAAAAAGGTAATCTCTTCACTTTCACAGCGCGCAACAAAATCGGGGTTTTCACTTAAAAAACCATAACCGGGGTGTACTGCTTCAGCACCGCTCTGTTTAGCTATGGCGATAATTTTATCTTGATCAAGGTAAGTTTGGGTGGCAGCCCCTTCACCTAAGGAATAGGCCTCATCCGCTTGAAGTACATGTAAGCTATCCGCATCTGCTTCACTATAAATGGCAACACTAGTAACACCCATTTTGCGAAGTGTGCGAATAATACGACAAGCAATGGCACCACGATTAGCAATTAGCACTTTAGAAAACATATGTATTCACCTGAATGTCTGGGTCGTCCCAGCAACACTCTAAGGGCTTAATTGGGGTCGTCCCCGCCCATTTTATCTGCCAATAAGTAGACAGCACTTTGTTCTACACAAAGCGAAAAACTAATCCCAAATCAGTACTTCGACCGGCGTTGGGTTGTAAGCATTACAAGGGTTATTCAATTGTGGACAGTTGGAGATCAGTACAATCACATCCATGGCAGCCTTCATCTCAACATACTTACCAGCACCACTGATCCCGTCCGCAAAGCTCAATCCGCCATCGGCTGTCACAGGTACATTCATAAAGAAGTTAATGTTGTGAGTAATGTCACGTTTGCTCATGCCAAACTGCTCATTTTCAGCAACCGCTAATAACCAGCTATCGCGGCAAGCATGCATGCATTTTTTATTTAGATCATAACGGACAGTGTTACTTTCTGTTGCGCAAGCACCGCCTAAGGTATCGTGACGACCACAGGTATCAGCAACAATTTCCAGCATTAGATTGCCTTCATTAGATAACAGCTTACTGCCTGCGGTAAGGTAAACATTACCCTGCTCTCGCACCGTATCTATTGCACTGTATCGCTCAGAAGGATCATCTGCGTTGTAAAACAAGGTATCTGCGGCTTGGTTACCCTCTAAATCCAAGATGCGCAAAACCTGACCCGCTTTAACCACTTTCATGTAGTAGTCACCGGCATCAATAGTTTCCCGTTGACTCGCCTGTTCAGCAGCTAATGAACTCTCTTTAATCATGATATTTCTCCCTTAGTGCGAACAAACATGAGGCGTTGCTAAATAACGCTGATTGTTTTCAAATCCGCGTGCATTTTCTGGACGATGATTTAAACAGGTATCGTCTGACGTCAACGGCGCCGCTTTATACATGCTTACTTCAATAGGATGATTAGGGTATTCAGCCGCAGGATTCATAGGATGGGGGCAGGTTGTAAACACCACTAAAGTGTCTATCTCAAAACGTAGTTCAATCACGTCGCCTGCTTTACTGTGTTCTTCGGCAAAACTTAAGTTGCCTTCGTCATCAGTAAAGACCTTACTAAAAAGGTTTAGATTCGCGGCTAAATCCCGTTTACCTAAACCATATTTAGCGACTTCTACCAACAAGCTGTCATAACCGTTTTGCAACCATGCATTACGGTCTTTCTGATAATCACGTGCGCCCCACTTTTCAGCCACTTTGCTTTTATTGGCCACACCACCCACTGTATCAATCCACTGAGTATCATCACGTACAATAGAGCAGAAGATCCGCCCCATATCAGAGTAGAGGCAGTTACCTGTGGTTAATTTAAACGTGTGTTGGCACTTAAGTGAGTCCGGTGCGTTATAGCGCTCTAGTAGATTTTGCGGGTTATAAAACAACATACTGACATTCGCCCCACCTTCTAAATCGGTCAGTTTTAAGCTATGACCGGCAGGTACAACCAAGGACCAATGGCTGGCCCCCGGTATACGATCAGTAAAGATTGCTTCGTTCATATTTCCTCCTCAAGCTGCGCTCGGTTTAACAGCCTGTAATTTAGCGAGTTGTTCTGGGTTTTCTTGTCCCGTACTCAATGGAATATCAAAAGTTACATTGGCACCAAAGCGTTCTGGAGCCTGTTGGTCATGGCGAGTTTTATCAAACACCCATAAGCGGCTCCCTAGCTCAAATCCTTCACTTAGGTCATGAGTAATCATAAAAACAGTTAGTTTCTGTTCCTCCCACAAACTATGGGTAAGCTTGTGCATATCTTTACGAATACCAGGATCTAGAGCGCCAAAAGGCTCATCAAGTAATAAAATTCTTGGTTTACGAATTAACGCTTGAGCTATAGCTAAACGCTGCTGCATCCCACCTGATAGTTCACTAGGGTATTTATCTGCGGCGGGCCCTAAACCTACTTTTTCTAAAATATCCAGCACTTCCGCTTTTGCAGCACGGCGCGCCGAACCAAATAAGCGACCGAGTAAGCGACTGCTCAGAGAGCTTTCGCTAAACTCTTGGCCTAACATCACATTTTCCAGTGCCGTCATATGGGGAAAGACGGAGTATTTCTGAAAGACAATGCCACGTTCGACACTCGGTTCAGGATCTAAAGGTTCGCCGTCCAGTAGAATCTCGCCTTGGCTCGGTTGTTCAATGCCTAATAGCAGGTTTAGAAAGGTTGTTTTCCCACACCCTGAGGCTCCGACAATACTGACAAATTCGCCGGCTTGAACACTAAGGTTTACGCGCTCTAACACAACGTTATCGCCGTACTCTTTCCACAGATTATTGATCTGTATAATGGGGGGCTCAGTTTTAGTCATTGCGAGCTCCTTGCGCTGAGTGGTACCAAGGGAAAGCTAATATAGAGATGCGTTTTAAAGACCAATCCATCGCAAACGCGAGTGTTGTAATCCAAAAAACGTAGGGCAAAATCACATCCATGGCTAAGTAGCGTCGTACCAAGAAGATGCGGTAACCCAACCCTTCTGTCGCTGCAATCGCTTCAGCGGCAATAAGAAAGAGCCAAGCACTCCCTAAGGTCAGACGTACCGCATCAATTAAGCGCGGCATCGTCTGTGGTAAAACCACCCTAAGAATAATCTGCCAGCTATTGCCACCTAAGGTTTGCGCTTTAATCAACTGTTCTGATGGCAGGGCATCGGTGCGTAACTGAATATCTCGAATAATCACCGGCGTTATGCCAATCACAATCAACACCACCTTGGACAGCTCACCTAACCCAAATGTGATAAAGAGGATCGGTAAAATAGCCATGGGAGGAATCAGTGATAATGCAGTCACTAGAGGCGATAAAGGAGATCGGATATAGGGAATCATGCCGTTAAATACGCCAATCACTAAACCGATCATAGCGCTTAACCCAACAGCGATACCTAACCGTTGTAAACTGGCGAAAGTATCTTGCCACAACAGATATTCACCTGTTCGTTTACTAGGCTCAAACCCCATACGAATAATCGCATCCGCGAAACTTCCCATCGATGGGAGCAATTTATCACTTGGGTTTTCAGCCAATCGTGCATCTGATGTCACAAGATATATGACAAACAGAATGATAAAGGGCAGCAACCCAAGTACCAACCGCGAATAGCGGCTGGGTTGACGGTTTATAAGGCGTGTCATTCTAGGCTCCAGTTCTCTATTGGATTAAGCAATTAATGTATTAAGAGATTACAGAGAGCCGTCGGCAGCCATTTTCATATACGCTGGGTTAAAACGAAGTTTGATATTCGCTGCGTTACCGTAAACACCTGCGGGTGTTTCAATACCTATGAACTTAGCATCCGGTGCACCTTCACCCAAAAGACCATGTTCAAATGAGAATTCACTCACTTTCTGCATCGTTTTTGTAAGGCTGTCACTATTTGTGAATTCTAGGGCGGAGGCAGCGGTATAGAACATTTTTGTAGAGGCAAGCTGAGCTTCATAACCCGCTAGATCAGTACCTGATGCTTCAGCCATAAAGCTTTTCGCTTTAATTGAGCCTTCATCATTAGCAGCAATGGTTGTCATGATCTCATACCAAGCACCTACTAAGGCTTTACCCAGTTTTGGATTCGCTTCAAGGGTTTCAGTATTAACAACCATCAGGTCAATAATTTCACCTGGGATCATAGAGGAATCAAATACTTTGCTTGCATTCGGCATAGCCGTTATTTCACTTAGCAAAGGGTTCCAAGTGGTAACTGCTGTCACATCGTCAGCACTAAAAGCAGCAACAAGATCGGCATCAGAGGTATTAACCACTTTAACGTCTTGCTCTGTCATGCCAACTGTTTCAAGGCCGCGTGCTAGTAAATAATGGGAAACACTTAACTCAACTAGGTTAACTTGCTGGCCTTTAATATCTGCCAATGTTTTAGCGTCTTTAAGTACAACACCATCGTTACCGTTTGAGAAATCCCCAACGATAAGCGCTGTTGAATCAACACCACTCGCTGCAGGGATAGTTAATGCATCCATGTTAGTCATTACAGTGGCATCAAACTGGCCTGCCGTGAACTGGTTAATAGACTCAACATAGTCATTGACCTGAACAACGTCGATTTTAATGCCGTATTTATCAGCCCACTTATCCACGATCCCTGTCGCTGCGCCATAATCCCATGGCATCCAACCGACGTAGATCGTCCAAGCGACTTTAAATTCGCTTTTTTCTTCAGCTTGAAGAGTTGAGGAAAAACTTAGTAGAAGGGAGAACACTGAAGCGCACATCAGCAGCGTTCGCATGAAAGATCGAATGGTATTCATCATAACTTCACCTTTGTAGTTTCACGAAAATTAAGCACAAGAGACATCACCAATAGGTTTTGTTCTCCCGGGCTTTTATCCCTCCGTGTGACCTCAGGTGAGGTTGGTAACTCTCGGTCCAGACACTACATCTTTGTAGTCGGAACCCTAGATACCCATTTGATCAAATTGTCATAAGCGGTATTAACCATAATTAATACCAACCTAAGTATGCTCTTGTGCATATTGCTTTATACAAAAGCAAAATAAGGGCCAAACAAACTAAATTCTTTAAAAACAAAAAGTTAAAAATATAAAATCGACTCAAAGAACACTTAATCTGCCCCAAAAGAAAACAAAAATAGCATCCACGCCCCAAAAAAAGGCAAATTATCCTTACAAACTCACCTGTACTGAGCGGCAAGCAGCTAGACGACTCGAACTATATAGGGTGAATGAACTTTGACTAGAGATTAAGAGAAAAACCGATAGGGTTTACTGGGATGAAGCTTACAAAGTTAAGTGATGCTGTCCTCGGTCGTTGCTAATAGAACGTTATTTAGTGCTATTAATTAACTAATATTAGAGGCTTGTTGTAATTGATTTCGCCCCATCCTTTTCGCACGATATAAAGCAATATCCGCTTCACGAAGCAAGCTATCAGCCCCCTGCTCTATTACCGGAATCATAGTAGCGGTACCTACACTGACCGTCACTACATGACTGGCTGATGAATGAGCATGCTCAATCGTCATATCCTGCACAGCACAACGAACCTTCTCACCAATAAGTGCTGCGCCTTTATAATCGGTATCCGGAAGAATGAGCATAAACTCCTCTCCCCCATAACGTGCCACTAAATCAGTAGGTCTAAGAAGTTGAGATTGCACCGCTTTGGCAACGGCAATCAAACAATCATCTCCGCCTTGATGTCCGTAGTTATCATTGAAGGCCTTAAAATTATCAACATCAAGCATAATAATCGTGAGTGGGTGTGCTTCTCTGCGTAAACGCTCCCAAACTTCAGCTAGATAAGCATCACCTCTGCGTCTATTGGCTACCCCCGTCAAACCATCCCGATCAGCTAGCCCTTGTAGCTCTTGATTGACTTGTTCTAAACGAGCCGTTCGTTCAGCAACTTTATCTTCCAAGGTTTTAGAGTGCTCCTGCACTTGCTCATAAAGGCGTGCATTCTCAATGGCCACAGATGCTTGAGCAGCTAAAAGACGAATAACCTCAACACGATCATGTCTAAAAACGCCGCTTGCAAGATTATTTTCCATATAAAGCACAGCCTCAAAGCGCTCTCTTTGAATAGGTACACACAACACAGATAAAGGCTTAAATGTCTGTATATAGGGATCATGGATAAAACAGCCATCGTCTAGTGCATTATGAAGTACGATCGCAGAACCATTGTGAAATACTTGGCTTAGCAAAGTGACAGGTAAAGGTATTTTCTCACCAGCAACCGTTGAAATAAGTGAATGATTTGCTAACCCCTCTGCCGACAAATGATCTGGCAGTTTTACCGCTTCTACCACTAATTCCCCCTCGTGCTTAACCACGAGGCAACCCCATTGAGCACCTGCATTTTCTAGTAAAATGCTCATACTGGTTTTGAGTAATCGGTCTAATAAAATTTCGCCAGATATGTCACGAGACGCTTTCATAACTGAGGCTAAATCAAGATCTGTCATCTCCTGCTTGGCCGTTGACAGATAAGCACTAGCGGAGCACTCAGTTAATATAGAGAACTCCTGCTCAAGTAATTCCACCTTACGGTGTGCCCCCCAGCGATCATAAATACGATGGGCCGCTCTCAAATAACCTTCCGCTGATCGTCTACGGCCAAGGCCGATAAGAAAACGGGCAGCACGTTCGCATGCTGTCGCCTCATCACGCAAAAAGCCACTTTCTCTAGCTGCATCAATCGCCACATCATAAAGCTCTAAGGTGCTTTCCGGGCAGCCATAGATCTTTTCTAATTCTGCTTCCATTAAAAATTGAAGGTGACGGAAGTTCTCAGCACAGTTATCTGCTAAACGCCGCATACGGGC
The DNA here is from genome assembly GCF_030547185.1 of Neptuniibacter sp. 1_MG-2023. Classification (GTDB taxonomy): domain Bacteria; phylum Pseudomonadota; class Gammaproteobacteria; order Pseudomonadales; family Balneatricaceae; genus Neptuniibacter. The sequence continues at coordinate 357,659 of NZ_JAUOQR010000001.1, forward strand.
AAGATCACGCTCTAAACGTTGACCTGTTTCAGCCTGATCGTCAGTTCCCATTAATGGAAAATGTGTTGCAAGCGTCAGAAAAGATACAATATAAAAACGCACTAACTGTGGTAGCGACATGGAAGATTTGATCATCAAATCCTGTGCACGAACAAAGCTCAACGCACGATCATAATCGCCATACAAAAAGCAGATCTCCGCAGTATAGATCTGATAATTGGCAATCCCTGTCATAAACTGACGTTCACGCATACCCTCTAAGCAGCGCTGCTCATCAAAGTCATCATCACTTAAGGTAAACGGGGTATGCGTCAGTCCCAGCAAATTACGCTGTAACTGCAAAAATAAGGTGCCAGAATCTAATGAGTCCTGATAAGCACACTCTCGAACAATCTCTAAATTTTCCGCATGTAGACGATGGGCCGTTTCTAAATCAAGAGTAGGATCCCAAATCACACAGTCTTGAGCACTGTATGCAAGGTAAAGCAGATCTCCGGATTGATAACCCGATTCAATACCTTTACGAAATAAAGGGGTCAACGTAGACCAATGATTACTCCAGTGATGAACAAACATTGCGTAAACATAAATCACGCGTGTCCGTAGCGCCTGATCATCAAAACGGTCATTCAAAGCTAAACCAACTTTCCCATATTGATAACCCTCTTCGGGCTCGTCAATATCACCACACAAGAGCATGCCGTAAGCGGCATATGCAAAAGCGGATTCGGGGCTATTTCCATGCCGTAAGGAAAGATTGACTGCCTTTAAGACCAGATACGGAAATAGATTCCCACAACCCGAAAGAAACGTGGCTGGAAAAATTTCCATCATAAGACGTATCGCGGTTAAAACAGCCTCATCTTTAACTAACGGAGCATCCACAAGCTCCGCAACTTGGCGTTCACCTAAGTTAATCTTAACCCTCTGCCGCTCCTCGGCAACCTCTTCATCTGTTGGATTATCGGTAAACTCCACACCTAAAAGCGCAAGGCCTTGAATAGCAGAGAGAATCGATGCCTCCATCTTTCCAAGGGTCGAATACTGTCGTGTTCGTGTGGCCAGAATGTCACTTCTCTGCAAATCAGTATGCGCATGCTCTAATAAAATTTCGATCCACTCTTCTGCCTGCTCCGTTCGAGCTGTGAGATAAGTACATTGTTGGATCTCTATAGCTAAAGGTTGCATTAACTTTGGCGCGCTACACCAAGGATTAGCGGGTAATAAACCAATAGCTATTTGTAGATAATTCAGTGCCACCTCATAAGCCGAAGTGTGTTTCGCTCGCACAGCGGAACGTAGATTAAGTTCAGCAAGATATAAACGCTCCGCTTCCGACTCAATCAGTAAACGCCCTTCGTTTAAATGCTCCACAATATCAATTAAGCGATCATTAGGTACAGTTTCACCAGCATGACGTAACATGCGACGACCTACAGAAAGATGTACCTCAGGTAAACGCTGAACGTCGATAAGCGTATAAGCAGCTTGCTGTATACGGTCATGCTGGAACCTATAAATTGGATTAAACCCTAACGCCTCCGAATTCCGCCCGACCAAACGATAATCACTATGCAAAGGTAGCACTGTATGAAGTTTCAATGCAGGTAAAAGTGCTATAGCCGTATCATCAATACTTTGTTCAGAAATAGCCGCTAAGGTTTGAAGATCAAACGTACTTCCAATGCACGCGGCTAACTGTAAAACATTCTGAGTCTCAGGCTGAAGCTGACGGAGGTTACCCACCATAAATTCAACAACATCTGTACTTACATTTGACCAACGGGCGGCATCAAGATCCCAACACCACTTGCCACTCTGTTTATCTGCTGTAATAGCCCCCTCTTTATGCAGCTGCCTCAATAGCTCATTGATAAAAAAAGGGTTGCCGAGTGTTTTATAAAAAAGCATATCGCTCAATATATAAGTTTCATCCAGCTCACCACACAATGCATCAGCCACTAACTGCCTTACGGAATGTTGATCGAGCGCCCCTAAAGGAAGTTGACGAATATTATGCTGATTGCTCAAATCATCAAGCAACAAACCTAAAGGATGACCGCTGCCAATTTCGTTACTTCTATACGATCCAATTAACAATAAATGGCTCATCTCTCTTGAGGTAACTAAGCGTTTCAACAGCGCCAACGTGGGCACATCACTCCACTGTAAATCATCAAGAAACAGAACAACGGGGTGGCCTTCTCCTGCAAAGACTCGGAGAAACGCAGTTAATAGAATCTGCAAACGGTTGCGCTCTTCAGCGGGAGGAAGTGCTGCTACCTCAGGCTGATGACCAATAATAATTTCTAATTCAGGTACCAAATCTGTCACTAAACGAGCATTAGGCCCTAAAGCGTCAAGCAACTTCTTCCGCCACTCACCCAGTCCCACTTCTGGTTCAGCTAATAGCTGTTGTACCAAGCCTCGATAGGCCGTTATTAAAGCGGTATAAGCCTCCCCTTGCTGAAACTGTTCAAATTTACCTTGAACAAGGAAGCCTCGTTCGCGTACCAGCGGGCGATCAATCTCATTAACAAGCGCGGATTTTCCGACCCCAGAATAACCATGAACTAAACAAAACTCAGTTCGTCCCGTCACTGCACTTTCAAATAACTCAAATAATTGAGCCAATTCAGCTTCGCGGCCATATAAATTTTGCGGTATTAGAAACTTCTGTACTACATCATTCTTTCCCAACTCGAAAGGCTCGATGCTGTGATCTTCAATCGATAGTTTCTCCGCGCAACGTTCGAGATCATAGATAATACCTTCGGTACTTTGATAACGCGTTTCAGGTTCTTTTGAGAGTAATTTAAGAACAATCGCTGATACAGCTTTAGGGATCTGAGGTCTTAGCTCGTCTGGAGCAGGCGGCAAACAGCTCATATGGCTATAAACCCACTCCAGCAGGGTATCCGCTTGAAAGGGCAGCCTACCTGTCAATAACTCAAACAGCAGCACACCCAGCGAGTAGTAATCCGACCTATAATCTACATCACGGTTCATCCGCCCTGTCTGTTCAGGGGATATATAGGGCAAAGGCCCTTCGAGACAACGAGACATCTGCACCGCTTGACGCTCTTGATCTAATTCGGAGGCAATACCAAAACCGGCAATAGAAACACCTTTTGTTAAGGTATCGAACAATATATGGCCCGGCGTTAATGCTTTATGGACTATATCCTTCTCATGTATACCTCCTAAAGCTCGAACTATACTCAAAGCTATATTGAGCACATCAGTTACAGGCAATCCCCATCGCCCTTCACGAATGAGCAATGTTTTAAGGGTGTTATCAAACAACTCGCCGACTAAGGCTAAATTACCGCTGCCATGGGGTAGCACTTCATGGACTTTTCGAACCCCTACAACCTCCGATAGATGTTGGCCGATTAATCCCTCTCGACGAATACCTGCCACTTGATGACGTTCTGGAAATTCAGTATCGAGTGTCTCAATAGCAACAGGAAGATCATTGGATAAGCAGCGCGCACGGTAAACGACCCGCCCATCAGCCCGCCATAGTACTGAACCGATGATATAACCGGGTAATTTTAAGCCGACGCCCCTCACTCCATGCTCCCTAGCACTGGGCACTAAAGGGAGAACATTCGTTGAAATGTCGCATTATAATCATCGAACGCGGTATCAGAGACAGGGGCACCATGACCACATAGAGCATGTTTAAATGGCAAGGCTAACAGGCGTTTAAAGTCATCCCCTAAAGGTTCAGCCGCTTGCGCCCATACAGGGCCTATATTGGCGGGCACAAAAAAGTTCATATTTTGCATCAGTTCTTTAGAGGCATCGGAAAAATATTGATCTGGCTCTAACCAGTTTTGTAGTGCGTCGCAGGCGATAAGAACACCATCTGCTCGATCAATGTGTAAAATGCCTTCGGGTATTTTTGTAGTCTCAAAGATAAATAGCGAAGCATCTGAGATAGGTAAGTTTTCTGTTGTAAGTACACGTGCGTCCTTCACACTTTTACCGCTTTCCATACCAGGTAAAGTCCAGTAGTCAGCATCATACCGATCCACATAAAACTCATCATCACGCCCATGTAAACATCCTAGACGGATAACATCTGTCACCTTTCCTAGACGCTCTAATGCCGCAAGCCCTTCTTCGTCTAAACGTACACTATTAACAAGGATCAGGCGCTCACCATCCCGAACCACCGTCATATTACGACTAAACGCCCAGTCCATCTCCTGTAAAACGGTCTCCATAGCACCACTAACAAAAAACAGGTCTGGAAATACCTCTTCTAATGCACCATGGGCAAGCGCTGGGGGAAAATGATTCATTAATACTCCTTACTCTTCGCTGTAATCAAAGCGTCCAACATAACGGTACTCGCGAGCATATTCGTGTAGAAACGCGTCTAAATATTGCCGCTGGGCCTGATTAAAGCGCCTGTGCCTCACATCATCCATAGTTTCACTATGATCGCTACAATCTAGCCTTTTTAGATGAAACAATGTCATATCTTTACCCCCGAAGAAACCTTTTAAATATTCATGCTGTCGTCGCGCCTCCGACATATCAAAAACAGACCCATCCAACACCGTATACAATGGATACTGAGCTAAAGAAGTTCTATTAAATTGAGGATAATCACCTTGGGGAGGCTGAAAAGGAGGGTATACGCCGGGGTCATGCACAGGGTGACGTGCAAGCGCTGTTACATATTCAGCATCAAGTCCTGCTGATCGGGCACCCTCAACAATAATATTAAGGTAGCGCTGGCTAGGTAAACACATCTCATTGATAAACTCAGCTATGCCAATATAGGCAAACGCCGTGATAGTTCCACTTTCTGTTTCCACATCAACATTGACTCGGTCATAACCATGGCCGCAAGCTTCTACCGCATCTAAAGGTGCAAGCGCCTCATCTGGACACTCATAAAGCACACCCCAAACACAATCACTCAGATTACCGGTACATTCAATATTTCCAACACCGCCCTCCTGCCGGAAGAAATGCTGCACATTAAAGCGCAAACGCCAACCGCGCAAAACCGCTCGCTGTGATGTTAAAGGCTCAACACCTTTAGCTCGTAGAGAGAGCTGATTCATATTGGAGCCAAAACCGAAATAACGAAACATGTGATATAAACCACCTTATAGGGGCAATACACTAAGCCAGCACTTAACCTAAATCGACGTTATTTGGCTGACAGCAAGACCTTTACAATACAGAGATAGGACTCAAAATCAATAGCTTAGGAAGCAGAAGAAGGATCAAGAAAGGAAAGCTCACGATCCGATGCAGTATAAAAACTCCAAGCAACAAAGCGGCTAACTTTTTGCCCTTGCGCCATCTCAACCGTTTTAACTTTTTTAGCATTCACCTGCTTAAGTACCTGATAAACAGCCGGCAGATTATCTTTTTTAGATATTAACGTCGTAAACCAAAGCACATTATCTGCAAAGTGTTTACTCTCTTTAATCATTTGGCGTACAAAAGCGATCTCGCCACCTTTACACCACAATTCAGCGCCCTGCCCGCCAAAATTGAGTTTCTCTTTAGCCTTATCCGCATTTCCATTAGCTCGATTTAAGTTTCTCACTTTACGCTTATTTCCCGCGCTAGCTTCTGCAAGCGAAGCATGAAAGGGGGGATTGCAGATAGAGAAATGGAAGAACTCTTCCGGCTGAATAATATTTTCAAAGATTCGATCAGACGAGGGCTGCAATCGGCACTGCAATTTATTCTTCATCACCTTGTTTGATCTAACAATCTCACCCACCGCAGCAATGGAGATAGGATCTATATCAGAGCCAACAAACTGCCACCCATAGCTCTGACTACCAATAATGGGATAGATACAGTTAGCCCCCACGCCCACATCTAAACCACGCACCTTTGTACCTACAGGTACACGACCTCCGTTACTCTCCGCTAGCAGGTCCGCTATATGATGTATGTAATCTGCTCGTCCTGGGATAGGTGGGCAAAGATAACCTTGAGGAAGATCCCAAAATGCTATCTGATAGAATACTTTCAAAAGAGCTTGGTTAAGTAATTTAACCGATTGCGGGTCAGAAAAGTTAATGGAATCTTGCCCATTAGGCGTTTGATATACGTGGGATAGCAGCTCTGGAGATGCTTTGCACAGCTGATCAAAATCATAACGTGAGCGATGGAGATTGCGAGCGTGCAGTGAGGTTTTAACTACAGATCGATCACTGCTACTTTTCAAAGGTTTACTCACACATCCTCACATTCTAATATCAGCTCATATTTATCAGTGAGATTGTAGCAAGATAAGTGAAAAGGGTTTAAGAAAGTTACCCCTGTTAGGCTAAAAAAATCGCCAAGTCTTACCGACTACAGACCCCAAACGTATGTTTCCTGCAAGACTTGGCCAAAGTTACCAGCGATTTTATGAGATCCTCTCTTATAAGTTGGATACCATGCGAACACGGTATTCATTGGCGACAATCCGCCATTGTGGGACTTCATCCATAACGCCCACTTGATCTAAATAACGTAGTGATAAATTACTCGCGAGATTACACTCTCCTTCCACATGCACTGAGGGTATCATTGCATCAGCAACATGCACGGCAGTTAGTACTTTAAAATCATGATCTTTAGATAGATGTGGGACATGATGTAACATCACCGCCTCTATCACTTGAGGAGGTAAGTTCCATAAAGCAAGCAAAGCGCCCGCCACCTCACCATGGAAAAAGCCAAAAGCGGCCTTCTCTACCAAATAAATAGGTTTACTTTTTTTAACCGCATAATTTAATAGTTTTTTATATTGCTCTGGATTATGAGATGCCATTATCAATATACCCAAATCATGCAGTAAACCCGCCAAAAAGGCTTGATCCTGCATCACTTTGCTGGCACCTGCTCGACGACAGATGGTCTGTGCCAAACGAGCCACAACTAAGGAGCGCGCATTCATCTGCTCAAATGAAAATGCCTTCCAATCATCTGGGCTTTTAAACTGGTTATTTAACTGGCTACTCAAGGCAAGACTACGTAAGTTACGAACACCTAACATAGAGATCGCTTCTTTTAAATCAACGATAGTGCGTTCAAAACCAAAGAAAGCAGAATTTACCTGCTTCATGATTTGCGCGACAACGGCGGGATCTTGCTCAACAATTTCACCAATATCAGCCAAATCTGCTCGATCAGAATTAATAGCATCAGTAAGTTGACGATAGATACTAGGGGGTGACGGCAAGCAACCAACAGACCCTACATAAGCTTGTAAGGAGCTTCGATTAAGTAAGTGGAGTAATTTAATTTGATATTCAAGCGACGCCCCTAAGTCTTCAATCGTTACAGCGCTAGGATAAATTCGGTGTGCCACATCCGCCGCTTTCGCTTTTTGAGCAGCATTCCAATATTCTGCCCCCATAAACACTCGAACAGACGTAGGATGGCGTTTAGCTATTTGAGCCATCAACTCAATATCAACTTGAGCACGCATAGAGCAAGGGATAATCACCGCATCACAAATCTGCTCATCTAAGCATAAAAGCAAACTGTCTTTAGAATCAAAGCGAACAAAATCCCACGCAAGATTAGACGCCGTGACATCTCTAGTCCAATTAGTATATCGGCATTCAGCATCCAACATGACTACTTTGAAATTATGTAAAGAACTATTAGTGATCGTGCTCATGGCCTTTACTCACAATTATTGAGTTAATCATTACAAACCTTGTACCTGTAAAATAGTGAGTATAAGGCGTTTTAAAAGTCTGTTTTTATTAAAATTTTAGCTAATTAAAACGAATAAAATAAAAGCTGTTTGAAAAACAGGGCAAACCACCCACAAAACAAAGGTTATTAATTACTCATTTGTTTTGATTAAAATTTTATCGACCTTTTAATGAGTATATTTCATTTTAAAATCACTAAATAAGATCAAAATATAAAAAAACAATTCAATAAACATCCATTAAACTTTGTAAAAACAAAGTGTTTTTTACTAATTATTCCATATTTATTTTTATAGAAAAAAGGTGCTCTTGAGCATATAAAAAGTACCCATAAAACGAACTCTATACAAAATAAAAGAAGCACTACTCTTGTAACTCTAACTTTGAAGGGCGCGACCAGATATACAGCAGCGCAATAATAATCGTAGCAACAACTCCCGCTTTTAAACCTAAGTGAAATGATTTAAAAAACAGAGGATAAATAACCATTAACAACATCATTGTCGTAGCCAGAATCTTCATTTTTGTTGGGATAACACCGCCATTTTCCCAATCTCGTATATATTGACCGAAATACCGATTATTTAATAAAGCCTGATGCAGGCGTTCAGAACTACGTGAAAAACAGAAAGTAGCGACAAGCAAGAAAGGTGTTGTAGGAAGAAGCGGTAGGATTACGCCAATAAATCCAAGAACGACACATAAGCAACCGACTATGAGGTATATAGAACGTATAATTTTAGCTTTCACTATTCCTCCTTTAACAGCATAAACCTAAAGCCTAAGTAGATACTTAACCTATCTAATAAGATAGTCAGTAAAAAAAAGGCACCTAACGATGCCTATAATTATCTCTACTCTGGAAAAGCTCTACACTCAGTGCAATGGCCCCTCTCTGGTTATCATTGTTTATTTCAGCTCTTTTGCCAATATAGCATTCAATTCAGGAATACAGGATCCACAGTTAGTTCCACACTTAAGCTTATCCCCGAGCATATCAACCGTCCTAGAACCTAACCCTATCGCTTCTACTATGGCATTACTACCTACTTGATAACAACTACAGATCATCTCACCGGGATTTTCAATTTCACATCCGGTTACACTCAAGATAAAACGGCGTTGATCAATCGACAATTCCGCTTCAGAAAACATCTCCTCCAACCAACGTGTAGAAGGTATCTCTCCATAAGGCATAACAAAAAAAGTCCATTCAAGTGCTTCGCCTTTTAGCCCCGCTGCTCTAAAGTTTTGGCTATTCGGATCTTCTAACCAGATAGACACATCCCCTAAATGCTCTTTGCACCAAGCAATACCGTCAACCAACTCAACACTATCAGCAAGATAATAAAAAGTAACATCACCTTTAGGTACTTTGGACCAGTATTCAACGGGTAAATTGATTTCCAAATCAGAGCGACACATTAGCCACCCTTGCCAACTCGGATTAAGTTTAGAAAGACTGACTCGTCCATGCTTAGACTCAGGCTGCCCTGAAATAGGGTCCGTCACGGGTTCCAGTAAAGCGCCCATTTTAGCCAAGGAACTAAATTCATTATTCCAATGCATAGGCACAAACAGCTCGCCCCTACGCTGCTCCGATACCATAACTCGAGCACGGCCAATATAATCCCCTTGAGGATGGCTCAGCTTAACCAACTCGCCATCAGAGATCTGCTCTTTTAGCGCATCGGCCTGATTAAGCTCCACAAAAGGTTCATCCCTATGTTGAAACAAGCGGCGCGCACGTCCACTCATTGCCATGGTATGCCATTGATCTCTAATACGGCCTGTATTTAAGATATAAGGCAGTTCAGGGGTGACTTGCTGAATAGGGCTTGAAGCCTGAATAGGTATAAACCTTGCCCGTTTTGATGGCGTAAAAAAGCGGCCATCTGAAAACATACGCGCAGTCCCGTAAGGTGCTTCCTGAGTCACCGGCCACTGAACCGGTTTAAAAGAATTATAAGTATCAATATCTATATCTTGATACAGACTAATATCAAAATCTCTGTTGCCATCATTCTCAAAACCAGAGAGCGCAGCATGCTCTGCAAAAATTTCTGCTGGATGTTGATAAGAGAATGCATCTTCAAAACCCATTTTCTTGGCCACTTCACTAATAATCCACCAATCATGTTTAGCCTCCCCCGTAGGTGCTAAGAGACTACGCTGACGTGAAATTCTTCTCTCTGCATTAGTGACTGTGCCATCTTTCTCACTCCATCCTGTTGCGGGTAAGCAAACATCAGCATATTTAAGGGTTTCAGTACTCGCCATACAATCAGAAACAACCACTAAGGGACACTTTTCCAACGCCCGTGTCACTTGATGGGTATTAGGTAAACTCACTGCAGGATTTGTCCCCATAATCCAAACCGCTTTAACTTTACCCTCTTCAATAGCTTGAAAAAGCTCAACCGCCTTTAAACCTTCGGTTTGAGCAATATTCGGTGCATTCCAAAAACGCGAGACAAGATCTATATACTCAGGCGAAGAGAAATCCAAATGCGCGGCTAGCTGATTTGCTAAACCGCCAACCTCACGCCCACCCATAGCATTAGGCTGTCCAGTAATAGAAAACGGGCCCGCACCTTCAAAACCTATACGACCGGTAGCAAGGTGGCTATTAATAATCGCATTGGAATTATCAGTGCCACTAAAAGACTGGTTTACCCCTTGAGAATAAAAGGTCACAACTTTTTCAGTCTGGGCAAACCACTCATAAAACGTTGTTAAAATATCACTCTCTAGGTCGCAATACTTAGCTACCGCTGAAACGGAGTCAAACTGCTGCTGGGCTGAAGCTAAAGCAAGCTCAAAACCTTCTGTGTATTGCTCAATGTAATCATGATTTAAACAATCCTGATCAGCCAAGTAGCTCAATAATCCTGAAAATAACTCACTATCGGTACTTGGCTTAAGCGCTAAATGAAGATCCGCTAAATCACAGGTTGCTGTTCGGCGAGGATCAACCACTACTACTTTAAGGGAAGGGTTCTTTTTCTTAGCAGCCTGCATACGTTGATATAAAACAGGGTGGTTCCACGCGGTATTACTGCCGACCAGCACCAATAGTTCCGCTTTTTCCAAGTCTTCATAGGAACATGGCACTGTATCGCTACCAAAGGCACGTTTATAACCCGCTACAGCGGACGACATACAAAGACGTGAATTCGTATCTACATTGGCGCTACCAATAAAACCTTTCATCAGTTTATTGGCTACATAATAATCTTCTGTGAGCAACTGACCGGATAAGTAAAAAGCTACAGAGTCAGGCCCGTGCTCCAATATAGTGCGAAGAAATTTAGAAGAGACCTCATCTAGTGCGCTATCCCAAGAAACAGGGACATTATTTATAAGAGGGGAAAGTAGACGACCACCCGCACCTAATACCTCATGCAGGGCTGAGCCTTTAACGCATAACCTGCCAAAATTAGCCGGATGAGATTTATCGCCTTTAACACCGATTGAACCGGAATCCAGAATATCAGCATCAACACCACAGCCCACACCGCAGTATGGACACGTTGTCATTTTGTGCATCTAAACCTCCACTGCTTTGTAACACACAAATCCAGATGCACTTTCCAGTTTACAGCGTACACGGCACGGAGCCACATATCTGCTAGTTGCCAGATAAGTGCGCTCCGTTGCGCTACTATAATTTTTTATGTACTAAACATGCTGTACATTTTTATCAATAAATATGATGAGTGACTCAGCAAGCAATGTGCCAATTGATAATATAGGCTAAGCTCAACTCATTTCACAGCCGCCCAATTAACTGTTAAAAGTAGAAAAATGGGCAGCGAAAATAGAGAAAACTTAAAACCGCCCCATAATGGAACATTTATTGCTTATTTAATTCCTATCCAACTCCGGATATGGATTAATAAGTAACGTGAATCGTTTAAATGTTTTATTGATAGATGACGAACCGGAAAGAGTCCAAGCGCTCAAAGAAGCGCTACACTCATTAGGCCATTATGTCGTCTGCCAACTACCAAATACTACCCATCTCAATAAACGCGTAGAGGATACTCATCCTGATATCGTGATTATAGATATGGATTCGCCTAATCGAGACACGCTCGAAAGTATGTCTACGATGAGTAAGAACAATCCAAGACCCATCATTTTTTTCGCTGAGCAGCAAAACGATCGCAAAACCATGTGTGATGCTATCAATGCCGGTGTCAGTGCTTATATCGCAGACGGATTACAACCCGAGCGAGTTAAAGCCATTATGGATACCGCTATTGCTCATTTCGATGCTCACAGTTCACTACGCGCAGAACTCGAAAAAGCTAAAACTCAATTAGCGGATAGGAAAGTTATTGAAAAAGCCAAAGGCATGCTAATGAAGCATCAAGGGTGCGATGAGAAACAAGCATTTGAAACGCTTCGAAAATTAGCCATGGATCGAGGTCAAAAACTACCTGATGTCGCTCAGAGTGTTATTGATGTTCTGGAACTAACGAACGGCCTGCGCAAGTAGAGATGAGAGGATAATTTATGTCAGAATTACTGACAGTTGAAAAAAACAAACTAAAGCTCGGTTTTGTCGCGCTATTAGATTGTGCACCTTTAGTTGTTGCTAGGGAAAAAGGCTTTTTCGAGAAGTATAATCTCAACGTTGTTTTGTGTAAGGAAGCCTCCTGGGCTTCGATACGGGATAAAGTCAGTTTCGGTCTTTACGATGGCGCCCACATGCTCGCACCTATGCCATTAGCCGCTACACTGGGCTTAAATGGCAATAAAACAGCAATGTTAACCGCCCTATCCCTCAGCCAAAACGGTACGGCAATCACTTTATCTAAAGAGTTCCATACCCTCTTATCCAAAACAATTGATAACTGGGAAGACGACAAACTAGTCGGTGAGCAATTTAAAAAACAGGTAAAGAGCAGCTCAGTCAAACCGGTCATGGCAACGGTATATCCATACTCAAACCATTATTATCAGCTTCGTTACTGGCTTGAACAACATGGGATTGATGCAGAACATGATGTGCAATTAATCGCTGTTCCACCAACCCAGATGATACCAAGCTTATCTAATGGCGCTATAGATGGTTATTGCGTAGGTGAACCTTGGAACAGTTTAGCGCTCATTCAGAAGATCGGCGGCTTACTGACGACCGGGCACAAAATATGGGGAGCCCATACAGAAAAGGTTCTTGGTGTGACTCAAGAGTGGGCAGCGGCCTACCCTAATACCCACCAAGCATTAGTAAAAGCGTTATATGAAGCTTGCCAATGGGTTGAAGATATCAACAATAAAGAGGAGCTCTACCAACTCCTTGCGCTACCTCCATACCTAGATCAAGCCGCCACTAAGCTTTCTGACTACACACCACCCTTGGCAATGGAGCAGCATTTCGCTGGCGCGACGGTTAACATTCCAGATCCTAAACAGGGTATTTTTATACTGGAGCAGATGAAGCAGTGTGGACAACTATCAAACCAAGAAGCTGATTTCTCCGAGATTAGCCACTCAGTCTACCGCCATGATCTTTTTCAGCACTGGATCAGCTGAAATTAAAGGCAGAAGCACATCTTCTGCCTTACCTTTTTCTTGATTAGGCTTTATCGACAGTAAGAGCGAAAACCTCCCCATAATGTCAGAAACAAACCTTACACCCTTTTTGCATCAATACGCACCTCTTATGACCACTCACGCACTATTGTGCAGCGCGGCAGCTCTGTTTAATCTTACAAAAAACCAAGAAATTAAAACTAACTATCTGTTTATAAAAGAATTTATAATTAATGGCACAGCACATGCTTTATTAATCCACAAAGAATTGCTCAATGATGGGCACTCTCAAAAGATTACAAGGGCCTAAAAACCCGACAGTTTATTTTATGGCAAAGGCGCCTTAACGAATCACGAATTTGTGGTTACGTTAGGCGCCTTTTTGTTTTTCAAGATTGGAGAAGCGATCCATGCTTAATAAGAAAACGGCTCTACTCAGCAAAATCATCAGTAGTACGGTTTTGGCCGCCGCCTTGATTACTACCCCTGCATGGGCAGTAACAGGCGAGCCCGAAAAAGAAGACCTTAAATTTGGTTTTATTAAGTTAACGGATATGGCGCCTTTGGCGATCGCTTACGAAAAAGGCTTCTTTGAAGATGAAGGCCTATACGTAACACTAGAAGCCCAAGCTAATTGGAAGGTTCTTTTAGACCGCGTTATTGATGGAGAACTTGATGGCGCCCATATGCTTGCAGGCCAACCTTTAGGCGCAACAATAGGGTTTGGTACTCAGTCCCACATTATTACTGCATTCAGCATGGATCTAAATGGTAACGCTATCACTGTATCCAATGACATTTGGGATCAGATGAAACAGTACGTACCTAAAGGGCCTGATGGAAAACCTGTTCATCCAATTAAAGCAGACGCCTTAAAGCCAATTGTTGAAAAATATAAAGATGAAGGTAAACCTTTCAACATGGGTATGGTGTTCCCTGTTTCTACCCATAACTATGAACTACGTTATTGGTTAGCGGCAGGCGGTATTCACCCTGGTTATTACGCGCCTCATAACGGTGATACATCAGGCACAATCGATGCAGATGCGCTTTTATCCGTGACTCCGCCACCTCAAATGCCTGCAACAATGGAAGCAGGCACTATCTATGGTTACTGTGTTGGCGAACCTTGGAATCAGCAAGCCGTGTTTAAAGGTATTGGTGTTCCAGTCGTAACCGATTATGAGATCTGGAAAAACAACCCAGAGAAAGTTTTCGGGGTATCTAAAACATGGGCGGACGAAAACCCTAATACCCATATCCGTGTTGTTAAAGCGATGATTCGTGCCGCTAAATGGTTAGATGACAACAATAATGCTAACCGCCCAGAAGCGGTGAAGATTTTATCAAAATCTGATTATGTCGGTGCGGATTACGATGTTATCGCTAACTCAATGACGGGTACTTTTGAGTACGAAAAAGGCGATAAACGTGAAGTGCCTGATTTCAACGTATTCTTCCGCTATAACGCAACTTACCCATACTACTCTGATGCGATCTGGTACTTAACTCAGATGCGTCGCTGGGGTCAAATTGCTGAACCTAAATCAGATCAGTGGTTTATGGACATAGCTAAAAAAGTATATCGCCCAGATATCTATGCAGTTGCTGCCAAAGAGCTTATCGAAGAAGGGAAAATGACAACTGATATGTTCCCTGACTTTGTCTCCGAAGATGGCTACAAAGCACCACAGACACACTTTATCGACAACATCACCTTTGATGGCAAACAACCAAACGCATACCTAGAAAAATTCTCAATCGGTCTGAAGCCAGATCAGAAACTTTGATCTAACAATAAAGGCCCCTCCCCTAAACGGGAGGGGCTACAGATCAACGAGAGGAATACATTATGAGTAATATTTTAGCCACCATGGGTCTTAGTCGCTTTATTGAGAACCCTAAAACAAATTTCAGTCAGTTGGGAAAGTCTTTACTTATACCTCTTATTGGCCTGTTAATTTTCTTGTTTATTTGGGAGATCGGCGCAAAAAACGTTCACACATCTTTGGGTACATTCCCAGGCCCTGCGGCGGTCTACCAGCAATCCCTAACATTAATAGAAGAGCATAAAGCTGAACGCATAAAAGAGGTCAAATTCTACGAACGCCAAGATGTGCGCAACGAGAAAAAATTGGCTAAAAACCCTGATGCTAAAATAAAAGTGCGCCCATATACAGGCAAACCCACGTTTTTTGATCAGATCATTACAAGCCTTATTACCGTATTAGCTGGCTTTGTGATCGCTTCACTTATCGCCATACCTGCGGGCATACTTATAGGTTTAAATAGTACACTCTATTCAGCGTTTAATCCGCTCATCCAGCTATTCAAACCAGTGTCGCCCCTTGCTTGGCTACCCTTAGTAACAATGATTGTAAGTGCGGTTTATGTCAGCAAAGATCCAATGTTTGCTAAATCATTTATTACCTCATTGATCACTGTATCTCTTTGTAGCTTATGGCCAACACTGTTGAATACAGCAGTGGGCGTATCATCAATAAGTAAAGATCTACAAAACGTATCACAAGTACTCCGTCTTAACTGGTTCACTCATATTGTTAAGATCGTCCTACCATCAGCCATTCCAATGATGTTTACCGGATTACGTTTATCCCTTGGTATCGCTTGGATGGTATTAATCGCAGCAGAAATGCTGGCTCAAAACCCTGGACTAGGTAAGTTTGTCTGGGATGAATTCCAAAACGGTAGCTCCAACTCTCTTGGTCGTATTATGGTCGCCGTACTCGTTATTGGATTTATCGGATTCCTATTAGACCGTTGCATGTTGTTTCTACAGCGCAAAATGTCTTGGGACAAAACAGTAGTACTTCGTTAATTAGTGGTCTTAGAAAAAGGATAATTATCATGAGTCAGCCTCCTCAGCATTTAGAGCTAACTAAAGTCGATATAGACTTCCCTACACCTAATGGCCCTTTTAAAGCGCTTCAGGATATTAATCTGACGATTAACAAAGGGGAGTTTGTCTCTTTGATCGGTCACTCAGGTTGCGGTAAATCGACTGTATTGAATATAGTAGCCGGCCTCTATCAAGCCACCAATGGCGGCTGCCTACTCGATGGAAAAGAGGTAAACGCTCCAGGTCCAGAACGAGCGGTTGTATTTCAAAACCACTCATTACTGCCTTGGTTAACGGCCTATGAAAATGTCGAGCTTGCCGTAAAACAAGTATTTGGCAAATCAAAAAGCAAAGCCGAAATGCGCGAATGGATAGAACATAATCTATCACTTGTTCATATGGATCACGCAATGGACAAGCGCCCAGATGAGATATCAGGTGGTATGAAGCAGCGTGTAGGTATTGCACGTGCGTTAGCAATGGAGCCTACCGTTATGTTGATGGATGAGCCCTTTGGTGCCTTAGACGCCCTAACAAGAGCCCACCTGCAAGATTCCTTAATGGAGATCCAAAAAGACCTGAATAACACCGTAATTATGATTACCCATGATGTCGACGAAGCTGTATTACTTTCTGATCGCATCGTTATGATGACCAATGGTCCAGCCGCGACAGTAGGTGAGATCTTACATATAGATCTGCCCCGTCCTCGCGATCGCATCGCCTTAGCCGATGACCCTCAATATAACCACTATCGTCACGAAGTACTGACCTTTCTTTATGAAAAACAACGGACTCCTGATAGCGGTCTTAGCAGTAAAAAAAAGGATGAGGCAACGCTTAAAGTAGCCACTGGTGAGCACAAACCAAAAGCAAAGGGCGAAGATAAAGCCGCCTAGTTACTAACAGCACTTTATAATAGGCGTTCTACACCCTTCCCGATTGCATAGGGAAAGGTATGAACGCCTATTTATCTTCTACAAGCACTAACCTGAACGACCAATCACAGCCCATCTAGACCCAAACCATCTCGACACCTCTATCACTCCCAACAATCGCACCAAAACCGCTCACCACCAGCCTAATCCGCATCAAAACAAAGCCAGATTGCTGAATTAAAACCTAGCAATACTGATTTAAAAAAACTTAACACATTGAAAAATAATAGATAAAAATAAATGGCACACTAAATGCTTTTATAAAAGCATGTAACAAATATTAATGTATTTGTTATCTACAACAAGCTCTGAGAACAAAGGCGTTCTACATCAACATGCTCATACATGTTGAATGTGAACGCCTTTTTTTATTTTTGGGATTTAGGATTTTTATGAAAAAACGTTTGGTCATCATTGGAAACGGAATGGCAACAGGCCGGTTACTGCAACGCTTATTTGAGCGTGCA
This sequence comes from Neptuniibacter sp. 1_MG-2023, assembly GCF_030547185.1. Lineage (GTDB taxonomy): Bacteria > Pseudomonadota > Gammaproteobacteria > Pseudomonadales > Balneatricaceae > Neptuniibacter. The sequence goes on from NZ_JAUOQR010000001.1 coordinate 375,168, forward strand.
GAGCACTCGCTTGATGTAACTGTTTTTGGTGAAGAGCCGGGCGGTAGCTATAACCGTGTTTTGCTATCCAACTTACTCAGCGGTGAACTGGATAAAGATAAAGTGATCACCCTACCCACAGAGTGGTACGCAGAACATGGTGTGAAATTACACAGCCAAGATCCCGCTATACAGATTGATCGCGCTAATAAATTAATCATTAGCGAGCAAGGCGTCCAAGTAGATTACGATCTACTGGTTATTGCGACCGGCTCATACCCAACCCCTCTGCCTGTTGAGGGCGCACATCTAAACGGGGTTATGAGCTTTAGAACATTTAAAGATGTTGAGCAGATGCAACGTATTGCCAAAGAAAAGAAACGTGCCGTTGTTATTGGCGGTGGTTTCTTAGGCCTTGAAGCGGCAGAAGGCCTACGTGTGCAAGGTATGGATGTAACGCTTCTTCACCGTGGCAAGTACCTACTAGATCATCAACTGGACGAAACCGCCGGAAAAATGTTGCAAAACGCGCTTGAAGAGCGAGGCCTAAAATTCCGCCTTAAAGCTAACACTCAAGCGATCCAAGGCAATGATTCGGTAGAGTCGGTAGCACTAGCCACAGGCGAAACTCTACCCGCCGACCTTGTAGTCACCGCTATAGGTGTAACACCGAATAAGGCATTAGCCGAAACAGCAGGACTTGATTACCAGCGCGGTATATTGGTCGATGCCCAAATGCGCACTAAAGATTCATCTATTTATGCGTTAGGGGAGTGCTGCCAGTTTGAATCATTCACTTATGGTTTAGTCGCCCCTATCTGGCAGCAGGCGGATATTCTTGTCTCTAGCCTTCTCAACGAAACCAAATTTTATCAAGAAGCACCGGTGGCGACTCAGTTAAAAATCAGCGGTGTGGACCTTTTTTCATGTGGTTCGCTTCAGGATTCTCCTGAGACAGAAACACTGACTTATCACGATATTCAACACAATGAATACAGAAAACTTTGGCTGAAAGATAACCGAATAGTCGGCGCCGTTTTATACGGTGATGTCCGTGAGGGGCAGTGGTATTTCGATCAGCTAAAACAAAACATCGATTTGAGTGCGAACAGACAACAACTGCTATTTGGCAGTCCGTTCTGCTCTCAAGACACTCAAACACAAGACATGGGTATATCTTCTATGACTACTTCAACGGACTCAAACAAAAAGCAGTTGGTCGTTATCGGTAACGGTATGGTGGGCCACCACTTTATTGAAAACTTTGTCGCTAACGAAGTTGCAGGCGAATATGAAATTCATATATTGGCCGAAGAATCACGTGCAGCTTACGACCGCGTCCACCTTTCAGAGTACTTTGGTGATTCAACCTACCAAGACCTCTGCCTAGTAGAAGATAACTTTTATGAAACACATGGCGTGCAGCTTCACTTAAGCGAAGGTGCTACGCAGATCGATCGCGATACAAAGCAGGTGATCACCGAGCAAGCTAGCTATCCCTATGACAAGCTAGTACTCGCTACCGGTTCATACCCTTTTGTCCCCCCCATTCCGGGAAATGATGGTGATGCCTGCTTTGTTTATCGCACCTTGGAAGATTTAGATAAAATCCAAGAGTGTGCAAAAGCGGCCTCCGTCGGCGTTGTTGTTGGTGGTGGTTTACTGGGGCTAGAAGCGGCTAACGCGCTTAAATCTCTAGGTTTAAAAGCCCATGTTGTTGAGTTTGCTCCGCGCTTAATGCCAGTACAGCTAGACGAAGATGGTGGCGAGCTTTTAAAGAAAAAAATAGAAGCCTTAGATGTAGACGTTCATTGCAATAAAGCAACTTCCGAAATTGTCCCAGGTGAAGAGCATACCTACCGTATGAACTTCAGTGATGGCACTTTCTTAGAAACAGACCTAATCCTATTCTCTGCGGGTATCCGTCCTCAAGACGCCCTAGCTCGTAGTAGCGCTCTAGCAATTGGCGAGCGCGGTGGCATCATTGTTGACAACTACTGCCAAACTTCTGATAAAAACATTTATGCCGTCGGCGAATGTGCATTATGGAACAATCAAATCTTTGGTTTAGTGGCGCCCGGTTATACTATGGCGAAAACAGCTGTTGCAGCCATTGTCGGCGATTTAGAAAACGAGGCTACATTTACCGGCGCGGATATGAGCACTAAGCTTAAACTTCTCGGCGTAGATGTTGGCTCTATTGGCGATGCGCATGGTAAAACGCCAGGCAGCATTAGCTACCGTTATTTAGATGAAGACACACAGGTTTACTACCGTATCGTTGTATCTGAAGATCGTAAAAAACTGCTCGGTGCTGTTTTAGTAGGTGACAACAGTAAATACGATACGCTGATTCAATATGCACTCAATGGCATAGATCTACCAGACAAACCGCAAGCTCTTATCCTACCATCATTAGACGGATCGTCAGCGCCCGTACTAGGCCCCGATGCTTTGCCTGACACAGCAACCATTTGCTCATGTCTAAATGTTACTAAAGGCCAAATCTGTTGCTCCATAGATGACGGCGCTATGAGCGTTGCCGATGTTAAAGAGGTTACCAAAGCAGCATCAGGTTGTGGTGGTTGCGCAGCGATGTTGAAAACCATCGTTGACCATGAATTAGAAAAACGGGGTGTAGAGGTATGTACAGATCTCTGTGAACACTTTGCCTACACCCGCGAAGAGCTTTACCACATTATTCGTGTTGAAGGGATTCGTAGCTTCTCCGATCTACTTGCCAAGCATGGTAAAGGTTTAGGTTGTGAAATATGTAAACCAACGGCCGGTTCTATTCTCGCATCTTGCTGGAACGAACATGTATTGGATGAGCCCCATGTAGGCTTACAAGACACCAATGATCGCTTCATGGCCAATATACAAAAAGATGGCACTTACTCTATTGTCCCCCGTATCGCCGGTGGTGAGATTACGCCTGACAAACTAATCGTATTAGGCCAAGTCGGTAAAAAATACAACTTATACACCAAGATTACGGGTGGACAACGTGTTGACCTATTTGGTGCAAAATTGCATGAACTTCCACTTATCTGGAAAGAGTTAATTGATGCGGGTTTTGAAACCGGTCATGCCTACGGCAAGTCTCTTCGTACAGTTAAATCTTGTGTCGGTAGTACTTGGTGTCGTTTCGGTGTGAAGGACAGCGCAAGCATGGCGATCGAGCTTGAGAATCGCTACAAGGGCTTACGCTCTCCCCATAAGATCAAATTTGCTGTTTCTGGTTGTACCCGTGAATGCGCAGAGGCACAAAGCAAAGATATTGGTGTTATCGCTACGGAAAATGGCTGGAACCTTTATGTTTGCGGTAATGGAGGCATGAAACCTCGCCACGGGGATCTATTTGCTACCGACCTAGATGATGAAACTCTCGTTAAATATATCGACCGGGTTCTAATGTTCTACGTAAAAACAGCCGACCGCCTACAGCGCACATCCGTATGGATGGAAAACTTAGAAGGTGGCTTGGATTATCTCAAAGAAGTGGTTCTAAACGATAAGTTAAATATTACTACAGAGCTAGAAGCCCAGATGCAGCATGTTGTAGATACTTATCAGTGTGAGTGGAAAACCACACTTGAAGATGAAGAGAAACTAAAACAGTTTAGAACTCTTGTGAATACAGAAGAACAAACTGACCCACAAATTGTGCACATTATCGAGCGCAATCAAGTTAGACCCGCTTAATTAAGTACGCTGAAAATAGAGGACAAAGTTATGACAACGAATCCAAATACAGAATGGCTCAAACTCTGTAACAAAAGCGACTTAGTACCTAATACAGGTGTTGCTGCTTTATACCAAGACCAACAGATCGCTATCTTCTATATTCCTGAATATAAAGAGGAAGTCTTTGCCATAGGCAACCAAGATCCATTTAGTGGTGCCAATGTATTAGCTCGTGGCTTAGTCGGCGATATAAAGGGAGAGCTTATGGTGGCATCACCTCTATATAAGCAACATTTCTCTTTAAATACTGGTAGCTGCTTAGAAGATACAGAGATTAAAGTACCCGTTTGGCCTATACGCTTACAAGGTGAGAGTGTAGAGATTATGCAATCATAAACGTGATTTTTGTACACAAGGATGTGTAACTGCGCTCTACAATAAGCTGAAATTTAAGATTAAGTAATAGAATCTGATTAACTAGATTGCCATTACTCCATTGTACTAACTACAACTCCATCCGAGTTTTTGCCGCAGGTTTTACCCTGCGGTTTTTTTATAACCACAAGATTAAGATGATTTAGCTTCGAGTTTAATCGCTTCTAAGTTATGACCCATTTTAAAGAGCAGCATATCTTTATCTACTGGTTTTAACATGACCTCATGTACACCCTGCTTCATCGCTTCTCGAGCATTTTGGGTGTCACCCGGTTTAGCCAAGACCATAATCCGAGTATGACTCATCTCAGGATCTTGCTTTATCTGATCAATAACAAATAACGCACTCATATCTGGCAGCGTTAAATCCAGCAAGATAATATCCGGCTTCCAATTCTTTAATAACTTCATTGTATGAATTGCACTACCTGATATCTGAGCTTTATATCCAGCGTCCTCTAAAATCATTTTAATTTTATCGCGCTCTTCAACTTCATCTTCTAGCAAAAGGATATTGCTATCATCAAAGACGATAGGATTATCTTTTTCAGCGTCTAAACGTGCTTTTTTCTGTTTCGCTTCTTCAGCAACAGCATTTAATTTACTTTGCATCTGCCCATTAGCACTTTTCTGATGCACACCCACTTCCTGTATATGCTCTTTAGCGTGCGTATCAATCAGGCTGCTAATATTTTGGCGGGATTGTTCCGTAATATTGCCATCATCAATGATTTTATCTTTCATATGCTTCATTGAATAAGAGACAAGCTCCATCAATTTAGCGTAGTTATCTTCATTGAGATCAGCTATTTCACTATCACAGTTAATGATCTGATCAAAATATCCACATAAATTTTCGACACTACAATCTCCAGACCCTAAAAGGCCTCTATCATCTCTTTCTGTCATTTCACGACGTATAAATCGCAAGCGGAGTAATAGATGGTAAGGATCGTAAAGAGGCCGAATAATAAAGTAATCATCAAAAACATCTTTGTTACAGATGCCAAACGCTTCTTTCAGTTCATCCCTACTGCAAAAAACCATTTTCTTAAAAATAATCTTATCTACATCCTGTTTAGCGCTGAGAAGATGTAGATAAAACACTTCATTCTTTTGAATTCCGTCAAGGCCTAAAAGAAGCACATCGATCTGATGCTTAGCAATAAGACGAAGGGCTTCCTCTTCGGTAGAAGCTGTATAGAAGCGAGGAAAATGCCTTTTAACCATATTACAAAGAGATTTAATCTCTTCTGTTGAATTAATAATTAAAAGCACAGAAAACCTTTTTCCTGAACTCATCTACTCATCCCCTGGCGGCACATACGTCATATTGATCCCTTAAGTTTAATACAATCTGAAAAAATTTCTTTAAAATCACTTAATTAAGTTACTTTATAAATCAAAAAATTAACGGAATGAACCTAAAGCAAACTCAATACCTTGGCTAGTCACGACTAATGTTGTTTCTCCCGCCCTTATAACCTCCTGAGCTTTATCCACCAGCTCATAAAAAACATTACGATGTAATAGCCCCTTCATACCAAATCGCACATGAATATAAGGTGAAGGCTCACCTGTTTCAGGGCACTGCTCAACCCACAGTTTATGCTCAGCCCCCACAGTCACAACATCATCCGTTACACTCTTAAAGATCAGCTCGGTCCCTTTATTCCCCTCTTTTTGCTCAACAGAGATGAAAAGAAAAGGAGCGTCTTCTACCTCAATCCCAACTTTTTCTACCGGTGTTTTAAGAAAGTACTTACCCTCCTCCATCCATAGCACTTTAGAAAATAGTTTGACCATCGCTGGGCGACCTATCGGTGTCCCCATATAAAACCAACGACCATCTCGGGCAATACGCATATCAATATCACCGCAGAACGTAGGGTTCCAGCGCTCTAACGGTGGAATTTCATCTGACGCACCCTCAATAGTCTTGCTTACTTTTACTAAATCAAAATTAGTATCCGACAAATACTTGCTCCATTTAAATCTGTTATTAAATTTACTCATCACTATTAGAAAAACTTTCATGCTCTTAGCTAACTACATGAAAATGATTAATTGTTAGAATAGCCAGCAATTAAAGCTTAGTGATAAAAGTAAAAAATACCATGAAACAGGATTTAAGAAGCAAGTTTGCTGATACTAGTCGCGGAGTTTATCTCTTTGGCACCACTCCACCTAAAGCGACAACAACTGATGAGGCAGCATCAGAGATCGCAGACAAATTACTTAATCGTCTTCAGCATGTGGAATTTGACGGTCTGATTGTTTATGACATTCAAGATGAAAGTAGTCGCATTGATATACCTAGACCCTTTCCATATATGCGCACCTTAGATCCACTTGCCTATTCAAAGCTATTGCGTGAAAAAGCAGAAAAACCTGTTATCACTTATAAAAGCGTCTCGCAGCGAGATAAAAGCACTTTTATTAAATGGCTCGATAGCGCTTGGAATACCTATGGTGTACGCGATACCGTATTGGTTGGCAGCCCATCCTCTGAAGGGGAGATACAACTCAGCTTAAATGATGCTTACGCTGCCATCTCAGAACATCCTGCTAACTTCCAGCTAGGTGGCGTTACTATTGCAGAACGCCATGCCGTAAAAGGAAATGAGCATGAACGTTTAATAAATAAATCAGCAAACGGCTGTGAGTTTTTTGTTTCGCAAGCGGTTTACAACGCGCAAGCAACCATTGATATGCTAAGCAGCTATGCGCGTAAATGTCGTCAAGATAATATAACGCCGAAACGAGTTATTCTCACATTCACCCCATGCGGAAGCGCTAAAACACTAGAATTTATGGAGTGGCTAGGTATTTCTGTACCTGAAGCAACTAAATTCCGCATTATTGATGCTGAAAACCCATTACAGGAATCAACCCAAATCTGCCGTAATAATTTGGAGCAGATATTAGAAGCGGTAATGCCACTTAATATTCCCATCGGTTTAAATATTGAAAGTTTAACTAACCGAAAAGAGGAAATTGATGCATCTATTCGTTTATTTAAGCTACTTAAATCCATAGTGGATCTAAAACTAGCTGAAGCTAATTTATAACCCTTTCTCTCCCATCTTGTTCCGACTGCCTTCGTTTATACCTAAGCGAGGCAGTCCAGTGAACTGATAATACCCTTCCATTTACAGCTAAGACGGCTAAATAACAGCTCATCCGCCGCTTCAGAACAACTTATAAGATAGTTTGTTGCATTTTTAATCCTTGAAAAAAATATGCATCCGATATATTTTGACGATTCGTCAATTATCGAAAAAGATCAAATGAGCCCCAAGAATACTCACGACAGTGCATTAAAAGCGCGCGAAGAAAATATCATGAATACTGCCTTAGAGATGATGGCATCTAAAGGCGTGGCGGGGCTAACCATGGATAAGCTAGCGGCTAAAGTTCCCTATTCAAAAGGCACTATCTATAACCACTTTACCTGTAAAGAAGATCTACTAACGGCCTTATGTAACCGCAGCATCCAAAATCTATATGATCTTTTCTGCCACGCAATGTCATTCAATGGTTCTAGCCGGGAAAAGATTCTTGCCATAGGCTATGCCTACATGCTCCATTCACTACTAAGTCCCACCGAGTTTATGCTGGTTATTTCCGCTAAAACCCCCTCTATCTTTGAAAAATCTTCTGAAAAACGGCGCGAAGAACATCTAATACTTGAAGGCAAACTACTCGATAGTCTTTTACAGGTTATATCAGAAGGTCTCAGCAACGGTGAGTTTAAGCTGCAAAATCATTTAAGTCCGGCCCAAGTGGCCTTCTCCCTCTGGTCTATGTGCTTTGGGACAATTGTTCTATTACATGAAAGTTTAGACCGCTGTAGCGTTCGAACTGAAATGAAGCTAGAAAGAGAATTAATTAACCATTCAAATTTGCTACTAGATGGTTTGAACTGGAAGCCCTATACACAAGAACATGACTGGGCTGAAACCATTCAAAAATATAAAACCGAACTGTATCCAAATGAAGTGCGGCAGTTAAAGTTACAGCAAACAAGTTAAGACAACAGAAAACGATGTACTCATCGTTTTTTTAAAACTCAGAAATGACGTTTCGTCATTATGAATAATTAAAATAACCTTAAAGTTGCCAATCAGAGCAACATAACCCTGATAAGGGAAACTGGAGAAGGAAAATGAAAGACCGTATTTTCCGATTTGTGCTGGATCATCCAGTCTGGGTCATCTTACTCACTATGCTGTTCGTATTTGGTTCTGCCTATGGTGCTAAAAACTTAGTCTTTAAAAGCGACTATAGAGTGTTTTTTAGTGAGGAAAACCCTCAGCTAACTGCATTCGAATCGATGCAAAAGATCTACAGTAAAAGCGATAATGTTGCGTTTATCATCTCACCTAATGATGGCCAAGTGTTTACACCTAAAACACTTAAAGCAATTCAAGAGCTAACCACTGAATCTTGGCAAGTGCCCTTCTCTACCCGTGTTGATTCAATTACTAACTTTCAGCATACATGGTCTGAAGAAGACGATATGTTTGTGGAAGATCTAGTATTAGATGCTGAGACGGTAACCGATGCGGATATGCCCCGTCTCAAAGAGATTGCGATTAATGAACCACTCTTACTCCACAAACTTATCTCACCACAAGCTCATGTCACTTTAGTTAATGTGACTGTACAACTACCAGGCATTAATCCTGTAGAAGAGATCCCACAAGTTGTCTCCAAAATACGGGAGATGCAAGCTCAATTTATTGAAAAAAATCCAGATATTAGCGTTCGCTTATCCGGCATGGTGATGATGAATAACAGCTTTGCTGAATCTTCCTTAAGCGATAATGCGGTGCTAGTGCCTATTATGTTTGCTGTTGTACTACTAGGGATGATCTTTTTGCTACGTACCTTCAGCGGTACATTTGCTACTGTAATAATCATCATCTTCACTATAGTTTCAACTATGGGATTAGCGGGACACACGGGCTTCTTCTTAACAGGCCCTTCTTCAACAACTCCCATTATGGTTCTCACATTAGCGGTGGCGGATTGCATCCATATCTTGACCACTATGTTCTATGAGATGCGCCAAGGTGTTGAAAAAAGAAAAGCTATACTCGACAGTCTGCGTATAAACTTCCAACCTATATTTCTAACCAGTGTCACAACAGCGATAGGCTTCCTAAGTTTAAACTTCTCCGACTCTCCACCCTTTCGAGATCTAGGTAATATGGTAGCGGCCGGCGTAATGCTTGCGTTTATTTTTTCCATAACCTTATTCCCTGCGATGTTAAGTTTGTTACCCCTGCGTGTGAAAGCGACGAAGGACGGTAAGCATGACTTTATGCACCGATTTGCGGGTTTTGTAGTTAAGAACCGTAAAGTTCTACTGCCAGGCATGTCCGCTATTATGATCAGCGTGATCGTCTTTATGCCGCAAAACACCCTAAATGATGATTTTGTTAAATACTTTGATACCAGCGTACCATTTAGACAAGCCACAGATTACATGCAAGAAAATATATCTGGCCTGTCCACTATGGAGATCTCTATTGAAACCGGCGAAGCTAGTGGTATCAATGACCCTAAGTTTCTTCAAGCAGTAGGTGACTTAACCGAATGGCTGCGTACACAATCTGAAACAGACCATGTCAGCTCACTGTCAGACATTATAAAACGCCTTAATAAAAACATGCATGGCGATGACCCTAGCTATTACACTCTCCCCGGAGACCGCGAGCTATCCGCACAATATTTACTACTGTATGAGATGTCATTGCCGTACGGATTAGATCTTAATAACCAATTGAATGTAGATAAGTCATCCGCTCGCGTTATAGCCACTTTTCGTAACTTAACCAGTACAGAACAAATTGAAATTGAAGAGCGTATCTACAGCTGGTTTACAGACAATGCTCCAGACTATCAAGTAGAAATTGCCAGCCCTAACTTAATGTTTGCCCATATCGGACAACGCAATATCAAAAGCATGCTGCTCGGTACAACGGTTGCTTTGATCTTAATCTCCCTCATTTTAGGGTTCGCTTTAAAGTCCATAAAATTTGGCCTGATCAGCCTTATTCCCAATATTGCTCCCGCAGCGATGGGGTTCGGCATTTGGTACTTTATTGATGGCCAAATTGGTTTAGCCTTATCTGTAGTCGCCGGTATGACATTAGGGATTATTGTCGATGATACCGTTCACTTTTTAAGTAAATACCTACATGCCCGTCGCGATCGAAATAAAGACCCTAAAGCCGCTGTAGAGTATGCATTTGCCAGTGTAGGCCGGGCATTATGGGTCACTACTTTTGTGCTGGTGGCTGGCTTTATGGTACTCGCCCAATCTAGCTTTAAATTAAATGCAGATATGGGTTTACTCACAGCCATTACTATTCTTATCGCACTAATTGTAGATTTCTTATTCCTACCGGCTTTATTAATGAAGCTGGATAAAAATGATCATCCAACCACCGAAAATACTAGCAACCCTGCTGAAGGAGACAACAATGATTGTGTTAAAAAAATCGCTTAATTCGTTAGTCGTATTAGGCCTAATGACGGCACCATTGATCGCTTCAGCAGAAACCGCTGAAGAGAAAGGCACCCGCATCGCGGTAGAAGCAAAAGCAAGCGATAAAGGTTGGCAAGATATGCAAACCAGCATGAATATGATCCTTCGCAACAAGCAAGGCCAGGAGAGTGTCCGTGATATTCGCCTTAAATCACTAGAAATTGAAAACGATGGTGACAAAAGTTTATCGGTTTTTGACAAACCAAAAGATGTGAAAGGTACAGCGTTCCTCAGTTTCTCCCATGCGGTAGGTGCTGATGAGCAGTGGTTATATCTACCTAAATTAAAGCGTGTTAAACGTATCGCCTCACGTAACAAGTCCGGCCCGTTTATGGGCTCTGAGTTCTCCTACGAAGATTTATCATCATTCGAAGTAGAGAAATACACCTATAAATTTTTACGTGATGAGGCCTGTGAAGGGGGCACTTGCTATGTTGTTGAACAGTACCCTGTTGATAAAAACTCAGGTTATACACGCCGTATCGCTTGGTTAGATCAAACAGAATATCGTCCTTGGAAGATTGAATTCTTTGATCGTAAAGACTCACTTTTAAAAACTCTCACTTACCATGAGTACAATGAGTACGAAGGTAAGCATTGGCGTCCTAACCTAATGAAAATGGTTAACCATCAATCGGGGAAAAGCACAGATTTAACCTATAGCGATTACACCTTTAAAACAGGCTTAGGCGAAAACGATTTCAATAAAAACACCCTTAAACGGGCGCGTTAAGATGAACAGTAAAAGATTACTGCTAGCGGCGGGGCTGATAACCGCCCTACCCGCTCAAGCCGAAACATATTATGAGATGTCGGGCAAAATAACGGCAGAAGCACGTTACTTTACTCAAGATGCGCAATTCCAAAATCAGGATTATAGCTCCAACCTCTCTTTCACTGTAGAGCCCGAGTTCTATTGGGAGTGGAATGATGGCATAGACAATCTTACCTTCACCCCCTATCTTCGTGTCGACGAGAACGATAACGAACGTACTCACGGCGATATACGCGAGCTGAGTTGGATCCATATTGGTGAAGATTGGGAACTACGCACAGGCCTACGCAAAGTATTTTGGGGTGTTACTGAGTTTCAGCACTTAGTGGATGTTATAAACCAAACCGATAGCGTAGAAGATTTTGATGGCGAAGATAAACTAGGCCAACAGATGATTAACCTCTCCCTCGTCAGAGACTGGGGTATTGTCGATCTTTATCTATTACCAGGTTTTAGAGAAAGAACTTTTGTCGGTGAAGATGGCAGAGTTCGCTCAGGTATTGTTGTCAACAGAGACCTTGCCAGCTACGAATCCTCAGCAGGCGAGCATCATTTAGACACCGCTATACGCTGGAGCCACACCTTAGGCGACTTTGATCTAGGTGCTTACTGGTTCCACGGAACCAATCGTGACCCAAAATTTCTACTCAAGAACAGTGAAGGTACAACCTACCTAGCGCCCTATTATGAGCAGATGGATCAAATAGGATTTGATCTACAAGCCACTATAGATAGCTGGCTATGGAAACTAGAAACCATTAACCGTGATACTAGTAGCGAAAACTACTGGGCTGCCCAAGGTGGATTTGAGTATACCTTTTACGGCATCCAAGAGAGTGCCGCTGATCTCGGCGTATTAATGGAATATGGTTGGGATGAGCGTGGAGAAGATGCCGATGCTGCGGGACAAAACGATCTGTTTTTAGGCGCACGCTTAACACTCAACGATGCAAGTAGTACCGAAATGCTTGCGGGCATTAGCCACGACTTTGACTATCACAGCCATAGCCTCATCATTGAAGCGAGTCGTCGATATGGTGATAACTGGAAACTAAGTTTAGATGGACGCTTTTTTAGTAGCAACGACCCTCTGGATCTAAGCTACAGCATTAAGCAAGACGATCACCTGCAATTAACGATTGAACGTTATTTCTAATAAATACTCGTTAGTATTACTCTGAAGCAGCGGTTTCATTCAGAAGCCGCTCCTCTAGTTTATCTAACTCCAACAGATCACCTTGTAGTTTTTGATACTTAACTGGTGCCCAAATAATCTGTTGATTCTCTCTATCTAACTCATACTGCGCGTTATATAGGAAGTCCATACCTAGTAAACCATGGCTACCGCCTGAATTCCCTTGATAATCGATAACCGCCGCAGACACATGGGGAATTTGATAGGGTCCTATATCAACTCGATCAAAGTTGACCCGTTGCGTTTGCACAATACCGCCATCAGCAACGCGAGCCGCACCAGCATCAATCAATTGCGCACCCAATGAACCAATAGCAGATTTATGTACAACGGTGAATGACGCGCCCGTATCCATCACTAAATTAAGTATGACTGAGCGTGCGCCATAAACAAACTTAATCGGTAACTGAATACGGTTAGAGTGAAAGGTAAAGGGGGTAACCCACTTTTTCATCGCCTCTTTTATTCTCGAGCGCTCAGTAGTGATTTTAAGCTGTAGCTTTTTAATATCCCTTTCTTTCGATAACTGCTGCAATGCTTGACTCGATAGGCGATCTTTTGTTTCATCCCGAGCGTCTAGCTGATCTCTATATTTGGCTGGCACCTTGGAAAGTCGATCTACATAGACATTACGGCCTGAATCATCTTTGTACTGATAGATTTTTGCATCACTAAGCGTAGGTATAAATAAAAGTAAAAGCAGTACAGATCGTTTATTCAACAGGCCAAACATGGAGTCCACCTCGTTGTAACTCTAGTATCACTACAGATTATGAGAAAAAATGGGAAAGTCCATTAAGCATAAATAAAACCACTACAGCCATAAACAGCAAAGCAAAACGTAGAGCGATACACCGAGTACATAGCTTTTTCTTCGCCATATTAGCCCCCCGCCAACTTGACGCTAAAACCCTCTTTCTCCAAAACAGTTTTTAATTTTTCGCGGTGGTCCCCTTGAATCTCTATCACACTCTCTTTAAGCGCCCCGCCGGTACCGCAAATTTTCTTCAGTTTTTTCGCCAAGACTTTTAGCTCTGCATCCGCCAATGGGACACCTGTAATTGTCGTAACACCTTTGCCTTTTCGAACAGAAGTTTCACGACGGATTCTCACAATACCATCCAAACTAGCCAAACGCTGCTGATCATCTAACGAAGCACAGATACATGCATCTACCGCCTCAGAACAACCAGGGCATAGATCACCTTTTTCTGTTGAATACACCAAACCACTCAACTGATCTTTTAACGAAGCCACGTAACTTTCCCTAATCTTTATTAAATGCTCATTATAAGCTAGTTACCTAACCTGAGCTCAACTACTTGAGTAAACTTCTAACTCAAACCGCCAATCTGGCGAGCCAGATAAGTCGCATAATTGTCAGTCATACCACTAATAAAATCTAATGCCCGCATATAAGCCTTATAAAGTGGGAGCTCTGGTTTGGGAGCATGTATCCCCATTAAGCTGATAATTCTTTCACTACGATAGCTAAGCTTTTCACCTTCGAGATAATGGTTGTCATAGACCGCATGACAAAACGCTTCAAGTAGAATACCTAAAGTCGTGTAAGCTCCAACTTCAAGCTCAGCTTTCCGTGTATCTGGAAACACGCGTTCTTTTGCTAAGGCTTTAGCGGCATAAAGACCATCACGGACATCAGGGTCTCCATCACTCAGTAATTCACCTTGATACTCACCACGCATAATCTGTTGCTGATTATCCATATAAGCCTGCACTGCAGAAGAGACCATAAACTCCATCGCCTTACCTCTTAAGGCAGAAATTTTACGCCGCGCAGATGCTTGAGAGGTAAAAATCTCATCATCAAATGAGGTATCACCACAAAGTTGAAGAAGTATAGGTTTGATCTCATTAAAACTCAGTATATTAAGTTCTATCGCATCTTCTAGATCTACAATGGCATAACAAATATCATCAGCGGCTTCCATTAAATAAGCTAAAGGGTGACGGCACCAACGGTTTTCTCCCAAAGAGACTAGACCTAATTCCTGCCCTAGCTTATTCAAGATTTCTAGCTCTGTTAAGTACGCACTAAACTTCCCCTTTGAGCCGGAATATTGTGCACTCCACGGATATTTAAGTAAGGCACCTAATGTTGGGTAAGTTAAACGTAAACCGCCATCAAACAGGTGATTTTCAATCCGCGTGACGACTCTAAATCCTTGAGCATTACCCTCAAACGTCATCAGATCTAGTCGCTCCTCCTGACTTAAACTCTTGAGTAGCTCACTATCACCCCGACGCTTAAACCAATCCCTTATTGCATACTCACCCGCATGACCAAAAGGTGGATTACCAATATCATGGGCAAGACAGGCTGACTGTACAATCATTCCAATATCATAAGCGGTCGCCCACTCGGGTAACTGATCCTGAATCTGTTCACCGACACGGATGCCTAAACTACGACCTAAACTGCCAACCTCAATAGAGTGAGTCAAACGTGTATGAATATGGTCATTCAAAGCCATCGGGTGCACTTGTGTTTTTCGTCCTAAGCGCCGAAAAGCACTCGAGAAAATAATGCGATCTTGATCTTTATGAAAATGACTACGGCCGATCTCTTCATCTGCAAGCTCAGCATGTCCATAACGCTTAGTCGTTAATAAACGTGGCCATTGCATCTCCATGCACAACTCTCCAAAAGAATTCTTAATATAAATTAGTTCGCTGCAGCCTATTCTGTCGATCTTCAAAGACAAAACTGAAGTAGCATAATAGTATAAGACCGCTATAGAATGCCCGCTCTACTCTAATCAAGCAAGGTAGCCAAATGTTCATACCCGGGAAAGAGATACATCGTAGCTATGATGAATATGGTGCAATACGCGTCATTGATGATGGTAACAAACGCTACCTTGCATTTGGTGATACCGATGAACAAAGTTGCTGGCTTAAAAGCGAACCTTTAGTGCCCCAACATGAATATGCGCGGGCGATGTTAATTGCACTGCTAATGACCGAACCAAAACGTTGTATCACTTTGGGCTTAGGTGCAGGTGCGCTAAATAGCTGTTTACATCATCATTACCCAGAATTAAAGCAGCAGATTGTTGAGCTACGAGCCGATGTCATACACACCGCTTATAAGTATTTCCAATTACCAAGAAGTAAGCGTTTAGAACTTATTAATATGGATGCTTACGACTTTTTGCATGATGAGCACAAACGCAAAGTTGATATAATCTTTAGCGATATATATAGCGAAGAAGGCTTAGATGCTAAACAACTCTCTCCAGAGTATTTAACTGCTGCCCACTCGTTACTAAAAGAGAACGGTTGGCTGGTGCTGAATTGTTGGAAAGAGCATCAATCTAGCGATTGCTTGGATATTCTAAGAGGATTATTTACCGATATAAGAGGCTGCAGCACGAGCTGTGGCAACTGGGTTGTATTTGCCGGAAAAGCAGAAAACACACTGACCAGCAAACAGCTAAAGCAACATGCTAAAGAGCTTAATCTAAAGCTAGGTTTTTCACTATCATCATCATTAAGCCGCCTAAAGCAGTATTAAATAGAAACAAGTCGACTAGCCTCATGCCAAAACAGATCAAGCCTCAGCCAATAATTGATAGATCTGTTTTGCCATAAGTTTGATTGCTTGATTAACAGCCTCATCTGGTTTTTTAGCAAAACTTAAACGCATACAGTTTCTATATTTACCTGAAGCAGAAAAAATCACCCCAGGCGCAATACTAATCTTATGTTCTTCTAAACATTTATTGAGCTTAATAGTATCGACCTCAATAGGTAACTCAACCCACAGCAAATAACCACCCTCTGGATAACTAATACGCGTCCCTTCGGGGAAATTTCTTTCAACAAGATCAATCATCAAGTCTCGTGCCTGTTGATACTGAGCTCGCATAATTCTCATATGGCGCTCATAGCCTCCTTGCGCAATAAACTCTGCTACAGCGGCTTGCTGGATCGGTGGATTACTCACGGTCGATACAAACTTTTTATGCAGTACCCTTTCAGTACATTGCCCAGGGGCTACCCAACCTAGCCGTAAACCATATGCCAGTGTCTTAGAGAATGAGGAGCATAAAAGTACACGGCCCTCTTCATCAAATGATTTGATCGTCCTTGGTCGAGGTGATGCATAAAATAGATCACCATAAATATCATCCTCGATAATCGGTAGATCAAATTGCTGCGCTAAGCGTAATAAAGCTTTACGTCGATCCTCCGGCATAGTGTATCCCAAAGGGTTATTACAGGTAGGTGTTACTTGGATCGCCTTTATCGGCCATTGATCTAAAGCGAGTTCTAACGCCTCAAGACTGATACCAGTTTCGGGATGAGTTGGAATTTCTAGTGCTTTTAAGCCAAGTGCTTTAATCGCTTGCGTAGAACCATAAAAACTAGGTGAATCCGTTGCAACCACATCACCAGGGCTGGTCGTCGCTCTTAAGCTACAAACCAGCGCTTCCTGGCAACCTGATGTAATAATGATCTCATCAGGGTGAAGTTTGCATCCGGAATCTAAGGCCAAACGAGCGATCTGTTTTCTCAATTTCTCAGAACCGCGAAGATCACAATAGTTGATAAAAGGATCTTCAGTTCTTTTCGCAGAATCCACTAAAGCCTTTTTCAATAACTTAAGCGTCGGCGAACTGACATCAGGCATGGCTGTACCTAAGGATAAATGACCCACACCTTTCTCTGTATTTAATAGGTGATAGACCTGCTCCCAATGTGAGACCTCTAACGGCCTTTGTGCCGGACGGCTCACCTCTGGCAATGTAGGTGTTGTTGAACGACCCAGCACGTAATATCCGGATTTAGGTCTTACCTCGACAAGCCCACGCTCTTCTAATCGCTGATAGGCTTCTTGAACCGTTGAAATACTAACGCTCCGTTCCTTACTTAGCGTGCGAATAGAAGGCATTTTACTGCCGACCGGATAATACCCCTGCTCAATACGCACACTTAACGCTTCCAACAACTGTTCATACAGTTTCATAGTAAAACACCATTACACATCGCCTAAGTAATACAGATATAGGTTTTTTAAACATTACAGTTCTAATAAATCGCATCTGTATACAAGTAATTAAATAATTCTAGATCTGTAATGAAAAATCAACCTAATTTATTCTAAATATCGGGATAAAAACCAATCTGTAATGCTAAAAAACAAGCATTGACGATTTAGATACGGAGCAGAATCATGTTTAGATTTAAAAAAGGGGTATTACTTATAGTAGGAAGCTGCCTACTGAATGGTTGTGATAGTAACTACCATTTATTTGATGGTCTATCAGGCTATAAATTTGCAACGATCAATCCTAGTCGCTTCACAATCCAATACTACGGTAATGAAGAAAGCAGCTTAAACGATGTAACCACTATGTGGCATCATAAAGCTCGGGAACTGTGTAAAGGAGCGGCTTATGAACATGCTTTTCTGACGCCAACAAAACGCAAAAACATAAACACTTCAAACCTCAATAGTAACTTTCTACCGAAAGATGATAATTACTACTTACTCGAGGGAGAGGTAAACTGCTTGGCGCCAAACTACGCTGAACAAACAGCTTCTAAAGAGAATAGTTTACTTAGCAAACACCTTACCACCGATCAGTTTATAAGCGGGCGTGCCACGAATTAATACTTCACGAGCAAACAGTCGATCACATGTAGGGCAAACACAAGGGGTACTGGTGTAATCTTCATTAATCCGTTCTTTGAAGCATTTTACCAGTGCACCTTTTCCTCCCTTTCGGTAATTAAAAAGGCGCGTTCGACACTGACTGCAATACACATTAACCGTTGTTGATGGGCCCTTTTTATTTGGTTTTGCCATAATCGAAAAATTTACCTCTCAACCAAAATAGATAAAAAGCAAACTACATGTCCACTTTTAACCTTGTAAGCAATCAGCTTACACTTTGAGCTTCCTGACAGAAGAACTCAAACGAGTCTCTAGTTTAAACATCTCATTGATTGCCTTTATACACTTAGATAAGGAGCCCTAATCACTCACTTAAAGTGATTTATGCAATCACAAAAATTTCCCTACCCAGAACAAAGAATAAACGGTAGATTTAGCGTCTATATGTATAAATAAAAACTAATGGACCTCTTATGTTTAAAAAGATTTTGCTAACCATCCTTTTACCTATCTTATTGATCTCACCTGCATTCGCC
Source organism: Neptuniibacter sp. 1_MG-2023 (assembly GCF_030547185.1). Taxonomy (GTDB): domain Bacteria; phylum Pseudomonadota; class Gammaproteobacteria; order Pseudomonadales; family Balneatricaceae; genus Neptuniibacter. The sequence goes on from NZ_JAUOQR010000001.1 coordinate 393,978, forward strand.
GAAGGTGACAATCCTAAGGTTATTATGCAAACCAATTTAGGTAATATAACCATTGAGCTATTTCCTAATGAGTCTCCTGAAACGGTCGCAAACTTCCTAAACTATGTGGATAGTGGCTATTACGAAGGCACGATTTTTCACCGTGTTATCGCAGGGTTTATGATTCAAGGTGGCGGTTTTACACAAGATATGGAAAAGAAGGAGACCCAAGAAGCGGTCAAGAATGAGTCTAAAAATGGCCTAAGCAACACCACCGGAACCATTGCGATGGCACGTACAAACTACCCTCATAGCGCAACTTCCCAATTTTTTATAAACACAGTCAACAATAGAAATTTAGATGCAAGAGGCAACCGCTTTGGCTATACCGTTTTTGGTAAAGTAACCGATGGTATGGACTTAGCGATTCAAATAAGTCGTGCACCTAGAACAGAAAAAAGCGGCCACAGAGACGTACCAAAAACACCTATTATAATAGAAAAAATAAGCCGCATCAGCGAATAAACAAGCGCTGTATTGAGTCTTACTAAGATCCTATGCTTTCGCTTATTCTGATAGCAGATTTTTTTATAGTAAGACTCAATCCCCTTTAGCTATCTAGCTTTAACCATCTATCTTAAGCCACCTAAGTCGATTGGCATTACTGACAACGGTAATGGACGACATCGCCATCGCAGCTCCAGCAATCGCCGGATTTAATAACACTCCGATAAAAGGAAATAGCACGCCTGCAGCGATAGGAATCGCTACCGCATTGTAAACAAACGCACCAAACAAATTCTGTTTGATATTTTTCACTGTGGCTTTAGAGATTGACATCGCTTTAGAGACACTCGATATAGACCCAGAAATCAACGTTACATCCGCGCTCGCAATCGCTATATCAGACCCAGTACCAATCGCATAGCCCAAATCAGCTTGAGCTAATGCAGGAGCATCATTAACACCATCTCCAACCATAGCAACAACCTCTCCCTGTGCTTGAAGGTCTTTAATAACCTCCTGCTTTTGCTCAGGTTTAACATCTGCAATCACTCGCTCGATTCCCACTTCGAGAGCAATAGCTTCTGCCGTAAGTTGGTTATCCCCTGATAATAGAATGATATTCAGCCCTGCTTTTTTTAGCTTTTCGATAGCCGATTTGGAATCACTTTTGACCTGATCAGCAATAGCCAATAAAGCGATCAACTCCTTATCACAAGCAACATATACTAAGGATTTCGCTTCTGATGCCCATTGTTTAGCTTGAGGTAAAACCTCCTCACAACGAACACCCTGCTCAGCCATAAGAGCGGCATTCCCCATAACCCAATGCTTATCCGCTACACAAGCAGAAAGCCCTAATCCAGAGAGGCTTTCAAACGATTCAACACTGAGGTTTTCACCACCATGATCTAACGTCATTTGCATATGAGTACATATGGCTGCGGCAAGAGGATGTTCAGAGCGAGACTGTATCGCTAAAATTGCTCGATGGACTTGGCTAATATTTCGACTGTCACAAATATACTCTTGATCAGTAACTACAGGCTTACCTTCTGTCACTGTACCTGTTTTATCAAATACGACCGTTGTTACTCGTTCAGCCAATTGCAACGCATCTGCATTTCGAATCAAGACACCTTCACTCGCTGCCCGTCCTACCGCCACCATGACCGACATAGGTGTTGCTAATCCCAAAGCGCAAGGACAAGCAATAATCAAAACGGTCATCATCGTAATGACAGCGTAGGTGAATTGAGGCTCAGGACCAATAACAAACCAAATAGACGCCGTTAAAACAGAAATAAACATTACACAAGGGACAAAAACAGAAGCAATCTTATCCGCCAATTTACCAATATCAGGCTTACAGTTTTGTGCATCTCTGACTGATTCAATAATTTGTGCCAATACTGTTTGAGAACCCACCTGCTCAACTTGCATAAGCAGACTACCTGAACCATTCAGAGTCCCTCCTACCAACATCTCACCTTGTACTTTATGTACAGGTTCTGACTCACCCGTTAGCATCGACTCATCGATGTAGCTGTCACCCGATACAACTACGCCATCAACAGGAATGCTCTCACCGGGACGCACTCGCACTAAATCTTGTAACGAGAGTAATTCAATGGCGACCTCTTGCTCATCATCACCACGTATCCGTAATGCAGTACTCGGTTGAAGCTGCATTAAACTACGCACAGCATCACCGGTTTTCTTTCTCGCTTTTGCTTCGAGCGCTTGCCCTAATAAGATAAACCCCAAAATCATCACTGAAGCTTCGTAATAAAGATGGGTCGCAGGTTCAGGAAGAACCACGCCAAACAGGGAGACTAAAACAATACCTGTGGAATAAAACCAAGCCGCACCTGTTCCCAGTGCGATTAAACTATCCATATTAAAATTTAACTTAAGTGCAGACCGCCAAGCACCTTTATAAATATGGCTTGCACAGACAAACATGATAACAAGTGATAATAAGCCGGTGATAACACCCAACAAAATCCCACTGGTTTGATTAATAGGTGGCACCCACCCAAGCCACATCTGAACCATTAACAAAGCCCCAAAACCTAAGGCAACAAGGCTACGTATCAACGTTGTTCGGTAATGCTGCTGCTCAGCTAGCTGAACTTTCTCTAAACTATCCGTGTCCGTTATCTCTATCGCACCATAACCAATCTCCTCTACCGTGCTGATGATCTGCTCAACAGGTTCCATAGAAGAAACCGTTAAACTACGATCCGCAAAATTCACCGAAAAGTCATCGATCACTCTGCTCGCAGTTAAACCCTTTTCCAGAGAACGGACGCAGCCAGCACATTTAACACCTTGTAACGAGAAGCGGTATATCATGATGGTATCCAATAAATAGAAACTAAATAGAAGAACTAACCACTCAAAACTAAGTGATTAGTTTGTATTAAAGGACAAGACTAGATAGGAATATTATTTGTATTAACGTCTTTTTTCTAAAGCAACATAACTACCCGTCAAACGCATAGCGATCTTATCATCCTGCTTAATGTCGATAATAAGATCCATTCTAGCGCGTCCTTTCTCTAACATTTTCTGATAAAACAGGCTAACAGCCCCCTCATCAGGCAAAGAGGTACTTGCTGTAAAATCGGTGGTAATCGGCAGAAAATACTCTATATGGCTATCACGGATGACAACATCATCATTCCGCCCCTGAGACTTGAGATAAAGTGTAACGATGCTCCAACCACACAAGGTGGCGACCGTTGCTAAAGATCCACCAAAACCTGTGCCTTTATCATTCACATTAGGTGCGAGGGAGGCCTTCATCTCTAGCCTTGTCCCATCCCATTTGAGAGGAAAAAGTCCCAAATGATTAATCAATGGAATTTGTCCCTTCAACTTAACAAGGAACTCTTCTGCTATTTGATTATAATCTGTCAAAAACGGCTGCCTTTCACTTTACCCATGCCAATCAGTGGCATAAGTTTCCTGATCATGTTGAGGTGGATTACGTAATTTTTTAGCTGTACCTAAATAGATGTAACCAATAATCGTTTCTTCTTCTTTGACACCTAATCCTGATTTTACAAGCGGATGATAAGCCATCTCACCGGTACGCCACATTGCTCCAACACCTTGGGCATGGGCCGCTAAAATAATATTTTGTGCTGCACATCCTGCCGAAACCTCTTGTTCAAGCTGAGGAACTTTAGGGTGATCACATACCGCCGCTATGACGACAATCAAAGTAGGTGCACGCAACGGCATCTTACGTGTTTTCTCTTGACGCTCTGGCGCCAACTCAGAGTTGTCAGCTAAAGCCGCTTGTAAAAATAATTCGCCCAAACGTTCACGAGAAGACCCTGTGATTGTTAAAAAACGCCAAGGTCTAATCGCTCCATGATCCGGTGCTCTAAGCGCCGCTTGGTAGATATTATCGAGCTGCGCTTTAGTTGGCCCTGGCTCAGCCAAGGCGGGACAAGATACACGGTTATGTAAGAGTTCTAATGCATCCATAAACAGCTCCAGTTATTGTCGACTTAAACGTAGATTATCGATATCTTCCATTTCACTACTTCTGAATGGGTTTATATCCAATCCACCACGGCGCACATAACGAGCATAAACGTTTAAACTATCTGGTTTGCAACGCTCCCAGATATGCATAAAGATATTTTCTACACACTGTTCATGGAAATCACCATGTTCACGATAGGAAATTATATATTTAAGTAAACCCTCTCGATCAATCTCCTTACCAGAGTAGCTTATACCTAAAGTTGCCCAATCTGGCTGCCCTGTTACAGGACAGTTAGATTTTAAGAGATGGCTATATAGAACCTCTTCAACCTGATCTTCACAAGTAAATAGAAGCTCGGGATCTGGTGTGTATTGTGTAATCTCAACATCTTGGTTATCAATACAGAAGCCGGTAAATTGGCCAAACTCTGGCGCCTGATCAGGATGATAGATCCTTACATTAACTCGTCCTCCCGCCGCTTCAGAAAGGTCTTTAATCAATAAGGCCTCAACCTCTTTCTGCGATTCAAACTTACTCAAATTCAGTGAATTTAAATAAAGCTTAAAGGATTTAGATTCAATAATATTTTTACTATCAGCAAACACGCGGAATTCAGCAAGACGAACCTCCGGCTTTCCTCGCTGATTTATCCAAGAAAGCTCATAAGCATTCCAAATATCGACCCCTTTAAAGGGTAACGTACTGCGATCAACGCCCTGTTCTTTCCAATTTAGGTCACGTGCTATTGGATATAATATTGAGGGATCGTAACTATTAATATACTCAGTGTCTTGGCCAAGCGGCGAGTTTTTTACATCATCATTTGTATTCATTAACTACGAATTCCTTTGCCATTTTGAAGCAGATAAAGTGCATAAGAGAAGAGCCCGCCAATAAATAGCAAGATCATCATAAAAGCGAACCCAACATTTATATCACTAACCCCTAAAATACCGTAACGGAAGGTATTCACCATATAAAGAATAGGGTTCAGCTGAGATACGCCCTGCCAAAATTCAGGTAATAACTGAATTGAATAGAAGACGCCACCTAAATAGGTAAGTGGTGTCAAAACAAAGGTAGGAATAATACTGATATCATCAAACGAGTTGGCAAACACCGCATTAATGAACCCTCCCAAAGCAAACAAAACAGCAGTCAAGAAAACGATTGCGATAGTCACTAATAGGTTTTGTACCTGAAGATCCGTAAAGAATAGGGACAGCAAGGTTACGATCAAGCCCACACCTAAGCCTCGTACAACGCCACCAAGAACAAAACCACTTAAAATAATCCAGTTTGGAACAGGCGATACGAGTAATTCCTCAATACTACGTTGGAACTTAGTACTATAAAATGAGGAGACCACATTACTGTATGAGTTGGTAATAACGGACATCATAATTAAACCTGGAACAATATATTCCATATAATTAAAGCCGCCCATCTCTCCTATACGACTGCCGATTAAATTACCGAAAATAATAAAATACAGCGTCATAGTGATTGCGGGCGGAAGTAAAGTTTGCGCCCAAATACGGGTAAAACGACGCACTTCACGGCGAAAAATAGTCCAAAAAGCGATAAAAAGATCGTGGGCGTTCATGCTTTATCCTGATTAAGGTTTTTATCCACAAGCGATACAAATAACTCTTCCAACCTATTTGATTTATTTCGCATACTTCGCACTGACAGATTATGATCTTGTAAACGTTCAAACAAGCTATTTAAGCCCTGCTCCTTCTCAACGTCCACTTCCAAAACATTATCTGTAATCAAACGAACGACGTACCCATCTAATTGCGGCGCTTCAGACAAACTGGCATCAACATCTAAAATAAACGTCTCGGTCGTGAGCTGCTGCAGTAAGGCACGCATGCTGGTATTTTTAATAATCTGACCTTTATCGATAATAGCGATATTTCGACATAAGCTTTCTGCTTCTTCCAGATAGTGTGTCGTTAAAATAATCGTAGTACCCGATGCATTTAGCTCACGAAGAAACTCCCACATCGAGCGGCGCAACTCAATATCAACACCTGCCGTTGGCTCATCCAAAATCAGTAATTTTGGATCATGCATTAACGCACGTGCGATCATCAAGCGACGCTTCATTCCTCCTGACAACATACGAGCTGCGCCATTGCGCTTTTCCCATAGGCCTAACTTTTTAAGATAGTAATCAGCGCGCTCTGAAGCTATGGACCGCTTAATCCCATAATATCCAGCCTGCGTCACTAGGATATCTTTAACATTTTCAAACATATTGAAATTAAATTCTTGCGGAACAACACCTAAGTTAAGCTTTGCTCCCGTCAGATTGTCATCAATATCAATACCAAAAATAGATACCTTGCCGGACGTTTTATTAACTAATGAGGAGACAATACCTAAGGTCGTGGACTTACCTGCACCATTAGGTCCAAGTAGTGCAAAAAAATCGCCCTCAGCCACATCAAAAGAGATCTCTTTTAACGCCTCAAAACCATTGCCATATACTTTATGTAACTTTTCAACTGTTAACGCTAATGTCATCTAGCTATCCCGACTTAAAATAAGGGGGTGAACGTGAATTTTTGAAAGAGTATAGGTTCTACTATCTACACCAAATAGACGCAGTTCCGCCATATCATCCATAAACTATATAAACGAACAACGGCCGTACATTGTAAGTAACTCTATTTTGCTTTCAATGGATTATTTATTCAGATCAAACTAGCAGGCTTAAGTTCCACCTTATAAAATAGCTTCACCATGATATCGGAGCCCGAAATGACATCTTACCAAATTCACCATCTTAATTTCCTGAAAATTGCATATAACAATTTGATAAAGTGCGAGCCCTTTACGCATGATGAGATCACACCAGAAGACGAAACCTTTATTCTTAGCCTGAAGCAACTTATTGAAGAGTTTGAAGCAGGTAACGAAAATATCTATATAACTGGAGAACAAATTCTAGAACGTGCTTTTAGAATGTACCCAGCCCTAGCCCACTTAATCGCTAGGGATCTCCTCTGGTTTTTTGGAGGTAGCTGTCTACATAATATGGCCGACGACGAGATAGAGAAATTTCAACAGTTAGATGAACTGCGGTTCAGCGCTGAAGAAAATAATGAAGAGTTTGACTATCTGAACAAACGCGCAAGTATATTTGGCCAGAACTAGCGTACAGGTATAAATCCCCAGCACTCTTATTCAAATGTGATATCCACTGCTTGGTTAGCAACAAAATTAACAAGTTCTGCGGCCGGCAGTGGCCGACTAAAATAATACCCTTGGATTAAATGACAACCGTGCAATCTAAGGTAAGCAAGTTGCTCACTTGTTTCCACCCCTTCGGCAAGTACTTTTAAACCTAAACTTTTTGCCAAAACAATAATCGCTTTAACAATTGCTTCACCTTCGGGGTCAACCCCTATATCGCGAACAAAGCTTTGATCAATTTTTAAGGTATTGAGCGGTAATTTCTTCAAATAACTAAGAGAGGAATAACCTGTACCAAAATCATCCATGGAGAGAGACATACCCATCTCTCTAATTTTTTGCAGTTTAGGAATCGTGATTTCAGGCTGACGTAATAAAAAGTTCTCAGTCACTTCCAAATCAACTAGTTTAGGGTCTATACCAGTTTCATTTATTGCTTGTTTCACCGTCGACAATAAGCTTTCATGCATAATCTGTTGGCCAGCAACATTAACCCCCATACGAATATACATACCTTCGTCATGCAAGATCTTCCCTTGCTTACAAGCCTCGCGCAACACCCATTCGCCAATAGGTACAATCAACCCTTGTTCTTCAGCTAAAGGAATAAATTTGGCGGGAGAGATCATACCAAGCTCTTTATGCTGCCAACGCAGAAGCGCCTCCGCTCCCATGACGCTACCTGAACTCGTGTCAATTTGAGGCTGAAAATAAACCTTAAGCTCATCACGTTCTAATGCTCGGCGCAGATCATTGACTAAAGAGAAGCGTTCGTAGCGCTCACTACCCCGTTCATCATGATAAAAACGTAACTGATTTTTGCCTCTTTCTTTCGCATCAAACATAGCCACATCTGCATACTGCACAAGCGTAGTCACATCGACCGCATGTTCAGGATAGATCGCAATACCAATACTCAAAGTACTAAATATTTCGTAACCATCAATGATAAAGGGCTCTCTAAATGCTGTTAAAATATGCGAAGCAACCTCTTCAATCTCTTGAACTGAAGAACACGCTTCCAACAGAACAGTAAACTCATCTCCACCTAAACGGGCTAAAATGTCACTAGTACTAATGACATTTTGAATACGCTCTGCCGCTTGCTTTAACAGCTCATCCCCCACCGGATGACCTAGGGAATCATTTACATCTTTAAAGGAATCTAAATCACAAAAAAGTACGGCGATAATATCCTCACCACCTGAATGCCTCTTAAGGGCTTGCTCCACCTGCTCATTAAACATCAATCTATTAGGCAAAGCGGTGAGCGGATCATGATTAGCGATCCACTCAAGTCTTTTTTCAGCGTGCTGTCGTTCTGTAACATCCATGCCTATAGATAAAACCTGTACATCTGAATCAGGGATATTTAATGCAGAATGCAACCATGAAATCTGTAATATTTGACCATTTTTAGCTCGAATCCCCGCTGAAACCTGTATCTTATTTTCTTGCTTATTTAACAAACGCTCCATTAACGCTTGATGCTTTTTTAAATCTTGCTGATTATGCTGCAGATCAAAAAAGCTAAGCGATTTCACTTCCTCATCGTTAAGCCCAAGTATGCCTAAACCAAAACGGTTAATTGTCTCTATATTACCCTCATCATCTAAGGTCATAATAATTGCTTCAGCAGTATTCAAAAGACTAGTAACAAAATCACGCTCCGCCTCAAGCTGAACTGATCGCTCAGTTAAGTTTTCCGCTCGCTCAAGTAAAGAGGTTTCTAAATGTTCAAGCTGTTGTGAAACCTCTAAGGTACTATTTTGTAAGAGATCTAGCTCATCCTCAAAAATATTACTGCGTTTGATTGTATGTATACCTAAACGAATATCTTCATAGGAACTTTTTGCGAGAAGCGGTAGAAGCGACGATACTTTAGCAAGGGCGCTCAAAGGTGAGCGCAAAACAGTCAATAAAAACAGAGCCGCCACAAAAAGTCCTGACCCAGAAACCAATAAGCTCTGTATTAGATCATCCCTCGCCGCTATATAAGTATTTGTATGGTCTTCTATAAGAATCCAATAAGCTTGACCAGGAACAGTTCCCTCAGGCGCCTTTAAAAGAATTTGGTAATGACGATTATTGGCATCAACTTCATACACCCCACCTTCGGCAGAGATATGCTGCTCGCTTACTAATGTATTTAACAACATTTCATTTTCAGACTTTTGAGTTAAATACTTAAGCTCCAACATTTGTAACCGAGCATCATCAACACTTTCAGCCGGCTGCAAGGCAAGACCAATATCTCGTCCTGTTTGATGGTTAAATTCAAGAATGATGTCACGCATCTCACGCCCCACCACAACGACACCAATTTGGTTATTCTCCAAAGTGACGGGCATAGCAATAAAGCGTAAACACTGTTCGGCGCAATAAAAAAACTTAACAGGTTCTTCAACCGCTTGAACTTGAGTAATAATAGATATAGGAAAATCAACAAAGATGCCGTCTTTAACACTGAGCACACCAGCACTATCATAAAAATAGATAGCGTCCATAGAACCGCTCATAACTAGATCAGGAAAGAGGGTTCCGATAACCTCCGTATATGCTTCCGCTCTTGTGTTTCCCTCATACTGTTTATTGACAACGAGAGGGATAATTTCTGCTAAATCGAGCAATCGATCATAAGAGGTAGCGACCAGCCCTTCTAGCACATTCACATCGCGTTTTATAAATTCAAGACGCTGTTGCTCACTTTTCTTTTCTAAGCTTAAATAGGAGTAATAGCCATAAATAAGATGCACCATAGTCAATGCAAAAACTAAGTATATAAATACCTTCCAGCGCAAGCTAAAAAAAGCGCGATTACTCGCATGCACATCAGCCATCTTTATTAAAACCTATAGGTTGCCTGGAGAAGAAATAGATCCCAATTCTCTTTTTTCTTGGTCTGATCGGGATTATCTTGGGTTGCCAACCAACCCGTCCCTTCTACTTTGTGCCATTCGGCACGGAACAGCCAATGAGACGAAGGTTCCCAACCAACCCCAAGCGTCCAATCGAAAGCATATTGGTTATAGGCGGGCACCCCCAAAAGTGCTTCCGCTTTTTTACCATCTTTATCGTCTTTATCTATATAAAACACATCTCGTCGAGCAAACATAGATAACTCAGACGTCAACCTATGCTCTAACTGCAGATAAAAAGATTCACTGGCCGTTTCAGGCTTAAGTGCAAATACGCCTCCTAAACTACCCCAATCAACATCTTGCCGAAAATACTCCCCCGTCAAACTCCACTTATCCCAATTGTATTGTAATGACAAAACAATAACGCCAAGATCGAGACGACCATCACCAGGTGCTCCTGGAGCCGGAGTCGAGGGATGATCAAAGTCCAACTTAAAATTCCCATAAGTAAAAGCGCCGATAAAACTATAGTCATTCAAACTATACTCTGTACGCCAAAGGTAGCCTCGAGTCTGATCAAACGAACCAGGCCAATCGTCATTCAAATACGCATATTCCACATTTTTATCTTTGCGCGGGGCGCCGGCTAATAACTCCGACTTAATACGTCCACCGCTCAACATTTTCGTTCCATAAAGTATCAAGCCATCAGAAGATAGCTCTAGATTTCGGGCTCGGTCAAAATAGAGCGATTGAGGCAGCATAATTGAAGGCCGTGTAAACGCTACATCACGCGTCGTATTATAAAAACCAAATGGATTTTTTACCCGCCCTACCTGTATACCTGCATGTCCCCATTGTTGTTCCAAAAAGCGATAATCCACTAAGGCATAATCAACACTTAATTTACCATCATCCACTTCCCCCGCCCGACGAGAAACCAACTGCCCGGAGACTAAAAACCGTTCACTTAAGCGCGTAGTTGAACTAATACCAAGCTCTCTAAAATCAAAACTTCCGCTCTCACTCTTACCATAGAAATTATTATCGTCAGTTAAGGAAAACCCTTGGGTAACAAAACCATTAACTTCCCAATCAATATCATCTGCCGCAACAAAATCCACCCATAGCAGACTGAAAAGAAGTGCACTAAACCACCTATTTAACCAGTAAAGTCTTAGCATCACTGCTCCCCCCCTTATCCATGGATATATACCCTATCGCTCCTTTATTTTTAGATACTTTATCTAGCATCTCGTCAAAGGACTCTACAACCATTGGGGACTGTCCTGAGCCAGAAAAAACAGATCGATCCCAGATTTTCACTAACTGATAAGGGAAGAGTTTTAATTCTTTTTTAACAAACATTTGATGTTCTGCTTTATGGGGAGGAAGAATATAAACCCTAACTGACTGACCGTCGGGCCAAACACGAGTTTGCATCGAGAAAATAGAGAGGAGGTATTGTCGGCTAACGCTATCAAGTGAAACACTTGAATTGACGATAACCTCAGACGAAACTATCCGAGGAAGCACTAACAATAATAAAAATAACAGAAGTCGGATCATACAATGAATACAACCACATCCTATGTGAAATAACCTAGACTCGAAATAAAAAATCTTTATTTCGAACAAACAAGGTACAACGCATAGTAGTCTAGTTCAAGAAAAGAGATTTTTCTCAAAACTAAGCATTAATTCATTTTATTGGGCGATACAACAAAGAAAAATAAGGAAATGGCGTCCCATAGGGGGTTCGAACCCCTGTTACCGCCGTGAAAGGGCGGTGTCCTAGACCTCTAGACGAATGGGACACAAAAATTGTAAATTCATTGCATAATTTGGAGCGGGAAACGAGGTTCGAACTCGCGACCCCAACCTTGGCAAGGTTGTGCTCTACCACTGAGCTATTCCCGCAAAACCTTCAAAGAGAATGGCGTCCCATAGGGGGTTCGAACCCCTGTTACCGCCGTGAAAGGGCGGTGTCCTAGACCTCTAGACGAATGGGACACAAAAAATTCAAATTCACTACTGAATTTGGAGCGGGAAACGAGGTTCGAACTCGCGACCCCAACCTTGGCAAGGTTGTGCTCTACCACTGAGCTATTCCCGCTGATCTCTTTAAAGAGAATGGCGTCCCATAGGGGGTTCGAACCCCTGTTACCGCCGTGAAAGGGCGGTGTCCTAGACCTCTAGACGAATGGGACGCTACATCCTTGCAAGACGTGTTGCCTTGTAAGGAGGCGCGTATATTAAAGAACTGATTCTTAGGGGTCAACCCTATTTTTAAGAAAAAAGAACACTTTGTTTTCTATCCATGGGTTGCAAATACAGCAAACAGCCCTAACGCTGTTTTCACCCTAACCCATTGGTAATATTAAAGAACTTTCAACAAGGTAAATTCATGACAGCTTTATACCCAATACACACCATTTTTTGGCCACTCAAGTGCCAATAAGGTAGATATGCAGTAAAGGAAGACAGCTTAATAAACAGTTATCGGAGGGATAAAAACAAAAAAACCAGCATAAGCCGGCTGATAAAATAAACGGTATAGTAGAAGATGGAGCGGGAAACGAGGTTCGAACTCGCGACCCCAACCTTGGCAAGGTTGTGCTCTACCACTGAGCTATTCCCGCAATGCTTTAAATGGCGTCCCATAGGGGGTTCGAACCCCTGTTACCGCCGTGAAAGGGCGGTGTCCTAGACCTCTAGACGAATGGGACGCAGCAAGCTTTATCAGCTCATTAAAGCGGGGCAAATAATACTGATCTAACATTCAAAATACAAGTGTTTTATTTGATTATTTACCTATAAAATCAGAGTTGTTTCCGATAGTGTAAAGTGATTATAAATAGGACACTTTCATGAGCCCAACTTACATAGCAGTTATTATTCTTTGTGGCGTTGCTCTCATGGCCTGTATAGCCTTTGTCATACAGGATATTGAAAACAAAAAGCGCGAACGTAATCTACGCTTGATCAGTTTAAAGTCTGGTATTCGCAGGGCATCTCATCTATTTGATGCCTTCCCACCCATTCTAATGTCTACCGAAATCCGCACCCTACTTTGCAAATACCTAGAAGCTCGCTGGACAGCGGTTGTCGAATTAGATCCGAATGAGAGCAATAAACAGCAAAAAGCCGCTTTTCAAGCTCAAGCAGCTATTTTGCCAGAACCTGTAGCTCACCCATCAGGCTCCATGACCATATTTAAAAGCCATACAGAAGCCGCTAGAGCGATGGGCATTATAAAAGAATTAGCCCAATTCATTGCCGATATAAAAAACAAAGGCGAAATCAATAATGAAATAGCAGACAACTTAACAAAAGACGCAAAACACACCTATTCGCGTATTGAAGTTGATATTGAACTTATGAACGCGATGGAAACGGAGAAATCTAGAGGCCCCGAAGTCGTCATACATCACTACCGTAGCTGCTTTAGCAAGTTGCAAAACCTCAATTACCACCAAACGCTCGATCGACAATTATACGAAATCCGCACACATGTCGGCCAACTGGCAGAAAAAATAGATACAGCAGCAGAAGAAAAAGCAAAAGAGAAGGCAGAGGAAAAAGACTCAGGTAAAAAGTTTAACTTCTAACCACTGAAAGTTCTCGCTTCCGATCAACAAAGGTATCGGTCAGACCTGCCCCAGCCCACATAGAGGCCAAAGCAATCCAGGCCGTAATAGAAAACGCAGAGCCACCAGTTAATCCTGCACCCACAGCACAGCCACCAGCCAGCATCCCTCCCATCCCCATTAGGCATGCCCCCATAATGTAGCGCACCATACTACTACCATCTTTAAACCCCTCAAGCTTTAACGTACGGGAAAAGAAAGCAGCTAAGAACGAACCAATAAAAACACCAGGTACTAATCCAACATCAAAATCCATTGGCGCACCACCTGGCGTCAGAAAGTACATCAAGGTGTCGGCGGAAGGCCCTGTAAACGTCATGCTCTCAACTTGTGTAGATTCGAATGTTTGATAAGACATATGATAAGTAAACCACCAGCCGCCCACGACCATAGATCCAACACCCATAGAACCAATCCAAGCCCACGGCGTCAGTTTATTTTTTATACCATAGATCACAGCCACTACAGCACAAGCGATACTGATATATATGCCAGCATAATCACCTAAGCCAAGAAAACCTAATAATTCCAGCCCCCCATCCTCATGTAGTAAAACAGAATGGGCAACAGCATCCCTAGCCGGTGCAAAAATACCACGTAAACTAGCTTGCGCTATAGCAGCAAACAATAAGCCTGAAAACAGAGCACGAAGGTTCCCTGTGGCTGCTAGCACAAGCAAACGTGCTCCGCAGCCTCTCGCTAAAATCATACCCGCACCAAACATGAGCCCGCCTATAACCGCACCGGATAAACTTCCATAAGATGCCAGCATTCTAGAATCAGTAATATCCAGCTCACCCATCAGAATAAGCGTTTGAGTCCCACCGACAGCCGCAGAAAAGGTTAACAACCAGATAGCCACCTTAGGTCCCATATTTCCACGTACAAATTCAACAACCGCGGCTCGTAAACAGAACTGACTTCGCTGGGCAAACACACCAAACATCAGCCCTAAAATCAGCCCGCCTAAGGCTGTTGCGCCATCTTCACCTAAGCTATCAATTAAAAAATCGAAATCCATAATGGCTAAACCTATACATAAACGTTAAAGCTAATAGGCACCGCGCAACAAAAAAAGAGACTCACAATCTCACGCTCAATTGAGAAAGGAATGACCACTGAGGGCTATTAGATTATTTCTGAATGAAATAATAACAAAACAAATTAGTATATAAATTGACCTATACCAACAGGCGAGTAGATTTATTAACAAGAACTAATGAAGAGAATGCTTTTAAAAGTTGCTATCGATTTTTTTGGAGGGGTTCCGTCACTAAGTGAAGGCGGATGACTGGTGATACAGAATACTAAGGTAGATCCTGTGCGGTATTAATATTTTTTAATGCAGAGGACTTTGCATCCATTTCCACAAAATACATAGGAAACTGCTTATACCACTTATAGACCGCTCGCTCACCGCTGGAAAGCCAATGGGTTAACTCAGTGCCAAATCTCATAGGTATAACCGCATGTAGAAACTGCGGTTGATCACCCGTTTTTAACACCACAATTTTATCTCGATGCTCTTTAGCGGCCAGTAATAAACGCTCTATGACATTTTCATCCAACAGAGGCGTATCACAAGGTAACACCATTAAATGGGTATAAGCATCCAGTTGACGCATCGCCGCATGAATACCTGCCAGCGGCCCCTGATAACCATTGATCTGATCTTTTACTAAGGTACAGCCAAAAGACTCATACTGATCAAAATTACGGTTACAACTAATAAGCACGGTTTCTAACAAAGGCTTTAAACGATCTAATGTCCAGCAAACCATAGGCTTCCCATCGTAGATCACTAAACCTTTATCTTGATCTCCCATTCGACTCCCCTGCCCTCCTGCCAAAACGACCGCGGCAATCTTTAACGGGGGATACTGTGTCAAAGCATGGGACATAAACAACCTAATAGTAGATACGGTAAAAAGCTATACACCGATAAAAATGAAGGGGTTACTCCGACACCGCAATATTATCCAAAGCAGTCACCAATTTTTCAAAATCAATCGGTTTCCAGATAACCTCTTTAACATTCCCGGCATCAAGGATATGCTTAATCTCACGCCTTTCCGCCTGCCCAGTGATCACGATACAAGGCTGCTCTGGGAATTTCTGACTAATATAATTAACCACCTGATCACCAGTCAAAAGTGGCATTTTCACATCGGTGATAAAAGCATAACAATCACCTTTTTCCAATTCGGCCAAAGCCGCTTTAATCGAACTAAAACAGTGCGGTTCATAGTCCAAGTTTTCTGACTTAATACGACGCTCTAAGCTTTTGAGCATCATCTTTTCATCATCAAGAATGATAATTTTACGCATCTCAACACCGCTCAGTTTTCAACAACCCCTTATATATAGGAGCTATACACTTTTATAACGCTTTAATTATAAACCACAAATTAAAAAACAGATCGACTCAATTTCTCTTTGCACTCACTATAGCCAACCAAGGTTGCTGTTGGCGCGGCATTCCCTCTGGGCGGTAATAATGATGTAGCACCTCAAACCCAGCGTCATTCCAGAAACGTTGACTCACATCAAACTCCATATAATGGCCATATCGCTGACCATTCCAACCCTCATCATTCCCTCGAGGATTAGAACTAAACAAAATACCACCCTCTCTAAGCGCTCGATGGCAGGCACTTAAAACACTCGGTAATAACTGACTAGGCACATGAAACAGGGAAGCATTTGCGTAAATACCATCAAAACATTGCTCGCCTAAATCCAACTCAGCAAAACTTTGATTCAAAACATCGCAACCACTATGCTCCTGCGCCATCTTACAAAAAGTCTGACTACCATCTAAACCAACTGCTCTATGACCAAGCCCTTTAAAATAATGAAGATCGCGACCAGGTCCACAACCTAAGTCCAAAAGGTCTAATCCTTCACGCTGCGGAAGCGCTTTTAAAAAAGCCTCAATATTTTGACTAACATCATGATCACGTGTTCCCTGCCAAAACGCTTCTGCATTCGTTTCATAATGATCTAAAGTGATACGTTCAATCTCTTCAACTGCATCATCAGTGTGTTTCTTTGTCATACCTACCTTCCAATTTATATCTTTTACTAAATATTCGAACCGAGATTGAGGCCGTTTTATTTGATTTACATCCAAGCTTAAAACTAAATGACGGAGTAAAGTAGCTTTTTTCAACTAAGAGGTGGTTGTTATGAGTGAAATCTACGATGTCTTAATAATTGGTGCCGGCCCTGCAGGGCTGAGTTTTGCTCGTTCCTTAGCAGACCTGCCGCTTAATATAGCTATCGTAGAACGATCATCAGAAACAACACTGGCAGAACCTCCCGAAGATGGCCGAGAAATAGCACTCACCCATCAATCCGTAGAGATCATGAAAGCCTGTGGCGCATGGCAAAGACTACCCGCGGAATCGATCTCACCTATCAAAGCAGCCAAAGTGTTTGATGGTGAATCAAGCTACAGCTTAAATTTTGATAACTATACTCAAGATTTAGAAGCCTTAGGCTACCTAGTCCCCAACCACCAGATCCGTAAAGCTTACTACGCAGAACTCATATCTCATCCTCAGATAGACGTTTTAACTGAAACCCTTGTGGAATCAGTGACAACAGATGAATACAACGGCACAGCAATTCTCAGCAATGGCAAGGAATTAAAAGCTAAGCTAATTATTGCTGCGGATACGCGTTTTTCTGAGATGCGTCGTAAAATGGGGTTATCTGCAACCATGAAGGACTTTTCAAGAAGCGCAATCGTCTGCCGAATGGAACATGAAAAGTCACACCAGCAAACTGCATTTGAATGCTTTCATTATGGTCGTACAACCGCAATTCTACCCATGAACGGGAACCGCTCATCCATTGTAGTTACTGTTAATAGCCGTGAAGCACAACACTATGCTGAAATGAAAGAAACTGACTTTAACCAGACGATAGAACAGCAGCTAAATGGCTTACTTGGGGAGATGAAACTGACCGGTATACGTCATATCTATCCATTAGTCGCTGTACACGCAAATCAATTTGTAGGACGTCGCTTTGCCTTAATCGGTGATGCCGCTGTAGGTATGCACCCCGTCACAGCTCACGGTTTTAATCTTGGACTTAAAGGACAAGCAACCTTAACTCAATTAATAGCACAAGCTGTGGCCGATGGAGAAGAGATTGCTAGTGAAACACTGTTAGCCAACTACGAATCAGAGATGATGCGCACTACTCGTATCCTCTACCACGGTACAAACTTAGTGGTAGGCCTATTCACAAACGACACTTTGGCA
This sequence comes from Neptuniibacter sp. 1_MG-2023, assembly GCF_030547185.1. Taxonomy (GTDB): domain Bacteria; phylum Pseudomonadota; class Gammaproteobacteria; order Pseudomonadales; family Balneatricaceae; genus Neptuniibacter. The sequence goes on from NZ_JAUOQR010000001.1 coordinate 411,958, forward strand.
GCAAAAATAGCACGTAAAGTGACCCTTCGTTTGGCAAATAATATTACCCCGATAAAGCAGCTTATTACCCAATCCCTGACTGAAAAAGAATTAGATAAAGCAAACCCACTACAGGTATTAAAAAATCACCTACCGCCCCAACCAGCATCCCTACCTATAAATAAGGTAAAACAGAACTTAGAAAAGAAGATATTGAACAAATTTAATCCGTCTGCGTTCTTTAGTTCTAACTAAAGTTTCGCTCTGAGATAAAATCCTACGATCTTATCCTCAATAAAATTGGTAACCACTCGATAACTGAAATTCAAATAAAACATAATGTCGCACAATGACACAAACAGTTTCAGCCAACATGCAAAAAGCAAAGAAATAGACCAAATTCATCCTATTTTTTAATGGCACAAATAATGCTCTCTCATAATCGCGCACGTATACGATAAAAATTAAAAATACATAAGTGAGAGCAAATATGATGCATAAAAAAATAGCAGGTGCAGTCGTCTGCACGGCTTTATTAGGCTTAAGCCTATCTATCAACACCTACGCACTTGGCGTCAGTGTCTTAGAAGGAAAGCATCTTAATAACTTTGTTACGGACGATATGCTGCTTAATGCAGATAAAGATCCAAACAACTGGCTACATTACGGTCGAGACTACGAAGGAACACGGTATTCTCCCTTAACACAGATAAACAAAGAAAATGTCAGCGATTTAGTGCCTAAATGGAACCTTTCGTTTGGTGTAATTGGCGCACAAGACAGCCAAGTCATGGCCGTCAATGGTCGACTCTACGTTACCTCCAGCCAGAACCTAGCCTTTGGCCTTGACGGAACAACAGGCGACATCCTTTGGAAATATCAACGCGCACTGCCTGGTGATCTAGGTTCAAAGCTTTGCTGTGGTTCAGTTAACCGCGGTGTCGCGGTATACAAAGATAAAGTTTATATGGCCACACTCGACACCCATATGGTTGCCTTAGACAACAATACAGGGGAAGTGGTTTGGGAAAAGAAACTAGGTGACTACAAAACAGGTGAGATCCTAACGTCCATGCCAATGGTTATTAATGGCATGATCGTAATAGGCAACTCCGGTGGTGACCTCGGTGCAAACCCAGGCACCGTGTATGCGCTGGATGCTGATACAGGCGAACTGATCTGGAAAACCTACACTGTCCCAATGACCGGCAAAGAAAAAATCGCCAAATCATGGGCAGGAGATTCTTGGAAAACCGCAGGCGGTACGCCATGGCTTCCACCAACCTATGATAAAAAAACAGGTTACATTCTTTATGGTGTAGGTAACCCTACCCCAGACTTTGATGGAAGCTCACGAAAAGGTGACAACCTATATACAGGTTCCACCGTCGCAATCGATCCGAAAGACGGCAAAATTGTTAACCACTTCCAATACACGCCCCATGACGTTTGGGATTATGACGGTACCAACGAAGCGATACTGATCAAAGATAAGAAAAACAGAGACACCTACCTACATGCTGACCGTAACGGCCACTTATATTCTATCAACAGCAAAACGATGAAATGTAACTGGGTTGTTCCTATGCAGCGGGCCAATTGGGTTGAAAGCTTTGATGACAACTGCCGTCCAACGGTTAATCCAGACAAAGTACCAACTGAAGGTAAAATCACAACCGATATCGCACCGACGCTAGGCGGCGGTAAAGAGTGGCACCCAGCCGCTTACAGTAAACGTACCGGTATGATTTATGTGCCTGTCATTGATATGTCGATGGATCTAGAAGCCAAAAAACAAGAGTTTAAACCTGGGCAATGGTTCTTAGGCACCAATACACTTCGTTTACACCCCGGAGCAGGTTATCTAAAAGCATTTAACGCAACTACCGGCGAACTTGAATGGATGCGGTCGCAAAACGTACCAGCAACAGGCGGTGTACTAGCCACGGCGGGCGGACTAGTTTTTAACGGTGATGCTGAAGGTTTCTTCCGCGCCATTAAAGATGATACTGGCGAAACCCTATTTGAATACAACGTAGGTACAGGTATCCACAGCAACCCTACCACCTACATGGTAGGCGACACCCAATATGTTGCCGTACTTGTAGGCCCTGGTGGCGGTAGCTTATGGCCACTCGTGTATGGAGAGTTTTTCAAACATAACACTAAGGGCGGCGGTCTCTTCGTGTTTGCACTCCATAAAAAATAACCACCTGAATCATTTTTAACCTTTACGAGGGGGCACCTGCTCCCTCTATTATCTTCAAAGGTGTTCCATGCAAAAACGACTAAAAACCAAACTCGCAATTTTGATTCTGATGAGCATAGTATCAACCGCATGGGGGTTTGGTGTAGAAGGCCTCCAACAACAAGAAGGCACAAGCGAAGAGGATCTAGCGGCACTCGCTGAAAAACACATAGGCAACCCCGACTCTATCGCCACTGGTAGACAACTATTTGGTAATACCTGTCTATTTTGCCACGGCCCCGATGGTAAAGGTGCTCGCGCCCCATCTTTAGTAACAGGCCCCTATAGGCCCGGCGGCGGTAACACACCAGAATATATGTATTCCGTTGTTATACATGGGCGTCCAGGCACGATCATGGCATCATTTAAAGAAAGCCATACAGATGATGAGATCTGGCAGATTCTAGCCTTTTTACGAGATCGCTCTACTGCTATTGCAGCAGAAAAGTAACATTAAACCCAAGAAATAATCCGGCGTTTGGCACGCCTACCTTAGACGTGCCCTTTTTCCAAAACCTTACCTAATTCAACCTCACAGCTAGGTAATGAATCCCCTGACCTGATAGCTGAGGCAAAAAGTAAATATCTCTATATTGAAAATACTGCTGTCCATTGATGGTGACCGACGCTGCACCTTGGGGCAAAGCGCTGTAACGGTTACCCAACTGAAAGTTGCTACTCCGGGTAGGTAAAATAGTCGTACTACGGATAATCGTGCCACTCGGTGCTTCAACTACACGGTAATAGCCATTATCAAACACATAGTAAATGCCTTGAACAGCATAATAGGAGCGCCCTTTTACTATGACCTTTTCATGTCCATTGGGTAGATAACGAATTTTCAAACCCGACGGTGGACGAACAACCGTATAGCCTTGATGACCATAGCGATAATAGAATCCGTCATTAAAGATAAATGACACACCTCCAAAATTAACGGATATTCCTTTCGCTGGTGCTTTATGAACAACCGCACCGGTTTTATAAACCTTCCGCTGCGGAACGCTATGCTGGCGATATACAATTGTCTTGTGCGATACAACTTTAACCGGAGCACTCTTATGATGACCCGGGCTCTTTTTCGTTTCCTTGCCCTTAGATTGTTTATTCTGATTCTTTTTATTTTGACCTTCTATAGATTTAGTCTCTTTATAGTGTGCATCTTTATACTGTGAGTCTTTTCCTTGAGCGGTACCCGTCGTTGGCAGCACAATCAAACTCATAACAAGGGGTAATAGGATAGTTAATTTCATCGCGTTACCTATCTAAACCAATTAAGTTAAGAACCATACTACGCGGAAAAATTAACAAAAAACTCGACTTAGCATACCTTTACACAACCTTTGCACTTCTTGACGGCCTGTCCACTCAAATACGCAGACACCGTATGTTTTTTAATATACAGATTGCTGAATAGACTTAAAAAGCTGCACACAAAAAGCCAATAACAGTTTTATTTCAGATAGTGGCTATCAATCAGCCAATCAGCAGATAAAATCTACTCTAGGGCGCACTTCCTGTTCTGTTATTACAGGGAATAGATCTCTCTACGCATCTATTAAACAAGCCAACATTTCACGTTCAACCTTTTCCCAATCTAGCTCAAACGGGCTAATAATTTCGACTCGAGAATCGCGGCGGTAAGCGACCTTATCAAAATCAGATTCGTCCTGAACCCTATTGAACAGAACCCAATCACTACTAATTCGGATTACGCCCTTAATTCGATTAATGCCCCGAATACCATTAAGTACCCCTTCCAACTTCCAATAGTCGAAGCAATCACTTCGATGAAAAACCCAACCACAACTGTAAAAACCACTCCCATTACCTATTTTTTTTATAGGACTTCTCGGTTCTGGCCATACGTCTGGATCGGAATGATGATGGTGATGAGGGGCATGCCCATGGGAACCGGGCAATTGATTACAAAACTTACCCTCTCGCACTACATCAAGCAGCTTAAGATCAATCAGTCCCCGAGTCGTTTTACCAACATGTTGTTTTGGAGGGAACATATTGTTGAGACTTGTTTCAGCTATTTCTATAAATTCTTCAGCAGCAAGATCACATTTATTGATGAGAACAATATCCGACATGCTCAGCTGATCCTGAAAAGTTTTATTACTTATTACCTCTTCTTGATCAAGTAAACGCGGATCCAGCAAACACACTGTCGCCCGTACATCCAGGATATCTTTAAAAGAACGATTCATAAGGGTATCCATAATACCTTCGGGATGCCCTAGACCTGTAGGTTCAATAATTAGACGGTCAGGACTGGCATGTTCAATGAGCACTGAGAGCGTTTTTGATAATGAAGCTCCCATAGAACAACACATACATCCACCAGCAACCTCTTTTACATAAACGCCATCATCGTCAGGCAACATTTCCTGATCTATCCCGACCTGACCAAATTCATTAACTAAAATAGCCCAGGATTCATTTTCAGGTTTACTAGCTAACATTGCATTTATTGCTGTAGTTTTCCCGGCACCCAAAAATCCAGTGATAATATTTGTAGGGATCTTTCGTTTCTGATCATTCATTAATTTTCTTCGCTATATTGTGAAGCAGGATACATCATCGAGGCTAGGTAACTTTAAAGGCTGCAACGTGACACAAGATTCATAGATAACTGGTAGGTATGGCCGTTCTCAAAGGTAACGACCGTATTACAGGGCTATAACTTAAAAAACTTATAGCAGAAGCGCAGCAAAGTTCTTAGCATCCGTTCTAGGAGTTTATTTTAATTTCTCTAGAGAGATAATAGCCTTTCTATAAAAACATCTTTTACACACAGGTAATAATAAAACCCCAGATGAAGCGGTATCTTAGCTACTTTAATCGTTTCGATTGAAGGTAAGGATCTTAACAACGGCAGAGTGGATCTCTGAACGATTGAAATTCTAAGGGGCACCAATTAACAATAAAAAGTTATGACCTAAAGCGCAACATCGAGCATAAAAGTAAAAAATGAAAAGGCTGAGTCAATTTAAGACAATCTAATGTAATAAAATATAGAAGATTATTTGGTCGGGATGAGAGGATTTGAACCTCCGACCCCTTGCACCCCATGCAAGTGCGCTACCAAGCTGCGCTACATCCCGACTAAGAACTTGAGAGCGGGCGCTCTTCAAGAGGGCGGTATATTAACTTAACCGCCTGAATCTGTGAAGAATTTTTAAGAATTTATTGTGTAATAACCTCTTCCGCTATCACCATTACAGTAGCGGTTTGATTATAGTGACCAATGGAGCCACCTTGTGTTGAGCCCTGCTCGCCAAATGTATTAAATCCAATTAAAGGCACCTCTTCGCCACAGACCTCTTGCAGCAAACTGAGGTCATCGACTTTTAGACGGCATTTAAGTTCGTGGCGCAGGATACAATTAAAGACGATTACAGCAGCGATTTTTTTAGGGCTGCCCGCATCAATAATCGCTTTTTCTAAGGTTTCTTTAAATCGCTGCTTAGCGGTTTCCGCATCCGTTTTCATCTCCCGAAGAAAAGCCCCTTTAGGGATCTCCGCATAAAAGCTTACGCTGCCATCTTCATGCACCTGCTGTGCACTTTTAATCGTGTATTCTGCAAACACATCGGACGACTTAATCCCAAAGGGATTTTGTATAAAGAGCTCAGGCGTGAGGTCGTCACTTTCTAGCAACTTTTCAAGCACTTCTTTTGCTGGTTTACCGTTGAGGCTAATGACTCTACGGCCGGAAGACTTTGTAACTACAGCACCTTTACTGGCGGGCATGTAAGGATGCCCCATCGCTGTACCAATTTTTAACCCACTACTAAAACTAGCGATGGCGGCAGAATCTTGATAAATCCCATTACAGATCTGATAACTTTTGCTGTCAGAGAAATCGGTAGCAGTCGACCCCCCGATAATTTGCGATACAGTTCCGGTTTCAATAATAAGGCTACGTAAAAACGCTTCCTCTTGTGCCGATGTACCATCCGGTAACACCATATTGATACAAGGCTTAATACGGGAGACTTCATTCGCCCCTTTACTATCTAGCGCAATTGCCATAAGGGACATAACTGCAGGGTTTGATAATAAATTAGAATAGGCATTGCGAATAGCATCTTTAGCGGCCTGTTCTGGCTGAGCGGTTAAGTTTTCACCTATGCCCAAACCAACGCTGAAGTAGGAACTTTGCAGGGTAAGAATAACAACCGTACCTGTTTGAGGTTCATCCATTAAACTGGAAAATTCTCCCCAAGCACTACCACCAATAATTGGGGCATTCTCACCTACGATTGATCTTACATCTGCGTAAGCTTGATGAATGTCTAATGAGAAACTAACAAAACAGATTACTAGATCTGGTTTGGGTGTTTTCTCCATTGCTTGGTTCGCAGCAGTTGCTGCATCAGTCGCGTGACCTAACCCGACTCTAACAATAGCCATATCCATATCTCGTCGTTATTATTTTTGTCACATAATAGTAACTGAACAGCGAGATCTAAACCAATAGTCTAAGAAAGAAACAGTGCCAAAGAGGGAGGGTATTGAAACTATGTATGTAAAACGGTTGTTTTAATAGATCTGAATAGATAGAACTAAAGGCGTAACCAATAAAGTGTAACTAGTTACGCTTAGACGAAGCTAGGATTGCTTCTAGTTCAGTAATTGTTTGCCTTAGCAATTGTTTATATTGATTTTGATCATCTTCGTTATTCTCGCCAGATAGATACTGTTTAGCACCGCTCAAGGTATAACCTTGATCGTGTAATAAGCTTTTAATTTGGCGAATTAACAAAACATCCTGCCGTTGATAATAACGACGATTATTACGTTTTACAGGCGATATTTGGCTAAACTCTTTCTCCCAATAGCGCAGTACATGCGCTTTGAGATCACAAAGTTTAGCCACTTCACCAATAGTAAAATAACGCTTACCCGGAATAGGGTTAGGGTCGTTACTCTGCTCCGTCTCCAGCATAAGTTTCGACACGATCCTTCAGTTTTTGACCAGGTCGGAAAGTCACTACGCGGCGAGCCGCTATAGGTACCTCTTCCCCCGTTTTGGGATTGCGGCCTGGTCTTTGACGCTTATCGCGTAGATCAAAGTTACCGAAGCCGGACAATTTCACCTGCTCGTTATCAGCCAGACATGCACGGATTTCATCAAAAAACGACTCCACCATCTCTTTGGCTTCGCGTTTATTTAACCCAAGCTCTTCATTTAGGCGTTCCGCCATTTCAGCTTTTGTTAACGAACTCATGATAAATCACCTTTCGCTGCTTACTCTCGCAATGTGGCACTCAACTTAGAAGCTAGTGCTGAAACAACTGCGTCAATTGCGCTGTTTATTTCTTCGTCATTAAGAGTGCGCGAAGGATGCTGCCACGTCAAGCCCACAGCAAGACTTTTTCGTCCTGTTTCAATACCTTGGCCCTGATAAACATCGAAAAGAGTGACTTCTTTAATAAATTCACCCGCATGTTTCTCTGTAATCTGACGAATTGATTCAAATGCTACAGACTCATCAACAATTAAGGCTAAGTCACGACGAGACTCCGGAAACTTAGAAATTTCCGCGTAACGTGGCAATTTACCTTGGCATAATGCTGCCTGATTAATCTCAAACAAATAAACTGTGCCATTCAAACCCAGTTCTTTTATAAGATTTGGATGCAAAGCACCGATAAAGCCTATCCCATCACCATTACGTTCAATACGTGCAGTCTGACCTGGATGCAAAGCTATATGACGGTCAGCAACAAAACTGAATTCATCCGCAGCACCACCAAGAGCTAGCAAGCTCTCCAAGTCACCTTTAATATCGAAGAAATCAACAGCATCTTTACCTGCGTTCCAGCCTTCAGGATCTCGTGGGCCAGTAATAACACCCGCGATTACATTTTCTTGGATAATTTCATCACCCGAAGTCGGTAGAAAACGCTGTCCACTTTCAAACATACGTACACGGTTTTGTTGACGGTTCTGATTGTATTGAACGGCTTTAACAAGACCGGGCCAAATGCTTGTACGCATTACAGCCATCTCAGCGGAAATTGGGTTAGCTAGCGCGATCGCTTCGTATTGATCATCAAACTTTTGTTGCAAGCCCGCTTCAATAAAACTGTAGGTAATCGCTTCTTGATAGCCTAAGGCGGTCAGAGCACGGCGCACATTGTGAATCGTTACTATGGTTTCATCATTCGCTTTGATCGGCATAGAAGCCATTGGCGTGCGTACGGGTAGGTTGTTGTAACCATAAACACGGGCTAATTCTTCAATAAGATCAACTTCGATAGCTATATCAAAACGATAAGAAGGTACAGATACGTTCCATTCGCCTTCTGTCGATGTTTTCTCAATACCTAAACCTAAGCGTGTCAAAATCTCTTCGATCTCAGTAGATGGCATCTCAAACGCCAACATACTATTCACTTTGCTTTGACGCAGAGTAACTTGACGAGCTGATGGCAATTCATTCTGGTCAACAGTTTCAATAACTGGACCAGCTTCACCACCAACAATCTCAATCAATAAAGCGGTAGCACGGTTGATCGCTTTAGCTTGTAGCTGCCAATCTACACCCCGTTCAAAACGGTGAGATGAATCTGTATGCAAACCATAAGAACGCGCACGACCCGCAATAGTAATTGGGTTAAAAAAGGCGCTTTCTAGAAAAATATTTTTAGTCTCTGCCGTTACGCTAGTCGGCTCGCCACCCATAATGCCGGCCATAGCAACAGGCCCTTTAGCATCAGAGATAGTCAGCGTATCAGCATTAAGCTCAACCTCTTGCCCATCAAGCAGCACAAGCTTTTCACCCTGCTCTGCACGACGAACAACAATGCCGCCTTCTAACTTATCTAAGTCAAACGCATGCATCGGCTGACCTAATTCCAAAAGAATGAAGTTAGTGACATCAACGACTGGGTCGATACTACGCACACCTGAACGTTCAAGCTTCTGCTTCATCCACAATGGCGTTTCGGCCTGTGGATTAATATTACGAATCACACGGCCAACATAACGCGGGCAATCAGCACTGTCTTTTAAACCAACCGTAAATTGGTCATCAATGGTTGCAGCAACCTCAGGTGCGTCTATAAAGGTAACCGGCGCTTTATTAAGTACACCCACTTCACGAGCAAGACCCGTAATACTTAAACAGTCCCCTCGGTTAGGCGTAAGGTCAACATCAATAATATTGTCATCAAGACCTAAGTAATCACGGATACAGGTACCTACAGGCGCATCAGCCGGTAGCTCCATAATGCCGCCATGGTCTTCAGAAATACCTAGCTCATCATCCGCACATAACATACCGAAAGATTCAACTTGGCGTAGTTTAGCTTTCTTAATCTTAAAAGTTTTACCATCAGGCGTTGGGAGTACAGCCCCCACTGTCGCAAAGGCTGTTTTTAAGCCTGCACGTGCATTAGGTGCACCACATACAACTTGGAACTCTTCGCTACCACTTGATACAGTACAAACCTGCAGCTTATCAGCATTAGGATGCTGTTCAGCTGTTAGAATCTCACCGACAACAACACCACTAAAATCTTTAGCTGCCGCTTCTACTTCGTCTACTTCAAGACCTGCCATTGTGACCTGATCAACAAGACCCTGCGTATCAATTGCAGGGTTTACCAGTTCACGTAACCACTTTTCACTGAATTTCATTTTGCTTTCCCGAAAATCCTGTTAATAACCACTAAACGTTTATTGATCAGTTAAACTGACCTAAGAAACGCAGGTCGTTTTCAAAGAACAAACGCAGGTCATTTACGCCATAACGTAGCATTGCCAAACGTTCCACACCCATGCCGAAAGCAAAGCCAGTGTATTCTTCAGGGTCGATACCCGATGCTTCAAATACTTTTGGATGCACCATGCCGCAACCAAGAACTTCCAACCATTTACCATCTCCACGATCAATATCCACTTCGATAGAAGGTTCTGTAAATGGGAAATAGGATGGACGGAAACGTACACGTACATCTTCTTCAAAGAATTCACGTAAAAACTGTTCTAATGTGCCTTTTAGATCAGCAAAACTAATGTTTTTATCTACAATCAAACCTTCAACCTGATGGAACATAGGTGAATGGGTTTGGTCATAATCACAACGATAAACTCGGCCTGGACAGATAATACGTAGAGGTGGCTGCTGTGTTTCCATAGTACGTACTTGCACACCTGAAGTATGTGTACGCAATAAGGTATTGGCATTAAAATAGAACGTATCATGCATCGCCCGCGCAGGATGGTGCGACGGTATATTTAGAGCTTCGAAATTGTGATAATCATCTTCAATCTCAGGCCCCTCTTCAACGCTGTAACCAATGCCAGCAAAGAACGCTTCTATACGTTCCATTGTTTTAGTTACAGGGTGTAAACCACCCAGTTCCTGACCACGACCGGGCAAGGTAACATCAATGGTTTCGTCTGCTAGTTTAGCTTCCAATGCCGCAGATTCTAACGAGGCTTTACGCTCGTTAATCTTATCTTGCAGTGCCTGTTTAGCTTCATTGATTTTGGCACCCGCCTGTGGACGCTCTTCAGCAGACAGCTTACCCAACCCTTTTAGCAGGGCTGTCAGCTCACCTTTTTTACCCAAGTACTGAACTCGTACATCGTCCAACGCTTGCGTAGTCGTTGCCTTAGCAACAGCTTCAGTACCTGCTGCCAACAGGCTTTGAATGTTTTCCATTATCCGGCTCCAATAATCAGGAGAAAAAGACCATCACCTTTATCTATATGAGAAAAGTAGGTCTCTACATAAAATCAGTTTCTTTGCGCAAATTTCATCTATAAATCTGTGCAAAAAAACCGAAAAAATAGGGGAAGAGCTTGCACCCTTCCCCTATTTAAATCGAGTCGTTCACACGACACTGGGTGCTTACTTACGCTAGAGAAGCTTTCGCTTTCTCAACGATCGCAGCAAATGCGCCAGCTTCGTGAACAGCTAGATCAGCTAGAACCTTACGGTCGATTTCGATGTTAGCCTTTTTCAGACCAGCAATGAAACGGCTGTAAGACAAACCATTGATACGTGCACCAGCATTGATACGTGCAATCCACAATGCGCGGAACTGACGTTTTCTCTGGCGACGGTCACGGTATGCATACTGACCAGCTTTAATAACAGCCTGTTTAGCAACGCGGAATACACGGCTACGAGCACCGTAATAACCTTTTGCTTTTTTCAGGATTTTTTTGTGACGACGACGGGCAACAACACCACGTTTAACGCGAGCCATAACTTTCCTTCCTTTCTAAATTCTATTAACTAAAAAAATCGTTTAAATATAAGGCAACATACGACGAACTAGAGCCTTATCAGCAGCATGAATCTGCATCATCGGGCGTAGCTGACGCTTACGCTTAGTCGATTTTTTAGTCAGAATGTGACTAGTGAAGGATTGCTTGTGCTTGAAGCCGTTAGCGGTTTTCTTAAAACGCTTAGCCGCACCACTATTAGATTTCATTTTAGGCATTACTAAAATCTCCACGCATTCGTTAATTTTTTTTCACTCAGAACAAACGACAAAACCCGCAGCTAACTTTTTAACGAGTTAGTCACGGGTTAAGGAAAGTAACGAGTTACTTTTTCTTCTTCGGAGCTAAGACCATGACCAATTGACGGCCTTCCATCTTAGGACGCTGTTCAACTACGGTTGTCTCTTCCAAATCTTTTTCGATTCGTTGGAGCAACTGCATGCCCAGTTCCTGATGAGCCATCTCACGGCCACGATAACGTAGTGTTATCTTGGCTTTATCTCCTGCTTCAAGGAAACGTACCAGGTTGCGTAGTTTTACCTGATAATCACCCTCTTCCGTATTTGGACGGAATTTTACTTCTTTAATCTGAACCTGGTGCTGTTTCTTCTTGGCTTCATTTTTTTGCTTTTTCAGCTCATATAAATGTTTGCCATAATCCATCACCTTACAGACGATAGGATCCGCTTCAGAAATCTTCACCAGATCAAGACCCGCTTCTTGAGATGCCTCAATAGCGTCTTTAATCGGTACGACGCCTATCTGCGTTCCGTCTGGACCAATCAACCTGCATTCTTTAGTTACTTTAAGCAGGTTCTCATTGATCATGGGCTCCTCTCTGCGAGCGCCCCTTTTATTATCACGCCTGATAGCTGTATCTCCTGACTATTATTTAGTCTAATTAATCCTGACGACCTTTCTTGGCGACATCGCTACCAAGAAGGTTTATAAATTCATCTTGAGACATGGAACCAAGGTCTACACCTGTTCTCGTACGTACCGCAACGGTACCTGCCTCAACTTCTTTGTCGCCTATTACAAGAAGATAAGGAACCTTCTGTAAAGTACGCTCGCGAATTTTAAAGCCGATCTTCTCATTTCTCAAGTCCGACTCGGCCCTGAATCCGTTATTTTCAAGATTTTGGACAACTTTTTCACAATATTCTGCTTGTTTGTCCGTAATATTCATCACAACTGCCTGTACAGGCGATAACCATGTCGGTAATGCACCGGCAAAGTTCTCGATCAGAATACCAATAAATCTTTCAAAAGAGCCCAAAATTGCTCGATGGAGCATGACTGGAGTCTCACGTTCGCCCTGCTCATTTACAAATTGAGCACCTAAACGACCCGGCATTGAGAAATCTACTTGAATAGTACCACACTGCCAAACACGACCAAGACAATCTTTCAAAGAAAATTCAATTTTAGGGCCATAAAAGGCACCTTCGCCTGGAAGTTCACCCCATTCAAGGCCAGCAGCATCTAATGCATCTGCCAGAGCCTTCTCGGCTTTATCCCAAACTTCGTCTGAACCTACACGCTGTTCTGGGCGTGTAGACAGTTTGTATATAACTTCGGTAAAACCAAAATCATCATATACTTCATCAAGAAATTCGATAAACCGTGCAACTTCTTCTTGAATCGAGTCTTCAGCACAAAAAATATGTGCATCATCTTGCACAAAGCCACGCACACGCATAATACCGTGTAATGCACCTGATGGCTCATTACGGTGACAACAGCCAAACTCAGCCAAACGTAAAGGTAGATCTCGGTACGAGCGCAACCCTTGGTTAAACACTTGAACATGACAAGGGCAGTTCATTGGCTTAATTGCAAAATCGTGGTTTTCAGAGTGTGTTGTAAACATCTCTTCTGAGAACTTATCCCAGTGACCTGATTTCTCCCACAAAGAGCGTTCAACAACTTGTGGTGTTTTAATCTCGTTATAACCATGCTGGCGCTGTTTAGTACGCATGTACTGTTCGATCTGCTGATAAAGCGTCCAACCATTTGGATGCCAAAACACCATGCCCGGTGCTTCTTCTTGCAGGTGGAACATATTAAGCTGTTTACCCAGCTTACGGTGATCACGTTTTTCAGCTTCTTCTAAGCGGTGCAAGTACGCTTTAAGTGCTTTTTTATCACCCCAAGCAGTACCGTAAATGCGCTGTAGCATTTCATTATTGGAGTCGCCACGCCAGTATGCACCGGCAACCTTCATCAATTTGAATGCTTTAATATGACCCGTAGATGGCACGTGTGGGCCACGACAAAGATCAATAAAATCACCTTGAGAGTAGAATGAAAGATCTTCAGCATCCGGAACAGCCTGTAGCAGCTCTACTTTGTACTTCTCACCCATCTCATCAAACATTTTAGTCGCTTCATCACGACTCATAATTGAACGGGTAACCGGTAGATTCTGCTTTGTTAGTTCAGCCATTTTCTTTTCGATCTTTTCTAGATCTTCTGGCGTAAACGGGCGTTCGTAAGCAAAGTCGTAATAGAAACCATCTTCAATAACAGGCCCGATGGTTACCTGAACACCTGGAAAAAGTGCTTGAACTGCCATTGCCATCAGATGCGCGCAAGAGTGACGAATCACTTCTAAACCTTCCTCATCACGGGAAGTTATAATCGCGAGGTCTGCATCATCTGCAATGGTAAAAGAAGTATCAACTGGCTGACCATTCACTTTACCAGCAAGGGCTGCTTTCGCTAAACCTGCACCAATATCAGCAGCAACTTCGAAAACAGTAACCGGATTAGCAAACTCTCGTTTGCTACCGTCAGGTAGGGTAATTACAGGCATGTTAAATCCTTTGATCTCAGTGGTGACCCATACGCAAGGCCACTTCAAAATTAGTTAGTTCGAGAACATACAAACCAAGTACGTTTCGCGAGGGCGGATTATAGGGGAATTAACTGTTGCTGGCGAGTCGATTTTTGGTGACGCATTGCTAATGTCTGCTTTTTTAGCGAAAACTAAAAGGCGCACCCAACAGAACAGAAATATATGAGTGTTCCATATAAGCAGTATTATTTTTTAAACTGCCATTGGGCTATTAGATGCAAAGGAATGAGATAGATACCTTCTCAAAAAAAACCTATCCCCATAAATAGGGATAGGCTCTTGTACTTACTGATCTTCAACGATAATAATATGCAAGACTTCTGGCCCATGGGCGCCTTGAATCAACACCCCTTCTATATCTGTTGTTCCACTAACACCCGAGATAAGGCACATGTTGCGCGGTGTTTCTCCCCGCTGCGCTATCTCACCTGCAATTAGGGCATAGTCATCCATATAAGGCAGTATTTTCGATTTCGGGATAACGGCAAGAAGATACAAAGGTAAAAAATTAAGAAGAATCGGCATATCCGGCCCAGAATGAACGACAAACGTACCCGTTTCCGCAATACCATACTCCGCCCAACATAGCCCTACAGTATTATCGTTTTTAATATCGACCTCTGTTGTAATACCATCCCAATTTAGTGCTTTTAATCGCTCTATCTCCTGAACCTTAAGCTCCGCAGGTAAAGCATATTTAGCTAAAAACTGATTAACAGAATCAGGTAACTGATCAAGGGAAGCGATCTTTTCGCAGCTGGTGCCTATAACTAGACCCGCTTCAATTCTCAGCGTCAATGCTTCAGCTGCATCTTCAGCTAAAAGGGCAGGACGTGCAAACTCACTTTCACCTAAGATTTCAAGCGCTTCATTCTGAATAGCCTTTACATCCGCAGTGACGGTTGGCGCAGCCGCTCTAATCGCATCAAAAATACGTTCTCGACTTATTTCATTTCGTTGTTTATTCATTATTTACGCACCATCACTTTTGGCTTTTTTCATTGCTTTATATTGCTGCATAAAGGTTTTTGATTCTGGCTCAATCAAATCACGATTACGCGTCCAACCACCCGCTAATGGCATTGATTTAATCCACCCCTGACGACTACATAACCTCATAAAGATCACGCCACAAGAGGAAACCAATTGAAATAACTTAGGCCTTTTAGCTAAAGCGGCAAAAGCTTTGACAACAAAACGGTTGGTTAACGGTTCGTACTTCTTATCCCACGACTGGGCGCGCAGTGAACGCAGTAATTTAGGTAGAGGAATATTAACCGGACAGACCTCTTCACAACGTCCATTTAAGGTACAGGCATGGGTCTGTTTATTCGCCACTTCCAAGCTATTTAAATGGGGTGTTAACACTGACCCCATCGGACCTGGGTAAACAGAGCCATAGGCATGACCGCCAATATGTTTATAAACTACGCAATGGTTCATGCAGGCGCCACATCGGATACAGCGCAACATCTCTTCCATACCATCAGCCAGCATTTTGGTACGGCCATTATCAACCAAAACTATATGACACTCTTCCGGCCCATCCGCATCATTCTGGCGCTTAGGTCCGTTATGAAAAGTAATGTACTGGGTAATTTCCCCCCCAGTCGCCGAACGGGTCAGCAATCGCAATAAAGGTACCGCATGAGCCATTGATGGTACTAATTTTTCAATACCCGCCGTCACAATATGGACCTTAGGCGGCGTAATCGTTAGCTCCGCATTACCTTCGTTAGTAACGGTACAAGATGAACCGCTATCCGCCAGTAAAAAGTTAGAACCACTGATACCAATATCTGCGGTTAAAAACTTAGTTCGAAGATCTCGACGCGCGCTGCGCACTAGATCAATAATCTCTTCAGAATAAGTAGGGTCTTTATGGTATTCGCGGAAGAGTTTAATAACATCTTCCCGACTACGGTGCATCGCAGGCCAGACAATATGTGAAGGGGGATCACCCGCCAACTGAATAATATGTTCAGCCAGATCCGTTTCAACTCGCTCTATCCCTGAGTTATCTAACGCATGGGACAAACCGATCTCTTCACCTAGCATCGATTTACTACGTGTCACTTTCTTCGCTTCATGCTGACGGCAAATATCTAAAACAATCTTTGACGCTTCTTCTGCGGTACTGGCCCAATGAATGATAGTCCCTTGTGCCAACGCATTTTTCTCGAACTCAGCCAAATAGTGATCCATATACTTAATCGTATGGTCTTTGACTTTCTGCCCCTGTTTACGGGCATTTTCAAACCCTGGGAAGTTAGCAATCGCCTCCGCACGTTTTGCTTCTGCTTTATCGGTCGTGCGCCGAATGATCATTTTCAGATCCGGTTGTGCAAGCGCATCTTTAACGTTCTGGTAGAAATTTTCCGGTTTATTTGCTTGCATTTTCATCTCCCAAAATCTGTGGAGCTAAGCCTGCTAGCACTTCCGCCGTATGTAGCGCTTTTATCTCTTTATGGCCTTCTCGATTCAGTTTTCCCGCCATATTCATTAAGCAACCCATATCACCACCCAGCAGATAATCGGCTTCAGTCGCTAGAATATTTTCGGCTTTCTCCGCAACAATCTCATTAGAGATATCAGAATATTTGACACAAAAGGTTCCACCAAAGCCACAGCATTCAGAGTGACCATTCAGCGGGTTATGCTCTAACCCTTTAACATTAGCCAACATCTTTCGAGGCTGCTCATAAACATGAAGCGCTCGATAACCTGAGCAGCTATCGTGGTACGTGTACGACCCTTCAAGCTCAATACCGCTGGACTCAAATTCACAAACATCCACTAAAAATGAAAGCAGTTCATGGGTTATATCCGCCAAATGCTGTGCTCGCGCAAGCCATTCAGGTTGATCTTTAAAAACCTCAATAAAATTCTTTTTGATCATTGCAGCACATGAGCCTGAAGGCACAACAACGTAATCAAAATTCTCAAACTGTTTAATCGTCTGATAGGCTATCTGACGTGTTCCCTCATCATCACCAGAATTAAAAGCTGGCTGACCACAACATGACTGCTGCTCCGGAACCTCAACGGTACATCCTGCCTCCTCCAGTAATTTTAGAGAAGCAAAACCTACCGATGGTCGCATAGTGTTGACTAAGCAGGTGACAAATAAACCTACTTTCTTTTCAGATATATTCAGGCATTTAATCGTATTGGATTTTGCGCCCTTAACATCGGCATTAATAATTTCTTGAGACATTTACCCGCCCTTGTCAATGAAGGTGACGTTCTTTTTATTGTTATACGAATCAACCAATAAGCAGTTTCAGGCAATGCTTGGCTAATCCACTAATCGGACCAACGTTTCGGGATAAATTATCATCGAATACAGGCCACCATTAAAACTTATGCAAGACACACTAAACCCTATTTCAAAGCAAAAATAGGCAGACACGCCAACTGGTCTGACCAAGAAAGTTATGACTGATTGAAGAAAGTATAATGTGAACAAGTATAGGGCAATAAAACAGTACTGAATGGGAAAAACAGGCACACCTAGATTAACCAGCGCCTTCCAACTGACTGCGTGTGTAGTTGATATGCTCTGTGGCTATTTTTTTTGCAAGCGGCGCATCCCTATTCATTAGAGCTTGATAGATCTGTGTATGCTGGGCACCAATGCGATCAGGGTATCGCCCAAATTTTTTCAGTGTGAGATCAAGTACGCCATAAATAGCATTAAAATAGCGATCATAAAAAATCTGGCTAAAGGACATTACTAAAACATTATGACTTGCTTCAGCGATCATCATATGGAAACGAAGATCTGCTTTCGCTTTAGCTAAGGTGGTCACGCCACTAGAACGCGCATGTACAATTTGGTATTCCTGCTCTATTTTTTCTAGCTGCTCATCTGTTGCTCTTAAAGCTGCATAAAATGCAGCCTCTCCTTCCAAAGCAGCCCGCATCTCCATCACTTGTAATTGAAACTCCAAGCTATGCCCTAATCCTCCCAACGGCATATCTAAATGAGGTTCAAGTAAATTGAGACAGACTGATCCTCCACCTGGATAGGTTTTCACCATTCCTTTAAGCTCAAGATCTTGTATTGCCTCTCGAACTGTAGATCTAGAAACTTGATAAGTAGAAGCAAGTTCTCGCTGAGAAGTCAGTTTATGCCCGGGGCAAACATCGCCGTATAAGATATCTTGCTGCAGCTTTAGACTTAACTGCTGACTAAGACCCTTAACATCAGAACCTGCTTTTTTAATAGACATAATAGATGATACGAATAGCCTTATGGACGACCAGTTATCAGTTTAACACTTCTCTTAATTTTATCCTGAACTACTCTTTTTAATCGAATTAATCCGCTGCTTATAAGCTAAGCCTTGAGTTGCTCGCGATAATCAAGGAATAGTAAAGTGTGCACTTTAGGCCATATTCACGCAAACAGTGTGCGCGTGATCTCAGTGTTTTAGTATATCTAGCACATAATACACATAAAAAAAGAGCAACTCCTTTTCAGAAGCCGCTCTTTCTAAACCAGAAAACATTTAATTAGTTATAAAGTTTTTCCAGATTTCCTACACCGGCTTTAAGCACACCACGCATCACATCTTCCGCTTCTTTATCTGATAGGCCCGCAGCATTAAAGCTTGTTTTCCAAGTCATTACAGAGCCGCCTTTGCCATTTGGCTTAACGGTGATTTGCGCTTCATAATCAGAAACAGGCAATGGAGAATCGGTGATCGCATAGCGATAAGAGTGATTTACATTATCTTCTTCTAGAAGAATTTCAGTAACTTTACCGCCATCACCTAATGTCAATACACGAGTATCACCTGTGCGATCGCTGGCAACAATACCTGGAAGCCAACGGTTCAGGCTATTAAAATCACCCACTAAAGCCCATACACCAGCGGGCTTAACATTAAGGTTTGCAGTTTCTTCGATATTAATATTACCCGCCGCAAAAGCAGTACTAGACAACATGCCTGATGCTGCAATTAATCCAATTAGAACTTTGCGAGTAACGCTTTGTTTCTGTTTCATTATCCCTGACCCTTTTAATTTTAATTTTTAGTAAAGCAAAATGAAGTTAATTTAAAGCCTAAAAAATCCAGATAAGCATGAACTGTATATTCTGGTTTTTAAATCATTCTTGAGGCTTAGTTCCAAAATAGTGTTTTCTGCCCAAAAAGTCACCCTTTGAATCGATTTCCTAAGGTTTAAACACAGTGAAACCTAAAGCAGCACTCAAGTATCTACACTTGCAGCCGACAATTTAACTACCTCTCTTTTAAACACAAAGAAGAAATTCGCAGAGGAATAACAACCTAATTTCATCATCAAGGCAAAAGGTTAGAAATGGAAATAAATGAGATCAGTAGCAGTGTAGCGGTCGCTAATGAGCATACAGTACCCACTAACCACACAATAAAATCGGCTGAGATGGCTAACAACCAAATTGAGAAAACAGGTGAACAAGTGATGCAACTATTAGAAGTCACTGCGCCAGGAAAGTTACGCACCGACCCTCTAAGCCCATTAGGTTCACTGCTTGATGTCACCGCATAAAAGCGGGCGAAAGCTACCTTTTCCGCAAAAAAGATTAAAACAATTTAATTTGCGGTGCGACTAAGTCATCAAAATCCTCACCTAAAAACTGCATAATTGCCTCAGCTACCGGCCGAATCTGTTTCTCTAGGTAATGCTGGTAATCCAATGAAGACCTCACAAACTCGACTGGTTCTGGGCCATTAACCGTTATTACATATTCGATGTAACTTCCCGAACGATACGGACTTGGCTGATCAAGCTGTTCATATTCGCGCTCAGCTTTTAAGCCTGCTTGAACGTGGGGCGGTTTATTTTTGACATATTGATCTAGGCGCTGCCTGATCCGTTTTCGATACACAAGCTTTGCATCAACCTCTCCCTGTTTCAGCTGCTCCACTATATTTTTTAAAAGTGACTTCCACTCCTGCCCTTTAAATACGCGTTCATACAAGTTCTCTTGCAACTCCCTAGCAAGCGGAGTCCAATCCGTTCGTACATTTTCCAACCCTTTAAAAACCATCCGCTCAGAACCATCAGACAGACGCTTCAATCCCGCATAACGCTTCTTTGAACCTTTTTCAGAGTGTCTTATGGTCGGCATTAAAAAGCGGCTATAGTGTGTCTCGTACTCTATCTCCAATTGAGTATCTAACTGAAAGCGCTGCTGTAAGTTTTCTCGCCACCAGCCATTTAAAAATTCAGCTAACAACTCACCTTTTTTATCTGCATTTTCAGTAGAAAAGTCATCGCCTAACCACACAAAGACAGAGTCTGTGTCGCCATAGATTACTTTGAAACCAAAGTTACCCTCTATGCACTCAGCGGTTTTTGTCAGTATTTCATGTCCTCTCAGTGTAATAGAACTTGATAGCCTTTGATCATAAAACCGGCAAACATTTGAACCGAGCACGCCATAAAACGAGTTCATAATTATTTTTATTGCCTGAGAGAGTGCGGCATTTTTCGCCCGTTTAGCCTGATCTCTAGCGGCCCACAAGGTTTCAATTAACTCAGGGAGAATCGTCTTGCTACGCGAAAAAATAGCATGATTGAAACCGGGTAATAGATCTTCTGGGAGGCAATCCTCTTTTAGTCCTTCAGCTAAACCATAGGGATCTACTTTAAACGTACGAATAATACTCGGGTATAGGCTTTTAAAGTCCAGAACAAGTACATGGCTGTATAGTCCTGGGCGGGAATCCATAACATATCCACCTGGTGCACTTAGCCCTGAAACCCCCGATGCGTATTCCGGCGCAACATAACCTTTACGATGAAGATGGGGTAAATACTGGTTATCAAAAGCGGCCGCTGAACCTCCTACTTTATCTAAAGACAATCCAGTCAAACGGGCTCGCTCAATAAGATAATTGATCAGATCTGCTTTCTCAAAAATATCCCAAACCAACTTACAATCTTCGAGGTTATAGCGGGCTAAAGCTTCTTTATCATCACGAAAAAGCCGTTGAATTTCATCCCCTCGAACCTCGACATGGTCAATCAACTTGCCACGATCCAACATCTGACGGGAAACATTTTCTAAGGAGAAGCTTTCAAATTGGTAGGTCGCACCTTTAAGAGTGTCTATACCATCCAACACCATGCGCCCCGCCATACGGATAAATAACTTCCCTTGACCTGACTCATGTAACTGTATTGGCTGCTTATCGCGGCCTAAACGTAAAGCGATATGCAATGCATCAGCTCTATTTTTAAGGACCCTAAAATCAAAACCAACAACATTCCAACCTATAAAAATATCCGGATCATATCGTTCAACTACATCAATAAAAGCGAGTAAAAGTGATTTTTCACTAGGATAGTATTTTATTTCTGCCTTATCTTCCCCTTCCCCCAGCATTAACACTAAGCGAAAGTCATCTGCATAAAAGGCTGCCGATAATATTTTATCGGCGCGCATAGTGGTTTCTAAGTCGATAGAGAGAATTCGAAAACGAGGGAATACTTCTGCAGGTTTAAGCTTAAATTGGGAGGCGCATTGCGTAATGGCAACACCACCTTGAATAAACCGCTCCATTAAAAAGCGATCAGTAAGGCGAATATCTTCCTCCATCATCACAATGCCTGACAATCGCAAAAGATCCACGATCTGCCGCATGACTTTAAGGCTACGGCAATAGAGGCCGTGCACCCCTTTATAATTAAGGTCAGTTAATTCAAGCTTAACTATTCGCCAACCTGAAAAACGCATTAATATGCGTTCGACCTCTTCAACCTGCTCATCTAAGACAAAGAAAATCGTCTCTTGATTGGGAACCGTAACAGGAAAAACTTGATCTATTGTGCGAACCCAGTAGGTGAGCACAATCCCTGTAGGACCATCCTGTTGTTGACGCGTTAATATAAATCCCGTTGTCGATTCCAACGCTAACAAATCTCGATTAGACATCAGGGATCACAGATAACTTATCCAAACGGCGCAACAATATCTACGTCCATTAACTCAGGAAAAGCATCTCTTACTTGAGCTTCAGACTCACTATGGTAAATCAACTTTAAGTTGGGACCCGCATCCATAGTTAAGTAAACCTGAACACCCGATGCTCTTAATTCCCATAATCTATGCATTGCTGCAACAGACTCGGGCTGCCAATAAAGTAAGGGCGGCCAAGAACCTATCATAGTGGCATGCATAGATAAGGCATTCTGCTCCGCAGTTTGACCTAATAATTCTAGATCCCGATTCTTAATAGCCTCTTTAATCACCCTCAAATCATTGGTAGCTTGCTGCGGCCATGAGTTATAAAGTGGTGCGGATTCAACTGTGCGCTGCATACCTGAACGGGAATCTATTTTTTTCTCGCCGGTTGCAACTTTTAACAGACCAATCCTAAATCCAGGCCATTGTGCAGCTAAAGGTTCAGCACAACTATCCATACCATCTGTTCGAACACCTAAATGCCACTCAACAAAACCTTGGTAAATGGAACGAGAAGCACTGCCACTCCCCATTCGAGCAAAAGCTGATAGATGTTCTTTCTTCAACCCAAAACGATAAAAGTCATTTACCGCTAAAGTCAAAGCAGCAAAGCCCGATGCAGATGATGCCAAACCTGCCGCTGTAGGAATATTATTTACAGTCCTCACAGTAATAGGCTGATCTAGATCTCGCCGAAACAGCTCAATAAACCTAATCACTTTACTGGCAAACTTACTATCTAGCTCAAGCAACTCATCGTTTAAATAAACCTGATCCTCTCCTGTGTCAGACTCATTTATTGATGTATGACTGCCCAACTCACCTAAAGAAATAGACAAAGATCCATTAATAGGTAGATTAAGCTCTACATCTCGCTTCCCCCAATATTTGCATAACGCAATATTACTAGGTGCAAACGCCTCAGCTTTCAAGCCCGCCTCGGTTCTTTGAGGTAGGTAATTTGCAATCACATCCTTTTTAGAGATACTCAAGACTCACTCCTTGCTCTGATACTGCAACCTCTATCTGCTCATAAGGCATAGTTAGATCAGTCACCTGCCCTAAAGCTAATACGCAATCACCCAGACCAGAACCTGATATTTTGGCACCTTGTATATCAGCACTGGATCGTAAGCGATAAACCATATCTGAAATAACGCGATCAGATACGCCTAACGCATCCATTAAGCCTTGATAATGGTTCATCAGACAGCCAAAATTCTGCCAATCCAGCTCTACAACGGCTTTTTCTGCTTTCAATGTCACCTGCCCCATTAGATGATAAATCTGCTGATATATCTCAGGGTTAGCGCTACTTAATTTCTCAACTCTGCGTAACACATCTGGGGTTTTTGTCTTATAACCTGCATAGAATAGAGATATTTCAGGACATGCGGGCAGCTTTTTAATTGAACAAGGATTAACACTATAAGCGACAATAGAGCCGTATATGCTAGCAACTAAATCCGTACCTGAACCACGTCCATCTTGCACTTTGTGCACGACAGTTAACGCTTTTTCAAATAAGGATTTATTATCTACCTTAAGCTCAGCATAGGCGGACAAAACAGCTACAACACCTGCTGTTACCGCCGCCGAAGAGCCCAATCCCACCTTATGGGAAAACTCTGACTCAATAGTTAACCGAAAGCCATTTGGCAGTTGACTCGTAAACAATTCAATCGCAGCTAACACAAAAGTTAAATTTGGGTTAGCGGTAAGCTGAGCTAAATTAGATCGGTAATGCGCTAAGGCAGAATCAATTATCACTTCAGGTTCTGACAGAGGCATTAATTCAACAACAATATATTTATCTACAGCACAGGCCAATGCTCTCTCTCCAAAGAGCACTGAATGCTCGCCCATCAACATAATACTACCGGGTATTTTTGCACGAATTTTACGCACGATGAGCTCCCCTTAATTGTTGCTGTAATGGTGTTAACTGAATGCCGAGCTGCGCACTTAAGAGCTCAGTACTTTGTTCAGGAAAATACACTAGTACTTGCCCTGCCCCCTCACCTCGATGAGCTCCTGCACCACAAATTTTAGCTGCACCGCCTAGCGCTTCAATACGCTCAATTAGCTGTGATACAGATAAAGGTACAACACCAATTTTTTGTAATAGCCGATGGTTGGATCTAATAACCGCAAGTAGCTCTGAAGGCTGATTTATATATTGCTCAAAACAATGGGTTACATCGGCAAACTGCTCCCACAGATCGACTTGGCTCGCAAACTGTTCTCTAACAGCGGAAACCGTTTCTCCCGTAGAGCAACAAGGAGTACCCGTATGAAAATAGTACCATCCCTCTCCCAACATAATGGGTAAAGGCATCACTTTGCCATCTTCGACTTTTAATGTACCACCGTAAGTCACAGCCGCAGCATCAATTGCGCTACCTCGGCCATGCTGCAAGCGCTCGCAATATTTTACTTTCTGGAAAAACACCTGCTGTTCAACAGCATCTTTTTGCATAGAAGAAGAGGATTCAAATAGTTGAAGTAAACTCGCTATGACAGCAGCCGATGACCCCATACCTGCACCGGTAGGTATCTCACTATTTATGGTTATGTTGCCAGCACCTAATCTATCCGACTGTAACACCGCATAATAAAGAAGATCATGGGGGGTCGTTAAAACATCTTGGACCGCAAGCTCACCGGACAGAAAGCGCTCAAAACGCTGATCTATATGCGCAACAAAAGTCTCCAGTTGCCCCAAAGTACGGCTATCCCGCCCTAACGCAGCGGAGGTAATAATTAACGTATCGAAATCCGATGGAGTATAGCTAGCTGTGACAAAATGGTTCACAGCTAGCGCAATGGCAGGAGCCCCATAGACAACTGAATGTTCACCACTCAGTATCAATTTCCCAGGGGCTTTAGCAGATAACATATTCTCGTTTATGACCACTGATTGCAGCTAAACGATAACGTCCTGTCGTGGACTCAGGAATATCATGGTGTCCGCCATCCCTAGGGTCGGGATAATGGTAGAGCGTGAGATACTCATCATAGGTCACTTCTCGACGCGCATCCAACATGTTTTTATGTGTCAACGTATGTAGACATTGCTCGTAACCTGACACAACCGTGCCCGAGAAAAACTCAGCTACACAACCCGAACCATAACTAAAAAAGCCAACTTTATGGCCGGCAAGGTTTTCCTTACAGTTTTCTAGCAATGAGGTTAGGCCAATATACATTGATGCTGTATAGCTGTTACCAATCACTCGATTATAGTGCAGCGTATCTTCAACCTGCTGTTCTATTTGATCCAGTGACAAGCCAGCTTTATTCACTTTAGCTAAATGCTTATGCGCTTTCTCAGCCATTCGGCTAAAAGGTAGGTGATAACAAAAGTGAGAAAAGTCATTAAATGCTAAGGAACTCACTTCAACAAAGTTTTCCCAAGCCTTTTTAAGCGATTTTAAATAAATTTTGGTGGAGTACTTACCATCCACTATAGCTGTAGTGCGATAGTTAGGACGCCAAAAATCCATCACATCTTCAGTGTAATTTCCAACTTCAGGATCAATTTCAACTAACCGAGGGTTCGTTGAGATAAGCATGGCTACAGCACCACAGCCTTGGGTCGCTTCACCTGAAGTATCCAGATCATAACGAGCAACATCGGATGCGATAACCAGTACTTTTTTATTGGGCTGACGAGCAACTAAAGCGCACGCCATCTGAACCGCAGCGGTTGCGCTGTAGCACGCCTGCTTTAATTCAACGACACGACAATTTGAATTTAGCCCTAATAAACGATGAACATAAACGCCAGCAGCTTTAGACTGATCGATCCCTGTTTCTGTAGCAAACAACAAGGTACCGATCGTATCTGCACCGACACGATCAATTAATGGATTGGCTGCATTTGCAGCCATAGTCACAACATCTTCATCTGGAGCGGCCATTGACATTTTTTCTTGCCAAATGCCTTGATAATACTTCCCAGACTCAATCTTTTGAACGTCTGCAAGAGTTCTCAGGTCTAAGAAATAATTAGATGTATAGAAACTAATTTCGTCAATACCAACTGACATTATGGGGTCTCGATCCTAACGCGCTTCTAAAATATGGGCTGGGTTATTAAATAAAGCGGCAACATCCCGGGCACCAAGCAGAAACATAGCAGTTCTGAATTCTGTTTTAATTTTTTCTATTTCTGTGACAACCGCTTCGCTTGATTCCATCGCTGGTTTAAGCAGTGGAGCGGCCATGCCACATATTGAGGCGCCGAGTATAACAGATTTAACCATATCAATCCCATCCCTTAAACCACCACTTGAAACTAATGTGGCACGTCCAAGATAAGGGTTGGCCATTTTAAGTGCAGTTGGCGTAGAAATACCCCAATCTTGAAACTTCAACCCTAAATCACTGCTGTCTTGACGACGATGATGTTCAATGCGACTCCATGAGGTACCGCCGCTCCCAGCCACATCAAAGATGGATATGCCTGCCTGCAGACCAATCTCTATATCCGCTGGCGACAAACCACTACCCACCTCTTTCAAAAGCACCGGGATATCCAGCGTTTTAACTAATTTAGCAATGGCATTACCTAAGTTAGAAAAATCCGTGTCACCTTCAGGCTGAACCGCCTCTTGCAAGGGATTCAAATGCAGATAAAGACCATCTGCTTGCAAGCAGTCAATCGCATCTTGGATTTGTTCGCTAGACATACCACAATTCAACTGTACTGCACCAATATTGCTAATCAACGGTACATCGGGGGCAAAATCACGCAATTGGAAGCTTTCTCTTGCAGAAGGCGCAGTAAACATCACGCGTTGAGAACCGACAGCCATCGCAACACCACAAACCTGAGCCGCCTTCGCCAAATTCTGATTCACCTGTTTAACAAGCTGATGATCTCCACCGGTCATTGATGAGATCAACATAGGAAAACTCAGCTTTTTTCCAAGGAAATCACAGGAGCTATCTACCTCCCCCAACGCTATCTCAGGAAGAGCTCGATGCATCAGTTTGATCTGATCAAAATAATGACCTGAACGATCAGTTAAAGGATCATTCTCAATAGCTCGAATATGCTCAAGTTTACGGTCATTGGTTAGATCCGTCATTATCGCTCCAACTTAAGATGCGCTTCCATAAGCTCACCTGGATTTGTCTGCGCCGCTAACAGAGAAAGCTCACCACATAACACCGTCGCTGCACAGATAGCTGCTAAACGACGTGCATTTTCACCCGGCGCTCTATCTTCTTTACAACCCAGCATCGCAAGATTATCTTCTACAAAATCAATCCCTTTACCATTCCCCACAGAACCCATAATGAGATTAGGTAAAGTACAGGAAAAATAAAGATCGTCACCACGCACCTCTGCATGCACTATACCTTGAGACCCTTCAATAATATTGGCAGCATCTTGCCCTGTAGCAAGGTAGAAAGCTAAAAGCATATTAGCAAAGTGAGCATTAGCACTACGCAGGCCACCCGCTATCATTGTACCAATCAGGTTTTTCTTAATATTAAGGTCAACCACTTTTTCCGGTGTAGTTTTTAAGCGGCGCTCACAAAGTTCGCGCGAGATTAAAATTTCGCACACAACATATTTACCACGCCCCAGGATCCCATTAACCGCTGTAGCCTTTTTATCTGAACAGTAGTTACCCGAAATAGATGAATAACGCAGTTGAGGGTATTCCGTTAATAACCAAGGAATGATTTTATCGGCCGCATTCGTCACCATATTGTGACCTGATGCATCTCCCGTCGTGAACTCTAAACGCAGATAGATCATATTCGCTACAATCTGGCTGTTCATATCAATGAGCTTGGCAAAGCGACTGCTTTTTGCAACCACTTGGTTTATCTCATCCATGCGTGATTTAATGGAGTTCAACGCATTAACGGCTTCGTAAGCATCATCCGCTTCCAAGAGAATTGAGCGACTCATACGCTCATCAATTACCGTTGTTTTAATCCCCTCAGTTAATACAGAGATCCGCGCTCCTCGACCAACAGAAGGCCAAAGCGGTGTTTCATAGGTAGCCAAAGGTACCGATATCTTTTCATCTAATACGGAGCCGCTAATTTTAATAGGACCAACGGTTCGCATTGGGATTGGGGCTTGGCTAATTTTATGAGCTTTCATTTTGGCACTTCACATAAAGAAAAAAGGGCTGCCAATGGCAACCCTTTTCAAATAACAAGGTTGAGGAGGGATTCTAATTAACTTCACCCTCTCTTTTCAATGATAGAACAACTCTGAGAGTCATTCTTTATTTATTTAGCATCAGCAAGCTGACTTTTTTCCTCTACATCACCCAAATTCGGTTCTGGCAATGAAAGGTTTAAGCTATCCAACAACGTACCCATACCATTCACAACACGGTATTTAGCAATAAGCTGATCATGTAATGCATTCGTCAGATCATTCTTTGCTGAGAAAACCTCATTCTCAGTATCGAGTAGATCCAATAAAGAGCGCTGACCAATATTAAATTGTTTTAGGTATGAGTTACGAGTCTCTTGGCTGGCTGCCACATGTTGTTCTAAATAAGGAACCTGACGACTTAAAATGGAAAACGCATTCCATGAAAGCTCAACACTCTGCATAACCTCACGGTGCGCATTATTCTGGATCGCTTTAGCTTCTTCAATTTGGTGTTGGGTTTGACGAACTTTAGCTTGATCTACACCACCGTTATACAAGTTATAACGCATGCGAACCATAGCCGTTAGATCTTCATTC
The DNA here is from genome assembly GCF_030547185.1 of Neptuniibacter sp. 1_MG-2023. GTDB lineage: Bacteria > Pseudomonadota > Gammaproteobacteria > Pseudomonadales > Balneatricaceae > Neptuniibacter. The sequence continues at coordinate 440,994 of NZ_JAUOQR010000001.1, forward strand.
ATACCATCAACGCCATCGAGGTCGTTATTCCATGTACGATCTACTTCAAAATCAAATCGTGGATAGTAGTTCCGTTTAGCTGCATCATATTGAGCAACAGCCGCAAGAGTATCCGCTTCAGCAACTTGCAGTGTCGGATGATTACTCATCGCTACTTCTGTTGTTTCAGTAATAGTTGCAGGAATGGTGATATTAGTTAACTCAGGATAAACAATATCTTCCGGAGCGGGAACACCAGTCACACGTTGGAAATTAGCCTTAGCATCTAAAAGATTATTTTCAGCGGCTAAAACATTAACTTCTGCCAAGGCTAAACGGCCTTCCGCTTGCTGGATAGAGGCTAACGCACCTAAGCCTGATTCTGAACGACGCTTAATGCGGTCATAAATTTTAACGTGGTTATATAAAGTTTCTTTCGCTTGCTGAAAAAGAGCGTTTCTACGATTTAATTCAATATAGGCACGCGTTGCATCCAACGCATAAGACTCGGCAGATTCGACTAGACGTTTATCGGCAGATAAAGCACGGGCTTTCTGACGATTAACCTCGCTTGATGTTGCAAAACCATCAAAGAGCATTTGACGAATACTTAACCCCGCCTCACCTCGATTTAGCTCAACATCATCTAAACCGCTGGCACCGGTCGTTGTATTGTTTGTCCATTCATAGCCATAGCCCGCCGATATATCAACCTTAGGAAGATAACCACCTTTTGCTTGTCGGACCTCTTGGTAGACTGAATTTCGATAACTAATTGCCCGCTGTACGTCAGGATTATCTGATAACCCTTGAGTAACAACCTCTTCCAAAGAGGCTGAGTAGGAGAGGGTACTTACCGTTCCAATAAGCACACCAGCAATCATCGACCTAAACATAAGTTACTTCCGCCCTTTAAATAAATAGTTTGTAGCCACCACCGAATTACCTTCAAACCACCAATGACGGTGATTTACTGGCCAATAAGACCAGCGAAACTCTGTCTGAAACCCCTGCTTTCTGAAAAATAGAACTCAGATGGGCTTTAACTGTTCGTTCAGTAATTTCAAGCTCGCGAGCAATCTCCTTATTACTAGCACCTGTCACCAAAACTGACAGCACTTGTTGCTCACGACTACTTAATCCGTCAAAACAATCTACAGACTCTGCGGTGTCCACTTTACTATTTGATGCAGGCAAATTATTTAATAGCCGTCTAAGCAGCTTCTGTAATAACTCAGGCCCAGCCCAAATATCACCACGGAGCACAGTCTTCACCACCTCTAATAGCAGCGAACCTGTTACATACGTGTTTGTATAACCATTAGCACCTAGCTGTAAAACCTCAACCCCCTCTTCCTCATTAGGGACATCAGTACAGACAATCAAAATGCTTTTAGGATTATCCTTTTTGTAACTGAATATGCGCTGACTATCAGCTTCATCCACTGAACTTAAATGCATCAGTAAAATACCACCACCAGCCAACTTAGCTGAAACTTCATCTACTCCAACCGTCTCAGGATCCCAATCACTCAATAAATGGTTCCAGCGCTCCAGGACTTTTGGTCGGTTACTAATGAAGAATAACTGCATAATTCTTAGAATCCACCTCTCCAATCTTTAAGGTTAAGTAAGGTTAGCAAGCATATACAGTCAAAAAATAACCATTGCTACCGTATGGTTATATAGATTATCACTTTTTGTAACTGAACAGAAACTGACTTCGCTTATAAATGAAGCACATAGCGCGCTTAATTTAGCCATAGCGCCTCATGCTTTAAGCGGTTCAAAGCTCCAGCTATACTCAATACTATTCCTTGAGTTTCTGGCAGTTATTCACAGTAAAATAACTGCACCCTTATCATCCTTTACCTAACTATATTTAGGATTGATTCTAAGATTTTTAAGCACATCACCTAAAAGCATTATTAAAAAGTACTATTAATAGCAGCAATGCACATGCGTTTATAACAAAAAAATATGTCCAATGTAATACTTAGACACAATTCTTAGCTCACCAGCCACAAAACCAGCCTAAATACTAAACACCTAGTCAGTAACATCCTGTTTTATTAGCAAAAAACTATCTTTCCGTTAAGGCATTTTCCTTCGCTTTTAATACAGGTTTTAACAAATAATCCATAACCGTTTTCTTACCTGTAAGAATATCGACACCTACAGTCATACCAGAAATCAAAGGCAACTCCGCTGAGGCTGTAGCAATGTAAGGCGTATCTGTCTGTAAGCGTACAAGGTAATAACTATTCCCCTCTTCGTCCAAAATGGTACTTGGACTAACAAAAAGCACCTCAGCATCAACCCCACCATAGATCGAGAAATCATACGCTGTTACTTTGATAACCGCTTTTTGCCCAGGCGTGATATTGGCGATGTCCGCAGGTTTAATCCTCGCCTCAACCAACAACGTATCCTCCCAAGGAATAATATTCAGCAACTCATCACCGGGCTGAACTACACCCTCAATGGTATTCACAAACAACTGTTTTACTGTGCCTTTTACGGGAGCTTTTACTTCAGCTCGAGCTATACGATCACTCATACCAGTAAGTGCTTGGGTAATACGTGAAATTTCCGCCCCCACCTCGTTCAACTCTTTTTGTGCTTCGTTTCGATACTGAAGTTCAAACTCACCTAACTTCTGCTTAGTTTCCTGTAAAGTTGACTCAATACGAGGAATATTCAAACGAACGCCTGATAGCTCTCCGAGTAGATCATTTAATTGACGCTTTAAGCGCAAAAATTCCACCTCGGAAATCACACCCTCTTTTAATAAAGGGCGCGTAATATCCAACTCGCGCTTTAATAGACTATAACTACGGGCCAACTGCCCCTCTTGAGATTTAGCGGCCTTAAGCTCTTGCCCTCGTTGGGAGATCTGTTGCTTCAACCCCTCCATGCCCGCTTGCATTTCAGCTTTACGAGTAGAATAAAGATACCTTTCCTGTTCAACCATAGATTGATATTTTGCTGGGAAACCTTCGGGGCTAACAAATTCCACATTATCAGCTTCCGCTTTTAAGCGTGCGGCTTTTGCGATGAGCTCATACTGGCGCACTAAATTTTCCTGCAACGAGCTAGAGAAGCGAATATCATCAATACGCAGTAATACTTGGCCTTTTTCAACTATATCGCCTTCACGTACAAGAATTTCCGATACTGCGCCCCCCTCCAGCGTTTCAATGACCTGCAACTGGCTTGAAGGTATGATCTCTCCATCCCCACGCGTAATCTCATCTAATTCAGCCCACATAGCCCAAGCTATAGCGATACTAATAAAAAGAACCATCACCCAAAGAAGAAAGCTTGCACCTTTAGGTGTTTGTTCAGCTATAGCTTCACTAACGCTAGACATATACGGAAGGTCTTTTTTATTGTGATTCATAACACTCATTTCTGCACCTGAAGGCGCCCTTGCTTCAAGGCATCCAATACAACATCTTTAGGGCCGTCAGCAACCACTCTGCCCGAGTCCATAACGATGATTCGATCAACCAAAGAAAGTAATGACATTTTATGCGTAACCACTAACATCGTTTTATCTGCAGTGTATTTTTTCAACATAGATTTAATATGCTCTTCTGAAGCATTATCCATCGATGCCGTTGGCTCATCTAAAATCAAAACATTGGGATCATGCACTAAAGATCTTGCTACTGCGACGGCCTGACGCTGCCCTCCCGAAAGAGACGCACCGCGCTCACCTACTGACATATCAAACCCTTGCGGGTGTCTATTCACCATGTCTGATACGCCTGATAGATTAGCCACTTCCACAAGTCTAGAGTCTTCAGTCTGAGGGGAACCAATCACAATATTGTCACGTACACTCCCTGCAAATAACATAATATCTTGCGGCATATAACCAAAATTCCGACGCAGATCAACAGGATCGATTTGATTAATATCTAAGCCATCAATACGAACAGAGCCTTCTGTAACATCATATAAGCCAAGAACTAATTTCTCGATACTAGACTTACCCGATCCTATACGCCCAATCAGTGCAACCTTTTCACCAGCTTTAACATTAAAAGACACATTATCTAGAGCCTTTTGCTGCTCACCCGGATAGGCAAAACTTACATTTTTAAACTCAATTGCACCTTTTAACTCATCACGATAAACAAACTGCTGACCTTCTGAACGCTCAGATGGCATCTGCATTATTTCATTCAAGCCTTTTAACGCCGTTGACGCTTGATGGTAAGAGATCACTAAATTTGCCACCTGACTCATAGGCGCGATAGCACGACCTGATAACATCACGCAGGCAACTAAAGCTCCCATCGTAATTTCTCGTTCACTAATCAGATATACACCCGTAATAATAATACCTACCGATGTCAGCTGTTGAGCAAAGGAAGCAAAATTGACGACCGATGCCGACAACATCCGCGACTTCAAACTCCACTTAGCGATATAACCTACAGCTTGTTCCCAACTCAATTGCATCGACGAACTAGCGCGCTGGGTTTTCACCGTTTCCATCGCGGTTAAGCTTTCTATCAACGTAGAATTTTTTTGTGAATTAGATGCAAATGTTTTTTCTACAGCCTCTTTGAGATAGGGACGTACAATAAACGAAAACAAAATAATCAAAGGGATGATTGCCAAGGGAACAATAACCAATGGCCCCCCGATAAAACCAATCACAACTAAAAACAAAATAGCGAACGGTAGATCAATAAAAACTACATTAGTCGTGGAACTTAAAAAGGTTTTAATACTATCAAACTCTCTTAAGTTGCTCGCAAAAGAGCCTACAGACGCGGGGAGTGCACTATATTTTAACGACAGAACCTTCTCAAACAGGAGTGCTGACAATATGACATCACCTTTTTTACCTGCAATTTCAATAAAGTAGGAACGTAGCATCTTCAAACCAAAGTCAAACAAATAAACAATAAAGACACCTATAGCCAGCACCCATAATGTTTCAATCGCATTGTTTGGTACAACACGATCATAAACATTCATAACAAACAAAGGATTGGCAATAACAAATAGGTTAATCAGAAAAGAGGCGATAAGAACATCACGATATATAGCAGATGAACGCTTGATTGTTCCCCAAAACCAATGACCTTTATGCCCTTCTAGCAGCTTTGACACCTGCTCCTGAAAGCGATATTCCAAACGAACAAAAATAGCATAACCAAGATAACTATTTCTTAACTGCTCAAGATCTACCTTATGCTCACCACCACTTTCAGGCTGCACAATAAGTGCTTGTCCAGTATCCCGGTCAATTTCCTGTAAAACACAGGCGTTATCACCCTCTAACAACAAAACAGCAGGAAGAACGAGTGGGGAGATATCATCGAGTGAACGTTTCAACACTTGAGCGGCAAAACCGGCCCGTTTGGCCGCCCGAACAAACAGCTTGGGTGTTAACTTATTATTAACTAGGGGGAGGCCCTCACAGAGCACTTCAGGCGAGGAAGGCTTATGATTTTGCTTACTTAGATGAACTAGACAACCGAGCAAAGGATCCTGAACAGCTTTCATTTACCTTGACCTTAACCTTATATGAGAGAGATACTCAAAAAAAAGCGTATGACAACAACGCTTTAAAACCCAACCAATGTAGCAAATCAATATGTTATACGCCATACGCAATGAAGAAGGACGCATTATCAGCCTCTCTGAAACCTTTCAAACAGGAGCAGAAGCGGTCGATATAAAAAACAAAGAGGTTCTAGCATTCCTCTCGATCAATGATAATGAATTTTCTGCGGAAGAGTTCTTAGAGCAATCCGATGCGGCTGTATCTCGTATCTTCGAAGATCTAATTGATGTGCTTGTCGGAAAAAACATCATTATGTTTACCGACCTCCCACCTATGGCGCAGAAAAAGCTCTTAAGCCGAAAACTCGCTCGAAACCTTAATAGACAAGAAGGCGATTCGGATACCCAAACCTCAACATCATTTTTAATTGTAGATGACGATGAAACCATTTAACGCTTAACCTAGATTAAAGCTCCTGACTCAGGGGGTCGTTACGGGGCACCTCTTGGGGCTGAACAAGCAAATTATATTGCTCCACAAAGCGCTTAAAAAGAACTTTATAACGCTGCTGTTGCTTTGTGGGCAACGCGCCAAAATTAACCGTTGAAAGCACATCACGCACCGAAAGCAAAATCCAAAGAGCACTCTCGCCTCTTTTCGCTTTTTCAATACCCGCTTGCACAAGGTTAAGCGCTATACCTGTATGACTGGGGAGCAACTCATGGGCACGGCCGAACATTTGGAATGCCCTATCTAAATCCCCACCCCTAAAACTCGTCATCGCAGCATAATTAGCTTTACCCCACTCCATTTCAATCATTTTTCTAGTCAACTCTTTACGACGCTTTTTCACCTCGTCATCGAGATCTGTATCACTAGCAGTATCAACCATGACATCTAACCACTTGCACTGACTATCCAAATCCATTCTTAAATAGAAATTCCACGTTTGCTGCAACATCTGCTGTAAACGAGAAGTATCAGATTCCATCCGAAAAAAATCACAGTTAATCAATTTTGCTCGAAACATCACCTCTTGATTATCAGGGTGATCCAGCACAACATCCTCAAGTATCCTTATGACATCATCTTCTATCTCAGCTAAGCGCTGAGTATTTGCTTGAATAAGCGCCCGAACAAGCCCAAAGTAATATTTAGGGGACTGAAAGATTGAATAGCGCGCATAACGTACCGCTCGCTGGTACGCCCCTTTAGCTATCTCCCACTCCTCAGTCTGACTAGCAAGTTCAGCTAGCTCCCCCTGCAACGAAGGCACAGTCGGTTGCAACATCACTGCTTTGCGCATCAACGCAACAGCCAATTCAAGCTCCCCCCTAACCTGATGGGTTCGAGCTAACCAGGTATAAGCCTCGACGCAAATATGCTGCTGATTTACTACATTATTTAATGACGACAATGCATCTGAATATTCACCTAAATTAAAATAAGCGATCCCTTTCCCAACCTCAGCCCAAGGTAATGACCGCTTCTCAGTCAACGTCAAAAATAGTGCCTTTGCTTGACTAAAACGTCGCATACGGATCAGAGCAATTCCCGTAATACGCTGCAGCACAACATTTAAGCCAGGATAATGCTTTGCCAGTATTTCAGCTTTTTCTATCACCTCATCAAAATGCTCTTCATCCAACAATTGCTCTATTGGTTTTATCGCATCTTTTATTCGTAATAGCTTTTCTACACGCTGACGTATCTTAGCCTGATCAAAAGGTTTAGAAAGGTAAGTATCTGGAGAGTTTTCTAAAGAGCCAAAGAGAAGTTCTGCATCTTTAGGATCGACAATAAGGAAGTACGCACTAGAGGATGGGAAAATATATTCAGCATTGGCCTCATGTAACAACTGAAGACCATTTTTTTCACCTTTTCCCATGTCGTAGGCAGCAAAACAGAGGTCATATGAGAACTCCCTCATTAGACTAAGCGCCATATTTACCGAAGAAGCTACCTGAATCTGTCCCACACCTATACGACTCAGGATTTGTCGTAGCGTCCCAAGGTCTTCAAGCTTACTGTCTACAATGAGAGCCGACTTTCCTGAGTAATTAATTTCCATAGGCGTCATAAAGATTACGTATCAGCAAAAGTAGCATATAAATCAGGATATTATCAAAGTTTAAGCGACTCTCTAGACAATAAAAAACCCCGCAGGACTAGTACGGGGTTTTTAAAAGAGCAAGTAACAACTTAATCTTCTAAAAGATTACGTCCTTTACTCGCTGCAATACGCATACGTAGTGCATTCAGTTTAATAAAACCTGCCGCATCTTTCTGATCGTAAGAGCCTGCATCATCTTCGAATGTTGCGATACTTTCATCAAAAAGACTGTCATCAGAACGACGACCAACGACCTCAACAGCGCCCTTGTAAAGCTTAACGCGTACATCACCGTTAACGACACGCTGAGAGTAATCGATCAACTGCTGCATCATTTTACGCTCTTCTGACCACCAGAAGCCGTTATAAATGGTTTTAGCATACTTAGGCATCAACTCATCTTTAAGGTGAGCCGCTTCACGGTCTAAGGTAATAGACTCAATAGCACGATGCGCTTTCATCATGATAGTGCCGCCCGGAGTTTCATAACAGCCGCGAGATTTCATGCCAACAAAACGGTTCTCAACAATATCTAAACGACCAATACCATTCTCGCCACCTACTTTATTCAGGTATTCAAGAACCGTAGCTGGACTCATTGCCTCACCGTTAATGGCAACAATATCACCTTTCTCATAGGTCAACTCAAGGTAAGTCGCCTGATCTGGAGCATTCTCAGGAGATACAGACCAACGCCACATCTCTTCTTCAGCTTCAGCCCAAGGGTCTTCTAAAATACCACCTTCATAAGAGATGTGAAGAAGGTTAGCATCCATAGAGTAAGGGGACTTTTTCTTGTTTTTCGCGTAATCAACTTCAATATTGTGAGTTTCACAATAATTCATCAAAGATTCACGGGAATTCAAATCCCATTCGCGCCAAGGGGCAATCACATGAACGCCAGGTTTAAGCGCATAAGCACCTAACTCAAAACGAACCTGATCGTTGCCTTTACCTGTAGCGCCATGAGAGATAGCATCTGCGCCCGTTTCATTCGCAATTTCAATCAAACGTTTTGCGATTAACGGACGTGCTATAGACGTACCTAATAAGTACTCACCCTCGTAAATCGTATTAGCACGGAACATAGGGAATACAAAATCACGTACAAACTCTTCACGCAGATCTTCAATATAGATCTCTTTAACACCTAGCGCTTCGGCTTTAGCACGTGCAGGTTCAACCTCTTCACCCTGCCCTAAATCAGCAGTAAAGGTAACAACTTCTGCGTTGTACTCATCTTGTAACCAACGAACAATTACGGACGTGTCTAATCCACCGGAATAGGCCAGAACGACCTTTTTGATCTCGGACATTCTCAAGCTCCAACTTGCGAACAATTTCAGCCGAGAAGTCGACTGAAAGGGATGATTCAAATTTAGCGCGCTAGTATAGCAGAAACTATGCAGGTAACGAAACGGCTCGAAAGCAACAACTACGACTCAAACCAGTAGAATAATAAAAAAACAAACGGCTTTAATCTCGCTCTAAACGAATTGTCACACGACGATTTCGATCACGATTCGCCTTAGTGTTATTTTCAACGACGGGATAACGTTCACCATGATAACGCGTCGTGATCCCATTCGGATCTAAACCTAAACTGATGAGGTAAGCGGTCACCTCTTCTGCTCGACGTTTAGACATATCACGATTCATTAAACGACGACCCATACTATCTGAGTGACCATCAACATAGATCGCCTTTACGCTATCATCATTTTTCACATAAAGTGCAATCATATCCAAACGTTCACGCGAAGCATCGGACAACCGCCACTGAGAAGAAGGAAACAAAATAGCAGTACGCGCAACTTGGCGGTAATTAACAGGGAGCAGCCCTTCAGTACACCCTACATAATCAGAATAAGCTGATTGGAAATTCACAGCAGATACAGAAACACGGAGCGACTCCTCTGTGCCATACCACTGATTAGAAGTAAACGTAGGCATCATTCCCTTATAAAGCGCTGCTAGCATATTTTTAGCATGCGCTGGCTCAACATTCAGATAGCCTGTGCCCTCTTCAGCCTTTAGAGAGCCAATAAAACGAGGGGCAATTCCAGGCTGCCAAGGTGATGCTTCTGCAACGAGCTTCGCCCCATCTTCAAAATGTACATTTTCAGTAGGCTTAAGGATAAACCGCACCGATTCACCGGCCTCATGTTCAAATACAGCATTACCAAACGAGGGAATAAGCTGGCTTAGACGACAACTAAATTTTGAAGCTTCAAGCTCCCATTTTGCATCATCAATCGAGCTACGAAATGTCATAGCCTGCACAGAATAAGCAGACAAAAAAATGATCAATGAAATAATTAAACGAACAAACACAGAATAAACCGCCTAGGAAATTCAATAAACACAACAATACCTACTTCTTTTCGGCCAAAACATCATTATCTTGAGGAGGTAATTGGAGTGACTTCAATTACACTGTTAGAATAACCTCTGATTAAACGGAAACCTCGCCAAGTAAGGGCAGCACTTGAATAACCTTCATGATACAAAACATCCCATGGCAAACCGCTTCCGCGGATTTCTACCTGTTGTTATAGACGTCGAGACAGCAGGTTTTAATGCCCGCACTGATGCGCTACTAGAAATTGCCGCTGTAACACTCACAATGGATGAAAATGGCTTTTTAATTATAGACCAAAGCTTTGAAGCTCAAGTTGATCCCTTTGAAGGCGCTAACATTGAGCAATCTGCACTTGATTTCACAGGCATAGACCCTTTTGATCCAAATCGGGAAGCAGTTCCCGAACGCGAAGCACTTGAAGAAATATTCAAAGCCGTTCGCAAATCGATCAAAGTTCATGACTGTAAACGTGCCGTATTAGTCGGTCATAACGCTTCTTTTGATCAAGGCTTTGTCAATGCCGCGTCTAATCGTGCCGATATCAAACGCAATCCATTCCATCCATTCTCTACATTCGACACAGCTACACTAGGCGGACTAGCCTTTGGTCAGACAGTATTAGCTAGAGCTTGCCAAGTTGCAGGGATAGATTTCGATGGAAAACAAGCCCATTCTGCACTTTATGACACAACCAAAACTGCCGAGCTTTTTTGCATTATTGTCAACCGCTGGAAAGAGCTAGGCGGGTGGGACATGGTCGATAACTATGATGATTACGAATAACCATCATCACGTATAAATAACCCCCTTTACTATCAAACACAAAAAAACCCGCAATAGCGGGTTTTTTTATAAAAGCGCTAAAATTAAAGCTTATCGCCTTCTTCGGAAAGATAAGAAGCAACACCTTCAGGGGATGCAACCATACCTTTATCACCTTGATTCCAGCCCGCTGGACAAACTTCACCATGCTCCTGATGGAACGCAAGCGCATCAACCATACGTAGCATTTCATCAACGTTACGGCCAAGTGGCAGATCGTTCACTACTTGGTGACGAACTAAACCATCTTCATCAATCAAGAAAGAACCACGGAAAGCTACACCACCTTCAGACTCAACATCAAAAGACTTACAAATGCTGTGAGTCATATCAGCAACCAATGTGTAGTTCACAGCACCGATACCGCCTTCGTTAACAGGCGTATTACGCCAAGCATTATGTGAGAAGTGAGAATCAATAGAAACACCAATCACTTCTACATTACGCTTTTTAAACTCTTCAATACGGTGATCGAAAGCCAATAGTTCAGAAGGACAAACAAAAGTAAAATCAAGTGGGTAGAAGAAAACTACCGCTTTTTTACCTTTTGTAGCTTCAGACAGTGTATAGGAATCAACAATCTCACCGTTACCTAATACAGCTGGTGCAGTGAAATCAGGTGCCTGCTTACCTACAAGTACGCCCATTGTAATAAATCTCCATTAAGTGATATCTAGCGTTAGGGATAATATGATAGAAGAGATGCACTTAAAATCAAGCACATCACCTCTTCAAAATTTATTCTGCATCTGTTGCTTCAGAATTTGCGACCGATTCTTTGATTAAGGTTTCAAGCTCACCGCTTTCCGCCATTTCACAAATAATATCGCAACCACCAATTAACTCACCTTTAATCCACAACTGTGGGAAGGTTGGCCAATTAGCATACTTTGGCAACTCTGCACGAATCTCTTGGTTTTCCAAAATATTGACAAAGGCAAAACGTTCACCACAAGCCATTACTGCTTCAGAAGCGCGAGATGAAAAGCCACACTGAGGGAAACGAGGCGTCCCTTTCATGTAAAGCAGAATATCATTACTCTCAAGCTGTTCTTTAATGGTATCTATTACACTCATTCGTACACCTATATTCTTTACTAATTCTGAAAACATTTCTCACGGATATTGTGGCGAACAATATACCATATATCCGACCATCTTACTCTGATAATGTACATTTGCATTTCTTAATTAGGTCGATAAATAATTTCTATCATTACCAACTACCGCAACCCCCTCTCTAAAAAAAATTACTGACTTTATTGATACAAGATCTTGCCAAAGCGATTAAAGCTGCCTATTATTCGTCCTTTAGATTGGCAGCCTTGGCTGCCTTTTTGCGTTGTAGGGAAATATAAACATGGCTGTAGAATCTATCATGACTACCTACAACCGGTTGTCCGTAGCGTTCGAGCGCGGAGAAGGCAGCTGGTTGTTTGATATAAACGGTAATAAATACCTGGATGCATTAAGCGGTATCGCTGTATGTGGCTTAGGCCATGCACACCCGGCTGTTACGCATGCCATATCAGAACAAGCAGGCAAGCTTCTTCATACATCAAATTTATATACCATTCCCAATCAGCAGCAATTGGCGGAACGCCTAACCCAGATTTCGGGCATGGAAAATGTTTTTTTCGGCAACTCTGGCGCCGAAGCCAACGAAGCTGCGATAAAAATTGCTCGCCGCTACGGCCACACAGTTCGAAACATTGATAATCCTGCCATTATCGTTATGGAAAACGCATTCCACGGCCGCACAATGGCTACATTAAGTGCTACAGGTAATCGTTCAGCCCAAGCAGGTTTCGAACCTCTCGTTAGCGGTTTTGTACGCGCACCTTACGATGATATTGACGCCATCAAAACAATCGCAACAAACAATCCAAATATCGTTGCGGTTTTAGTAGAGCCGATCCAAGGCGAATCAGGCATTCATATACCTGCAGATGATTATCTCAACCAAATTCGTACCATCTGCGACGAAAATAACTGGCTAATGATGCTCGACGAAGTACAAAGCGGTAATGGCCGCTCGGGTAAATATTTCGCCTACCAACACAATAATATTCTGCCGGACGTTGTCACTACAGCCAAAGGCTTAGGCAATGGCGTACCTATTGGCGCTTGTTTAGCACGCGGTGTAGCCGCTACTATTCTCTCTCCTGGTACTCATGGCTCAACATATGGTGGTAACCCGCTTGCATGTGCCGCTGCACTTGCTGTCGTGAACACTATTATGAATGAGAATTTATGTGACCGCGCAGAAAAATTAGGCAATAAAATTGCTGAGGGTTTCCGCAACGAAATCGGCACAGCCGAATACGTTAAGGAGATCCGCAACAAAGGTATGCTAATCGCGATAGAACTCACCGACGGTGGTAGCGAACTGGCAGTCTTAGCAAAAGTGAAAGGCATTCTATTGAACATTACTGGCGGCGGAAAAGTCGTAAGGATGCTCCCTCCTTTAACAATGACCGACAGCGAAGCTGAACTTTTGGTCAATACGCTTTCACAAATTATTAGGATTTATGCGGCTGATGAACGCAGCTCAGATGATCTCCCAGAAGCACCCAATGGCGACCGCAGAGTATAATGACTATTAGACACTTTTTAACACTAAATGATCTCAACTCAACCGAACTACGCCGATTGATTCGACGGGCAAGCGAACTTAAAGCCATTAGAAATCGCGGCGAAGTCTATGAGCCACTGAAAAGCAAAGTAATGTCGATGATCTTCGAAAAGTCATCGACTCGTACCCGTGTTTCTTTTGAAGCAGGTATGGCGCAATTTGGCGGCCACGCAATGTTTTTATCCCCACGGGATACACAGCTAGGCCGCGGTGAACCGATTAGCGATAGCGCTAAAGTGATATCTAGCATGGTTGATGTGGTAATGATTAGAACATTTAGCCACCAGCTGGTTGAGGACTTTGCCGCCAACTCATCTGTACCGGTTATTAACGCGCTTACCGATGAATACCATCCCTGCCAACTGCTTGCAGATATGCAAACTTACTTTGAACATCGGGGTGAAATTCAAGGAAAAACCGTCACGTGGATCGGTGATGGCAACAACATGTGCCACTCCTATATTAATGCGGCAAAACAGTTTGATTTCAAACTTAATATTGCCTGCCCAGAAGGGTTCGATCCAAATATGGAGCTGGTTGAGGAAAATAAAGAACGGGTATTTATTACACGCTCTCCTCAAGAAGCAGTTTCAGGCAGCGATCTGATCGTCACCGATGTATGGGCTTCCATGGGCCAAGAAGAGGAACAAAAGGAACGGGAGAAGAAATTCTCTGGTTTTCAAGTTTCTCCAGCGCTTATGGATCATGCAAATGAAGATGCTTTATTTATGCATTGCCTTCCAGCCCATCGCGGCGAAGAGATTAGTATAGATATGATGGATGATCCTCGTTCGGTTGTATTCGATGAAGCTGAGAATAGACTGCATGCGCAAAAAGCATTATTAGAGTTTCTACTTGTCAAATAAAGTAAGGTAACCACAGTAATTTTCTGGGTTACCTGCTCTTCTTGCTCCAACGTACTATACTGCGTATATTCCGATTATAGGATCACCCACTAGAGAGACGAGCAAATGGTTGAACTTCGACATCTAAAAACACTGTCCGCTTTACGCGACGCTGGTAGTCTTGTCGAAGCAGCAGAACGAGTTCACCTCACTCAATCAGCCCTATCACATCAGATTAAAGACTTAGAAGATCGTCTTAACTGCTCTCTTTTTATTCGTAAAACAAAACCTATTTGCTTTACCAGCGCAGGCCAACGTCTACTCACACTAGCCGATGAAATACTGCCCATGATTCGTAATACAGAACGCGATATTGCGCGCCTTGCAGGCGGCGAAGCAGGCCGACTTAATTTATGTATAGAATGCCATAGCTGCTTTGACTGGTTAATGCCAACCATTGATCATTTCCGTCAACATTGGCCTGAAATTGAGCTTGATCTATCAAGTGGTTTTAGTTTTCAACCGCTACCCGCCCTCGCACGCGGCGATTTAGATCTAGTTATCACATCAGATCCAGAGCCCCGTAATGGGATCACCTATATCCCGTTATTCACCTACGAGTCTCGATTGGCGATCAGCAAGCAACACCGATTAATGGCAAGACGCTTTATCCATCCGGAAGACCTCGCACAAGAAACGCTTATCACCTACCCGGTAGAGCACCAGCGGTTGGATATATTTAATCACTTTCTAGATGAAGCGGGTGTAGAGCCACAAACCATAAGAACCGCTGAGCTGACGATTATGATGCTACAGCTAGTGGCAAGCGGTCGCGGTGTAGCCGCCCTACCAAACTGGGCACTACATGAGTACATCCAACGGGAATACATAGCCTCCAAACCTCTAGGCGAAAAAGGCATATGGTGTACCCTTTATGCAGCGATTCGCGATGACCAAAAAGATGCAGAATTTATGGTCGACTTCCTTAATACAGCAAAAGATATCTCTTTCCGTAATTTAACGGGTATTAAGACCGCTTAATAAATGATATAAATAATTAATCAACATTTAACAAGATAAGTATTTAAACGTGAATCGTAGCAATATGAATGCAGCAGCCCTGCAATCAAACTACATTACCTGCCCTGCTTTTTTTCTATACTCCTATTTTATTTAGGTCTGTAGACTTCGTGCTATCTGCACAAAATTTACAGGCCGCCTCCGCTCCTCTATTTAAATAATCTTTATATTTTTAGCTTTAAACTAGAACACTCTAGGATTCAGAAAATGACCACACAAATATGGACACCGACTAGTTGGAGAGATAAACCTATTCTTCAACAGCCCGAATACACTGACCAAAAAGCATTAATGGATGCCGAAGCAACATTAAGCAAAATGCCGCCCTTGGTATTTGCCGGCGAAATAAACCAACTAAAGAAAGAGCTAGCTGAGGTTGCCCAAGGTAAAGCTTTTCTTCTCCAAGGTGGAGACTGCGCTGAGAGCTTTAACGAATTTAGCGCCGATAAGATCCGTGATACCTTCAAAGTCCTTATGCAGATGGCCATTGTCATGACCTTCTCGGCAAGCAGCCCTATAGTAAAAGTAGGTCGAATTGCAGGACAATACGCAAAACCTCGTTCCAGCGACATGGAAAGCAGCCAAGGCGTTGAATTACCCAGTTACCGTGGTGATATCATTAACGGTATTGAGTTTACGGAAAGCGCCCGACAGCCTGATCCTGAGCGTTTAGTAACCGCTTACCACCAGGCCGCATCGACGCTTAACCTGCTAAGAGCTTTTTCTAGTGGCGGCTTTGCCGATCTCCATCAAGTACATGCATGGAACCAAAGCTTTATTAGTAACAGCCCGCTGGCAGATAAATATCAAAATCTAGCGGATCAAATTGATCAATCTATTCGTTTTATGGAAGCTTGTGGTATCAATTCATCCAACACACCCCAGCTCCATGAAACGGCACTTTATACCTCTCACGAAGCACTGCTACTGAGTTATGAGCAAGCTTTAACTAGAACCGACAGCCTATCAGGTGACTGGTATGACTGCTCAGCACATATGCTTTGGATTGGCGACAGAACACGTCAACCCGATCACGCCCATGTGGAGTTTTTACGAGGCGTCAAAAATCCCATTGGTATTAAAGTAGGGCCAAGTACAAAAGTTGACGACTTAGAGCAGCTGTTAAATATTTTGAATCCGGAAAACGAAGCAGGACGTATTACACTAATTACTCGAATGGGAGCCGATAAAATCACTGAGCACCTGCCTAGACTTGTTCGCGCTGTCAAACAGAGCGGTCATCAAGTGATATGGAGTTCAGATCCTATGCATGGCAATACGATCAAAGCCTCCAGTGGTTATAAAACACGTAGTGTTGACGCCATCCTTAAAGAGGTCAAAGGATTCTTCGAAGTACACCGAGCGGAAGGCACCCATGCGGGCGGCGTTCATTTCGAAATGACAGGGCAAAATGTAACAGAATGCATAGGTGGCGCTTACATGATTAGCGAACAAGGCCTAGCCGATCGCTACCACACTCATTGCGATCCCCGTCTTAATGGAGAACAAGCTTTAGAACTTGCTTATCTAATTGCCGACACACTAAAAGCCGCACGACGGTAAGCAGCCCATTACTCTAAATTAAAAAGCCTGCTCATGCAGGCTTTTCTATGTAAAACAATCTACTGTATTTAAACGCCCAACACACCCTTTAAAACAATACCGCTATAACTCACAACACCTAAGACCTTACCATCCTTAATAACAGGCGCATGCGCCAAACCAAAGTTCTCAAACAAACGTGAGCAATAGCGAATATCCATTTCGGGATCCACGGAAACGACCGGCTTAGCCATTACTTCATAGACGTTGACCCGCTCCGGTGCACGATCTTTAGCTACAACGTTCTTGGCCACATCAGCTAAAAGTAACAGTCCATATTCATCATCAGGGTTTCGCTTATTAATGATAAGCACTTCAGAATTTTGTTGCTGAAATACAATCAAAGCATCCTGCACAGTAATTAAACCATCAATGATAGCAAACTCATCCGTCATTACATCGCGGACACGGACTACTTTCTTTTCTACTTTCATAGCTCATCCTCAACGATATTCGATAGCTCTTTCACTTGATGAGCAATCCCTACTGCATCCTCTATATCAACTTGTATCGCTATTCCACGACCAGGATGCTCTTCAAACTCCGCAACGTTAGAAATTGTTTCTAGAATCTTCCGACTTAAATGCTCTTCAACAATAAAGAGCACAACATCACGCTGAGATACAAGCGTTAATCCTAAAAACGTTTTAGGCTGATTTACACCTTCTCCGCGAGCATTATTAATGACAGTAGCGCCTGTAGCACCCGCTTCGCGCGCAGCTTCCATGACCGCCTCAGTTTTTGAATCTTCTACAAAAACCACTAATAACTTGAAATGCATAACCGCCCCTTCGACTACTATTAGTCCGTTATCTTGCTACGTTTAGTACGTAATTCTGCAATTTGCGCATATGCCATAACCGTTATTATCGGAAACAAACTAGCAAATGCAATCAAGCCAAAACCATCTATTAAAGCGCTACGTCCCGGTACAGTTTCAGCTAACCCTAAGCCTAATGCTGCAACTAAAGGAACCGTGACCGTTGATGTTGTAACCCCACCAGAATCATATGCCAACGGCACGATCATTTTAGGGGCAAAAAATGTTTGAATAACAACAATGATATAACCAGCAATAATAAACCAGTAAATCGGGTACCCTGTAACTATCCGCCAAGCACCTAAAGAGATCCCTATAGCAACCCCTATAGCAACCGCAATCCGAAGTCCCCAAACACCTATAGAGCCCCCCGAAACCTCATTCGCCTTCATAGCTACAGCAATAAGAGAGGGTTCGGCGATTGTTGTGCTGGCACCTATAGCAAAGGCAAAGATATACACCCAAAAATAATCATACCAACGAAGGCCCATATCGGAAGGGCCACTCCAAGCACGAATAAAATCAGGATCTGTTAACTGCTCAGCCATTAAACGGCCAATAGGGAACAACGCTTTTTCTAGTCCTAACAAAAATAGTGCAAGGCCAAGCACTACATAAACAAAACCAACTAACACCTTTCGAAGGTTGGCTATACGCCGTCTGATCACACCAAACTGAAAACCAAAAAGAATAACCACAATAGGTATTACATCTTTTATGGTAGCAAGTGTAATATCAGCAAATTGCTCCCAAAATCCCATTACATCAACATTCCATAGGCCATTACAAAAATCATAGGAGAAAGTGAAGCGAAGGCAATCAACCCAAAGCCATCAATCATCGGATTACGCCCCTTAATAGAAGAAGCCAACCCAACCCCCAGAGCCGTCACTAAAGGCACTGTAATAGTCGAGGTGGTGACGCCACCCGAATCATACGCTATTCCAATTATTTCTTTAGGCGCAAAAAAAGTCATAATAACCACTAAAAGATAACCACCAATAATAATATATTGAATTGGCCACCCTTTAAGAATACGAAGCACCCCCAAAACAATTGCAAAGCCAACAGAAAAAGCAACGGTGTACCTAAGGCCGGACGCATATTCAAGTTGAGCTTGAGGCTCCATAGCGATCATACCACCAGCTGCAGCCACCTGAGCCGCTTCAGCCGCGACCGCAATTAATGCTGGCTCGGCTACAGTCGTTCCCACACCTAGAGCAAACGCAAAAAGTAATAACCAAAAAAGACTTCCTTTTCTCGCAAACTCATACGCCATACTCCCACCAATGGGAAACAACCCCATTTCTAAGCCATAAATAAAAAAAGTAAGGCCGGCAACGACACACAAAAAGCCAACAAGAAGGTTAAAAAAATCAGGAATCGGCTGCTGTAAAACAACAAGCTGAAAAAACGCAATGACAAGTACAATCGGCGCCAAGTCACGCAAACTCCCCAGCATTGATCGACCTAATGCAAACACGCCCGCTTTCAATACAGTCCGCTCTCTATCGGTAAAGAAATAAGTTATAACAGAAAGATGAGCGTTTTAGTCCACCCCGACAAAAAAAATACAGAAAAAAGCCAAGGCATTAGCCTTGGCTTTTTTACTAAACAAAGAAGAGTTTACTCAGGAACAGCAGGGGAAGTAATCGCGTCATTAACACCCGCAAACAGTGTCTCATGCTGTAAGTCAGTGTATTCATTTGTAGACTTAACAATATCAACCATACCGACTACAGATTGAGCATTACCACCAAACACTGCACCATTAACCGTACCTGTTACGGCTCCATCCACTGCACTCAAGTTACCTGAATTCGCCATAAAGTTAATACCATCAACCGTACCATTAGTAACAGCAAAAGCAACCTGACCTACAACATTAGTAGCTGTTGTACGAACAAAGCCATCACCTTGAACATCGCCATTATTCCAAGCACCATTCCATGTATTATTGCCAAAATCAATGGATGCCGCGAACGTACCTCCACCCATTGTAATACCGCTATAAGAGGCAATCACACCATTAGAACCAATATAATCATTTAACTGATCCAGAGAGGTTGTAATACCCGCCCAAACAGCGCCATTAGCAGTATCAAAACCAGATGAAGATAGAGTACTGCTAGACCAAGTACCCTCTGCAACACCTAATAAAGGAAAGAAGTTAGAGAAAAACACGTCAGAATAGCTATTACCTTCCAGTTTAGCTAAGCCACCCCAGCCATAACCGAACGTACCTGTAGCCTCATCAACCACTAGCTCATAGCCTTCATTGCCTTGCACATCAAAAGAACCAGCAATACGAGGAAACAACACTCTTTGCAAAAGAGGACGATCTGCATCTGCTTCATAAATATCGGCTGTAAAAGTACCTACATCACCAACAGCAAATCTTGGCGGTACTGGAAGCCTACTTTGTTCACCTTGAGACGTAGGGGCCGAATTTTGAGAATAGCTAGACTCTCGAATAGTAACAAACCCACAGACTGCACCAGCTTCGCATAGCGCAATATCTACTGGATCTACTGGATCTACTGGATCTACTGGATCTACTGGATCTACTGGATCTACTGGTACATTAAATCCAGGTTCATTTTGCCCATTACGACCAGTCTCACCTTGACCTACACCAGCAAACGCTAATCCTAAGGCCGCTGTATTAATTTCACCACCTGCCGCAGTTGCAAAATTTTGCGCCCACTGGCCCCAAGATCTTACAGAATCCTCTTCTTCATCAGAAGAACCTGTATTAGCTGAAACCGACAACGCTGAAGTTAAAAGAATTGAAGCTATTGATACAGAAACTAGATTTCGCTTAAACATCATTATATCCCTTATCTTAATGAGCGACCCAGCTCCTAGTGTTTAAACACAGGCGGGTAATGAATACGTTATATGTTCATATTTTATACATATAAACCATGTTTGTAATTGTACCAAGGTACAGGTAACTTTTTTATCGATACATTTATAAAAGAATAAAAGAAGTACCCACCAAAATAGCCTTTTTCAAACATGCCCCTTTAGCGGATATAACACCACCACAATAAACAGCAACGACTCCATTAGGGGCTATAACTTAAATTTTCTCCGGTCGAGCCTACAATTCCACTACCAAGTATTTAGCAGCGCCTTACAAAATTCAAACATTAACGCCCCGTATTCATAATATAGTCGCTGATAAAAAATCAGCTACACTTTCCCTTCAACAAAGACGATGAATGAATCTAAAACGACTAATTAGAGCAATAAAACAGTTCCACTCAACCTATATAAATTGTAGTTGAATAACGTCTATTTACCAGTCGTTGATTACCTAAAGATAAGAATATCTATATTACTACTTTTACCACCACTAGCCTGAAAGACGTCCTACTAACAAAATATTGAACGCTATATCAAAGCTCATCGCTATAGCAATGGAATTCCCTAAACAGCCCCACACCTTAAAATGAAAAAGGCCTCTAAAAAGAGGCCCTTATTCTTAGATACTGTATTTAGAAATTAGAACTTTTTAGCCAAATTAATTGATAGCTGATTACGATCATACTGATATAGTTCAACATTAGAATCAGCCTCTACTCTCATCCATACAGCAGACAACTCTAATTCGTTAGCGAAGGTGTGTTTACCACCGATAATCAACTGAATCTGCTCATCATCCCTAACTTTACCCACACCGGTCACAATACCTTTAAAATCAGACTCATTATAAGATACTCGGCTGAATAAGCTCGTCATAGGCTGAACCTGCCAATTCACACCAGCAAACACTTCCCAACCATTGTTAGAAAATTCAGCTTCGTTAGCATCATTTTCAAAACTTTCAATCCCAGCCTGAACACCAACCGTATTATTTCTATACCCTTTACCTAGCGCTATCCCAACAGAGTAGTAATCAGAGTCACGACCTTGATCGCTAGCTTCCTGGAAATTACGATCCGTAAATTCAGCATCAAGCGTCAATTCTGTACTGCTATCAAACGACCATGTCATCGACGGCTGAAGGCCAAGATAATTAGCAAGATCATTTCCTCCCAAACGAATATGATCTACCTGCAGCGCAACATTGCCTCGCCATTTTTTATTGGTAATAACCGCAGGTCCTGTACGCAATGACAACACATCTAAATCAAAATCATCTTCAGTATCATAACCACGATGATAAACAGATGCCCCACTCTGCCAAAACAACATACCGGTACTCTGCCCTAAACGGAACGTTTTACCTGTGCGATAACTATGATCATAACTACCACTAACCACTAAAGCATTATCACTAACTGGCGAACCACCTGTAATAGTAAATGGCGTCCCATTAACATTAACAACTGAGCTCGAAGGGCCTACATTTACATTGCTATCAAACAACACACCCGCTGACAAATTAAACTTATGGTCATGCTGTGGATTTAACTGTTCTTCATCTCTTTTCAACTGAGCTAAGAATGCCAATATAGATACGCGCACGCTCGCAGGGGTTTGCGGATCATCTAAAACCTCTTGCGCTTGCTCTTCAGCTTCTCGATACTGCAATGTCTGCATATAAGCCACAGCCAATTCCAAACGAGCACGATGTAATGATGGCTGGTTACTAAGAATAGTTTGAAATGATTCTATAGCACTATAAGGAGCACCTTTTTCACGCTCCTCCATTCCCTGTTTGAAAAACTGCTCTGGATCAAACTGCTCTGCCGTGTTGTTTTCTGCCACGACAGAACTCGCCATCATTGACAATACAACACCAGACAGCACAGAAATCCCGCTGTAATTCCTCATCTTCAAACTCCCCTTCCTTAATATGCACGCTATTTGTTAATAGGCTAGCGTTATTAACTGCGAGTATAACTACTGAGTATATTTCACACAACAAAAAAGGCACTTTAATAAAGTGCCTTTTAGTCGAACAATTCAATATAATACTTTTTCACTAAATACCTTTCTCTTTAGGTATTTGAAGGTTTGCACTAAAGGTTGTTACATAAACAGCATCAGTATAACCCGCTATATTTTCAGAAACGACGCTAGGCTGAGTGACAGTTTGTGTTTTCACAATATCAGCAACACCACCGATTTCACCTGCATTGTCGCCAAAAAAGCTAGCATTCACATTCCCAGAGACTGTGCCATCCAAGGCACTTAATGCATTAGAATCCGCATTTAAATTAACACCATTTATTGTACCGCCATCTATGTTAAAACCAACCTGCCCCACGATAGTAGTGCCATTTTCACTGGCATACGCCATAACCTGTCCATCTTGCCCTCCATTAAAAGAGCCGCCCCAAGTTTGATTGGAGAAATTAACACTCAGCTGCACACCTGCTCCCCAAGCACTATGCCCTCTATACTCAGCGACCAGATTACTACTAAGTTCAGAAAAACTATTCATAGCATCCAGCTCAGCCTGTAGAGCAGTCAAGTCATCCAGTGTAGATGTAATACCAAACACAAAACTACCCAAATAAGTCTGAGTACCTCCACCTTCTTGACCACCGGCGCTAGAAAACCAGAGCCCATGGGACAAATTACTACCTTCCAAACCACCTAAATGCCCATAATCCAGCCGCATATATGGAGCAAAGCGTCCCTGACAATTACCTAAGCACCTGATAGATGTATCGGTTAGTCCATCTAATCTTAAATTATCATCATCGTAACCATAATGAGCGACCATAGAACCTAGCCACATACGCTCATCAAGTGGCAAAGATGATAGATCAACGTACCGACTATCACCGCTATTCGATGCAACAGTAAATCCTAGCGCATCGTAACGCCCTATTCTTTGCTCACTGTCGGTATAACCTTCCATTGAAAAACCCGCCACAACAGGTGTCAAACTGGATACACCTCGCCGAACAAAGAAACCACTGGAACGATAGCCTTGTTCTGGGGCCCTTACATTATCTTCAGAACCAGACATAAGCAGATAGTAAGTCGCGTAACCACAAGGCATTCCAGGCTGACAACCATTCACTAATGGATCATCTCCCCCGGGACCTGCTATTTCTGGATCAAAAAACACATATTCAGGCCCTGCACCACCTGCTAGAAGCAAAGGATTTACAGCTATCTCAGGCCCTGCAGCTGTTGTTACCGGATAGCCCAAGGCCCCCACTCATGAACAGAGTCTTGTTCCTCTCCTTGCTGCTGATCTGAAAAAGCAGAAGACGCAACAACAGAAGAGACCAACGCTGCTAAAGCAATTCTTTTGAAGTCCATGACACACCTCCTTAAAGCGCTGTAACATCCAGCCCCTTAATCTATATCTATCTTTTTCTCTTAACTAAAGAGTAGCTCTTAACCGCAAAAAAGGTATCAAAAATGGCCCAAAACAAATTGTATTTTTTTCATCTTATTAGTACATTTCAAGACTATCTGTACAGATCATAAAGAACACAACCCAAACGATATTCGCATCCTCACTTATTGGCCACTTCACAAAGTTTAAAATATGAACAGTGGAATTTTTGGCCTAGTTAGATATGCTTACACAATCTGCATATATATTGAGATCGCTGTTGATGAGAGCGTCCTATTCACTCCTAATAATTGGAGTCATTTTATTAATCCCCTTAACATGGTCATCCCCGACCTATGCAGGCCTTTTTGGTTCACAAGAACTACCGCAGCGCTCATTAAGTGAGTTGCCCGATTGGCTCAGCTATATGGAACGACACTTAAGAGAAGATACACCAGAACAGATATGCAGAGAATCAGGCTTATGTAATTTAAAGCCTTGGTATAATTTTCTTAATAGCATCAAAGGACTTCCAAAAAGGCAGCAACTCGAACGGGTAAATCAATATGCAAACCGCCAACCTTATATTCAAGATATTGATAATTACGGAAAAGAGGATTACTGGGCAGTGGTAAGAGAGTTTCTATCTCGTAGTGGCGATTGCGAAGATTACTCGTTAACTAAATTTTTCTCCTTACGACTATTAGGCTTTAGCAACGACGAGCTACGCATAGTGGTATTACAAGATACCAACTTACGCATTGGCCACGCGGTGTTAGCGGTAAAATATGGTGGTGATGAATTAATTCTAGACAATCAAAGTCGACAAGTTATTTCCCATCGAAGCATCAAACATTACACCCCTCTTTATACAGTTAATGAAAAACGCTGGTGGCTACATATGCCGGTTTATTAAGATTACTGCTAGTATCTAGCTAGCATAAAATAATTTACTCACACACTTTGGATTATCAGCATGAAACGTATTTTAACCACTGGCGTTATCAGCCTCACACTTATCTTTATGATATGTATGCTGTTAATCAACCGTTTCACTGAGAATCAACAAACCCAGAGTGTCCAGCACTGGCAAACAACCTTATCGGCGCTCGCTGATAATCAAAGCTTAAGCGTAACAAGGTGGATGTTTTCTACAGAAGCCCCTCTTAAAGAGATTGCAGATAACAATTCCGTTCGGTTATACCTTCAACGATTAACAGGTAAAACATCAGCCGAACAAGAGAAAACGGCACAAATTGATTACCTTAGAAACCTTATTATCGC
Organism: Neptuniibacter sp. 1_MG-2023; assembly: GCF_030547185.1. Lineage (GTDB taxonomy): Bacteria > Pseudomonadota > Gammaproteobacteria > Pseudomonadales > Balneatricaceae > Neptuniibacter. The sequence continues at coordinate 466,316 of NZ_JAUOQR010000001.1, forward strand.
AGCCGCTAACCGTGAAGGTTATACTGATAAAATGAGAAGTAGTGTAAACGCCAATCTTCGGATTATCGCAAATAGCTCCCTTGCCCTGTACGACGCTAATTTAAAACCCATTGCTGCTACCCCGGGCTTAGCCCCTATTAATAACGAAATTCACGACACTATTAAATCCGATTTATCAGCGGGAGTAGTCTCTGCCACCCGCATATGGATGAATGAAAACCAAACAAGTCAAATCGCCTTTGTTAGCGCTATCACTGGGCTGCCGCAATTTGGCGCTGAAGGAAAGATCATTGGTTATTTAGTCGGGATAAAAAATGCTGAAAAAGAACTCTACAGCTTGCTCCGTAATTATAGTGTCGAGCTACAATCCCTAGAATCTGCACTACTACAACAAAAAGACGAAGGCTTAGTTTACGCAAGCCCTCTACGCCAAGATAAAAGCTCAGCATTGACAAAAGTCATTCCGATGAATGGACAAAGTGCAGCAGCGCTTGCCTTCAATGCGCCAGGACAATTCATTCAGGCGAAAGATTATCGAGGCATAGATGTATTAGCTGTTAGCCGGAATATTGCCAGCACAAACCTTAAACTCATTATTAAAGTAGACCGTAACGATGCCCTAGGGCAAAGCGCAGAGGAACAAGCAAACCTACAAATGATGTTAGTGCTTGGCACACTCGCGCTGTTAGCAATGCTAGTCGCTGCAGGTTGGTACGGACACCTTTTGAAGGAGCAGAAGTCAAACGAAGAGTTGCGAACCACCGCTCTAGCCTTAAAAGAAAAAACAAGCCTGCTTGATGCGATTAATAACAATGTGACCGATATGGTCATGATTGTTGATAATGATATTAACCTTGTATTTATCAACCATGCACTAGCCAGTAAAGTTTCAATTAACCCTGACGATAGTGAAGGCAAAAACCTAAACTCCGTACTAGGGAGCCATTACGCTGAACAACTGTCCCCTTTGATAGAAGAATGTTTTGAAAGTCAAAAAGATGGATCTTATAAAAGATCATTAGAACTCCAAGGAACCCTCAGTACTTTTGTAATTAGCTTAGTGCCTATGCTCTACGGTGACACAGCATCGGTAATGCTCCACTTCCACGATATTACTTTAATTGAAGAGCATCAAAAGCGACAAACTCAGCTACTTCGTCAGATCATGCAATCGTTGATGAACGCGATTGACCTACATGACCCTTATTCAGCCAACCATTCGCAAAAAACCGCCAAAATAGCACTTGCGGTTGCTGACGCTATGGCGCTTGAGGAAAATGACCGAGCCTCTCTTGAAATTGCAGCAAACCTTTGTAATTTAGGGAAACTATCTATCCCCCAGAGCCTGTTAACAAAAACAGAGCCTTTAACAGATCAAGAGAGAGAAGTTGTCCAAAATGAGGTCCAACATACTCGTGAAATACTACAAAATATTGAATTTGACGGGCCGGTATTAGAAACAATACTCCAGAAACATGAATACTTAGACGGCTCTGGCTCTAACGGAATATCTGGTGATGAACTCTTACTCAACTCGCGAATACTTACAACAGTAAACGATTTTGTCGCTATGATTAGTCCTAGAGCCTATAGAGAGAGCTTACCAGTAGAAACGGCATTAGCGATCATTCTCAAAGATGCAGGTAAGCGTTATGATCGCCAAGTTGTTGCATCTCTATTCCATGTAGCGGAAAACAAAATCGATTTCGATATACTATAAAGCTGTCTACTAAGTTCTTAATGGATAGTCGGTGGGGCTTTAGGTGCATCAGGCACAATAATATGACCACTACTATCCAGCACTAGCACACCCTGCTCTACGCCTAACTCAAGCATATGCTGGAGCAACATCTGGGTTAAGTGGGCACTAATAATCAAACCTGCTGGAGGATCACCATCAAACAGATCTTCATCCATCATATCTTCAGGCCTTAAACCAAGCAGCATTGGATTCTCGGCAACAAGCGGGGAGATATCTTCTGGTGCAAACACTGAATAACTAGATGATATATCAAGCGCCCGCTGATAAGGATCGAGGTCACGCGTACTTTGCTGCAATGAGTCTAGATATTCGGACTCTGCGGCAGAAAATATCTGAGACAGCTTACTCGCCCCTCCCATACTAATATTACGCTTTGCCGTTTCTGACTGGCTGTAATCAATATTAATCGGATACTGACTATCCTTTAGCAACTCTTCATCATCAACTAAAATATGCCCTTTATCATCAGTTTCCAGCCATTCACGATCTACAGCAACAGCTAATAAGCCCTCTAAAGCAGCCGCCAAAATATTGCTACAAACAATAATTCCAACGGAGGGATTTTCGCTCGCCTGTTTATTCATAATAAAATCACCAGCACGAGCTGCGAGAAGTGTTGGATCCTGCTCTATAATTTCAGCTAAAAAGTCTGCATCAAGAAAGAGCCGCTCATGACATAAACGCTCAGCAGTTAAATAAGGCTCATTACAAGCAGTAGCCTGCATACGCGATATATACTCAATACGAACCTCTTCGAGTAAAGCTGTTAGCAATCCGCTCATATAACGCCTAATTCCAAGAAAATGATAAAAATTTAACTTAAAAAGCTAAGATTAATAAAACAATGGTCGATTGTTACTTAGGAAGCAACTAAAAAAGACAAGGAAGGGAAACAAATGCGTACTTTATTCAAAGCGGGCGAAAAACAAACTGAAGATGAAGAAGGCAGTGTTTATATTCTCTCAGACAACTGAGAAACTAAGACGCAGAAGCTCATTACTAATGATCAAACTGCGTCAGCACTTCACATTTATCGTTGGTCTCGAAATAGATTAATGTAACGTAATCCCTATAGGAGATGCACCTTGTTTAACTTCGTCAAAATAATCACGTAAATCAACCAACTTAGTTAAACCATAATCTTCAGGCGATTTAGGTATTTCAAACCAATCCAGCGCCCACACACGAGTCATCAGCTCATACTCACCAATCAATGCATCTAGATAGATCATAACCGCTTCTACCCTAGGATCCATGTCCAAAACTTTTGGCGCATTTTCCAAATAGATCTCTAAGTGCATGCGATTATTTACAACATTTACACGACACCAAAAATCATGAATTTCGCAGAACTCATCGCCAATATTCACCGATAATGGAATAGGGTCGTAGCGATTATTAAAGGCCTTAAATTCTATTCCGGTCAATTCTGGCGCTGCGCCTATGACACTTAACACAGAATGGATTGATTCAGGAAAGCCATCACAACCAAAAACCATCTCTAAAGCCCCCTCTTCATCCTCATCGCTCTGAAAATGAAACGTCAGGTTGCTATCAATCTTTTGTAATTGCTCACGGTATTGCTTTAGTAACGGCTCCGCCTCAAAACGATCATCACTTCTACTCGATAGAAGTTGCTCAATGGTTTCTTGGAGCTGGTCCCAAAATAAACTAATTTTTTCGTGCTTTAAAATCATTTATAGATACAGTCAAAGTTAAGTACGAGGAACCACAACACCAGTCTGACCCTGATACTTACCATCGCGATCTTTATATGAGGTTTCACAAACCTCACTTCCCTGAAGAAACAGCATTTGAGCAACCCCTTCGTTGGCATAAATTTTTGCAGGTAGCGGGGTGGTATTAGAAAACTCTAACGTTACATGGCCTTCCCACTCAGGCTCCAATGGCGTGACATTAACAATAATACCGCAACGGGCATAAGTGCTTTTGCCTAAACAGATGGTTAATACATCGCGAGGGATTTTGAAATACTCAACAGTTCGCGCTAACGCGAATGAGTTTGGCGGGATAATACAAACATCCGATTGAACATCGACAAAACTACCGTCATCAAAATCTTTAGGATCGACAATGGATGAGTTGATGTTGGTGAAAATTTTAAACTCATTCGCACAACGTACATCATAGCCGTAACTAGATGTTCCATAAGAGACGATACGTGATCCATTAACCTCACGAACCTGACCCGGTTCAAAAGGTGAAATCATATCCTTCTCTTCCGCCATACGACGAATCCAACGATCAGCTTTAATGCCCATATTGGCCTATCCAGTAGTTAATAATTTTCTAGCCGCATATTGTACCTTTTTTAATAGAGATGAACAAAGATCAATCACACGAGCCACATATAAAAAACGACCCTCTAGGGGTCGTTTATTTTATTTATTAACAATATCTAATTAAATAAAATTAATTTAGCAGGTTAGCCGTCTTTTCATATTGATCAGCAAGCCAGAACTCTGCCGCTGTATTGCCTTCATCTCTCAAGCTATCAGCTTGTTTTCGAAGCTCTCTCGCCATATCACTACGGGAAGGTGCTGAAGGCTTTACCTGTATCTCTCTAATATCTGCTGTCTCTCTATAATCCATAACAACATCCCTCATTTATTTTTATATGATCCGTCTAATCGTCGAACTATCAGTGTAGACAATATTTTAAAGACTAACAAAATAACTGGTTATTTTTTGATCTCAATCAAGCCATAAACATTCAAAAAAACGCCGATCTTAACCTGCAGAACAGACATTAATCGTCAGAAACAACAATGGTAGGCACGGCAACATGGCTAGTATTTTTTGTAGCCAACCTTACTGCTAACTTACGAGCAACCTCCCGATAGATTAGCGCATATTCCCCTTCAGGATCAGCGGCTACGGTAGGTGTTCCTGAATCAACTTGCTGACGAATAGATAAGGCTAATGGTAATTGACCTAAGAGTTCCGTATCGTAGAGCTCTGCAATCTCTTTCCCACCGCCATCGCCAAAGATCGCTTCAGTATGGCCACAGTTGCTGCATATATGAGTACTCATATTTTCAATGACCCCGAGTACATCAATATCGACTTTACGGAACATCTCTATCCCTTTTTTCGCATCCAGCAAAGCAATATCCTGCGGCGTTGTTACGATAACCGCCCCCGCAACCGGTACCTTTTGCGATAACGTCAACTGAATATCACCGGTGCCAGGTGGCATATCAATAAACAGGTAATCAAGATCATGCCAGCGTGTTTGCGTTAACAACTGCTGTAACGCACCTGCCGCCATTGGGCCTCGCCATACCATCGCCGTATTATCTTCGATTAGATAACTCATCGACATCGACTGTAAGCCATGCGCTTCAATAGGGTTAAAATGCTTCTCATCATGTTGAGAAGGGCGAACTCCCTCGTCTACACCGAGCATCATGCCTTGGCTTGGGCCATAAATATCAGCATCAAGAACACCTACTTTTGCACCCTCAGCAGCCATCGCCAGCGCTAAGTTAACCGCCGTGGTCGATTTACCAACACCCCCTTTACCTGAAGCGATAGCAATAACATTCTTAACACCTGACATCGAAGGAAGCTGGTTTTGCCCTTGATTGGAGGCAATCTGATGACTCAAGATCACCTCACATTCAGACACCTCATCCAAGGCCAACATTTTTTCACTGATGCGTTGTTTAAAAGTTGCTGCAACACCTTCACTTGGATAAACAAACTCAATGGCAATAACTAATTTACCAGAGGTTAGAGACACTTCTTTAACATGGTGCGCAGTAATAAGATCCGTCCCCATCAACGGATCATCGATTTCCGCTAATAAGTCAGTGACTTTAGATTCAATATTTGACACGGTTCTCTCCGCTTTCTGAGCTTTAGAATGTCGGTTAAAAAACTGTTTAAAAAAACTCATTATGACCTTCTAATTATATAGACTCACAGTATAACCCATAATAACCAAGTAGATTACTAGGAATTATATAAAACTAAGCAATACCTACTAAAACGAAGTATGTTCGCCGCTTTGTTTATGCGGGGCGAGCCATAGCCTCCGCCATCTCTCGGGCCGCACTAAAGTTTGTTTTACCACTGCCTAAAACAGGGACGGCCTCAACATTATAGACATCTGACGGTATCATCATCGGCGCCATTCCACCTTTCACTAAACGGTCCCGCACATCATCAACATCGATCTCTTCGATGAGAAGAATCACCTTCTCACCCTTTTTCAAGTCAGGCAGATTCACCGCGACCAAAGGCTGTTCTGTCAGCTCTAATATACGACGCACCTCGCCCTCTATCGCAGTAAGACTCACCATCTCCCCACCCAACTTAGCGAAACGACTATAGCGATCGACAATAGTTAAGAATCCATCTTCATCTAAATGGCCTTTATCGCCACTTTTATACCAACGAATTCCATCCATCTCGACAACCACTTCGGCTGTTTTTTCTGGATTATTTAAATAGCCCTGCATGATTTGAGTACCCCCAATCAAAATCAACCCATCTTCACCTATAGGGAGTTCATCTAAGGTTTCCGGGTCCACTATACGGAAAGTCGAGCCGGGTAAGGCCATACCAACCGTACCGGGTTTGTTTCCCACCTGTACTGTCCACCAGTCTGTATCTAAAGCATCAGGTAAATTAGTACTTGCGACAGGAGTGGTTTCTGTAGAGCCATAACCTTCGACAACAGGTACATGGTATTTTTTCTCGAATCCCTCTCGTACAGCAGAATCAAGTTTCTCTGCACCGGCCACTACAGCTCGAAGCGACTGGAACATAAGTGGGTGAACCCGCTTATTCCGTGTATATAAACGCAAAAAGGTGGAGGTGGCACACATCAATGTTGCTTTATAACGTGCTACACCTTTACCTATTTTAGGCGCATCAGTTGGATCGGGATGGCAAACAACCGGCATTCCCTCAATCAATGGCATAAAACAAGTTACCGTTAGGCCAAACGCATGAAATAAAGGCAAAGTAGCCATAATACAATCATCTTCACGTACATTGAGAACATCAGCCGTTTGACGAAGATTTCCCATGATATTCCGATGACTTAACATCACACCCTTAGGCGCCCCCTCACTACCGGAAGAAAATAGTATGGCCGCTGTTTGATCCACATGTGCTTTATGACACAACCAAAATTGTAACCATGAAGTCGGCATCAGCGATACTAACCCTAAAGTTAGTAGTCCTTCAGTTTTACTGATCTGTTCTTTAATATCTTCCATATACAACAGATCTCGTCCCTCAAATAACTCAGATAGATCGGCGCCACGTGCTTTCAGCTTAATCACAAACCGACGCGAGGTAACAATAGTCTTTACATCCGCTTGCTCTAGCGCGGATTTCAGAGAGTTTACAGGTGCAGTAAAGTTCATATTCACTACGGTTTTTCCTGCCATTAACGCAGCCATATTAGCGATAGCACCAGCACTCGACGTTGGCACCAACAAACCAATATTATTCCCTTCTGTTCGTACCATTCTTTTTCTAAACAAAGCCGTGGCAGTTAATAACTTCCGGTGACTCAGCGGCCCACCATCCACATCGGCTATCGCATAACCACCATCGGCATTTTTCATGCTACGAACAAAGGCACTTGGAAGTGTTTCAAGGGTTTCTGTATATTGCTCCCAGGTGCGAATGGATAACTCAAACACCTTTTGCTTAACCTCAGCAGCACAACTATCAATCGACATTGGCTGACCATAAGCGACTATGACATCTCGTTTAGAACCGTTACGGCGGATGGTTTTCATTTTATCGGTCGAGCGGGAGAAGCGACTTCCCCACAATCCACGCATATAGAAAGGTACAATGACGCCGTCCGCACCCTCACAGGCTTTCTCGAAACCGCGTCTAAACTCACCTAGCTGTCCTATATGGCTGATCGCGCCTTCAGGGAACAAGCACACGACTTCGCCACTACTAATTAACTCACGTACCTGTTCAAGCGCTTGGCGGCTTTTACCCTGAGAGATAGGGATTACTTTAAATAGATCTAAGAACCAACGGAGGTACCAGCGCTCATATATACTGCGCTCCATGACAAAATGAATATGGCGAGGACAGGCCATCTGGATCATTGCCCAATCTAACCAGCTAATATGATTACCTAATAGCAACGTCCCTTTACCCGCTTCAGGTAAGTTTTCAAAACCTAGTACCTGAAGATTATATTTCCGGCGAAACAAAAGCATTACTAAGACTTTGATAAATGCCTGAGGCAAGGTGACAATCGCATAGATAGCTCCCCCAACCCCCAACGCGGCCAGTAACCAAAGCAACCAGAGTCCATCAATACTGTTCCACGCAAATAGCACCGTTAGAGACAAGAAACTCAGCATCATAAGGTTCTGAATAAAATTACTACCCGCCAATACCCGTCCAGTTTCAGTTTCACCTGCATGAAACTGTACTAATGCATTTAATGGCACACACATTAATGCGCCAAATAGGCCAATCGAAAAGAAGACAACCGCCTGCATAAGCATAGAATCAAGCTGAGGCAAAAGAATCAGCCCACCCGCAACACCCACAGCCCCAACAGGAATTAAACCGACATTGATATAGTGTTTAGAAAACCGCCCAGCCAAGATAGAGCCCAGCATTATCCCTATACCTGCAAACGCCATGATGCCTTGAATCACGAAGGTATTATGTTGATCCATATGTTCTTCGGCAAACGCAGGAAAGACGGCCAGCATCACCTGACTAATTGACCAAAAAATAGATAGTCCAATAATCGACAACCAGATAGGACGTTTGCTTTTAAGTAAGCCAAGGTTGCGTTTTAAAGCTCGACCCGTTAGATAAGCCTTAGTATCAAAAACCGCTTTCTTATCGGTTTTCTGTAGTTCAGGCAGCTGATACGCTAAATAGAGTTCAACAACCGCACCAGCAACTAAAAGCCAACCTAGGGGTGCGCATGACATTAAACTCTCTTCCGGTGAAAGCTGTACCGCGCCATCCAAACTCAATTCAAATAGTAGTGAGAAAACAACAATACCACTTAAAATGGCGACCATAGTCACCGCCTGAACCCAGCTATTACCTTCGCTCAGGTTATTCGCGCCGACTAATTCTTTTATATATCCGTATTTAGCGGGCGAGTAAAAAGCACTTTGCAGCGCAAGTACAAAAGTCAGCCCAAAAGCAGGGATAAAAAGCCCTAAGTAGTAACAGGTTGTGATTAACAAAGTAATAACAACGCCGCCCCACGCAGATAGCTGCATCACCTTATTTTTAGGGTACTTATCAGCTAAGAATCCCGACGGGGTAAAAAGCAAAATAAAGGGAAGTAAGATCAAACCATTAACCACGGCGGTCAACAGTATCTGTAAATCACCGTCATAGGCCTTAAAGAGCGTATTTTGAATAATTATTTTATGACCAAGGTCGACAAAGGCATTAATAAATGCGACGCATATAAATGCAAAAAATCCGTTTAACTTTAATAGCTCTTTCATGGGATGCTCCAGCCTATTCCAAACTCATGCTACGGTGCTTACCATACTTAGATCAAGGAATTACGACAGTTTTATGGGAATAAAGAACCACTTATGACTTGAGAATCATATGAACGGCTCCCGCTGTAGAGAACTATATAAAAAGCCGGCTAAAAACCGGCTTTTAATTGGAAAAGTATCGTATATTGCAACCTAATGGGTTGTGCTCTAAGTCTGCCTACTATTTGCGTGTAAGATAGACACCACACTCTAAATGCTCGGTATAGGGAAATTGATCGAAAATAGCAAAACGCTTTAACTCATGGGTCTGAGTCAAGGTTTCCAGATTTAACTTCAATGTTTCAGGGTTGCAGGATATATAGAGAATATTTTCATAGGACTGTACTTGCTTAACCGTTTCATCATCCAAACCTGAGCGAGGCGGATCAACCAATACCGTTGTAAAATCACAACGATCCAAGCCAAGATCTTTAGTTCGACGCTTTTCCACCGCACCACTTAGAACTTGGGAAAATTCCTCCGAACTAATACGAACAACATCTACATTTTCAATACCATTAGCCTCAATATTATATTGAGCAGCACGAACAGAGGTTTTTGAAATTTCAGTCGCTACGACACGGCGAAAGTTTTGAGCCATCGGCAAAGTAAAATTACCATTACCGCAATATAGCTCGACCATATCACCTCCAGCCCCTTGGGTCGCATCAAGGGCCCATTTGATCATATGACGACAAACTTCGCCGTTCGGCTGGCTAAAACTATTTTCTACCTGCTTGTATATATAATCTCGACCATTGATATCCAACGTCTCTATCACAAAATCCTGATCCAGCAAGATTTTTGCTTTTCGAGAGCGTCCTACTAACTGAATATTAAATTTCTCTTTAAGTTTTTTAGCTTCTTCAATCCAGTCGTCGGCTAAAGGGCGGTGATAGAGTAGTGTGACTAATAGCTCGCCACTTAACGTGCTTAAAAAATCGATTTGGAATAGCTTACGTCGCAGCACTTCACTTGGACGTATCTCTTCAAGCAACTTAAACATCATATCGTGAATACGCTTAGCGACCATGGGGCAATGATCTATACGAATACGTACGCTATTGTTGCCCTTTTCAAACATCACATAGAAAAGATCATCCTCTTCGTGCCAAACACGAAATTCACAACGCATACGGTAGTGACTACGCGGCGATTCATAAACCTCAATATCAGGTAGATCAAAACAGGAAAACAGCTTAATAACCCCTGCTTTTTTATCAGCGAGTTGAGTTTCATATAGCTCAGGTGCGACAACAGAGATTGACATGCGTGCCTCTAAAAATAAGTACTAACTAAGCACAAAAAAATGCGCTCACGAAAAAGTGGGCGCATTTTAACAGTATGCAAGTCTCAGGCAAAACATTAAAAATAGGAAGCAGCAGGATTAAACAAATCCAACTTGTGCCTGATAATCGGCTGTAATTAACTGCCAATGATCTAGTTCCGTCTCCATCCCAATTCGCTTGATATAATCCATACTCAAACGACTGGACATATCACAACCCACAACACTTGTGGCAGGTGGTAATAACGCATCCGCCACATGGACAGCAGTTAATGGTGTAAAACCATTTTCAGGGTTAGCTTTGGGAAAATGGTGGAATAATACAGCCTCAACTACTTTAGGAGGCAGCTTCCATAAGGCAAGCATATACGCGCCCGCTTCTGCATGAGTAACACCTAACTCGAGCTTCTCAATTGCATAAACCGGCTGGTCCATTAAACTCGCTTTACTAATGATTCGATGATATTCGGCAGGGTTCTGACTGGCGAGAACTAAAATGCCAAAATCATGCAGTAAACCGGCTAAAAATGCTTGGGCTTGCACATGACGGTCAGCTTTCACTGAACGCGCTATATGTTGAGCAGCACGAGCGACGGCCATCGAACGCTGATGAATCTGTTTAAACGAAAAGCTTTTCCAAACATCGGTTTGCGGATAAGCATCAAATAGATGGGATGTCAGTACCAAATCACGAATCATTCTGACACCAAGAATAGTTACCGCTTCCTGAATTCTATTAATATCACGACTTAGACCAAAAAAGGCTGAATTAACCCACTGCATGATTTTAGCAGTCATCACTGGATCTTGCTCGAGTATTTGTGCAATTTCACGGGCATTTGAGCGCTCAGAGCTTAACGCTTTATTTAACTTATCGTACACATCCGGCAATACTGGCAGGGTTTGTAACGAGGTAATGTAATTTTTTACTGCCGGTTTATTGATCAATCCTGCTATATGAATACTGTTGGATATATCCTCGATCAGCTCATCTGGACTACAGTCTAAAGATAACGAGTGATGCGCCAACTCAGATACTCTTGCGGTTTGCAAAGGCGTTAAATAACCAGATAAAACTACTCGAATAACACTAGGATGTTTTTCAACTACTTTTGCAAGTAATTCAAGTGATTGTGTCGGATTATCACCTAAAGGCAATACCAGCACATCGGCTGGATTACTATCCAGAACCGCCAATAACTCATCTAAGCGTTTGACTGAAACAGTATTCCAATCGGTGGTATCAGATATAGCCCTACCCAAACGCACACTTTGAGGGCATACCTGACAAAAAACAGCTGAATGTTGCAATACTTGGGATGTCATCTGCGCGTCCATAAAAAAACCATCCAATTAACCCATCCTTCCTTGATGATACTCTCTCTCTGTATATGTTTAGCTGGGTATTAGCTAAGTGTCCAGAAACTAAACAGCTACATGAAAACTATTCAGAATAAAAACCACACTAAATTGTACAATAAACAGCCACTCAGTCTAACACAATCGCTATTTATTAAAAAACGTCAAACATAAGCTTTCATCACACAAACACACTAAAATAATTAAACGCGATATCATGAATAACTTGCACACCCCCTTCGTCAGCTATTTATTCTCCAACTCTCTATACAATCTGCATTCATAATGGTTCATATAATCAACTAAAAAGCGTAGAATCTGGCCTCCTTATTTCAATGATTTCAGGTTTTCAGGCAGCCCATGACTGACAGCAAACGTAAGATTCTTGTTACTAGTGCCCTTCCATACGCTAATGGTCCCATTCATTTAGGCCATTTAGTTGAATATATACAGACTGACATTTGGGTTCGCTTCCAAAAACTCCGGGGCAATCAATGTACTTACGTCTGTGCGGATGATGCTCACGGCACACCTATCATGCTGAAAGCCGATCAAATGGGTATTTCACCGCAAGAGCTGATTGACAAAGTTAGTGCTGAACACCAACGGGATTTTTCCGGTTTTATGGTTGGGTTTGATAACTACTACTCTACCCACTCAGATGAAAACAAATACTTCGCATCTCACATATATACCGCGTTACGTGACGGTGGGCATATTGATAAAAAAACGATCACTCAAGCCTATGACCCTGAAAAAGAGATGTTTCTGCCTGATCGCTTTGTTAAAGGGGACTGCCCAAAGTGTGGCGAGAAAGACCAGTATGGGGATTCTTGTGAGAAATGTGGCGCAACCTACAGCCCTGTTGATCTTAAAAATGCTTATTCTGCAGTGTCTGGTGCAAAACCCATTGAAAAAGAATCTGAACACTACTTCTTTAAGCTAGGAAATTTCGAAACTTTCCTTCGTTCATGGGTAGATAACCACGTTCAAGAGCAGATGATTCATAAACTAAATGAGTGGTTTGAATCAGGTCTACAGAATTGGGATATATCTCGAGATGCACCTTATTGGGGTTTTGAAATACCAGATGCCCCAGGTAAATACTTCTATGTATGGCTAGATGCCCCCATCGGTTACATGGCTAGCTTTAAAAACTGGTGTGATAAAAACAACGTAGATTTTGATGAATACTGGTCAGAAGCCTCAGAAACAGAGCTTTATCACTTTATCGGTAAAGATATAGCCTATTTTCACACTCTTTTCTGGCCCGCTATGCTTGAAGGCGCTGGCTTCCGTAAGCCTAATGGTGTTTTTTGTCACGGTTTCTTAACCGTAGATGGACAAAAAATGTCTAAGTCGCGCGGCACCTTCATTATGGCTGAGACCTATCTAAACCACCTTCGTCCAGAGTACCTACGCTATTACTTTGCAGCCAAGTTAAGCTCTGGCATAGATGATATCGATTTAAATCTTGAAGATTTCCGTATGCGCGTCAATGCGGATCTGGTCAACAAAGTCGTCAATATCGCCTCTCGCTGTGCAGGCTTTATCAAAAAGAAATTTGACGGTGAAATGTCTGCACAACTAACCGAGCCTGAGCTTTATAATGAAGCAATTGCCGCTGGCGATCTGATTGCTGATGCCTACGAAAAACGCGAGTTTGGCAAGGCTATGCGTGAAATCATGGCCATTGCAGACAAAGCAAACCAATATATTGATGCCGCTGAACCTTGGGTTTTAGCTAAACAAGAAGGCAAAGAACAGGAAGTACAAGATTGCTGCTCCATGGGCATCAACCTATTCCGCGTTATTGTTTCTTATTTAGCGCCGGTCCTACCTCAAGTTGCTAAAGATGCACAAGCTTTCTTGAATATCGACCATATCACTTGGGATAGCATTAAAGAGCCACTGCATAGTCATAAAATCAATAAATTCAAACCGCTAATGCAGCGCGTTGATGAAGATAAAATTACGGCAATAATTGATGAAACAAAAGCGGCCATTGAAGCAGCGGCCGCTCAGGCTTTACCTGCAGCGGTGTCAACACCTTTAACCGATGAACCCATCGAAGAAACAATCGAATTCCCAGACTTTGCCAAGGTTGATTTACGGGTCGTGCGTATAGCTAAAGCTGAACACGTTAAAGGCGCTAATAAGCTTCTGCAACTCACTTTAGATTTAGGCGGAGAAACCCGCAATGTCTTTGCCGGTATTAAGTCAGCTTACGACCCAGAAGATCTGGAAGGGAAACTAACCGTTATGGTTGCTAACTTAGCCCCACGTAAAATGAAGTTTGGCGTATCTGAGGGTATGGTGTTGGCGGCAGGGCCTGGCGGCGAAGATATTTGGATACTAAGTCCAGATGACGGTGCACAACCAGGTATGCGCATCAAATAACCCAAGCTTAGATCTTCCACTTAAAAAGCCTATAAATCCACCTCTGTGATTTGTAGGCTTTTTTTATTTCTACAGAGCAAACCAGCCCACTTCTGCTTACCCCTTACTGTTCAGCGCCACTCTCAAATGCAATACGACTTAAGCATCCTATTAAGAGATAGATAAATATAACTCTTGATTATTGAAGGCTTATATTTAGATAAAATTAAGTCTATGCTGTTCACAAGTACGTCGTTGTAAGCAACTTTATATAGTTGCAGCCACAAATATCTTGCCGTGAATAACTCAGGAGCGCATATGCCATACAACGAAGAAATCATGCAGGAATTGAATGTGTTAAACCTTTTCAACCTCAACACCACTCAAGAAGGAATCAAAGTCCACTCCTCTGCTCAACCAGAGGTTATTGCCGCTACACAAAGACTCTTTGACAAAGGATTGATTACTCAACACGACGGTGGCTACCTAACACCACTAGGCCACGATGCAGCAGAAAGCACGCAAACCTTACTTACAATTCTAATAACAGAAAGCAGACTCTAATAGACAAAACAAAGGGCCTTATTAGGCCCTCTGTTAATCAATATTATGCTGGCGAGTGAATCGCCAAAAAATGCTCCATTACACGCCGGAGCAAGCTTGCATGAGCATAATCTCCACTGCGCTCTGCATGAGCAATATCATCAAGAATAATCTTTTTGATCTTGTCCTCACCTTCATGCTCGACTAAGTAATTACCTAGAGCCATAGCAATCATCGGGTCAACATGTTCATGCTCAGCGATGGCATTGACTTCACCAACAGAGAGTCCACTCATTTCAAGACATTCGTTGTAAGTTAACATGACGCTACCCTCGCTTAAAAGTAATCAATCCTTCAACCGGAAAGCAGACTGCTTAACTCCCTCCCTCACATTCAGTCTAGTTGAAAATTATAGATTCGAAGTGAATAGCGACCAAACACGAGTAATAATCCTGTCATAACTGACCTCTATCAATCTATTGCATATTTGACCAATATCACTAAGATCATTTGCCGCCAGAAGATTAAGACAGAGGATTACACCCTAATGACGTTGAATGACTTTATAAGCACGCTTGCAACCGGCTCAGAGCTGGATTTTGAAGATACTATGCAAGTGATCGAAAGTAACTATAGCTATACACCTACCGCATTTGACAACGGCTCGATCAGTAATGATGCTGGGCAAAATGAAGGGAGCTGCAAAATCTTTGCTTTTGCTAAGCTAAATAACCTAGATGAAACAAGCACTCTAAAATGCTTTGGCCGCTTTTACCAAGATGTATTAAAGACACCTGATGGTGATGATCATGGAAATATTCGCAACTTTATGCAGACCGGCTGGACAGGTATTCACTTCTCTGGCGAAGCCCTTAGCTAATATAAAAACTTAGCTAATCTCAATAGCTGATCATCCATATAAAAAGACCCTCATCATTGGTTATCCAACGATGAGGGTCTTTTTACAACTTAGACCAGCAAGCGCTTATAGCCGAAGGCGCTTAGGCTAAACGATCATCCGCCACTTTATAGCTTGGGTCTTCAATCATATTCACTTCTACAAAGCTGCCTGCTTTATTAAGCAGCTCACGGCATTCAGGACTCAAATGACGAAAGCTAAGTTCTTTACCAGCTTTATCATAACGCTCCGCTAAAGACTCTATTGCCTCAATACCGGAGTGATCCATAACCCGACAGTTTGCAAAATCTACAATCACTTCCGGAGGATCAAACTTCGGATTAAATTGATCGCGAAAAGCTTGAATAGAAGCGAAGAAAAGCGGTCCATTTGGAAAATAAACTTTAGTATCGTATTCATCACGTACTTCAAAGGACATATGGCTTGCATGTTTCCAAGCAAAAACCAAGGCAGAAATAATGACACCGACAATAACGGCAATCGCTAAATCCTGCCAAACCGTAACCCCAGTCACAGCAATAACGACAATTAAATCAGAACGCGGGATTTTTCCCCACAGGCGTAAACTAGCCCACTCAAATGTACCAATAACAACAATAAACATTACACCGACCAGCGCTGCAACAGGAATAACTTCGATAAGGCCCGAACCCACCAGAATAAAAGCAAGTAAGAAAAGAGCAGCAGATATACCTGATGCACGGCCAAAACCGCCCGAATTAATATTGATCATACTTTGACCAATCATTGCGCAGCCACCCATGCCACCAAAAAATCCGGTTGTGACATTCGCCACACCTTGGCCGATACACTCTTTATTACCACGACCACGCGTCTCTGTGATCTCATCAATCAAAGTCAATGTTAACAATGACTCTATCAAACCAACAGCAGCTAAGATCAAAGCATAAGGCACAATAATCTGAAATGTCTCCAAGGTTAATGGCACCATCGGAATATGGAACTGGGGTAGACCGCCAGCAATAGTGGCGTCAGCGTTACCTGTCATATCAGCTAGAACATCTTGCACTGTGCGCGCATCAAGATCTAAGCCGATTACAAGTAGGGTGACCGCAAGAATAGCGGCAAGTGTAGATGGAATAACACGCGTAAACTTAGGTAAGAAGTGAATGATCGCCATCGTTAAGGCAATTAAGCCAAGCATCACAAACATCTGCTCACCCTGCAGCCACTTAATAGCGCCATCATCATCCATAAACTGAAACTGCTTCATTTGTGCAAGGAAGATGACAATAGCCAGTCCGTTTACAAACCCCAACATAACTGGATGTGGTACTAAACGGATAAACTTACCTAATCGAAAAACACCCGCCAGTACTTGAAATATCCCCATTAATACAACAGTTGCAAAGAGATATTCCACACCATGATCAGCGACTAAGCTCACCATCACTACAGCAAGAGCACCCGTCGCACCCGAAATCATTCCTGGACGACCACCAATAGCAGCGGTAATAAGTCCAACCATAAAAGCGGCATAAAGGCCTACTAAAGGATCGACACCGGCTACAAAAGCAAACGCAACAGCTTCAGGCACAAGCGCCAATGCAACGGTTAATCCAGATAAAACATCGCTTTTAAGTGATTGTGTCCGCGACACAAGCAATTGAATCATTTACCACCTCAGCCATATACTGGTTCTTTTTTAACCAGACTTGAAAAGCGCGCGAGTATAACAAATCTACGGGCTAATTTCAGGTATCAAGAACGAATAGTTAACATAAGTTTCTGCCGCAGACCTTGCATCTGTGCAGATGCAATATCTGAGGCTAAGATAGAAAGTTCCTTCTCTTTATTAAAGCATTTAATAACAATTAGTTGAGCAAGATTATCCCACGCAGCTGGCAACTTATTGCAATGCGACATCATTCCACCCGCTTTATCTTCAGCTAAAAAAATAATCTGACCTATCCCTGAGGCTAAAATCCGACCGCAGCACATAGGGCAAGGTTCTAACGAAGAGATCAGCTGCAAGCCTTCTCGATCCTTATAATCAGGAAACATATTTTCAAACTGATCAAGAACTCTCATCTCCGCATGCGCGGATGAATTAAACCCTTCACTAAACACCTGATTAGCCGCCTCAGCTAACAGATTATTATCCCGATCGACCAAAACAGCACCAACGCCATAGTTTCCCTCTTCCAAAGCTTCCAGCGCTAATTCACAACAACGAAACGCCCATTTATGTTCCCCTAATCGGTATTCAGGCGCATAAGTAGCTAAGCGAATTTTCAAACTCTCGATATTATTGTTGTCAGTGCTCATCGCGCCACCACCTTGTAAAGCTTTCAATTAAAAATTAAGACTTATCTAGTAAGCTTAGCTGCAAAGGTTGTTCTTTGGTGCTTTCCGTTAATCTATATCCTACCCCTATCAGCCTGACCGGGCGTTGACCTCGATTGAAAGCATCCATTAATAGCTGGCGAAAATGGGAAATGTTCGGACAAGCAACCTGATGCTCTGCTGTCGTTTGGACAAAATCACAAAACTTAACTTTCACCACAATCCCAGCAATCGACCGAGTCTCCTGTAAGCGCTTATAACGTAAAACTAGCTTTTCTATTAACATAGGCAATTGAGCTATACAGCTATCAAGATCTAAAAGATCCTGAGAATAAGTATGCTCCACGCTAATCGACTTTCTTATTCGACTGAGTTTAACTGGACGCTCATCGATACCACGAGATAGGTCAAATAAACGTTGGCCGAACTTTCCAAACCTATCAACTAATTCAACCAAGGATTTCGCACGTAGATCTCGACAAGTTTCTATATCCATTTTTTTGAGCTTCTCGGCGGTTTTCATACCAACTCCGGATATTTTTTTAACCGGTAGGTTTAATACGAATTCATCTACTTTACGAGGGTGAACAACATAAATACCATCAGGTTTATTCCAATCACTCGCCACTTTGGCTAAAAATTTATTAGGCGCAACCCCGGCTGAAATAGTAATCCCTACCTCATCTCTTACTCGGTTTCTTATCTGATCCGCGATTAACGTTGCGCTACCTTGGCAATGATTTAATCCTGTAACATCAATAAATGCTTCATCTAGTGAGAGCGGCTCAATAATATCGCTATATTCAAGAAAGATGCTCATCACCTGCTGGGAAACTTGACGATATTTAGCCATATCTCCTGGGACGACCCGTAAAGCTGGACACAACTTTAATGCCTGAGCGGTAGACATCGCTGATCGAACTCCAAACTCCCTAGCAATATAGTTACAGGTAGCAATCACCCCTCGTCGATCAGCACTACCACCAATTGCCATGGGAATGGATCTTAATTCTGGGTTATCTCTCATCTCAACTGCCGCAAAGAAACAATCACAATCGCAGTGAATGATCTTACGTTGCATAAATACCACCAAGATACTGTTTATATATACAGCATTGTAATAAAAAATAGCCTAAGCTGAAAATCTATTTTCAGTCGTCACAAAACCGTCACGTTTCTGTAAAGAGTTAGTCACCTAACTCACCTATATTTTTCACCTTATGAATACACGTGAAAATACCCTCATCATTAAAGAGCCAACTATTAACGTAGAGAAAGCTCTTGTAAGCAAATACCCTGCTTTTATTGATAAGCCGGCGCCGTTTAAACGCTCTGCTCTATTTATGTTGAAAAAACTGGTTCATGAAAATGAGATAAATAGTTTTCTCGACATTAATAAAGATGCAACAGGGTTTGAATTTATTGAACGGGTTCTGGAATATTTCAATTTTGGTTACAGCATCAGCAACCATGATAGAGCCAATATTCCATCCTCCGGCCGAGTGGTGATTATTGCTAACCACCCATTGGGGGCCTTAGATGGGCTCGCTTTACTTAAAATGGTCGGCGAAGTTAGACGCGATGTAAGGATCGTAGCTAATGATGTTCTTATGAACTTCGACCCTATAAAAAACTTGTTTCTCCCTGTAGACAACTTAGGCAAAAGCACGCGTAAAAGAGATATAGAACGTATTGTTGAGGCCCTTCATCAAGAACAAGCAATTATCGTCTTTCCCGCTGGCGAAGTTTCAAGAGCAGGCATAACAGGCGTTAAAGATGATAAGTGGAACAGCGGATTTATTCGTTTTGCCCGCAAAGCTAACGCACCTGTACTTCCTATTTTTATCGGTGGAAAAAACTCATCCTTGTTTTATAGCGTTTCTTACATTAACAAAACCCTCTCAACATTAATGCTAGCTAGAGAGATGTTTAATAAGCGCTCGGTCACTATCCCAATGCGTGTAGGTGAGCCCATTCCATTCAGTCAAATAGATGCGGTACCTGTATCCACAGCTGAAAAAACTAAACTCCTGAAAAAACACCTTTATCGTATAGCAAAAAATAAAAAGCCCCTTTTTCTAACGGAAAAAACGATCGCCCATCCTCAAAATCGCCAGAACCTAAAACAGGAACTAAGAGAGTCCGAACTCTTAGGTGAAACCATTGATGGAAAAAAGATCTATCTCTTTGATTACAAAGCAGAGTCAGCAGTTATTCAGGAGATAGGACGTCTGCGGGAGATCGCTTTCCGCTGTGTCGGCGAAGGGACTGGAGATAAAAAAGATTTAGACCTGTATGACCAATACTATCGTCACCTTATTTTATGGGATGAAGATGAGTTAGAGATTGCAGGCGCTTACCGTCTTGCTGAAGCGGGAAAAATGGATCCAACAGCAACAAATACCGGCCTTTATAGTGCAACCCTGTTCAAATATGGAGAACAGATGAAGCCCTATTTCGAGCAAGGAATAGAGTTAGGCCGAAGCTTTATCCAACCTAAGTACTGGGGAAAACGCAGTTTAGATTACCTCTGGTATGGAATCGGTGCTTACCTACGAAAACACCCTGAAGTACGCTATATGTTCGGCCCTGTAAGCTTGAGCAACAGTTACCCAAGAGTCGCTAAAGATATGCTTGTATGGTTTTATAGCCACTATTTTAATGATAGCGAAGACCTTGGCCATTCATTCTCCCCTTATGTTTTAGATCAAGAAGCTCTAAATAATATGGATCGAATGTTTAGTGGTGACAATTACAAAGCTGACTTTAGAGTCCTAAAGGAACAACTGGAATTTTTAGGCGTTAGTGTACCAACGCTCTACAAACAATATAGTGAACTCTGTGAAGAGGGAGGCGTGCGTTTCCTTGATTTTGGTGTTGATGCCGACTTTAACTACTGTATTGATGGGCTTGTATTAGTCGATATTGAGTTCGTGAAGGCAAAGAAACGAAAACGTTATATAGGCGAAGATCCCGTAGCAGAAACGCTATAAGTGCGATCAAAGCTCGCACCAATAAAAAAGCCCCAAGTGCAAACACTTGGGGCTTTTTAGATTCAGAATGTAAAGCTACACCTTAGCGCTAAGGTGCTTTAATATCCGCTTCACTCTCAATTAAAATGCCCTGCTCATTCAGATTAATATCCATCTTCACTCGCATATCCATATTTTTCAATACGTCTAGCTGCTCAGTGACTTCTGGATCACCTGCCATCTCTAGAATAGGCAGTATCGGCTCAAACATTTTTTTATAATCAACAGAGAAGCTCAATAGGCCATTACTTTCGACAGTTTCACCTGCTAACTGATCAGCAATCGCCTTTCCTTTCTCTCCATTATAAACAACCAAGTGCTTACCTTTTAAAGCCAACATAGGTTTAATATCAACCTCGGTCGGAAGAGGCATAATTGTCGATAGATCAACAGGGCTTCCATCTGTAGGCAATTGCAGTTGTGCCAATTGTGGAACAAAAGCTTTAGCCATATTAAACAGAACAGCTGGATCCTCTGCACTCAAAGAGACGATACCATCTAAAGAGTTTAACTTAGGCGATGAAGAGTCCATAGAAATAGAGAAATCTTGAACCCCAACCGCTACACCTTTAACTCCTTGCGCCATACCGGTAAACATACCTAAAGCAGCAGGGTTGGCTTGCTGAATATCCGCCTGCATCTCCAATAAAGGTTCACACTTATAGCTTGGCTCAAGCATGTTGCTCCAGATTGATGATAATGCGGGACCTAACTTATTCGCATCAAGCCCTAAGCCCATCCCAAACACTTGCGCATCACTAAGATAAGAAGGAATAAAACCCTGCATAGAGGTAAGCGCATCAAGCACAACTTTATTATTACTTTCCACCACTAACGCAGCCTTCATATAGCTCCGTTCAGAGGTGATTTTCAAATCATCGTGACTACGTATACCTGCTACTGTGCGCGGCCAGTTAGCTGCCATCGCTCCCATCTCAGCCTGACATTCAGCGGTGCGAACCCTATCTAGATCCGTCCCCTTTCCTTCCATCTCCATCGCTTTAGTCAACATAGATGCCAATCTATTGCCATCCGCCGTAGTGAATGCAGTGACTAGCCCTTTATGATCAAGATAAGAAAGGGTTGCATTAATAAAGCCATGTTTCGTTTGAATATCTTCCAAAATACCAGCGTCCTGCAACGAAGCTGCTGGTTTGGTTTGCGCTAAAGCCAATTCAACGTCCGACTCAGTATTCACATGCGTATTAATCGTCCAAGTCGCCCAGCCATTTTCATAAGCAACAAGCACTTCAAACTTCTCACCCTCAGCGTTATTTTCAAAGCTATACGCTCTATATGCCAACTTATTTAATGTACGCGCTTCATGCTTAAAACCACTCTCCTGTTCAGCCTTATCTAAAACTGCCCACAAGCCCTGTTCATCGGTCACTTGATAACGCACAACTGGCATAAAACCGACAGCATAAACAAACGTTTTTATCTGATCAGGAAGCCCGAACGTTTTCTGAAAACTTTCTACTGAATGCGCAGCTTCAAAATAAGACTTAACTAAACTTGCAAAAAAGCGCTCCTTAGGATCTGTTCCATCATCCAGTTCTTCAAGCAAATCATCCGGAATTTTTGCTTGAGGGAACATTGTTGAATTCAGGTAATCCTTAAGAGGAAATGATTCAAGCTGACCTGAAAAAATCACACTATCCGCAGGCACGTATGCTAAAGGAGAATATTCTGAAGAATCTGACTCACCTTGCTGATTGACCATATAACCAACTGCACCAGCGGCAATGACTGCGCCGGCAATAATAACTTTACGCACCGTTTAAAGCTCCATTTTAATGTTTGTAAGAATCTTAACTGATCGTTTTAAAGCTGTCCCGATTTAGCCTAGAAAAATCGAGGCTAGTCGGTATAAAAATATACACATAGTGACTCAGATCTATAACCTAGCACAGCAATATACACTCAATCTAAGGTTTGCTCCCCTATTCAGGGCCGTTTATCATGCAGGTAATGAGCCTAAGATCAGGTTATTAAAACATAAGTTATCAAATAACTATCATCCAATAAGGAGAATTTGTGAATCCAGTCAGTTTGGTCTTATTAATTGGCATCGCACTTTTAGTGATTCTATGGGTACGCTCACTACCTAAGAAGAAAAAACTACCTGCGGTCATCATGATTATTCTGACTCTCATTGCTCTTTTTGTTCTACTGATGGCGATCACTGGGCGCTTAAGCTGGATCGCTGTTGCCTTTACCGCTTTACTGCCTTTTGCTCGCCACTTAGTTCCGAACCTATTAAAAGTGCTTCCTTTTCTGAATATCTGGAATAAACATCGAAAAGAAAAGCGTCAAAACAATAATAATCGAAGCTCAGCCAACCAAGACCCATCCGGCAATAGTCAAAAGGTACGTGAGGCTTATGAGATTTTAGGCTTAAAGCCGGGTTGCTCTAAGGATGAGATCATTGCGGCCCATCGCCGTCTAATGCAAAAAAACCATCCAGATCGAGGAGGCAGCGATTATTTAGCAGCCAAAATAAATCAAGCGAAAGACACGCTGCTTAACGGTTAAATCGACGATGTACTCGCTCAGGTCCCACTCGCTCAAGCCTAAGGCCATCAGCCCCATAAGTAGAACTATACCCTTTGACGACTAAGCCGCCTCGCTTATCACGCCGAAAGATAATCAATTCATTACCTTCGCGGCCATCAATTTCGGTCAGATGAACTACAATTTTCCCTGCACTAAGGTGCTTCCATGTTCCTTTCTGTACAATCAAGGGCTGGCTATTTCGATAATCCTGAGTCAACAAAACAGTTTGATCGGACGATAAATCAAGGGATACAAATCGATTTAATCCATTAGCGCCAGTTAATAATGATGTATATAACCCCGGTAAAGTTCTTACCTCTAAGTTCCCTTGCCGAGCACAACCTGTAAACAGCTTGCCGTTCAATACCATTCGGCTAGTGTATTCATATTCAATATCATACTGATCCCGACACCACTGTTTTTCCAGGGTTAGACTGACCGTAAAAGCTTCAGTCCCTTCCAAATGGCTACTCCACTCAAAACCGTTTCCTAAATTAATCGGTGGTGCTTTAGGAAAGATCAATTGAGATAGTCGCCCATAATCCTGTACATAGAGGCCATCACTTCTAATGTCAGCAATCCATAAAGGGCCATCCCCTGCAGCCCGGTATTCATTATCTGACAGTTCATAGCTGCATGTAGATTGGTTCCCACCCATCAAATGAACTTGATGAACCTGCCAAGGTTCACCAGGAACAACGTGATCTCCAGTTAACTCAACATAAAAAACAGGTGACCCCGTTTGGCTAAAGCGTTTCTTTAATTTGTTAGTATGATCTTGAATTGACTCTTCTTTGTTGACATAACAAGCTTGAAACTTTAATTCGCCATCCTGCAAAGACACTATACCCCGACGAAACAAAGGACGATCTTCGTCCGTTAAATCCGACGGTGTCGTTTTACAGCCCGATACAATCAGACAAGCGATAACAATGATAAATTGATGCTTCAACGTTATATTTTTAAAGAAAATCATATGGGTATTGCTTGAGATAGAATGAATGCCGATAATAAGCCAATAGTTCATGGAGGGCAAAAAATGGCAAGGCCAGCAGAGTTCGACCGCACGGATGTATTAGAAAAAGCGATGGGCGTGTTCTGGAGAACCGGCTACAACGCTTCTTCCATTACAGATTTAGTCAAAGCGACTCAACTAAAACCCGGTTCACTTTATGGTGCATTTCAAAGTAAACGCGGATTGTTTATGGAAGCACTCGACACTTACAGTAAACGTAGTATTGAGCGTATCGCTGCTGTGCTTAGCAAATCTGAATCCCCTCTAAAGAATATAGAATCCTTCTTTATTATATTCTGTGAGGAACTAGAAAAAGATCAGATAGGCAAAGGCTGCTTTATGATTAATACCATGCTAGAACTGGCCACCGAGGATGATGAAATTAGAGAACGGGTGAGCCTTTATTTAGATCAAGTCGAGCAAAGCTTCTGCGACACGATTAGCAAAGCGCAACAACTAGGTGAGATTGATCCACACAAAAACGCCCAAGACCTAGCGACCTATCTCATGACCAATATTTGGGGGTTACGGGTATTAAGCAGCAAGCGTCCTAATCATAAAAAATATGAAGCGGTAATTAGTAATATTCTTTTAACCCTTACCCATTCACATCATTGATTAAGGGCAACCTCAGAACTTATGTAGTCTGATTGAATAATTGATCAGACTACACGACCTTTTCCAATGCCCCACCCATCCTGCTTTTATCGCCCCTATATCCACTCAGAAAACCCAGATGACCCCATCACTGAGAAATATTTTTTAGTTACCTACCTTCCGTTAGATAACTAAATTATTCTGATACCCATATAATAAACTCTACAACTGAATAACTGTTCTCTTGGGGCTCATCCTATGAAACTAGTCACTTTTAAGCACGATAACCGTGTTTCTGTAGGCATTCTCTATCAAGGAAAGATCATTCCTGCATGGTTAAACCCATTAATGCCTCAAGATATGTGTCATTTCCTATCCGGTGGGAAATCCCTACAAGAAAACCTACTCTCGTACGCAGGTAAAGCCGATATCCCCCAAGAAGAGGCAGAACTACTTGCACCCGTTCTTAATCCTCAAAAGTTTCTTGGCGTTGGGCTTAATTATGCTGACCACATTGCAGAAACAGGCTTAAACACGCCTGAATTCCCCACTATTTTCAACAAACAAGCCAGCTGTATTATTGGTAACAACGCGGCCATCCATCGCCCCTCAGTCTCCAATAAACTTGATTACGAAGGCGAGCTAGCTTTCGTCATTGGGAAACGATGCCGACATGTTCCTTACAAACAAGCTCAGCATGTTATTGCTGGCTATACCATTGTTAATGATATCTCAGTACGTGACTGGCAAATTAAATCCCCTACATGGACTTTAGGAAAATCCTTTGATACCCATGGCCCTATGGGACCTTGGATAACAACCGATAATATAGATCCTCACGCATTAGACCTTAAAACATGGGTCAATGGGGAGTTACGACAACACTCCAATACAAAACACCTCATCTTTGATTGCTATGCCCTAGTTGAAACACTCTCGACAGTCTGCACATTAATGCCTGGTGATGTTATCGCGACGGGCACATGCTCTGGTGTAGGAGTATCGATGAAACCACGAGGCTACTTAAAGCCAGGCGATACTGTCACCGTCGAAATTGAACATATTGGACGTTTATCAAATAACATCATTGCAGAGCCCACTACTCCGCTCTATTAAAGCGTCTAAACAACGCTTTATCACAGCCACTATTTATAGGTGTCTCCATTTGGAAACCTTCTAACTTATTGTTTTATATAAATAAGTATATTAGTCACTCAATTACTGTCTGCAAATGGAGACAGTATTGAAGTGATAAACATACTAAGTTTAGGCAGGCCTTTCCAAAAAAACCAAAAACACAACATAACCGATTGTTTTTAAATGATTTTTAAAACATGGCACAAGTATTGATATATCTAGTTCGATTTTAAACTTTCGAACCGCCATATTTTATCTAGGAGATAAATCATGAAAACAATTAATTGGGTACTTGCTTCACTAATCGCTACTTCTTCAACTGTTGCACTAGCAGAAGAAGCACCAACAACTGCGGTAGAAACTCAAACTGAAGTTACTACAAGTGAACAGCCTGCAGAGAAAAAAGTTTTTAACAAACTTGATGTAGACCAAGATGGCAAGATCAGCCAAGAAGAAGCAAAAAATTATCCTAAACTTGTTGAAGGTTTCGATAAAATCGATGCCGATAGCGATGGTTTTTTAAGCCCTGAAGAATTCACTCGTCCACACAAAAAATCATAATCGGACAATCATAAGTTTTCTGGGAGAATCATTATGAAAGTAACAGCATGGGCACTTGCTTCTCTACTAGTTATTTCATCATCAGTAAGCATCGCTGACACAGCAATTGCTGCAAAAATCCAATCGGATGATGCGCAGCCCGATGTGATGACTAATGAACAGCCTAAAGCGCCTAGTATTTTTGAAAAACTAGATGGAAACAAAGATGGCAAAGTAAGCCCACAAGAAGCGCAAGTATCCCCCGCTCTTGTGAAAGGTTTCGATAAAATCGATACCAATAAAGATGGCTTCCTAAGCCCTGATGAGTTTTCTCAACTTCAGGTTAATGCAACGCCAGCCCCTACTTACATAGTAATGGCTTCTCTACAAACGTTGTAAACGGGTTCACTAGTGTGTGGGGGGATAACTTAAACTGATTCCGAGACAGCCTCAGTTAGTTATTCCTCCTCCTTCTGGTAACGGTTGAGTAGAGCATCCATGTCCACAAACATAGCCGCCAGCTCTACTTAACAGGCTAGGAGCCCTCCACGGGGTTCCTAGCCCCCCCTTTTTTTAACTCATCGTTAATTAGCAAAAATAGATAGAAATACTACCCAATTAAAGCTCTATTCATGGATAATAGTCATACACTTGTTAAATCAAATACTCTATTAAATGCCAAATCATAACCGGCGCGGCTGGCGCTTAAGTTCACTAAAACAGTTAGTGTTACTTTCCTTTTTAGTAGTGGTCACACCTTTTGGTATCTTGATCTACTATGCAACAGATGCCCTTGTTGAACAATCAGCAGAGGGGCGCGTACTTGCTAAACAAGCACTAGAAGTCACTCGCCGTGGGCAACGCTTAGAAGGCCTAGCCGAAGACATTACTCGCTCTGCCCGTCAATACCAGATTCTCGCCAAGCCAGAAATAAAACAACGCTTAACTCAAAACCTGCTTGATTACCGAGAACAACTCTCGATCCACAGCTTCATACTGACCCAAGTTGAGCAGCTTAACCAAATCAGTACACTCTTAGATAATATTGAACAATATCAGTCAGAAGACGCTAATAACCTACTCGGATTAACACGCGAGATAAATCAGCAGGTTGACCTTATTCTTGACCAGCGATTACAAGCGCTCAACTCAACCGCTCAACATACACAAACCCAGCTAAGTACACTTGCGATCATTTTATTAGTTATAGAGATGCTGCTGATCCTATTTTTTAGTTTTAGCATTATTCGCCCGGTTCGCCGCATTGCAGATAGAATACAAGCACTAGGTACAGGTGAGGAATATACAGGAGCAATGGTAGGAGGCCCTGACGAGCTAGTCGAATTAGAACAACAGCTTGATTGGCTCACCGAACGCTTAGCTGAAGTAGAAAATGAGAAGCAGCGTTTTTTACGCCATATGTCCCATGAATTAAAAACGCCCTTAACCACTTTACGGGAAGGCTCCGACCTATTGGCAGATCAGATCACTGGGCCACTAAATACAAGCCAAATGGAAGTCACTCAATTACTACAAAGTAACTCAAGGCAGCTACAGTCATTAATAGAACAGCTGTTAGACTACAGCCGTTTACATCAAAACGAATCTGTTAATTTTCATCGCGTCAAACTACTTCCAGTCTTAACTGAAGCGATCGAGCCTTATAAATTATTACTTGAGCAGAAAAAGATACACCTTAGCCTTCCTAAGGAAGAGCATGAATGGGTCACCGACCGTGCTATGTTGGTAAGAATTATAAGCAACTTAGTCTCTAATGCTGCGCTATATGGGAGTAATGAAGGTGATCTCACGCTGAGTATTAGCCAAACAAATGAACACTGTCTTATTAACGTAGAAAATGATGGCCCCACTATCCCTCTTAAAGATGTTCCCTTGCTATTTGAACCTTTTTATCAAGGCCAAAATAGGCGACAAGGACCAGTAAAAGGTTCAGGTATAGGCCTAAGTATTGTCCATGACGCAGCCGAGTCCTTAGGCGCAACTGTAAAATTAGCAAAGAATGAAAATCACCGCGTTGGTTTTAGCGTTTGCCTTCCCATTTCGGAGCACCCCATTAATGATTAGATATCTTCCTATTACTCTATGCCTATTCATCTTACAAGGCTGCGAATTGAACGAAACAAAACCGAGTATTGAAGTAGAAACTATTTCAGAACAAAAAAGCTGTCGAATTGAGCCCGCCAATCTCGACCGCCTACAAAAAATAGAGAAGCTCTTTTTAGAAAACCCTGAGCGACGTAGCCGAATAATGCAAAATGCTATCCGAGATAAAGATCAGACGCTTCTTGCTTTGCTGCTCTCAACCCCGTTGTCCTCTAAGGAACAGCTCCAACAAGCAAAACGCTATTACGCCAAGTTTGTGCTTTATCCTGATAAAGCCTGCCCAGGCGATCGATATTTCGACTTAAGAGATCAATTAACCTCAGCCCTACTGTGGATGAGAGCTGAGCAAGACAACCTATTACAAGAAAACAAAACATTGCAGATTAAAATAGATGCCTTAACTCAGATAGAAACTGATTTAAGTAAAGACAAAGAGATTCAGGAATGAAACCTCATATCCTTTTAGTCGATGATGACGCATCTTTACTAAAGCTTCTATCAATGCGTTTAGAGGCCAGTGGCTACCAGATTAGTTGTGCCGAAAGTGCAGAAGCGGCCCTAGAGGTGTTAAACGATAAGATTGACCTTCTGGTTACTGATCTACGAATGGAAGGCATGGATGGTCTAGCACTGTTCAAGCAAGTTCAGCGTGCCTATCCACAACTGCCCGTTGTTATTATTACCGCCCACGGGTCTATTCCTGAAGCCGTCACCGCTACGCAACAAGGAGTGTTTGGTTTTTTAACTAAACCTATTGATCGCGACCAGCTAATGCAAAATATTGAAGCCGCCTTAGCCAGCACCAGTCGAAGCGAAGGAGAATGGCGTAATAATATTATCAGCCGTAGTCATACTATGGAGCAGCTACTCCAAGAAGCAGAACAGATAGCCGCTTCCGATGTTAGTGTATTAATTACCGGGGCGAGCGGTAGTGGTAAAGAGCTATTGGCCAATGCTATTCATAAAGCGAGCCCACGTAGTAAAAAGCCCTTTATTGCCATTAACTGTGGCGCACTACCAGAACAACTACTGGAATCAGAACTCTTTGGGCACAGTAAAGGAGCCTTCACTGGCGCAGTCAACAAACATGAAGGGCTGTTTCAAGCCGCGAATGGGGGCACCTTATTCTTAGATGAAATCGGCGATATGCCAACACCGCTTCAGGTAAAACTATTAAGGGTGTTGCAAGAACGCCAGATCCGTCCAGTTGGGAGCACTGAAACCATTGCCGTGGATGTCCGTGTTATTTCAGCGACGCATCGAGATCTTGAGCAAGCGATGCAAGATAATAGTTTTAGGGAGGATTTGTTCTACCGACTAAATGTAGTCAATCTGCACTTACCCCCCTTAAAAGACCGTCCTGAAGATATTCTTCCTCTCGCCCGTTATTTTGTTGAACAAGCGGCCCTACGGCACAACCCAAAAGTCAAAAACATCTCAAGTGCAGCCCTACAAGTACTTGCTCAAGCCTCATGGCCCGGTAATGTTCGCCAGCTCGAAAATATTATTGAAAAGGTCACGGCGTTAAGCACAACCCCAATCATTTCTGATACAGCTATCCACCGCGCATTAGCTAATCAAGAACAGGTCATTGCTAACTTTAATGATGCTAGAGCTGAATTTGAAAAAAGGTATCTCTGCAAAGTACTGCAGATAACTGAAGGCAATGTGACCCAAGCTGCGAAAATCGCCGGACGCAACCGAACCGATTTTTACAAGTTACTGAAAAAGCATGCGCTGGAAGCTGCTGATTACAAAAATGGTGACTAATCCATTTCATTAATCCAACGCGATTACTGATAATCCTCCGGCAGGTTAATACCCATAGCATTTGCATCCTCTTGTGCAAGTGCCTTAAAGCGCTCTCGTACTTTAGAACCTTTAGGTTTAGTCAGATAAAATAACCACTTACTCGCGATTTCAGGTTTTAACTGATGCTCCTCTCCCCAAGATTGGATAAACCTAAAGAGTGAATCATCGCTTTTATCAGGTAATGCGACAGGAACGGGGTTATCCAACTGTTCCCCTGCTCTTACCCGACGACAAAGAACATCGTAGTTATATCGAAAATCAGGATATACATCCGCTGCATCTTCTGTACGTAGACGGAACCATCCCGTCGCTTTGCCTGCATGGTAAATGGCAGGGTGAGTCCACTGATGATGGGAAGCGCTGTCAGAAAAGTTACACGCCTCTTCATAAGCATGTTTAGCCATGGGAAGGCCATAGTCTCCCGTCAAGCTTCTTAAAACTTTAATGAATTCAGAAATAGTCGGCATCCATGCACTATTTTCTTTACAGTAATCAATCGCAGCCACCAGCTCATTCTCAGTATAACCACCTAAGCTAAGTGCCCATTCCCGTTTTGCTATACGGATCTCATCTTGAGTTTCAAAACAGCTTTTAAACTTATGCCCATAGATCGCCATAAATCGGGCAAAGATCATATTTACAAAGGTTTTAACTTCAACACTCAGCTCGCGATTCGCTTGCTGTGCTTGATCATCACCAGTCTGTGTCTTTGATGTCCATGACTGCTGCGGTAACCCGTTTTCGCTTCTCGCGAGTATCTCGGCGGGGGTCTTCATGGCTTAAACCTGCTTTTTGTTCGTTATTGATGCGTTGTTGGCGACCATCTTGGGTTTGCTTTTTAACCCACTCTCGCTTCACCCAACCTAAAAATTTCTGATCCCAGTTTGTCTCTTTACGATCTTTATCTAACCAATAGAGAACAAACTCATCCAAACAGTTTAAGGCAAACTGCTGTGAAATATTGTGCCTTGGTAAAAGCGCATACAAGTTTTCCGATGGCTGCCAGCCCAACTCCATACCATGTAGCTGCTTATTACGCTGCTCATGCTGCTGAAATAAAGCCTGTAGTTCATCACCCTGTCGTACTTTTTTGGCCCACCCAATACTACCACCAAAGGTAGGAGCGGGCCCCGCATTAGGGGTCGATGTTGTTTGATAAGTACTGACCGCAGCATCAGGGTAGTAAGGCGTATCCTGCTGTGATTCTATCGGCTCACTCGCCGCATAACGGTCTCTATTTGTAAGCTCTTTAGGCGGTGCAATGGCTCGCTCTTCAACGACAGGGAGTCGACTCACCATCTCAACATCTGATGTGCTATCGGCCCCATCCTCCTCTACAGGAAGAAATTTTACACGTACGCGGCTATCCTGAGAAAAAGCGACATCTACATACGCTTCCGCGACTAATACACTGGTTAATTGAGCCAATTTTTCCTCATCCCAATAGGGTGCTAACCGTAACCATTGCTGACGGGAAAGGATAAATTCGGAAGTGGCATTATGCAGATTTTCAAGCTGTAAACGCTGTTGATAAATCGTTAGCAATACAGCAGCTTCAACACCTACTTTATGAATAAGAGAGGGATAAAGCACAATAGGTGTTTCAGGAAAAGAGTAATTCATTAAATAGAACTGACCTTACAAATGAAAAAGCCGCAGTCTAAGCCACGGCTTTAGACATAACATTAAATGATCAACCGTTTTGAGCGAAGTTCTCTACTGCACGTAAAACATCACGACGACTAATCTGGCCGATCAGTTTACCATCTTTTACCACAGGTAAACGGCGACGTTTATTATTAATAAACTCTTCTGCCACTTTAATAATATCCGCATCATGGTTTATGGTGTAAACCTCTTCAGACATATATTTACCCACAGTGCCGCCCATCTCTTCTTCATGATACGTTAACGTGAGAATGGCTTTTAGACAATCGACTTCCGACATCAAACCAACCAAATTACCTTTGGTATCCAAAACCGGTGCCCCGGTAATATGATTCTCAAGTAGCAAGTTGATCGCTTCAAAAAGATCAGTCTCAGGCGTAAAAGTGATCAAATCAGTACACATATAATCCTGAGCTTTTACGGATCTCAACATTAGCATTCCTCCAAGGTAATAGACATCAATTACCGAATATCATAAAACCGGGAAACCTATCGCTCTCATAGCGAAATATGCCCGACACTGTCTTTATATTTACACCTAAGCGTTCAAGCCGCAACAAAATAGAACTGATCAAGATCAGCTTAATTGAATACAACAGTCTTATTACCATGTACAAGCACTTTGTCTTCTAAGTGCCAACGCAAACCTCGCGACAGTACAGTTTTTTCCACATCACGACCTAAACGCACCATATCCTCAGGCGTATCACGATGAGTAATTCGAATCACATCTTGGTCAATAATTGGCCCTGCATCCAACTCCTCCGTCACGAAATGACAAGTTGCACCAATTAGCTTAACACCGCGCTCATGGGCTTGATGATAAGGTTTAGCCCCAGCAAACGAAGGCAGGAAGCTATGATGAATATTGATAATTCGATGCGTATAAGCCGCACAAATATCCGTAGGTAGAATCTGCATATAACGAGCAAGCACGACAACATCAGCATCGTGCTCCCGAATAAGATTACTGACTTTATCAAAGTGCGGTTGTTTATTCTCTTTATCAACAGGCACATGATGGTAAGGAATTTTATGCCATTCAACCATACTTCTTAAGTCATCATGATTGGAGATAACACATACGATCTCACAATCTAATTCTCCCTCATGATAACGATAGAGCAGATCAGCTAAACAGTGTGACTCTTTGCTGGCCATAAGAATGACTTTCTTTGGCTGAGCTGAATCAGTTACTTCCCAATTCATATTGAACGACTGGGCTATAGGAGTAAAAGCCTCTTTAAACTCTTCGAGGGAATATGGCAGCGTCGTAGCGCAGATCTCTACACGCATAAAAAAACAGCCTAAGCTACTATCAGAATGTTGATTAGCTTCAGAAATAGAACCGCCATGGCTGGAGATAAAATTACTGACCATCGCGACAATCCCTACCCTATCTGGGCACGATAACACCAACCTGAATTTACGTTCCATTAATCCCTAACTCCACAGCACAAAAATCGAGTGGATATTCTAGCAGCAGTTATCAGTGCATTGTAATTATTATAAACACCAAAAAAGTAGCAACTGTTTTGATTTTTTAACAATACTTTTCCATTCAAGCGTTCCCTCATATACTGAATGAAGTAGGGAGACCGATTAAATGAATTACACACCAGAAAGAATGAACCCTTTAAAAGCCTGTCGCTTAGGCTTAGACACCCATCAAGAGCTCACCATTTATTTAAGACAAGATAGCCCTGTATGCCGCTCAGAAGGTTTTTCTGCGCTCTCTCGCGTACTTGTTCATACAGACCATAAACATTTAATCGCTACGCTACATATGGTGACAGGCGATCTTTTGAGCCCCGGAGAGATTGGCTTTTCAGAATCCGCTTGGAAACGGATGGAACTCGAAGAAAACGTATCTGTATGGCTATCCCATCCGAAGCCCGTGCAATCACTCTCATATATCAGAGCTAAGGTATATGGTAAGGAACTGTCCGGAGAACAACTAAAAGAGATCATTGATGATATTGTCGCCGGACGCTATGCGGATGTACATTTAGCCGCTTTTATCACTGCATGTGGTGGTGATAATTTAAATATCCGCGAGATCACTGACCTCACTAAAGCCATGGTAAATTCCGGCAGTAAAATAGAGTGGGGCCTACCTTTAGTTGTTGATAAACATTGTGTAGGCGGACTTCCGGGAAACCGCACCACCCCGATTCTAGTATCTATTTTAGCTGCCGCTGGGCTCATAATGCCTAAAACATCATCCCGGGCGATCACCTCCCCTGCGGGCACTGCGGATACGATGGAAACATTAACAAATGTTGATCTTAGTTTAGAATCTATGCGTGCTGTGGTCGAAAAAGAAGGTGCCTGTCTTGCCTGGGGTGGCTCAGTTAAGCTATCACCCTCCGATGACCTTTTGATTCAAGTTGAGCGCGCACTGGATATTGATAGTGAGGGCCAGCTGATCGCATCAGTACTGTCGAAAAAGATTGCTGCTGGAGCGACCCATGTAGTCATTGATATACCTGTCGGCCCTACCGCAAAAGTAAGAAGTCGTGAAGCGGCAGAAATTTTATCCAATAATTTTAAAGCGGTAGCAACCACCTTAGGCTTAACAATCAGGGTACTCTTTACCGATGGTTCGCAACCGGTTGGACGCGGTATAGGCCCATCGCTTGAAGCAAGAGACATCCTCGATGTATTACAAAACACCCCCTCAATGCCACAAGATCTCCGACAACGCTCAGTGGAAGTGGCTGGGGCTATGCTAGAAATGGCGAAAGACCTTCCCCCCGGTGAAGGCATAAAAGAAGCTTTAAGTATTTTGGATTCAGGTGCTGCTTGGGAGAAGTTTCAAGCGATCTGTTTAGCCCAAGGCGCCTTAAAGTCACCTCCTATTGCTCCGTACCGGTATGAACTCATCGCCCATACCCACGGGACGGTAAAATGCATTAACAATAGAAAACTCGCCAAAGTCGCCAAACTTGCCGGAGCACCAGCGGACTTAGCCGCTGGTGTAGATTTACACTGCAAAATTGGTGACCCTGTTATCCACAATCAACCCCTTTTAACCATTCATGCCGAAAGTTCAGGTGAATTAAGCTACGCCGTAGAATATTTAGAAGACCACTTAGATGTTATTGAACTGATAGAAAAACCAAAAGGCTAACCCATGAAACCACTATTATTTAATCTGAACTCCGATACGCCATTGGCCAACAAAGTCGCAGATAGATTGAAGGCTGATTTGGGTGAGCTAGATACCAGACTCTTCCCGGATGGGGAAAGCTATTTGCGCGTTTTAAGTGACTGTAAAGATCGCTCGATCATTGTATTCTGCAATTTATATCAACCTAATAATAAAACACTAGACCTTATCTTCTTAGCCAACACCCTCAAGGAACTTGGCGCTAAGCATATAGGCTTAGTGACACCCTACCTGCCCTATATGAGGCAAGATAAACGCTTTAAGCCCGGTGAATGTGTTACGTCTCGCCCCTTTGCTCAACTGCTATCTACTCATTTTGATTGGCTCGTCACCCTAGACCCTCACCTCCATCGCTATCACTCACTGGATGAGATCTACAGTTTAGAGGGCCATGTAGTTCACGCAGCGCCAATGATTGCCAACTGGATCAAAAATAATATCCAACAACCTCTTTTGATCGGCCCCGATAGTGAAAGTGAACAGTGGGTGTCTGATGTTGCTCAACTGGCTAATGCGCCCTTCCAAGTACTGTCAAAAGTGCGTAAAGGTGACTATCAAGTGGAGGTCTCACTCCCCGATGTG
Organism: Neptuniibacter sp. 1_MG-2023; assembly: GCF_030547185.1. GTDB lineage: Bacteria > Pseudomonadota > Gammaproteobacteria > Pseudomonadales > Balneatricaceae > Neptuniibacter. The sequence continues at coordinate 502,640 of NZ_JAUOQR010000001.1, forward strand.
GAGCAATGGCAACAACATACCCCTATTCTGGTCGACGATATAATCTCCAGTGGAAAAACAATGCTGCAAACAGTTCAGCATTTACATTCAGCAGGTCTATCAACACCTATCTGCATTGGTGTGCACGGTTTATTCTCTAATAACGCATACGAAGAACTTACGGCAAAAGCTAAGGTCATCACTTGCAACTCTATCCCTCATCTAAGTAATCAAATAGATATCAGTGACGCACTCTCACATGCTATATCTAAGCATCTATGAATCAGTAATGATGAAACGAATAAAGCTATTCCCAAGGATTACCCACTAAAGAGTATGATATTTCAACCTGACTACTGGCTAAAAAATAATTTTATCTCTGAACAAGAATCTAGCACCTTCTTATCGCTCCTAATCGAACAGATTGCTTGGCGACAAGATACAATTCACATGTTTGGAAAAACTGTCAGCATTCCTAGGCTACAAACCTTTATGGGTGATCAAGGTATCAACTACACCTACTCAAACCTCAGACTTAACACTGAAGAGTGGCACCCTATAGTCGCTGAAATTAGGGGGCGTATTGAGAAACTAACAGGCCACTCTTTTAATTCAGTGCTACTTAACTACTATCGTGATGGAAACGACAGTATGGGTTGGCATCGAGATAATGAGCCTGAATTAGGTAAAAACCCTACTATTGCCTGCGTATCTTTAGGCGCATCGCGAACATTTACACTTAGAGATATAACCAACAAAAATATAAAACAACAACTGATACTCGAAAACGGCTCTCTATTATGGATGGGGCCGCAACTCCAGCAACAGTGCCAACACGCCCTTCCAAAAAGGCTCAGTTGTAAAAATCCGCGGATAAGTTTAACGTTCAGACAGATTCAATCAAAAACATAAATAGATCTATGACTAATAAATAAGGTTATTCCGCTATAGTAAAGTGCAACCGCTTGGTATTATGTACGGATCCATAATAATAATTAAGATTGGCCAATGAATAGCTGCTCCAACACTCAAAATCCAGAAATTACTGGTAACCCTAATGCCCAAGAGCTTAATACTATTTTAAAGCTCCAAAGCCAGGTATTAGAATACGTTGTACAGGACACTCCTCCTGAACGAATCTTCGATGCTATTTGTCAATTTATAGAACAATCTGTACCTGATTGTATCGCATCCATTATGCTTTTTGATGCAGCACATGAGTCGTTAAATGTGGCCTGTGCCCCTAGCTTTACTCGCGAAGCCATTGACGCATTTAACGGCCTAAAAGCCAACCTTGGCGAAGGCTCTTGTGGGTCATCCGCTTTTTTAGGCACACCTGTACTTAGTATAAATATTGACAATGATTCTCGATGGAATAATCTGCGTCATGTAGCCAAAAAGTTTGGCATACGCGCATGTTGGTCTCACCCCATCCTGCTAGATGCAAACAAAGTACATGGCACTATAGCGATCTCTTCTTTTCAACCACGAAAACCTAACCCCTTTCATATGCAACTTCTGAAAGCGGCAGCTAACATCATTGGTATTGTGCTCAAACGAGCAGTGTCACAGAAAGTATTAACTCATACCTCTAGTCTCCTACAAAATATTACCCAAGCAATGCCTGGTGTGCTTTATCAATATCACTTAACCACTGATAAAAAACAAAATTTCACCTATCTCAGTCCAGGTATCGAAAAAATCACAGGTATCACACTGGAAGAAGCTTATGAAAACTTCGACCTTGTTTGGAACCAAGTTCACCCTGAAGACCAAGCTCAACTATGGACAAGCATCATCGATGCAAGCAAACACTCACAACCTTGGTCCCATGAATTTAGACTTTTTCACAAACAGGGGGGAGAACTAAAGTGGCTTCGCGGCTCATCCCTTCCAGGTCAACAGATATCCGGTCACGATCAAATTTGGAACGGTGTGCTGTTAGATATCACACCTGAAAAGTCATCGATTGAACAACTAAGATTGGCAGGCATAGCCTTTTCTAGCACTAACGATGGCATCATGATAGCTGACAAAAACAATGAAATTGTCGATATAAATAGAGCTTACGCTACTATCTCTGGCTATAGCCGTGAAGAACTTATTGGCCAAAGCCCTACTATTTTAAAATCAGACAAACACAGCCCAAAATTTTACCAATCTATCTGGGAGTCCTTAAAGAAAGATAAGCATTGGCAAGGTGAGATTTGGAACAAACGTAAAGATGGTGAAGTGGTTCCCCATTTAGTCAATATAAATGCCGTTTTCGATCCCGTCAGCCATGAACTAACCCATTATGTCAGCGTACTTGCAGATATTAGCAGTATAAAAGCATCTGAAGCTAAACTATCCCATTTAGCCCATCATGACACTCTAACCAATCTACCTAATCGTTTACTCTTTAGCGCCCGACTAGATCACGCCATTACGCACCGAAAGAAGAATGAAAAAGTAGTAATGTTGCACCTAGATTTAGACCGTTTCAAACACATCAACGATTCCTTAGGTCACACTTATGGAGATGAGCTTCTAATACAAGTAACCGAGCGCCTAACGAATACATTAAATCCAGCCGATATTGTGGCTCGAATTGGCGGAGATGAATTCGCCATTCTTGTTGAAGAACTTGAAGATACTATGGATGCCTCAGCCGTCGCAGACAAAATTGTTACCGCGATGGAACAGCCGTTTATATTGAATGACAATGATTACTTCACTACAGCAAGCATAGGTATTGCCCTCTCGCCAGATCACGGTGAGGATATTGATGTGTTAACTAAAAATGCCGATATTGCCCTCAATCAAGCAAAGGATTTAGGCCGCAATAACTATGCTTTTTTCCAGCCGGAATTATCCGAAAGCGCGGAAGAGTGGATCAAGCTGGAGCCCCAGCTTCGCAAAGCGATAAAAGAAAATCAGTTTAAGTTATTTTATCAACCGCAAATGGACCGCAGCGGTAATAACATTGTTGGCGCAGAAGCACTCATACGCTGGCAGCATCCTGATATGGGCCTTATCCCACCGATTCAGTTTCTGAATATTGCTGAAGAGATGGGGTTGATGAAGCACATTGGTAACTGGGTCTTAGAAGAAGCCTTTCAGCAACTCGCTCTGTGGAGACAGGCAGGCCTAAGAAATTTCAGACTTGCGATCAACTTAGCAAGCGATCAAATAACCAAACAAAATCTACCTGATAAAGTCAGTGACTTATTACAGGAATACAAAATACCAGCAGAGATGATCGAGCTAGAAATCCTAGAAACCTTTCTACTCGAACATAAAGCCGCATCGATTGAAACCTTTCATCAGCTTAGAGCGCTCGGCATACACTTAGCGCTAGATGACTTTGGCACGGGCTACTCATCTCTTAGCTATTTAAAACAATTACCAATCAATAAAGTTAAAATTGATCAATCTCTTGTCAGAGATATACCTGAAGATGCGAATGACGAGGCCATTGCCAAAGCCGTTATTTTGCTTGGGCACACACTCGATCTTACAGTGTGCGCAGAAGGCGTAGAAACACCTGAACAGCGGGCTTTTCTAGAATTAGAAGGCTGCGATCAACTACAAGGCTACTTGTTCAGCAAACCGATTAATCAGGAGGAATTTAGCACCTTACTCCGTGAAAATAAGCGTCTGGTCTCTCTAGATAGCTAACCACCCCGTAACACCGATTTTATACCTGCTATCTTCCCATTCAATATGGGATAAAACCCTAAAGCCACTTTATCAAAGATAATCATGCCGATGGTTATCTTCTTGGGTTTCATAAAAAACCACCTTTTCCTCTGTTTTCAAACCCTTGTTTGCTTTTTTTTCTGGAAATACTCAGCCTTACATCTACACTAATAAGGGATGACATGTTCATGATGGGGAATAAACAATGGGCAAAGAAAGCTTATCTGCGCTTTTACACGAGTGGGAAAATAGAGCTCGAAAAATCAACGGTCGCCAAGAGGAAACACTATCTATATACCAATCTGATTCAGTAAAACTCAAAGCTTTAGCCACTATGTACAACTTACCAAAAGCAGATATTGTTGCAGCACTCCTTCACGAAGCCCTCAATGAATTAGAAGCTAAAATGCCCTATGTTCCGGGTAACAAAGTAATAAGAATTGAAGATGGTGAAGAGATCTACGAGGATAAAGGGCCTATGCCCCGCTACCTTGCTGAGCAAAAAAGGCTAATGGATGTAAGCTAACCTATATCTGTTACAGCACGTATGGAAAAAAGGCACAAAAAAAGCCACCAGCTTTCACTGGTAGCTTGATAGATTTATATGCAGAGATGGGTTACAGGGTTTTTAAGTAAGCGATCAGGTAATCCTGCTCTGCTTTATCTGTAATTTCTACGTGGCGCATACGTGTACCTGGTACAAACTGGTCGTTACCGGCAATCCACTGACGTAGATTCTCTTCTGTCCAAGTGATGCCTGAGTTACGTAGTGCATCAGAATAAGCAAAGCGTGGTAATGAAGCGGCTTCACGACCAACTACACCAATCAAACTTGGACCAAAAGCATTTTTACTTGTATCTAAAGAGTGACAAGCAGAACACTTAGTGAAGATATCTTTACCTGCAGCTTGCATCATTGCCTCAGCATCTTCTGCCACAGCAACTGAAGAAAAAGATAGCGATGCAACAAGCCCCATTAGAGCTACTTTAATTTTCATTTTCATTCCCCTCAAAATGAATAAAACAATTAAGCGTAAGTATATGTTTTATTCTCTTACACAACCGTTGATCTCAAACATGAAATGATCATCTAATAAAAAAATGAGGACTAAATAACTCGACAAGTACCAGACATAAAAAAACGCAGCCGTAGAAGGACTCCCTCTACACACTGCGTTCTTAAAAGAATAACTTACGAAAAGTTAAACTTGCTTAGCGATAATATCTTTCCACTTAGCTGGACCTGTTGTATGAACAGACTCACCTGACGTATCAACAGCAACAGTGACCGGCATATCTTTAACTTCAAACTCATAAATAGCTTCCATTCCCATCTCAGGGAATGCCAACACTTTGGATGAAGTAATAGCTTTAGATACTAAATAAGCAGCACCACCAACAGCCATTAGATAAACCGCTTCGTTATCCTTAATCGCCTCAATCGCAACAGGGCCACGTTCAGACTTACCGATCATACCTAATAAACCGGTACTTTCTAGGATCTGACGAGTGAACTTATCCATACGTGTCGATGTTGTCGGACCCGCAGGGCCAACCACTTCATCACCTACAGGATCAACAGGGCCTACATAATAGATAAAGCGCCCTTTCAGATCGACAGGTAGCTCTTCACCATTATTAAGCATCTCCACCATCCGCTTGTGGGCTGCATCACGTCCAGTTAACATCTTGCCATTAAGTAATACAGTCTCACCAACCTTCCACTCTTTAACATCTTCAGGTGTGATCTCATCCAAATTAACACGACGAGTTGTTGCACCCACTTCGAATGTCACTTCTGGCCAATCATCAAGATTTGGAGGTGTTAGAACAGCGGGACCTGTTCCATCTAAGGTAAAGTGTGTATGACGTGTCGCGGCACAGTTAGGAATCATACAAACAGGTAAGGAAGCAGCATGGGTTGGATAGTCCATAATTTTAACATCCATGATGGTTGTTAAACCGCCTAAGCCTTGAGCACCTATACCTAAGTTATTAACCGCATCCATAATTTCTAGACGTAGCTCTTCAACTCTGTTTTGAGGTCCACGTTCACGGAGTTCGTGAATATCAATAGATCCCATCAATGACTCTTTAGCCATAACCGCTGCTTTTTCTGCCGTACCACCAATACCTATACCTAGCATACCCGGTGGGCACCAACCTGCGCCCATAGTAGGAACGGTTTTAACAATCCAATCAACAATGCTATCGGATGGATTCAACATCACCATTTTAGATTTATTTTCAGAGCCACCGCCTTTAGCTGCAACCTGAACATCAACCTTATCACCATCCACAATCTCATAATGAATAACAGCTGGCGTATTATCTTTTGTGTTTTGACGCTTACCCGCAGGGTCTGCCAAAATTGAAGCACGTAGCACGTTATCAGGGTTAAGGTAGGCGCGACGTACACCTTCATTAACCATATCCGTTACATTCATGTCAGCATCCCACTGAACATTCATACCTACCTTCAAGAACACGGTTACAATCCCGGTATCCTGGCAGATTGGACGCTTACCTTCAGCACACATGCGAGAGTTAATAAGGATCTGCGCCATCGCATCCTTTGCCGCTGGATTTTCTTCTTTTAGATAAGCTTCATGTACACCCTTGATGAAATCAAGCGGGTGGTAATAAGAGATGAACTGCAAAGCATCAGCAATACTGCTAATGAAATCGTCTTGACGGATTACGCTCATGCGGGGGCTCCATATATGGCTTTATTGTCATAAGGGATGAGTTTTGAAAATATTAGACTAAAAAGAGTTTGAGTGGCTATCTTCACCTAGCTGCTCCATCTAACATCATCACCCATTAGTGCTCTCTCTCGGGAAAGCTTGAACTGCTGCAGAGTATACACCAAAAGTACCAATAAACGGTGTCGGGCATTGGTATTAGTTAACCATTTAGCATATCTGCAATTGTTATCTAACGAAGTCGGCTTTAGGTGCTTAAAAGGTAATAAACTATGGTTCAGACAAAACAAAAAGCCTAATTAAAATAGTAACTTATAAAGCTACAAGGCTAACAAAAAACAGTAAAAAAGCCCAAAAATAAGATACCCCCTCCCCGTCTCAGGTGTTAACTGACGGCGAGCGCCCCCTTTTTTGTGTAAAAAGCGACAAGGCAAAATAACAATGGGCAAGGTAAGCAATAACCAGTAGCTCCACGGCAATATATCCGTTAGACCCAGCAGAATGGTGATGAGATAGATCGCAGCAATAATCATCTTATAAATTAAGATCGCTTTATCGTAACCAACTCTCACCGATAAAGTTCGAATACCTTTATCCCGATCATCTTCATAATCTCTTATTTCATTGCTCAACAGCAGCAACGAAGTAAATAAGCTAACCGGAATTGAGAGAAAAAACACATCGGCTGTAACCACTTTCGCTTGAATAAAATAAGCACCGAGCACCATTAATACACCCATCAACCAAAACACAAAAAAAACGGCTAAACCGCGGCGTTTATAGTTAATAGGCTCTAAGGTATAGCCAAGTGCCCCAACAAACCCAACAACACTTAACACTAATAGAAAGGGCCCTGAGAGATAAACAAGATACAAACCTATACAGCCTGCTAATAAAAAACACGCCAAACCCATTTGGAAGTTTCTTATGATCTGCCGATGCGCTCCAGCGTACTGAATCTTATTAAGAAGAGATAAATCCGTAAAATCATTAATTAAATTCACACCTGCCTGCAATAACAGACCGGCAGAAAGAATAAGGAAAGCGTTGAGAGGGTCAGAAAAACCCTCTCGATAGGCCGCCATAATACCTGTCAGACAAACAATTAAGGCCACACTAAATGAAAATGGCCGCAACGCTCGGCTAAATCGGTATTTTTCAACAAGCATAATTTTGTCTAATGATAAATTCGTTACTTCTGACTACTGTATTCTGGAGCATTAGGAAGATCACGCATTATCAAGGCATATTCAGGCTCACAATCTAACGCCATAGGGATCTTCATTACATGACCAGACCCTGGCGCAACATCGGCTTGCTTACCTTTTTTATCGATCATCTCATCTAACTTAAATTTATGGTTACCCTGCGGGGTCATCAACTCAAGTGTATCGCCTTTTAAGAAGCGATTACGCACATCCACTTCCAACATGCCTGCTTGCTTATCGTATCCCATAATTTCACCTACAAACTGCTGGTGAACACCCACCGAATTACCAGTTTCGTAATTTTGATACTCATCATGCACATGACGACGATAGAAACCTTCCGTATAGCCTCGGCTGGCAAGGTTTTCCAACTCATCCATCAGCTTCATATCAAAAGGTTTACCCGCAACCGCATCATCAATCGCTTTACGATAAACTTGGGCAGTTCGTGCAACGTAGTAATGGGATTTTGTTCGCCCCTCAATTTTCAATGAATCCACCCCCATCGCAGCTAAACGATGTACATGCTGTATGGCACGAAGGTCTTTAGAGTTCATAATATAAGTGCCATGTTCATCTTCAAAAGCAGGCATAAACTCACCAGGGCGAGTCTCCTCTTGCAGCAAGAAGATGCGGTCAGTTGGCTCACCCTCTCCTAAAGCAGGTTTATTCGCCTGTGCGAGCATGTCAGCTTTAGGGTCAAACTGTTCGACTGGAACTACATCACCGGACTCATCCACTTTCGCCTCATGAGCATCATATTTCCAGCGGCAGGAGTTAGTACAAGTCCCTTGGTTTGGATCACGCTTATTAATGTAACCCGATAATAAGCAACGTCCTGAATAGGCTATACATAGCGCACCATGGACAAACACCTCGATCTCCATCTCTGGACAACGCTGGCGAATCTCTTCCACTTCATCAAGGGATAGCTCACGTGACAGAATTACCCGTTCAACACCCATGGCATGCCAAAACTTAACCGCAGCCCAGTTCATCGTATTAGCCTGAACCGACAGATGAATCGGCACATCGGGAAAGTGCTCTTTAACCAGATAGATCAGCCCAGGATCAGACATAATCAATGCATCCGGCCCCATGGCAATGATAGGACGCAGATCATCAATATAAGTTTTCAACTTGCTATTGTGAGGCAATATATTACTGGCGAGGAAAAACTTTTTACCCAATCGATGCGCAAGGTCGATACCTTCGCCCAAGTTTTCCATATTGAAGTCGTTATTGCGAACACGCAAACTATAACGAGGCTGTCCGGCATATACTGCGTCTGCACCATAGGCAAACGCATATTTCATATTTTTTAGTGTCCCCGCTGGAGACAAAAGTTCTGGAGTACGCATAATGAAGTGGTTTTTCTTTAAGTCGAGTAAAGCGATCTAGCCTAATCGTTAATTAAGCTAGATCCTGTAAAGGGATCTCAAATAGTGGTGTATAGATAGAGCCATCTTCTCCTGGCTTACTTTGGAAAAGAACAACTGAATCAGCAAGACTAAACATATCAATTACCGGCCAGCTTTCAGGTGTTTTAAACTTATTAATACCAGGCAATCGCCCTAAGGTAACATGAGGCTTAAAATCTTCATCTGTATGGTTAACACCCGCGGCATCAGCAACATCTACCATCAAATCATGTAAAGATTCTAATTCCTGATTCACATCAGGAAGAGCAGCAATCAAAGCTAAGCTACGACTGACACGATAGTATTCAGCCGCATTGATATGAACCTGAAAAGAGCTGAAATCTGCAAGCTTTTCTCGCGCACAACGCTCTAGCTCTTCTACCTGCTCCAGCGAAATCCCCCCGAGAAAACACAATGTTAAATGGTAACGATCAGAATCTACCCAGCTGACTTCTGTCTTTTTATCATACACACACAGAGTATCAGCATGATCAGCCAACCAACGTACAACTGAATCAGGTAGCGTTAGTGCAAAGAAAGCACGAATTTTCATGGAGGATAAAATTATCTCTATCTAGGAATAATCGTGTATTTTGCCTTCAAGGGCCACACTTAGCAAACCCTTGAAGGCAACCTTTTGATCAAACATTGACCAGAACACTACTTTTGCTCTAATAGTAGCTGCATATTATTAAGTTTTTGCTTCACTTGAAGCAGGTCTTGATTCAACTGCCTACGCGTCCCATCAAACGCTCGTACAGCCTGCTCATTAACTTTTACTCGCCGCTCTAAACCATCAGTGCTTTTGCTTTCCAATTTCGTAACACGATCAGACAGTGACCTCTGAGCTTTAATCACCTCGTCTTGCTGTTCTTGATTCATCTCATTACTGGTTCTTACTTCAGTTTCTATACGTGTGACCAGTTTATTAATTTTTTCTACTTCAGCATTAACCGACTGCTTTAACTTAGTGCTTTCTGACTTTAAGCTTGATAATGCTTTTAACTCTTTAGCTTGGCTCGCCACCGTCGCTTGTAAAGTTTTAATTGTAGCTGCTTGCGTCTTAATCTGATCACTATGCTCTTTAATAAGAGGTGCATTCTTTTGATGAGCAATCGCCCACAATTTAGCAATTTCGGAATCGAGCTGTTTATCTTTCTGCTTAAGACTCTCTTCTAAAGACGAAACATTACCTTGAATCGCTTGGCCTGACTGCTCTGCACCCTGCTCTGTTTGCTTCAAAAGCTCTCTTAATTCTTCGATCTGTTTTTGGGCTTGAGTAAATGTTGCCTCTTTCTGCTTTTGGGCATCGTACATATCAAAACCAAAGTAACCTAATGCAGATACCGCAGCAATTAGGACTATGCTCACTAACGCCTGCAAAAAGCCCCCTGAACGTTGAACTTCAACCACCGGTGCCGCTGAGTTCCCTTTTTGAGAAGGCGATGCAGATTGGGGAGAACGACTCTCGTCTAAAGGTTCCGCTGGCCCCATATTTGGCACATTAATATCATCATCACGATTCATGGTTATCCATTCACCCATTGCATAGAAAGTTAGATTTTAAGCCTATTTTACGCACAAATAAAAAGCCCCGCAAAATGCGGGGCTCAGTATTTATAAATAGCTAACAGACGACTCTATTAGCTATTTAGTACAGTAAGGGGATGATTTACATCATACCGCCCATACCGCCCATACCACCCATGCCGCCCATATCTGGCATAGAAGCTGCTCCACCTTCAGATGGTTTATCAGCAATCATCGCTTCTGTTGTGATCATCAAGCCTGCAACAGATGCAGCAGCCTGAAGAGCAGAACGTGTTACTTTAGCTGGATCAAGGATACCCATATCGATCATATCACCATATTCACCTGAAGCAGCGTTGTAACCAAAGTTACCTTCACCCTTCTCACGAATATTAGCAACAATAACAGAACCTTCATCACCGGAGTTAGCAACGATCTGACGAAGCGGTGCTTCTAATGCACGGAACGCAAGCTCAATACCAACACTCTGGTCATGGTTATCACCTTTAAGGTCTTTAACCATATCCATAGCACGAATAAGCGCAACGCCACCGCCAGGAACAACACCTTCTTCAACAGCAGCGCGAGTAGCATGCAATGCATCTTCTACACGTGCTTTCTTCTCTTTCATTTCAACTTCTGTTGCTGCGCCAACTTTAATTACTGCAACACCACCAGCTAGTTTAGCAACGCGCTCTTGTAGCTTCTCACGATCATAGTCAGAAGACGTTTCTTCCATCTGAGCACGGATCTGATTAACGCGAGCTTCAATCGTATCAGCAGCACCAACACCATCAACAAGCGTTGTATTTTCTTTAGTGATAGATACGCGTTTCGCTTGACCTAGCTGCTCTAATGTTGCTTCTTCAAGTGTCAAACCCACTTCTTCAGAAATAACAGTACCACCCGTTAAGATAGCGATATCTTCAAGCATTGCTTTACGACGATCACCAAAGCCTGGCGCTTTAACCGCAGCTACTTTTACGATGCCGCGCATATTGTTAACAACCAATGTTGCTAGCGCTTCACCTTCAACATCTTCAGCGATGATAAGTAGAGGACGAGATGCTTTCGCTACCTGCTCCAAAATAGGAAGAAGATCACGAATGTTAGAGATTTTCTTATCAACTAACAGAATAAAAGGCTGTTCAACTTCAACAGACATGCTTTCCTGATTGTTGATGAAGTATGGTGATAGGTAACCACGATCGAACTGCATACCTTCAACAACATCAAGTTCGTTCTCAAGTGCATTACCTTCTTCAACGGTAATAACACCTTCTTTACCTACGCGATCCATTGCTTCAGCAATGATTTCGCCCACTTGAAGATCAGCATTTGCAGAGATAGTACCAACCTGAGCAATCGCTTTACTGTCAGCACATGGCACTGCCATTTTTTGAATCTGTTCAACTACTGCTGCAGCTGCTTTATCGATACCACGCTTAAGATCCATAGGATTCATGCCCGCAGCAACAGATTTCAAGCCTTCATTAACAATAGCTTGAGCTAGAACAGTCGCAGTAGTCGTACCATCACCAGCAACATCATTTGCCTGTGACGCTACTTCTTTAACCATCTGAGCGCCCATGTTTTCGAACTTATCTTCTAGTTCGATCTCTTTAGCTACAGAAACACCATCTTTAGTTACGGTTGGTGCGCCAAATGATTTATCTAGTACAACATTACGTCCTTTTGGACCTAGCGTTGTTTTAACTGCATCAGCAAGAATATTTACGCCGCTAAGCATACGTTGGCGTGCATCGTTTCCAAATAATACTTCTTTAGACATCTTGAAAATCCTGTATTCAAAAATTTTTTAAACAAAAACGTTCTACTGAACGTAGATACCTGCGAAAAGTTAAACTGGAAGATTAGTCTTCTAGTACACCGTAAATTTCGCCTTCGCTTAAAATAAGCAGCTCTTCGCCTTCTACTTTGACAGTATTAGCGTAACCACCGAATAGCACTGTGTCCCCAACCTGAACAGTTAACGCACTACGCTCACCGTTATCTAGAAGTCGGCCTTCACCTACAGCAATAACCTTACCCTGGTTAGGTTTTTCCTGAGCAGAACCTGGTAGCACAATACCGCTCGCAGTAGTGGCTTCTTCTTCGTTACGACGAACAACTACACGGTCGTGAAGTGGACGAATTTTCATTTTGTTTTTTCTCCTGATCTCTATCTGACCAAAATCAACATTATGTTAGGAAATAGAGTAATTCATGCATTTACAGAATCACCCTTTGAATAGCTAAATTGGGGCATTAAAAATGAATTCAACACTTTATTGAAAAAAAGTTCCTATAGTCCAAACTAATCTTTACGTTCAAACTCGCCGTCAATCACATCATGCTTTTTCAGAGATGAACTATTTGGGGCATGGGGAGGCTCAAAAGGGTCATTGGTATAAAACTGCGCTGAGCCTGATGTATGTCCTTGTGAGGCAATAATAGTGAAACGCCCCATTAATTTTGCAGCTAAGGCTTTACGGGTAAAAGGTAGCAAGCAACTAAACCCTATAATATCAGTGACAAACCCCGGCGTAATAAGTAAAGCACCACCAACGGCCAAAACAATTCCCTCAACCATCTCTTGACCTGGGATCTCTCCCTGATTAGCTCGTTGCTGTGCTCTAAGCAGTGTTGATAGCCCCTGATAACGGAGCATATTCACCCCAATAAAGGCTGATAAGAGCACTAAACCTACTGTATTCCAAGCACCAATAGCATCACCTACATTTATAAGCACTGTGATTTCAATAATTGGAATAATAATAAACAGTAAAAAAAGAAATCTCATGGGCGCCTCATAGCAAATAAAAACACAACTAAACAGTGGGGAAAATTAAGACAACGTCAGCGGTGATATGCCTTATTTCTATGGGCACAAGCCTGCTTTTTCAAGCCTTATCAGCATTTAAAATCATAAAGTTTTGTTAAGCCATGAAATATTCATAAATAAAAAACAGCATTAGTACGAAAGTACAAAGTTACACCGCAGTGCGGTATTTAAAAGAAAAAACAGACACTTAGCAGATGCGTAATCGCTCAAAAATACACAGTCAAAAGTATATAAAACTTATTGATAGATGAATCATACAGGCTAAATGTGGACATTTTTGCAAAAGCGTTATAAGTTTAAATTCTGCACAATGACGCAATGCACAATAACATTCAGAGTCAAACCGAAGTAAGGGTAATCCTCAATGGAACTCAAAGATAAAGTAATTGTTGTAACCGGCGGTGGCCGTGGTCTTGGTCGCGCGATGGCGCTTGAACTAGCTTCTCAAGGTGCCAAATTGGCATTAATTGATCTTAGCCAAGAAGACTTAGACACAACTGTAGGCCTTTGCATGGAAGAAGGTGTTGAAGCTCGTGCTTACATTTGCAATGTTGCAAAAGAAGACGAAGTTGAAGCAACATTCGCTAAAGTAGTAGCAGATTTCGGCTCTCTCAACGGTTTAGTAAACAATGCGGGTATTACCCGTGATGGCCTATTCCTAAAAGTTGATCGTGAAACAGGTAAAGTTGCTAAGAAGATGTCTATGGATCAGTGGAACCTGGTTATAGATGTAAACCTTACAGGTACTTTCCTATGTGCACGTGAAGCCGCTGCTCAGATGATCGATTTAGGTGTTGAAGGCTGTATCATCAATATCTCTTCAATATCGCGTTCAGGTAATATGGGCCAGACTAACTACACGGCAACAAAAGCTGGCGCACAAGCTATGGCTGTTACGTGGGCTAAAGAACTTGCCCGCTATAAGATTCGTGCTGCATCAATTGCACCAGGCTACATCGGTACTGAGATGGTAATGAGCATGAAGCCTGAAGCACTTGAAAAAATCGCTGCCGGCATTCCAGCTAAACGTCTAGGTAAACCAGAAGAGATCGCTAAAACAGTTACTTTCATTTTTGAAAATGACTACGTTAGCGGCCGCTGCTTTGAAGTTGATGGCGGTCTACGCATCTAATTCCGAGCAATTAGAACAAAAAAAACCGGCTATTGCCGGTTTTTTTATACCTAATTTTTAAGGTAAACCATTTAACTTTTACAAAAAAAGAGCCTTTCGGCCCTTTTTATTAACAGTAATTTTAGAAGCCTAATTAAGCGCCAATCACCCCGCCATCATCACGGGTAATAACAACAACAGTTGAACGCGGTTTACTCATTCCACCTTCTGGAAAATGCGAACCTTTCAACTTCTCACCTGGATGCTGGATACCAACAAACATAGTTTTATAATCAGGTGTAAATGTTAACCCTGTCACTTCTGCTGCAACGGGGCCGGTTAGGAACCGGTGCACTTCACCGGTCTCTGGATCACCGCATAACATTTGGTTATTGCCCATACCTGCAAAGTCATCTTTATTGGAGTATTTACCATCGGTCATAATCCATAAACGACCACTTTCATCAAAACCCAAGCCATCAGGGCTATTGAACATATTGTCTGGGTTAATATTATTACTACCCGCCAACAAACCGCTTGAGTGCAATGTTGGGTTACCCGCTATCAGGTATAAATCCCAATTAAACGCAGACTGAGTATGATCGCCATTCATTGGACTCCAACGAACAATCTGCCCATATTTATTATCTTCGCGAGGATTCGGACCACCTACAGGTTGGTTATCCTTTTTACCACGGTTCTTATTATTGGTAAGCGTGCAAAAAGCGGTTTGCTTATTAGGATGCACTGCTACCCATTCAGGACGATCCATGGTTGTTGCACCCACTTGAGTGGCGGCTAAACGGGTATGAATCAATACTTCAGCTTGGCTGTTAAAGCCATTCTCTGGTGTTAACCCATTTTTACCGAAAGTAAGCTCTATCCACTGACCTTTACCTTTTAACTCGCCATCAGCTGCCATAAATTTAGCAACATATAGAGTACCCTCTTCAAGTAGACGACGGTTATGCGGATTATTGTTGGCTATATATTTGTCTTTAGAAACAAATTTATACAGATGCTCACCGCGCTCGTCATCACCTAAATAAACAACCACATGGCCGCTGCTGTCGATCATTAGCGCCGCATTTTCATGTTTGAAGCGTCCCAAAGCCGTACGCTTTTGTGGTTTAGACGTTGGATCCATTGGGTCAATCTCTACAACCCAGCCGTGACGATTTGGCTCATTCGGATTTTGAGACAAATCAAAGCGCTCATCATGCTTGCTCCACTGATAGGTTTTATCAGCAGATTTAATACCGTAGCGTTGCTGCTCAGCAGGCACTGCATAAGCGTCATCATTGGAACCAAAGTACTTATGAAAATTTTCTTCACAAGTGAGATATGTTCCCCATGGAGTCTGCCCATTAGCACAGTTATTAAATGTGCCAAGAACCTCCACGCCGGATGGATCCGCAGCGGTTTTTAGCAACTCATCACCCGCAGCAGGGCCAGTAATCTGCATAGGCGTATTTGCTGTGATACGACGATTCAACTTACCTGCGCGATCAACACTCCAGCCCTTTCCATTAGAAGTAATCTCAAAGATAGAGACCCCATGGGCGTTTTGCGCTTTTAAAACATCATCCGCAGTAATTGCTTTACCTTGATGATCATATAAATACTCAACATTAGTGTATTCATTATTGACCGCCATCACCGCGCGGTCATTAGAGAGAGGGAATAAACTCATACCATCGGTATTATCGCCAAACTGCAATGCCTGACTTGCCGCCGGAGCCTTGCCTGACGGATCAAATTCAGGAGCATTGTCAAAAAGAGGATCACCCCAGGATATTAAATTAGTGACTTTATAGCCTTCAGGTACAACAACAGAATCAGCAGTACTTGCCGGTACAGGTTTAAAACCGATCAGTTTACTCTTAACTGAAGCAGACATTGCCGCCTGAACCGATTGGGCAATGGGCGACATACCAATAAAAGCACCTATACCCAGCGCTCCCATTCCCGCCATAAAACCACGACGACTAACAGCTTTGTCAGTCATGCGTGTAAATTCAGAATCTTGCTCTTGATTCAAATTACTACATAGATCATGTGAATTGTCGTAACCCATTTTACTCACCTATTGAAATTAAAAGGAGCGGCTCAAAATTAAATTTTCTTCTATAAACACAGCAACTAAAGAGTTTTTAAACTGCTTAATCGAAGTGATGCAAGATAGAAGGTATGAGTGACAAAACCATGACAAATAGAGGAACAAAACAGATGAAATAAAAGTTTAATTAATTTTTAACATAAGCCAAAAATAGCCAGGCTATACACAATATATCCATATATTTCATATAGATAGATCGACACAAAAACCAATAATCCGATAAAAGCAGTTAACCTTTCACGCAACCGTCACAATAGATCCATAGGATCCCGCCTCAATTCATTATTGAGTAGCCTATAGGAGTCGACACCCGATGTTTAACCACCCAGGTAAACACACCCTAATTGCATTAGCGCTAGCCTCTGCTGCAATGACAACCCATGCAGACACGTTCAACCGAATCGCCACTTTTGCAAACATTCACAACCTACCTGCAGGTTCTGACGTTGCCACAGAGACATCAGCAGAAATTATTGCTGCAACACAAGATGGAAACTCACTTGTGTACTCTGATAGTCCTTTAGGTGGTTTAGGCTTTATTGATATCAAAAATGCATCAATGCCTAAACCGGGTGGTTTTGTTTCTCTTAATGGAGAACCTACATCGGTTGCAGTTACAGCAACGACGGTTCTTGCTGGCGTCAACACATCAGAGAGCTATATCAAACCCAGCGGCAAGCTAGTATCTCTAAGCTTAAACGACCATAAGATCATCGCAAGCTGTGATCTCGGCGGTCAGCCAGACTCTGTAGCAGTCTCAAAAGATGAGAAATATGTTGCTATTGCCATCGAAAATGAACGCGATGAAGATCTAAATGATGGCGCTCTGCCACAACTGCCTGCAGGCTTCCTTACTATTTATCCGTTAGAAAACGGCAACCCCGTTTGCAGCAAGATGAAAAAAGTAAATATGACAGGTATGGCGACTATAGGCGCTGACGATCCTGAGCCAGAATTTGTTGATTTCAACGAAAACAATGAAATCGTGGTCACTTTACAAGAGAACAACCACATCGCCATTGTTAATGCGGAAACAGGCAAAGTAATTAATCATTTTTCAGCAGGCTCTGCTGAGTTAACAATGATCGATACGAAGAAAGACAAAGCCTTTGATTTTTCCCAATCACAAACTCGCCTACGTGAACCCGATTCGGTTAAGTGGATCGATAATGATCGCTTCGTTACTGCTAACGAAGGTGATTTCCAAGGCGGCGCACGTGGGTTCACTATTTTCCACAAAAATGGAGAAGTCATCTATGAATCAGGGTCTGACTTCGAACACAAAGTGATTGCAACTGGACACTATCCAGATAAACGTTCTGGCAAAAAAGGTAATGAACCAGAAGGTGTTGCAATAGGCAAATTTGGTAAAGAGACTTACATCTTCATCTTATCTGAACGCGCATCACTAATCGGCGTATACCGTGATACAGGCAAAGCCCCTGAATTTATTCAGATGCTCCCTTCAGGTATTGCACCTGAATCAGCAGTTACCATCCCAGGCCGCAATCTGTTAATCAGTGCCAATGAAAAGGATTTGATTGAAGATAAAGGTCCGCGTGCCCACGTTATGATTTATGAGCTAAGTGATAAAACTGCGGCTTACCCACAAATTATGTCTCAGCATGATGATAAAGGTATGCCTATCGGCTGGGGTGCACTGTCAGGCCTAGCTGCTGATCCGAAAAAAGCGGGTCATCTATTTGCAGTAAACGATAGCTTTTATGCAAACCAACCAACTATTTTCAGTATTGATGCAACACACAAGCCTGCCATCATAACTGAAGCTTTAAAAGTCACTCGTAATGGCAAACCTGCAGAAAAGCTAGACCTAGAAGGGATCTCTATTGATGGCGATAATGGCTTCTGGCTAGCCTCTGAAGGTAACGCTAAGAAAAAAGTTCCTCATGCTATCTATCATGTCGATACTAAAGGCGAAATTGATCAAACAATCGATTTTCCTAAAAGCCTTTTAGCACATCAAAAACGTTTCGGCGCTGAAGGTATCACGCAGGTCGGTGACACTTTATGGATTGCTATCCAGAGAGAATGGGCTGACGATCCTAAAGGGTTGGTAAAACTACTTTCTTATGATCTAAAAACAAAACAATGGGGTGCAGTGCACTATCCTCTAGAAAAAGCCCAAACAGGTTGGGTTGGACTATCAGAGGTCACTGCCTACAACGATTCGCTCTATATTATCGAACGTGATAACCAACTAGACGAAAATGCCAAAATAAAGCAGCTATACAAGGTTAGTCTTGACGACCTAAAACCTGCTCCGATTGGCAGCACCTTACCTGTAGTGAAGAAAGAGCTCGTAAAAAACTTCATCCCAAATCTGAAATCACTTAACGGCTACGTTACCGATAAAATTGAAGGCTTTGCCATTGATGCTTCGGGTCACGCTTACGCTGTAACTGACAATGATGGTGTAGATGACAGCTCAGGTGAGACTCTATTTTTCTCTGCTGGAAAATTATAACTCCCACGCTTGAAACGACATCTCTTAAGGTAAACCAACCTTAGGAGATGTCTTCCTCATTTATATACCTATAAAACAAGCAATATCCCATCTATTTAAAAGTTTAAAAAAAACGTAACAAAAATAAACAAAAATGAAACCAAATTGAAATAAACAATAACTATTATTGCGCTGCAAAATAAATCATTAAACATAGAAAAAAACCAAGGACATAAAATTGTTTTCATTAAGCCCCCTAAAAGCATCTATATTATTTCTGGCAACATTATTTTCATCTTCATTTGTTTTTGCCGAAAACACACTAAACATTTCCGACGGGGTTAATTTACTTGCAATCAATGGTAAAGAAGCTAAATCATCTGGTTTTTTTAATGACAGTAGTTCTTATAATCTTCCTAATGGAACAAACCAGATCGTTGTTAGTTATACCGCTGAAATAAAAAACGGAAGCGAATATGAACTTGAATATAGCAACGCTTTTGTTCTTTTATTTGATCAAAAAGATGAACAGTTACTTCTAGCGACCCCAGAAATAAAAAAGATAAAAGATATCAAAGCATTAGAAGAAAAAGGAAACTGGATACTAACCGCTAAAAGTGGACAGCCCGTCGATTACAAAGTCTCTTTAATCAAAAATGATGGTTTTCAATTAAGTAGAGATTACGAACGGGAATTAGAAGATTTTAATAAAACAGATGCCGCAGCAGCACTGCCTAATAAACCTTTATTCAACCCAAATCAATTAACCAAAAACAATACGGCAAAAGCGAAAAATAATAATACTAATGCCAAGGAAAACATGCCTGCTCAGATGCTTATATTTTGGTACAACCAGGCAGACGAAGAAACAAAACAATCTTTCAAAAAATTAATTAACAACCATTAATTAACAATTAATTATTTATTTAAAACTCTTGGAGAGTATTGAAATGAAAAAGCTGATTCTGGCTTCCGCTATTGCCGCTCTTGCAGCAAACTCTGCTACTGCAGCGACTATTTATGAAGATAAAGGTCTAACTTTCAAAATTAAAGGTGACTGGCAGGTTCAGCTACGTGATAACGCTAGCAAAACCAAAGACGCTGAAGTTGAATTTGATGATTTAGAGATCAAAAACTCTATCATTTACGATCTAGGAAACGGCCTTTCTGCATACGGTCAATTAGATTTCGGCTTTAAAAAAGCAGCTGAAGACGATATCGATGGCGATCAGTTAGAAGAAGCTTACTTAGGTCTTAAATCTCACGGCTACTCTGTTCAAGTTGGTAAAATGGACAATGCTGCCGATGACTTTGGTGTTGAAAACGCAATTGAAAACGATCTAGGTGATGACGTTTTTGATGAGTTCGGTTCTGTAGATGGCGACGACGTTATCCGTTTTGATGCTGATTTTGATGTAGCACACGTAGCGATCTCTCACGAGCTTGAAGCTGATGGCGAAAAAAGTGCTAACGGCGAATCAACTGAAATATACGTTGAAGGCGGTTTTGACGCGATTACTCTAGGCGCGGCATACCAGACTCTTAAAGCGACACCTACATCCTCTTCTGTAGATGTATGGGGTGTAAGCGCATCTTTTGACGCCGGCTTCGCTGAGTTTGGTGTTGACTACGGTGTATCTGATCAAGGTGGATCAAACAACGATGTTGCGATGACAAACCTTGTAGCAACATTCAAAGCATCAAAAACCACAAAAATCGCTGTAGGTTATGTTGACCATGACTACGATGCAGCTAACAGTGATGAAGATGCTATCTACGCTAACGTTGTGTACAAATTCCCTGCACAGAAAAACGTTTCTGTATTTGCGGAAATCACTAACCGTGATGATGATGCAGGTACTGATTACGAGCTAGACGTTCTAGCCGGTATGCGTATTAAGTTCTAAGCAGATATAAGGCTTAGGTTTACTTCCCCCCTTCAGTAAATCTACGCTTTTATGAAAAGCCCAACAATCTAGCCGAGTGTTGGGCCTTTTTATTTTTATTCTTCCGCTCATTACTTCTCGATATAAACCTTTTTTGAAACCATTGCCTTGCTAACAGCAGACAGGGACAATAGACGCTTATTCATGGAAGGCGTTTTCAGATGTCATCAGTCGAACCTCAGCCGGTATCTTGGCTTCAGTCCGCAAAAATTTATCTACACCCCCGGGCCATCACACTTCTTTTTTTAGGCTTTTCATCTGGGCTACCCTTATTATTGGTCTTCGGCACACTATCATTTTGGTTAAGAGAAGCGGGTGTTGAACGCAGTGTAATAACTTACTTCTCATGGGTTGGGCTTGCATACGGTATCAAATGGCTCTGGGCTCCTTTAGTAGACTGCCTGCCAATCCCACTTCTTTCACGCTTACTCGGCCGCCGCCGCAGCTGGCTATTTTTGGCTCAAAGCATGTTACTTGCGGGGCTTGCAGGCTTAGCCTTTTCTAATCCTCTAGAGCATCTAGAATTTATGGCATTTATGGCCGTATTAGTTGCTTTTAGCTCAGCAACTCAAGATATTGTTATCGATGCTTACCGTATAGAGTCAGCAGAGGAGCGCCTTCAAGCGGCGATGGCGGCAACTTATATGGCAGGCTACAGAATCGCCATGATTGTCGCGGGCGCAGGAGCCCTCGCCATTGCAGCATGGGTTTCGCCTACACCGGACAGCTATGACCAAGACTCATGGCGGATTGCGTATCTAGCTATGGCCTCTTTGATGCTAATTGGTATTGCAACAACCTTATCGGTATCTGAGCCTCAAGCGATCTCTATTGACGACGAGACCCTTGAACAGAGAAATAAAGTTATTCAATATAGTGAAAAATATGCCCACCTACCGAATATCCTTTCGCGGTTTATCAGCTGGGCTTATGTCGCCGTGGCCTGCCCTTTTATCGACTTTATAAAACGTTACGGAAAACAAGCGATTATCATTTTGGCCCTTATTGGCACCTACCGTATATCTGATGTCATTCTTGGCATTATGGCCAATGTATTTTATGTTGATATGGGATTTACTAAGGGAGAAATAGCACAGATTATAAAAATCTATGGCGTCGTTATGACCATAGTTGGAGCTGGCCTAGGCGGAATACTCGTGAGCCGTTTTGGTGTAATGAAAATCCTATTTTCAGGAGCTTTGATGGTCTCTTTGACTAACCTTCTATTTGCTTGGCTAGCCACTTTAGGCCATAACACAACCGCTTTAACCCTCGTTATATCTTTGGACAACCTCAGCGGAGGTATAGCAACCGCCGCGTTTATTGCTTACCTCTCCAGCTTAACCAATATCCAATACTCTGCGACACAATATGCGCTTTTTAGTTCGGTCATGTTGTTGTTCCCTAAATTTTTAGGGGGATTTTCCGGTGGATTCGTTGATGCCTATGATTATGAATGGTTTTTTATATCTGTTGCTCTTATTGGGCTACCCGTACTTTTACTGATTGTCTTAGCCGCCAAAACTATAAAGCCCACAAATGCAAATGATAATTAATATCATTTACATTTAGAAAATACTGTACTATGCTCAACGCTCTACTTCAGTTCACTTAAACAAGGAGAAGAGCATGACCTACGTAATTGATGCTTGGTTTGAAAGAAGTAACCCTTACCTAAGGGTGATTCATCGCTCTACCGGTATTCCTATCGTGCATTGGCAGGGTAGCTCACTAATGAGAAAGCTAGAGAACGGTAGTATCTGTGTTGAAGACTTTGCCGAAAGCCCCTCTCAAGAATTAGTAAAGGAGCTTTTTTTATTGGATTGTCTTGAGCAAAAGGGAGAGGTGTAAAGCACCTC
This sequence comes from Neptuniibacter sp. 1_MG-2023, assembly GCF_030547185.1. GTDB lineage: Bacteria > Pseudomonadota > Gammaproteobacteria > Pseudomonadales > Balneatricaceae > Neptuniibacter. The sequence continues at coordinate 525,508 of NZ_JAUOQR010000001.1, forward strand.
CCTACTCATCCCTTTAGTCTCGGAAATTATTAAACTGCAAAGGAAGCTCTAAATCGGCTTCACGCAAAAATGCCATGACGGTTTGCAGGTCATCTCGTTTTTTTCCTGTTACCCGGACTTGGTCACCCTGAATTTGAGACTGAACCTTGAGCTTTGCATCTTTAATCATTTTGACAATTTTTTTAGCAAAAGGCTGATCTAAGCCTTGCTTGAGCACAACCTCTTGGCGAGCTCTCATATTGGCTTTTTCTGGGTCTTTAACCTCTAAGCAACGAATGTCAATTTTACGGCCAACCATCTTTGTACGTAGGACATCTAATAATTGCTGTAATTGAAATTCTACTTCTGCATACATAATGACTGAGCTATCGTTTTGCTCAAAGCGAGCGTCGACCCCCTTAAAATCATAACGCATCTGGATTTCACGATTAGACTGATCAACAGCATTGGAAACTTCGTGCATATCCAATTCAGAAACGATATCAAACGATGGCATCTATTAACTCCTCAATTTTTTTCAAATTCTAGCTGACCTGTATTAGCTTTTCACGTCAGAGTAATCATAAAATCTGCAAACAGCGTTAGAATAGACAATAATGATATGGAATTTTGCTCTAATTCCACAGCCCACTTTGATGGAGATATAATGAAACAACCATGGCATATCCTAGGTGCAGGAGCTATTGGGTCATTATGGGCCTGTCATCTTACCGATCTAGGCTTCCCTGTTAGCTTGATTCTGCGCAATCAAACTAAAGTTAATCTGTTTCAGCAACAAAATTCAATTGTACTCGCAGGTCAGCATTATCCAATGACTGCGGAGCTTGCTAGTGCTCCTGAAACGATTAAGCAGCTTCTCATTACGACTAAATCAGTCGATACAGAAAATGCCTTTAAGAGCATTAAAAGCCGTTTAGACCCTCACGCTAAAATCATCGTTTTACAAAATGGCATGGGCAGCCAACAGTGGATTCAGTCACAATGTCCTCATGCAGATGTTGTTTGGGCCTCAACAACCGATGGCGCTTGGCTCAAAACCCCCTTTAATGTACAGCATGCCGGTAGAGGAGTAACACAGATAGGCGCTCCCAACCAAACATATACCTGGGTCGATGACCTAATAAAGGGCGGTTTCCTCAATGTAGTGCAAGATAAGAATATTGCATTAACCTTATGGAGAAAACTCGCCATCAATTGCGCGATTAATCCTCTGACCGCTATCTTTGATTGTAAGAATGGTGAATTAATTAATAACCCTGACTACCTTTCAACCATGGCGGCGATCTGTCGAGAAGTGGAACTCGTTGCACACGCATTTGATATTGATCTTTTTGATGGCCCACTCATTGAGCAAGCTTGTCATGTGGCGGGAATTACTGCTGAAAATTACTCGTCGATGCTACAAGACGTGCGCCAAGGCCGTCAGACAGAAATTGATAGCATAACGGGCTATCTTTGTCGTCAGGCCAAAGCGCGAAGTATCCCTGTCCCCATCAATTTGGCATACCTTAAAAAGGTCCAGAAAGTTCACCGATAGTAAAATTTCACCTCAAAAAGATAAAGTAGCTCAATCGCGGACAACCTTGTAACAATGAACCTAAGCATCGCTTTCTTGTTATGATGATGGAACCCTTTACCCTAAAAATACTCCAATTAAAGTATTCACTAATATAAGGTCCTTCATGTCTAATAGATTGACACGTATCTATACGCGTACAGGTGATCAAGGAACTACTGCGCTAGCCAATGGCAAACGCATTAGTAAAACAGCCCAACGCGTTGAAGTATTAGGTACGGTAGATGAGCTCAATAGCTGTATAGGGCTGATTATTTCAGGCCTAGACTCAGACGATCCTTTACACTCTACTCTAACATTGATTCAACACCAGTTATTTGATTTAGGCGGTGAGATCGCCGTGGCTGATCAAAGCTATACAGTTATTGATCAAACAGAGATAGAATACTTAGAGCATCAGATAGATAAACTTAACGCTGAACTTCCTCCCCTTAAAGAATTTATTCTTCCGGGTGGTTCGGTTTCAGCTTGTTATACCCATTTAGCCCGTAGTATCTGCCGGCGGGCTGAAAGACAAATTACAGCACTATTATTGGATGACGAAGAACAGGTTAATTCAGATGCAGTAGCTTACCTAAACCGTTTATCCGATCTACTTTTTGTGGCAAGTAGAACAATTGTGCTGAGGCAGGGCGGCAAAGAAATCCTCTGGCAACCCAGAGATCAACGTAACCGCCTTTAAAAGGAGTACTTTATGAAAGCAATATATGGTTTTGGTCTACTATTTTTAGCCTCATTTACTTGGGCTGATTGCTCCACCGAGCAAACCTTGTGTGAAACACAATGTGCCGTTGTCCATTTCACAGATGAGGCCGCTGAACTAGGCTGTAAATCCAAATGTGTCGCCAAACGCGCGCTCTGCTCAACGGAATCTGGTGCAAAAACAGCCGTTGACGCTGGAGGCGAGGTAATCGATTCAGGTGTTGAGGTGAGTAAAGATGCTTGGCAAGATACTAAATCTTTCGTTAAAGGTTTAACTGAATAGTTACCTGAGTAAGATTCAATTCAGCCCCCTAACGCTTAGCTTTACTATCAGCGTACATTAACGCTAAGCGTGTTTGGGTGGCGAAGCGATTGAAAATATTAAAATCATTGTCCGATACTGGGCCGTTACCTTTCAAACGATCGGCGTACAACATACCAATTACCCGCTTACCCATAACTAATGGGATCAGCACAAATCCTTGGCATTCAGTTTGGGAGACAAAGTCTTGAGGTAAACGGTCGCTCCAGCCCTCGTCCTCAAGATCATTCACTAAAAGTGTAACCTGCTTTTCCATCACTCTAAAAAATAGATCACCACCTTTACTAGAGCGATCACGCTCAAAATAACGCTGCAAGGCTTCTATTTTTTTACCTTCAATCATCTTAACAGCAAGATGGTCTTTCTTTTTATTAAGCAGACAAAGTAAGCTTCGATCAAAACCACTACACTGATGAATCGCCTCTACAACCAATTTAAATATATCGTGTATAGTTCCTTCAGAACCGATTAATTCAGTCAGCTGATTTAGATACGCTAACTGCCCCTGACTACATACAACCGGTGTATCAGTGCTTTGTACATTATCACTGAGTTCAGATTCATCTTGCTCAGCTTCATCATGGGCTAAAAAAGCTAATTTACGCACCATCTCATCTTTAACAGCATTACCTGACTCAACATATTCCGGAATCAATAACTGCGCTTTGAGACCATAAGTGCGACTCACCTTAGAAACCTGACGAAAACATTGTATGGCGACCTCTCCTACATCATCAAAAGAGATGCCTGAAACATCTGATATTGCATCGATCAATTGATCATACGGCTGCTCATTACGTAAATCTTTACCATATATCTGATGCACTAAACCATTACAAAGGAAGGGCAGACTAGTTAGTAAATTACTATGCTCATCAAGTTGGTTCATACTCACGTCAGACATAGTATGTAATACCTGCTTAGGATAACCCCAGCCAGCAGCCATTTCTCGGCCTAATGCGTTAAAACTAATACCTAACACTTCGGTCTGGATAAGTGGCCAGCTTTTATTACTGGTTTTTTTCAAGCTAAGCAGTTTTCGATATTCATCTGGTAAAGTACAAGCAACAACGATCTCACCCAAACCAAATAATAATGCCGCAAGATAAGCTTCTTCAGGATCTATACTTTTTTTACTTTTCAGGGCCAGCTCTTTCGCCATATTTGCGCTAAGAAACTGCCTCATCATCATCCCAGGCACATCAAGATCTGGATGTTCATCATGAAAGCTCTCTATCAGCTTAAGCGTTAAACTGATGCTCTTAATCTGGTTGAACCCCATCAGCACAACGGCACGGGATATAACACTTACATTCCCTTGTCCCCGTTTATATGCCGATGAATTAGCAAGTTTCAATAAACGAGCAGACAAGCCCGTATCTTTCATGATTGCCATAGCCAGCGCCATAGCATCGCCCTCATCCGAGGAACTAATTTGTTGAATACGATTAATCGTTGCGCTAAACACAGGGAGGTCGCCTAAGCGATCAAGGCTATGATGAATATTCTTAAGCGTTTCTGTGTACTTCATAATTTCCCGTTTTAAGCCAATGTCCTTAATAGAGTAAGGCTTACTATGTGTTAGCACTTAACTCATGGAAAGACTAAATAGGAGACTTCACATTACTGCTAATTAATTGTGGCCAACTGTGTTTCAAGTCGGTATCAAACCTTAACTGAGTAAAGTAAGCATAGTCTACTTTTATTCTTCCCCAATACTGGGGCTTAATATCAAGTAAATCAGCTACCATTGCTCTAATTACTCCACCGTGGGTAACGATAAGTATTCGCTTCTCATCTCTCGCTAAAAGCTGTGTCTTCGCAGCCCGAACTCGGCTGGAGAAATCAGCAACAAGCTCACCTAACGGGGGCGGATTAGCTTCGGGATCTAACCAAAAATTATCAGCCAAATGAGGCTGCTGAGCATAAACAGCTTCAAATCGCTGCCCATCCCACTCGCCAAAATTGTACTCTTGTAGCTGATCAAGTATCAAAAGGTTAAGACCAAGTCGCAGGGAAACTGTTTCTGCTATATGACGGCAACGTTGAAGCGGTGAGCTCACCACCAAATCCCACCCAGGATCATGCTCGACAGCACTTAAACTATCACGCACACCCTGTTCTGAAAGTTCAGAATCAGTATGTCCTAAATACACACCCTTCAATTCAGGTTCGCCATGTCGCAATAGATCAAACTGCGTGGATTTCAGCAAAACAATTTTCTCCGCCAACTTATTGGCTGACACCCGCATCAGCAAACGTGGCCATATCACGATGCAGCGCGCATGCGGTTCTCATGATATTAACGGCGACGGCCGCACCACTGCCCTCCCCTAAACGCATACCTAAATCAAGCAGAGGCTGAATATCTAAAGAGTCTAAAATACCTTGATGGAACGCTTCTGGCGAACAATGGCCAAACACCATCCAATCTTTACTATTCGGGTTAATCTGAATCGCAATATAAGCCGCAACCGTACTAATAAAGCCATCCACCACTATAGTGATACCTAGATTAGCCGCCTTTAAATATGCTCCAACCATCGCTGCGATTTCAAACCCTCCTAGGCATTTTAGGATATCCATTGGTGAGGATAAGTGCGCTCGATGTAAAGCCAATGCTTGATCAATCACTTTGGCTTTATGCTGAACCCCTTGCGAACTTATACCTGTCCCTGAGCCTGCAACATCGGCTCCACTCAAATCAAGAAAAGCAGCCATAAGCGCTGAAGCCGATGTGGTATTAGCAATCCCCATCTCGCCCGCAACAAATAACTCAACCCCTCGGCGCCCTGCTCTAATTACCGCGTCCGCTCCAACATTAAGAGCGGCTTCTAATTGAGGCACACTCATCGCCGCTGTCTCAGTAAAGTCAGAGGAGCTAGCGGCTATAACTTTACTAACCACATCAGGGTGTTCAACAGGTGTAACTGTACCAAGATTAATAACCTCAAAATCAGCGTTTAACTGTTGGGCTAAAACAGAAATTGCAGCCCCTCCTGATGCAAAATTAAGAATCATTTGGGTCGTAACTTCTTGAGGAAACGCGGACACTTTCTGTTTCGCTACACCATGATCCGCTGCAAAAATAGAGATAGCTACACGATCACATGAGGGATATTCAACCGCTTGCAATCCTGCTAAACGAACCGCTATATCCTCCAATAAACCTAACGAACCTGGTGGCTTAGTTAATTGTGACTGCCGTTCAGTTGCTAGCGCCCTATAATGAAGATCAACAGGCTGAACACTAATCGCTAACCAATCTTTTAAATTCACAAACCCACCTGTTTTTCTGTTTTAACATCTAAAGGAATACCTGCAACACTCAAGGTAACGCGCTCCGCAATTTTGGCCAGTTCTTGATGTAAACGTCCAGTATTATCTTGGAATTGACGGCTTAGCTCACCCATAGGCACTATCCCCCATCCCACCTCATTGGAAACTAAGATCAAATCACCTTTAAAAGCCGTAACCGCCGCTATCATATCTTGCATTCCTTGCTGCATGACTGATAAATCTTTTAGCAATAAATTGGTAAGCCAAAGCGTAAGACAATCAACCAAAACAGTCTCACCGGAGCCGCTTAATTCAGAAAGCGCTTGGGGTAGGTCAATAGGTACTTCTTTAACCGTCCATTCCGCAGGACGATCTGAGCGGTGAAGCGCGATTCGCTGTTCCATTTCCGCATCACCCGCATCGGCTGTAGCAATGTAAATAACAGGTTTATTAATCGCTATAGCTCGCTCTTGTGCCAAACGACTCTTACCAGAACGAGCTCCCCCTAAAATCAATTGCCGCACACAACCTCCCAACAGACTATATTAACTATACTAAACCGCTACTCTAACCTGTTTATAGGATAGATATTTATTAACATGTATAAATAATACATAATATAAAAATAGATCCCTAGTATAACACTAGAGTCCTTCAGCGGAGATTCCGATGATTCAATTACAGGAACGCAGAGAACCTTCACCTTTCTCGCTTTTCAATCTAGGCTTCAGGCCATTTTTCTTAGCCGGAGCTGCCAGCGCTGTTATCCTAATTACTCTTTGGCTTGTTATATATAGCCAAGGTTACCAACCTCATTATTATGATTTAGCTATCACTTGGCATGCTCATGAGATGATATTTGGATTTAGCATTGCCATCATTGCAGGTTTTTTGCTCACGGCCGTTCGCACTTGGACTAATGTACAAACCCTGTATAGCTGGCCCTTAGCCGCGCTTTTTTTAGTGTGGCTCTTAGCTAGGCTACTTCCTGCATTTGAAAGCATACCCAAAGCAGTCATCGCTATTACCGATTTAATCTTTATACCTCTCGTTGCCATCAGCATCGCTTGGCCCATTATTAAATCCAAGAACTATAGAAATCTTCTATTTGTCCCTATTCTTTTCGCCTTTTTTATCGCTAATTTACTCATCCATCTAAATCTAATGGGCATAACAGAAGACACTATAGCAACAGGCCTTCAATTAGGTTTATTTCTGATTGTTATGATCATTAGCATTGTCGGCGGACGCGTTATACCCTTTTTTACAGAAAAGGGGGTCGCAGGCACTCAAAGCAGAAAGTTTCCAATAATTGAACGCTCAATTATTCCGATGACTGCCATTTGGGTTATATCTACGCTGACCAGCTATACTGAGTTTATTGTTTTTTTCAGTGCACTCGTTGGGCTGATGAATTTAATTCGGCTCGGCGGCTGGTTCAGCAACAAAGTTTTTACTGTTCCACTGGTTTGGATCCTTCAGCTTAGTTATCTATTTATCACTTTTGGCTATCTACTTTATGCTTTAAGCACCTTAAACTTGGTTAATCAGTCTATCGCTTATCATGCGTTTGCTACCGGTGGGATTGGCGGACTGACCTTAGGGATGATGTCTAGAGTTTCCCTCGGCCATACAGGACGAATACTAACCGCTGGCCCAATGATAATATCTGCATTTGTATTACTTATGCTCTCTGCGGTATTCCGTATCAGTATTGACATACTGCCACTACCCTACATGAGTACCTTGCATATTTCTGGCAGTCTGTGGGTTATCGCTTGGATTTTATTCTTACTCAAATACACAACGATTCTAATCAAACCAAGAGTAGATGGGATCTACGGATAAAAAAAGGCCTCATATGAGGCCCTTTTTTTAACCTTAAGGGTTATGCATTAAGATCAATAACAACACGGCCCTTTACTTGGCCATTAGTGATTTTCTCTGCGTATTCAGGCACATCATCTAAGCCAATTATCTGAGCAATTTCACCTAAAGCATTCTCTGGTAACTGAGTCAGTAAGCGTTGCCAAGCCATATTACGACGCTCGTAAGGGCAGCTAACTGAATCGACACCCTGAAGGCGCACATTACGTAAGATAAAAGGCATTACCGTCGAGGGAAGTTTGAAACTAGCCGCTAAACCACAAGCGGCAACAACACCGCTATAATTTGTTTCAGCAATCATTCTAGCTAATATAGTATCACCCGCTGTATCAATAGCCCCCGCCCATCTCTGTTTCTCTAAAGGTCTCGGCGGCTGCGCCATCTCATCGCGACTCAAAATTTCACTTGCACCTAAACCACGCAAGTAACCTTCTGTCTCGGCACGCCCCGTAATCGCTGCTACCTGATAACCGAGTCCAGCTAATATCGCGACTGCAACACTCCCTACTCCACCCGCAGCACCACTCACCACTATAGGACCACTCTCAGGTGTTACTCCGCCCTCTTCTAAAGCCATAACACATAACATAGCAGTTAAACCGGCAGTGCCTATTTGCATAGTACGAACCGGATCCATACCTTCAGGCAAAGGTACCAACCAATCAGCTTTCAAACGCGCATACTGGGAATATCCGCCCCAATACATTTCACCTACGCCCCACCCCGTTAAAACAACCTTATCTCCCTTTGAATAACGCGCATCCGCACTATCTTCAACAGTGCCGACTAGGTCTATTCCAGGCACCATTGGGAAATTGCGAATGATTTTACCTTTACCTGTAACAGCCAAACCGTCTTTATAGTTCAACGAAGAGTAATCCACTTTTATAAGTACATCTTCTTCTGGTAGGTCGCTCATCGCTAACTGCTCAATAGCAGACGTTGTTTTACCTTCATCTTGATTCAAAACCAGTGCTTTGAACATACTAATCTCCGTTGAACGTTTTAATAAGTTAATTTGTCATACAAATATAAAATACTATAAATATTGAATCAATAGGCTATAATTAAATTTATCTTCTACCTTAGGTTAGTAAAGAATTTAAACCAGCGGAGTGACAGGTGAATTTAGAGATAGGGCCAATCAACAAAAGTAGCTTATCAAAACAGGTAGCTGATCAGCTTCAAGAGGCTATTTTAGAAGGTACACTGAAAGCCGATGACCGCCTCCCCACAGAGGAAGAGCTCGCGCAACGCTTCCAAGTATCTCGCCCAACAATCAGAGAAGCGCTTAAAAGATTAGCCGCAAAAAACCTCATCCGCTCACGCCGCGGCCCAACGGGAGGGTCCTTTGTCAATCATTTAGGAACAAATGAACTCAGTGACCACCTAACCACCGCCACCACCCTTTTTGTCAGTATGAATGATGTCTCATTAGATGAGATCAGCAGCACTCGGCTTGAAATGGAAAGTTACTGCTTTCGCCTTGCTTGTCAGCACCGTACAGATGAAGACCTTAAACGGTTAGAGCAGCATCTCATCCATCAAAAAAATAAAAATATCAGTCCAGAAGAGTTCTGCGCAGCTGATGTTCGTTTCCATCGCGCAATTGCTGATGCCAGTCACAATAAAATGCTCAGTTTTATTATGTACACCCTGATCGAAGCACTCCAACCTGTATCAAATATGATCGCTTACAGATTTAGAGAAAGAGAAATTATTACTAGTCAGCATGAAAGAATATTTAACGCTATCAACAACCAAGACAGAAAACTAGCTTGCGCTATTTTAGAAGAGCAAATTAATTACCTGCAGCAATTACATGAAGAAGCGCAAGAAAATCACCAACAATAGCAAAACACGTGATTAGGCCCCCAAACGCTAATCCCTTATATAAAGCCAAAAAAGATACCTGAGCGACTACAAAAAGTAGAATACTCAAAGCATAGGCATCAAGCACGATTTGTTTTATGCTAAGCACTTAATTATACAACTGCTAACCAAACACTTTCTTCTACTCAGACTAAGCTCTAGGCTGCCTAAAAAGGGAGCTGCTCTGTAGAATAAATGGCATAGTGTATCGGTTAATATTCGCAAGTCATTAAGGAGATCCCGTGGAAGATTTATGGTTAATCAGCATTACTTCTTTACTTATAGGTGCTGTTATCGGCTTTTTAATGGGGCGCTCAGGTAATACATCTAATCGCCAAGCAGAACTTGCCGAACAGTTAGACAGTACAACCAAAGAGCTTGAGAACTATAAAGAAGAGGTCAATGAACACTTTGAAAAAACAGCTGCACTAGTTAACAACCTCACCAACAGCTATAAAGAAGTTCATGAGCACTTAGCAACCGGTGCCGTAGATTTATGTAAAGCAGGCACCATTGATCTCGCTTTAGAACCCGCCATGCATGCAAAAATCGAGAATCAGGACAATGAACCTGAAGAACCTTCTGAAAAAACAGAAGAAGTTACAGCTGACATTCCTCGAGACTACGCGCCCAAAAGTCCTGAAGATGAAGGTACCCTATCTGAAACCTTTGGTCTAAAAGAGGAAACAACTGGGGAAGAAACCAGTAAAGAAGGGGATGATTCAACTACAGCGGAAATAGTACCTCCTATCGCCAAGAGCAAATAAGCGATAACCCCTTTATCTAAGCATCAGTTTTTTGTAATTTCTGTATATCAAGGGTTGCGCTATTTTTAACCCAACCCTTTTTTGTATTTGCGGCTTTTCCACAAGCAAATAAACAGAAAAAACTGCACAATAACCAAATCCCCTCTGGAGTGTTTTGCTAAACGACTAATCCATCAGTGGGCGGATAAGAATAAATGACGAACATCCTCAGTACTTGTAGGTCTTATTAAACGGCCAATCTCTAAGCCATTGTGCAACAAGATCAAAGTTGGCCAAAGCTTAACTTTAAATGCTCGCCCCAACGGCTTACCCTTCCCATCATATAGCTTGATATGGGTAAGCTCAGGATGATCTTTTAACCCCTCCTGCACTATAGGCTGAGCTAATTGACAATGCGGACACCATGGCACTCCAAACTCAAGCAGAATATCCCCCTGCATCTCATTAACTTGCTCAAGCGTCGGTGCTTCTTCTAAATAATTTGAGTTAATTTCACTTTGGCCACTACTCATATAAATTAAACCCCTCAAGTTTATTAACGCTAGCCTGAAAATCCGCCATACGAAGACGCCCACCTTTATAACAGAATATCCACTGACCCTAAGGTAAGCTTAGTTTATACAGGATTGTCGATCTCTATATAGTGATGCTCTATACCAAAATGCAGCGCAAGCGCCTCTCCCAGCGCTTGCACACCATACCTTTCAGTGGCGTGATGCCCAGCGGCAAAGTAATGAATACCATTCTCTCTAGCACTATGGACTGTAGGTTCAGAAATTTCACCTGAGATGTAAGCATCCACCCCTAAACCAACTGCTTTATCTATATAGCCCTGAGCGCCTCCTGTGCACCAACCAATCGTTTTAATCTTATGCTCGCCCCCACAAATCAATAGAGGCTCTCGCCCTAAAATAGAGCCTATATGCTCTGCTAACTGCTCTGCAGTATAGGTACGCTGTAACTGGCCAATATTACCAATACTTCGAGGGTTACCAGGCTCTAACCCTGACAGTACTTCAACCCCTAAGCGTTCTGCCAATTGTGCATTATTACCAAGTAACGGATGGGCATCTAAAGGCAAATGGTAAGCAATCAAGCTAATATCATGGTCAAGTAACGCCTTAATTCTTTTTTTCTTAATTTTAGTAATACAGCTATCTTCACCTTTCCAAAAAAAACCATGATGAACCAAAATAGCATCCGCCTGCTCTGCTATAGCGGCATCAATCAACAATTGAGATGCTGTCACACCAGAAACCAACTTGCCTATTACCTCTTTCCCTTCCACCTGAAGACCATTGGGACAGTAGTCTTTAAACTGCGATGGCTCCAAAAGATCATCGATATAACTCATTAAATCTTCACGTTTCACTGACATTATTATCTTATCCATTCACAAAACTTTAATACGCCGTATAATTCTATGCTTATTCTGGGTAATTGATTACATAAGACATGCGTAAATTAAATTTTCTTGTTTGGCCTGTTCTAGCAGGGATTCTCGTAGCGGTATTACTGCTACAGCTATTCCCCAGCCTACTTTCATCAGAACCTCAGGCCATAAAGTTCAGAGAAGCCCCCTCTATACCTAAGAGTGGCATAGGGCTAGGCCCAGTCTCATATGCTGATGCTGTAGAAATTGCCGCACCGGCGGTTGTAAACATTTATACACGTACTGTTGTTCAACAGAAAGTACACCCTCTCTTCAATGACCCTTTCTTTCGTAACTTTTTTGATGCTGATAGCATCCCCCAACAAGAGAGAATCCAATCAAGCTTAGGCTCAGGCGTTATCCTTACCTCCCAAGGCTATATAGTTACTAACAACCATGTAATCACCGGCGCAGACAGTATTATAGTTGCGTTAAAAGATGGCCGTGAAGCTGTAGCAGAAGTGATTGGCACTGATCCTGAAACAGACTTAGCCGTTCTAAAAGTTGCCATGGAAGACCTTCCTAGTATTGCTCTAACCCAATCAGATAATAGCCGAGTGGGTGATGTTGTTTTAGCCATCGGCAACCCTTTTGGCGTCGGCCAAACGGTAACTATGGGAATTATAAGCGCAACCGGCCGCCACAGTTTAGGCATCAATACTTATGAAGACTTTATTCAAACAGATGCGGCCATCAATCCGGGCAACTCCGGTGGTGCACTAATTGACGCATACGGCAATTTAATTGGCATTAATACAGCGATATTCTCAAAATCCGGTGGATCTCAAGGCATTGGGTTTGCCATTCCTTCCAATTTAACAAAACAGGTTATGCAAGATCTGATCAAATATGGGAGGGTCGTACGTGGCTGGCTGGGAATTGAGATTCAAGAATTAACACCGAAACTAGCTGAATCCTTTGGCCTTAAAAACATGCAAGGACTTATTATTGCGGGCGTATTTAGAAATGGACCAGCACACTTAGCAGGGCTTCAGCCTGGCGATGTTATGTTAACGATAAATAAACAACCCATAATGAACGGCAGAAAGTCTATGACTGAAATCGCTCGTTTCAAACCCGATGAAAGCATAGATATTGAAATACTTAGAGATGGTGAAAAACTTTCTTTCAAAGCGGTGATTGGTGAACGACCTAGAACACAAGAGCAATAAAATAAAAAAACAGGCGAATGCCTGTTTTTTTATTTATATAAGAGACAAGCGTTTAATCTTTAATTCGGTACTCAGCAGAACGAGCATGAGCAGTTAAACTTTCACCCCGAGCTAATACCGAAGCAACTTTCCCCATCTCAGACGCCCCATCTTCTGAAAACATAATCAAAGATGAGCGTTTTTGAAAATCATACACGCCTAAAGGAGAGGAGAAACGCGCTGTACCTGAGGTTGGTAGTACATGGTTAGGACCTGCACAGTAATCCCCAAGCGCTTCAGCGGTATAACGTCCCATAAAGATCGCACCAGCGTGACGCACTTTAGGTAAAAGACTTTCAGGATCTGCTACCGATAGTTCCAAATGCTCTGGCGCTATTCGATTAGCAACGTCCATAGCTTCATCTAAATCTTTCACTTTTATAAGCGCTGCACGTAGACGTAATGAGATTTCAATAATCTCTTTACGTTCCATCGTAGGCAACAGCTTATTAATGCTTTGTTCTACAGCATCAATAAAGTCAGCATCAGGTGTCACTAAAATAGGTTGCGCATCCTCATCATGTTCAGCCTGAGAGAATAGATCCATAGCAACCCAATCGGGATCCGTTTTACCATCACAAACCACTAGGATTTCAGAAGGTCCTGCAATCATATCGATGCCAACAGCACCAAAGACCGCACGTTTAGCTGTAGCAACAAAAATATTTCCTGGGCCTACGATTTTGTCCACTTGAGGAATCGTATCAGTACCGTAAGCAAGTGCCGCCACAGCCTGTGCCCCACCTATACAGAACACGCGATCAACGCCCGCTAAACAAGCCGCAGCCAAAACCAGCTCATTCACGACACCACCAGGTGTCGGCACAACCATAATGATCTCTTCTACACCGGCAACTTTTGCTGGCATCGCATTCATCAGTACAGATGAAGGATAGGCTGCTTTACCACCAGGAACATAAAGCCCCACGCGATCAACAGGTGTAACCTTTTGACCAAGCATAGTGCCATCGGCTTCAGTATATTGCCAAGACTCACCTTTTTGACGCTCATGGTAAGTCTGAACTCTTTGCGCTGCCGTTTCTAAGGCTTTACGTTGATCTGCAGGCAACTCATCTAATGCTTTCTGCAAACGCTCAGCGCTCATTTCAAGCTCAGCAATACTGTTAACCGAGGTACCATCAAAGCGGTTGGTATACTCTACAACAGCGCTATCACCTTCGGTACGAACACGTTGTAAAATTTCATTTACTATTTGGTTAACTTTATCATCAGATACCGCTTCCCAAGCCAAGAGTTTGTCCATCTGTTCGTTGAAGTCTGATTGGCTTGAATCTAAACGCTTAATATTTAACTCACTCATTTAGTAACCTCCGCATCACGACGGTTAATAGCATCAGCTAGCTTATCTAAAATCGGCTGAATCTGACGATACTTCATTTTCATAGAAGGCTGACCCACCACTAAACGAGAACTAATGTCAGCGATCTCTTCCATAGGCTCTAAACCATTCGCGCGTAGCGTATTACCTGTATCAACAATATCAACGATACGATCAGCTAAACCCATTAACGGCGCGAGCTCCATAGCACCATAGAGCTTGATAATATCTACTTGTGTACCCTGCTTCGCAAAGTAATCGCGGGTCACATTGACGAACTTACTGGCTACCTTCATACGACCTTCGACCGGCTGCGCGTTTTTCGGGCCAGCAACCATCAGTTTACATTTCGATATTTTAAGATCTAAAGGCTCATAAAGACCTGCTGCACCATGCTCAAGCAGTACATCTTTACCTGCAATCCCCATGTCTGCACCGCCATACTCAACATAAGTTGGAACATCCGTTGCGCGAATAACAACCAATTTTATGTTCTCATGATTAGTATCAAAAATGAGTTTACGGCTGCTATGAATATCCTCAGCTGGAACAATGTCAGCTTCTGCCAATAAAGGCAGTGTTTCTTTAAGGATACGTCCTTTAGACAGGGCAATCGTAAGTTGCTGCTTCATAGCTCTATTTATACCTGTATTTAACCTGGCACACGCTTAATACGTGCACCTAATAACTGTAATTTCTCTTCTATGCACTCATAACCACGGTCGATATGGTAGATACGATCAATAATCGTATCGCCATCCGCAACCAGCGCAGCAATCACTAAGCTTGCCGAAGCCCTAAGGTCGGTTGCCATAACGGGAGCAGCTTGCAATCTCTCTACCCCTTCAACAATCGCTGTATTGCCATCAATATTGATTTTAGCGCCCATGCGAATCATCTCTTGCATGTGCATAAAACGATTTTCAAAGATAGTTTCTTTTAGAATACTGACGCCTTCAGATACCGCATTCATAGCAGAAAACTGTGCCTGCATATCTGTTGGAAAAGCAGGATACGGCGCTGTTGTAATGTTAATAGCTTTAGGTCTTTGACCTTTCATATCCAACTCAATCCAATCTTCACCCGTTGTAATATGTGCACCCGCTTCTTCAAGCTTCTGCAATACCGCATCGAGAATTCGAGGATTCGTGTTTTTAACTTTAACTTTACCGCGCGTAGCTGCCACAGCCGTTAAATAAGTGCCGGTCTCAATTCGGTCCGCTACAACTGGAAATTTACAGCCATGTAGTTTCTCAACACCATTAACCGTGATCGTGTCGGTACCATAACCACTAATATCCGCACCCATAGCGATCAAGCACTCGGCTAAATCGACTATTTCAGGCTCACGTGCAGCATTTTCGATAATACTTTGACCTTCAGCCAAGGTGGCTGCCATCAAAATATTTTCAGTACCCGTCACGGTGACTGTATCAAAAAAGATACGCGCACCTTTTAAGCGACCATTACTTTTAGCGCGAATATAACCCGCTTCAACAACCACATCTGCGCCCATTGCGCGTAAACCTTGGATGTGGAGATCAACAGGTCGAGATCCAATTGCACAACCACCTGGTAAAGACACTTCTGCCTCACCAAAATGAGCAAGCATAGGACCTAACACTAAAATAGAGGCCCTCATTGTCTTAACTAACTCATAGGGAGCAACTAACTGTGTAATCGTATTGGCATCAACTTCAACATTAAGTTTTTCGTCAATAACAAGCTCAACACCCATACGGCGAAGCAACTCAAGCATGGTTGTAATATCATGCAAATGAGGCAGGTTGCAGACAGTTACCGGCTCAGATGCTAGTAGTGTCGCAGCCAAAATTGGCAGTGCCGAGTTTTTTGCTCCAGAGATTTTTACTTCACCTCTGAGCGGCTCGCCACCGGTGATCATTAATTTATCCATAGTATGTCCAATCGAGGATTTAATTCTGTGTCGCTTTCCACTGCTCTGGTGTGTAAGTCTTAATGCTCAGCGCGTGAATTGTTCCATTCGCAATATATTCGTTCAGGCAAGCATAGACTAACTGCTGACACTTAACAGGGCGTAAACCTTGAAAAAGCTCACCTACCACTGTTACCTGAAAATCACAGCCTTCACCTGCGGTCGTTACGGTACAATCTTCAAGTTGAGATTCAATAATCTGCTTAACCTGTTCAGCCTGCATTAAAAGCTCCTGATCGAATGCTACAGATAGAAAAAATAAGGCGGAAATGATACCGGATCATGACAAAAAAGGCGATGCTAAGCATCGCCTTAATTCAATACCTGCAAGCTGTATTAAATAAACTGCTTTTCCAACCCAACAAGCTCAGCAATACCCTTCATTTCTACAGGAAGATTAATCGCTTTCAATTGAACCTCTCGATCTTGCACATAACGCAAACAACAAAACCAAAAAGAGAGTGCTGAGCTATCAACAGCTGTTACTTCAGCAAAGTCGATCTCAACAATGCCTTTGCAACCACTTAAAATATTCTCGGCTTTTTTACGGGCCTGCATAATGACTGGAAATTTAAACTCCCCTTCTAGACTAATCAATTGTTCATTAATCTGCCTAACGTCTGTCATTACGCGCTATCCTTTCCTGGATCAACTTTGTCTTTCCAAGTAGAGATAACTAATCCTACATCACCCTTGTTTCGCTCCATTAAGTCCGCAAATTGATTTTTAAAGCTCAAGCGAATATTAATAGATCCATCAAGAATAGCATTGACGAGTTTCCAAGCACCCTCTTCTTTCTTCATGTAGTAAACTAAAGAGTACTTTGTACCATCCGCAGAAAACACATCAACCGTAACAATTTGCTTATTGATATCTGGGCTCTCTTTACGCGGAGGCACCATCTCATACTTATCAATTTTGAAACCGACTAGAGCTTTTGCATAAGTTTTCAACAAGGTCGTTTTAAAAACACCAGAAAACTCAATACGTTGCTCTTTTGAAGCACGGCGATAGTATTTCCCCATCACCTGTTTCGAAATATAATCAAAATCAACAATAGGCGATAAAACCGTATCGATTTCAGCAACCAGCTGATCTTCTTGCCCTTCTACCACAAGCTCTTCACGCTCTAATAACTTAAGAACATTCTGAGTCGCGGTCTGAATAACCCCACCAGCTTCATTATATGTATCGATTTCAGCTCGAACCGACATACTCAACAACGCAATCAATGCGATCGTTAAACAAGTTTTTACTTGGTTCACACAGTTATAATACATAGCCTTACTCACTCACCTCATTAAATAGGAATTTTCCTATTAGATCCTCAAGCACCAACGCCGATTGAGTATCCTCAATATAGGCACCCTCTTTAAGGTTTTCATCTTCAGCCCCTACAGAAATGCCTATATATTGCTCACCTAATAGGCCCGCAGTCAGGATTGAAGCCGAACTATCTACTGAAAGAAAATCTACATTGCCATGAATATTCATGGCGACACGCGCCATCAACATATCACGATCTAATGTAATATCTGCCACTTCGCCTATTGCCACACCTGACATAGTCACTTTTGCACGCGGTGTTAAACCGCCAATATTTTCAAAACGAGCATAGACAGTATAAGTGTTGTCAGAATTAGACAGGTTTAAACCACTTACGTTCAATGCAAGCCCAACTAAAGCAACGACGCCGGCCAAAACAAAGGCACCTACGCTGATCTCCAAGATCCGCATACGCATATTAAAGCTCTCCAAACATTACAGCAGTAAGAATAAAATCTAGCCCAAGCACCGCCAACGATGCATAGACCACAGTTTTTGTTGTTGCCTGACTAATCCCTTCCGAAGTCGGCATACAATCATAGCCTTGGAACACAGCGATCCAAGTAACAACGAAGCCAAAGACAACGGCCTTTATAAGACCATTCAAGACATCATCATAAAAATCAACTGAGTTCTGCATGTTAGCCCAAAATGAGCCATCATATATACCCAGCCATTCAACACCCACTATCGCACCGCCATAAACACCGACAAGGGCAAATATAGCGGATAAAATAGGTAAGCATACAAATCCAGCCCAAAACCTTGGTGCCACAATCCGTCTTAGGGGATCAACACCAATCATTTCTAAACTTGATAACTGCTCAGTCGCTTTCATTAGGCCAATTTCAGCCGTCAAAGCAGATCCTGCTCGCCCAGCAAACAATAACGCAGTTACAACTGGCGCAAGCTCTCTAACCAAACTCAGCGCAACCATCTGTCCAACCGCTTGCTCAGAGCCATAGTCAACTAAAATTGTATAGCCTTGTAAACCAAGCACCATACCAATAAACAAACCTGATACCACAATAATAATTAGTGATAACACACCCACAAAATAAACTTGTTTCACAAACAGTGGAAACATAATTACGGGCTGGGGCTTAGCGACAAGAGATTGAAACAACATCATCCCTGCTCGGCCAAAAGCGGCTAATTTACTTAGTGCAGCGTGACCTAATAACGCTAATTGATTCATTATCCCTGACCTCTTAACAGATCGGTTTCATAATCACCCGCAGGATAATGAAACGGTACAGGCCCGTCAGGTAATCCATGCATAAACTGTTTAACCTGCGGCGAATCATCTTGACGCAATTCTTCCGGTGTACCTGAAGCGATCACCTTAGAGTCCGCAATAATATGGATGTAATCAGCAATACCTAAAGTTTCCTGAATATCGTGGGAAACTATAATACTCGTATGCCCTAAGGAGTTATTTAAACGGCGAATAAGATTAACCAAGACACCCATTGCGATAGGATCCTGACCAGTAAAAGGCTCATCATACATAACAATATCAGGATCGAGTGCAATAGCTCTAGCCAACGCAACTCGACGGGCCATACCACCAGATAGCTCACTAGGCATCAGATTATGTGCCCCTCTTAGACCCACAGCCTGAAGTTTCATTAAAACAACATCGCGAATCATATCATCGCTTAAATCTGTATGGACGCGGATAGGAAATGCAACATTTTCAAATACACTTATATCAGTAAATAAAGCCCCACTTTGAAAGAGCATGCCCATACGCTCTCGCACCGAAAACAGATCGCTACGGTTGAGTTCTGGAATATTTTCATCATCAACCAATATAGAACCTGCATCAGGTTTCAACTGACCGCCAATTAATCTAAGCAGTGTTGTTTTACCTGTACCTGACGGCCCCATTATTCCGGTAATTTTGCCACGCGGAATTTTAATATCGACCTCATCATAAATGGATCGATCACCACGGGAAAAACTCAGCTTTTGGATATCGATGACGACATCATCAAATTCGTTCATAAGATTCCGTTATAACTTTGAAAAGAACATTTTTATAGTTCCATTCAGACTTTGTTAACGTCCCTTTATATAGTGCGTATCATAAAGGGCTGGCAACTATACCATTTCGTTCTAAAAACGGGAATATTTTCAAACATGATGCTCTGTATTGATTTAAACAAAGATAGCATTCTGTTTTAATACCCCTCTTCAATTCTACTGGAACAACTTCTATCTATGTTATATCCAATTTTGGCACTAATCTCTGGACTTATTCTATTGGTATGGAGTGCAGATAGATTCGTTATAGGGGCCGCAGCCACAGCAAAAAACTTCGGCATGTCCCCAATGCTGATTGGCTTAACTATCGTATCTTTTGGCACCTCTGCACCCGAAATACTCGTATCTTTTATGGCCTCCACATCTGGGGCAGGCGATCTAGCTATTGGTAATGCACTGGGATCTAACATTGCTAATATTGCATTGGTACTAGGCATCACCGCACTCATCGCACCCTTACCAGTAAAATCGGGCGTACTAAAAAAAGAACTTCCTTTACTTTTAGGGGTGACCATTTTAGCAGGAGTCCTATTATTCGATCTCCATCTGGGACAATTAGATGGCATCATTCTATTAGTTGCTTTAGCTGTATGCCTTTATCTTTTCAGTCGTTTCCAAAGAAACGCATCTAAGGACTCTTTAGTAGAGGAAGAGGAGGAACTTCCCTCTTTAGAAAACAGAAAAGCTATCTTCTGGTTAATTCTGGGGTTAGTGATTCTTGCCCTCAGTTCCAAGTTACTTGTTTGGGGCGCCAGTGAAATCGCCTACTCTTTAGGTGTGAGTAAATTGGTTGTCGGCCTAACCATTGTAGCTATAGGAACTAGTCTGCCTGAATTAGCAGCCTCGGTAGCGAGTGCGTTAAAAAACCACCACGATATAGCTATAGGTAACGTTGTAGGTTCAAACATATTTAACTTAGTAGCCGTTATGGCTATACCTGGACTCATCGCTCCTATAGGCATGGACGAGATTGTTCTGCAGCGAGACTATGTTGCAATGTTAGGCTTAACCTTCCTACTTCTAGCCTTCGCATTATGGCAAAAGCCTCCATCCATTAGTCGCTTCGAAGGGGGGATTCTAGCCTCCGCCTATGCAGGCTATCTCATCCTGCTATACACTATGACCGTTTCTTAAGATAAAAGTTGATCACAAAGATGAGCACACCTGACTTTCTACATTCAGCTAAACGAACTATCACGCTAGAAGCCGCTGCTGTGGCCGATTTACTAAAATATCTCGACCACAATTTTGTTCATGCCTGCCAATTAATGCTTAATTGCACAGGTCGGGTCATTGTTACTGGTATGGGAAAGTCAGGTCATATTGGCAAAAAAATCGCTGCGACTTTAGCCAGCACAGGCACGCCCGCGTTCTTCGTTCATCCAGGAGAAGCGAGCCACGGCGATTTAGGCATGATCACCGCCGATGACGTTGTAATTGCTCTATCAAACTCGGGGGAAACAGCAGAAGTCATTACAATTATTCCTCTACTCAAAAGGATGAACACACCTTTTATCAGTATTACAGCTAACAAAGAATCCACTTTATCTCAAACCTCTGCTGCTAACCTCCACATCGGCGTAGAGGAGGAAGCCTGCCCCCTTGGTCTTGCACCCACCTCAAGTACAACCGCCCAATTAGTACTAGGTGATGCCCTCGCTATTGCACTACTTGAAGCAAAAGGTTTTAGCGCAGAAGATTTTGCATTTTCTCACCCAGGCGGCACTTTGGGCAGACGACTACTCCTTAAAGTTAGCGATATCATGCACTCAGGCGAAGCCACACCTTGTGTAACCAGCGGAACATTATTAAAAGAAGCGCTTTTAGAAGTAACCCATAAGCGTTTAGGTATGACTGCCGTAGTTGATGACAAAAAGCAGCTTATTGGTATATTTACCGATGGTGACTTACGACGCTCGCTTGATGACGATGTCGATCTCCACAAAACCTTAATTGATGATGTAATGACCGCAAACGGTACAACAGTAACTGCTGAGATGCTTGCAGCAGAATGCTTGCAAATTATGGAAACAAAAAAAATCAATGCACTGATCGTGACCAATGAAACGAATCAGCCTATAGGCGCTCTTAATATGCACGATCTATTAAAAGCGGGAGTTATTTAGTGTCAGAGTCTTCATTGCAGCAACTAAAAAACATCACCCTTGCGGTATTTGACGTTGATGGAATACTCACCAGCGGTCAGCTGCTATTTTTAGCGGACGGCCAAGAAGTCAAACAGTTCAACACTTTAGATGGCTTAGGCATTAAGCTATTAATGCAAGCAGGCATCGAGACCGCTATTATCACCGGTCGGCGCTCGCCCCAAGTTGAATTACGCAGCCAATCCTTAGGTATCAATTACCTTAAACAAGGCCGAGAAGATAAACTGATTGCTCTCAACGAAATCTGGGATAAAACAGCTCATAACGCATCAACCACCGCCTATATAGGTGATGACTTCCCTGATCTTTCAGCCATTATCCAATGTGCTTTTGGTGCGACCGTTCCTAATGGTCACCCTTTCGTTAAAAAACACGCAGACTGGTGTACATCCCGTCAGGGAGGCGAAGGCGCTGGGCGTGAATTTTGCGAGTATATCCTTGAAGCACAAGGAAAATTGGATCAACTTAAACAGATGTATTTATAAATGTTAGATCTAAGCAATAAGATAAGAGTGGCACTCGCTGCTATTATTTTAATACCTGTATTACTTTATTGGGGCTTTGCATCTTCCCCAAATGAGGGACCACGCACCAACAACTCCCTGCTGCACGGAATAGATTATTTTGTCGAAGAAGCAACCATCAAAGAGTGGAATAGCGAAGGCAAACTTTCAAGAGTGCTAAATACAGCCAAGTTAGAGCACTACCCTAACCTGAGCCTAAGCACACTAGATCATCCTGAGAGTATTAGCGTTAGAAATGATGGATCTAAAGTTAAACTTACATCAAATACAGGCACGGTTTTAGATGATAATAATCAAACAAACCTTGCAGGAAATGTCATAGTTAATGATAATCCTGATTCTATATCAGCAACCATACTTAACACTGAGCAACTGACAATCTATCCTGATAAAGATTATGCAGAAACTAATGAGCCCGTTAAGATCACATCACAACAAAGCATACTTGAAGGCGTAGGTATGGATATTGACTTCAATAATCGAGTTCTTAACTTGCACTCCAGGGTAGAAGGGACCCATGACAATGCTAAATAAGCTTTATAATCTAGCCTTCATTCTTTTGGCTGTTGCAGTGTCGAATGCGTACGCCCTTCCTGACGACCAAGAACAGCCGATTTACATTACGGCAGATACTGCACAAATTGATGACAAAACAGGCATAACCACCTACAAAGGCAACGTCATTATCAAACAAGGCTCACTTCTCATTGAAGGAGAGCATGTTGATATGTATCGTGGTGAAGAGGGAGTTGAAAAACTTATTGCCAAAGGAAGCCTTGCACATTTCAGACAACTTCCAAGGAAAGGAGATCCATACAGCGACGCTTGGGGCAAGCACTTACTTTATCAGGTAGATGATCAAAAACTCACTATTACCGAAGAAGCTAAAGTCGTCCAAGCAGAAGACACTTTTACTGGAAACAAGATCGTTTATGATCTAGATAAGTCGATTGTGAACGCATTTGGTGGCGCAAGCAAAGACGAAACAGGTGAGCCAGGACGTGTAAATATGGTCATTCAACCTAAAAAGAAAACTAAGGCCAACTAACCCTATGAGCTTATTAGAGGCCAAAAACCTTGCCAAACGCTATAAAGGCAGGGAAGTTGTTAAAGACGTTTCACTACAGATAAAGAATGGTGAGATCGTTGGCCTTTTAGGCCCCAACGGCGCAGGGAAAACCACTTGCTTTTACATGATTGTTGGTCTGGTTCAAGCCGATAATGGCGCCGTTAAAATCAAAGGGCAGGATATCAGCGCACTACCTATGCATGGCCGTGCTCAGCAAGGTATAGGCTACCTTCCCCAAGAGGCTTCTATATTTAGAAAACTGTCTGTGAAGGACAATCTACTTGCGATTTTAGAAACAAGAAAAGACTTAGATAAACACGCTGCCCAGTTAAAAATGGAAGAGTTGCTTGAAGAATTCCATATCACACACATAAAAGACAGTATGGGCATGAGTCTTTCTGGTGGAGAACGTAGACGTGTAGAAATTGCACGGGCATTAGCAACCGAACCCGAATTTATTCTATTAGATGAACCTTTTGCAGGTGTCGATCCTATTTCAGTGAATGACATAAAGCAGACCATTCGCCATCTTCAATCAAGGGGTATTGGTATATTAATTACTGATCATAATGTGAGAGAAACCTTAGATATATGCGAAACAGCTTATATTGTTAGTGAAGGTACAATCCTTGCTAACGGCTCACCAGCCGATATTATGGCAAACGAAGCAGTAAGAAATGCTTATCTGGGCGACCAGTTCACACTTTAAGCATATACTTAGCTATAAATGAATTATGTAGTTTCAGGAGTTTGTCCCTTAGTATTATGAAACAAGCGCTTCATCTAAAAATTGGGCAACAGCTCACAATGACCCCACAACTACAGCAAGCAATTCGCTTACTGCAGTTGTCTACGCTTGATCTTCAGCAAGAGATTCAAGAAGCATTAGAGAGTAATCCTATGCTTGATGTCTCTGAGGACGAACACGCCTCGGCTTCCGAAACTCAAGAGAGTAATTCACAGGCACCAGAGACAGAATCTGAAGCTACAGCCACCGCGACAGCCGAAGCCGAGCTTGACGACAATATTACAACTGAAGACAACTGGAATGAGAAAATACCAGAAGAGCTCTCAACCGATAGTAACTGGGAAGACACATTCCAATCATCAGGCCCAAATCTAAGTCAAAGCAAAGAAGATTTTGACTCTTTCGAATCTAATGACACTGCAGAAGAAACACTGCAAGACCACCTTCATTGGCAATTAAACCTTACCCCAATGAGTGATATTGATCGCCTTATTGCAACGAACATTATTGACGGCATCAATCCTGATGGTTATTTAACCATCACTCTGGATGAGATCTTAGATCATTTCCATGCGCAAACAGGTGAGCAGTTTGAAGAAGTAGAATTGGATGAGATTGAAGCCGTCTTGCACCGCATACAACAATTTGATCCAGCAGGTGTTGCCTGCCGTGACCTCAGCGAGTGTTTAAGCATACAGTTACAACAACTGCCGCCTGAGACACTTTGGAAAAATGAAGCGATCAAAGTTGCACAACAATACATTAAGCTACTTGGTGCTCACGATTACCGTCAATTGATGAGAAAAACACGCTTAAAAGAACCTCAACTGCAGCAAGTTATACAGCTGATTCAAGGACTAAATCCAAAACCTGGCGCCTCAATCAGCAGCAGTACCGCTGAATATGTTATTCCAGACGTTCTTGTTACAAAACAGCAAGGTGAATGGCGCGTTCACCTCAACCCAGAAGTTTCCCCTAAGCTACGTATCAACTCAGGTTACGCAGGTTTAGTAAAACGGGCCGATAATAGCTCTGATAACACCTACCTAAAAAACCACCTGCAAGAAGCACGATGGTTTATTAAAAGTTTACAAAGCCGCAACGAAACCTTATTAAAAGTGTCAAACGAGATAGTAAAACGACAAATTGGCTTTCTGGAACATGGCGAAGAAGGCATGAAGCCAATGGTGCTTCATGACATTGCTGAAGCCGTAGAAATGCATGAATCCACTATCTCTCGAGTGACCACACAAAAGTTTATGCACACACACCGTGGAATATTTGAACTAAAATACTTCTTCTCGAGTCATGTAAGTACAGCAACAGGGGGCGCAGCGTCCTCAACCGCTATTAGAGCGCTTATCAAAAAGATGGTGGCCGCTGAAAATAATGCTAAACCATTAAGCGACAACAAAATTGCACAATTTCTTGATGAACAAGGCTTTAAAGTTGCTAGACGTACGATTGCGAAATATCGCGAAGCGATGGGTATTCCACCGTCGAATGAAAGAAAGCGTTTAGTTTAATAAAAGAGTGGCAAGAGTAGTATGTCACTGCAATAAATAGGAGAAACCTATGCAGATCAACATTACTGGACACCATGTAGAATTAACTGAATCAATGAATGATTATGTGCTCTCGAAACTACAAAAGATTGAGCGTCATTTTGATAACATCACCAATGTGCAAGTCACACTCAGCGTAGATAAACAACGCCAGAAAGCTGAGGCAGAGATGCACTTAGCGGGTGCCCAGCTCTTTGCTACACATGAACACGAAGATATGTATGCTGCAATTGATGGCCTTACTGACAAGTTAGATAGACAAGTCATTAAGCATAAAGAAAAAACTAAAACTCACAAATAACCGGTCTGTATCCAAAAAATTATGTTGCTTCATGAACTATTAACCCCCTCAAGCGTCCTTTGTGGCCTTGAGGGTGGCAGTAAAAAGCGGATTCTGGAAAATGCTGCTGAAATAATATCGGAGCAACATCCCGATATGAGTTCATCATCAGTATTTAACGGACTTCATTCGCGCGAAAAACTTGGCAGTACAGGCATAGGCGATGGGATTGCCATTCCACATTGCAGGCTGGCAGAATGCACTGAAGCTAAAGGCTATCTAGTCAAACTAGATACACCTATAGACTTTGATGCTATCGATGGTAAACCCGTTGATCTTCTATTTATTTTGATTGTTCCTGAAGACTCAACATCTGAGCACTTAGCTACACTAGCCTCAGTTGCAGAGCTCTTTAGCCAAGAAGAAGCCAGAAACAAACTAAGAGAAAGCCAAGACAGTCATTCTCTGTATGAGACTTTATGTAAGTTGAGTGCTGCCTAGGAGTTAAAATGAAGCTTGTTGTGATTAGTGGTCGTTCCGGCTCAGGAAAAAGTACAGCATTACAAGCTTTAGAAGAT
Organism: Neptuniibacter sp. 1_MG-2023; assembly: GCF_030547185.1. GTDB lineage: Bacteria > Pseudomonadota > Gammaproteobacteria > Pseudomonadales > Balneatricaceae > Neptuniibacter. The sequence continues at coordinate 552,153 of NZ_JAUOQR010000001.1, forward strand.
ATTGGCTTCTACTGTATAGACAATTTGCCGGCTCTCTTACTACCAGACCTTATCCAACAGATGAGTAGTGACCCGAGTCACCCTGACCAGATAGCGGTCAGTATTGATGCGCGCAATTTGCTCAGTAACTTAGCCAAATTTCCAGATATTTTAAATCAACTTCGCCAAGATCATTGGGCTGAATATGAAGTTATTTTTTTAGATTCATCGGAAGCCACCTTACTCAAACGTTATAGTTCAACCCGACGTAAACACCCTCTTTCAGATACCCATAAGAATCTACAACAATCAATTGAGTCAGAGATACAGCTTTTAGAACCTATCGCAAGCTTAGCCGACATCCGAATAGATACTACGCGCTTATCCCTGTATGAGCTTCGAGATACAGTCAAACTTCGGGTTGCCAACCGTAAAGCTCAAACCTTGTCGGTTCAATTTGAATCTTTCGGTTTTAAGCATGGTGTGCCTTTAGACGTAGACTTTGTCTATGATGTACGCGCCCTACCCAATCCTCACTGGGTTCCAGATCTACGCAAATATACAGGCCAAGAGAAACCGGTTCAGGACTTCCTAGAGGAATCACACGAAGTTCGAGAGATGGTAGAAGATATAACCAACTTCCTCGAACGCTGGCTGCCCCGCTTTTCAGAAAATAACCGTAGCTATATTACGATTGGCATTGGCTGCACAGGGGGGCAACACCGATCTGTTTATATTAGCGAACGTCTAGCTTCTCATTTCTCTCAACATATGGATAATGTCCATGTTCGTCATCGTGAATTGAGCTAACTATCATGCAAGAAAAAAAACTACTCATCATCAATAAACTGGGGTTACATGCCCGAGCAGCCGCTAAGCTTATTGGTGTAACATCACGTTTTTCATCCGAAATTTTATTGGAGAAAGACGGACGTGCAGTAGATGGAAAAAGCATTATGTCTGTGATGATGCTGGCAGCTAGCAAAGGCACAACCTTAACTGTTAAGATCACAGGCAATGATGAAGAAAGTGCTATGTCGGCCATTGAAGAGCTTATCAACAATAGGTTTGATGAAGACGAATAAAACTCTTCATATTAATTCTTAGGGTTATCCCTTCAGCTTCCGTTATAATCAAAGCATTACATTCTATTTATTCTTCTACTGACAAAAGAAGACCGAGCAAAGTCCATAAGCGATAAAACCATGGCCGTTGAAGAAACCAAATCACATTTTGATAAGCTAAACGATGCTTTAGATAGTGGTGAGTTTCGTCAAATTCGCTTTACCCTAAACAATACTTTGCGACCAACCGAAGTTGCCCGCTTAATTGAGAAATCACCTCCCAAAGAGCGTCAGATCCTTTGGAACTTAATCTCACATGATTTAGAAGCCGTAGTACTCCAGCATTTAAACGACGATATCCAAGCGGACATCTTAAGTCGTATGAATACTGAAGAGGTGCTAGCACTTACCGAATCTCTTGATTCTGATGATATGGTAGATGTGCTACAACAGCTACCTAATAGGGTAATGAAAGAAACCCTACGCATCATGGACAAACAAAATCTGCGTAGGGTTGAAAAGCTGCTCTCTTATCCGGAGGATACTGCCGGCGGCTTAATGAATACAGATACAACAACTATCCGTCCAGATATTAGCGTCGAAACAACCTTACGTTACATTCGTCGCCACGATGAAATCCCCGAAATGACGGATAGTCTCATTGTTGTCAGCCGAAAAGACTCATATATAGGTCTGCTACCTTTAACCAAACTATTAGTATCCGATCCCTCAATCAATATTCGAGAGATCATGAACACCGATATAAAAGCGATCAATGCCCAGATGCCCGACGACCAAGTGGCAGCCTTGTTCGAAGAGCATGATCTAGTCTCCGCCCCAGTTGTAGATGATAATGGCAAACTGGTTGGCCGTATTACGATTGATGATGTGGTCGACGTTATCCGCGAAGATGCGGATCATTCATTGATGAGCATGGCAGGCTTAGACGAAGATGAAGACACCTTTGCCCCAGTCATGAAAACCACACGTCGTCGTGCCGTTTGGCTCGGCATTAATTTACTTACTGCCTTTATTGCTTCTGCTGTGATCGGTTTATTTGAAGAGACCATCGATAAAGTTGTAGCCCTAGCGGTACTTATGCCTATAGTTGCATCTATGGGCGGCATTGCAGGCTCACAAACCTTGACCTTGGTGATCCGTGGTCAAGCTTTGGGGCATGTTGAACGATCAAACGCTCGATGGCTACTTAACAGAGAGGTCATTGTAGGTATATTAAATGGCCTTCTTTGGGCTGCTGTTATTGCTGTAGTAGCGACAGTATGGTTCCAAGATCTAAATCTCGGCATCATCATCGCTCTAGCGATTATAATTAATTTAGTTGTAGGTGCTATCTCTGGCACCTTACTGCCTATAGTGTTGAAATCTATGGGTATAGATCCCGCCTTAGCCGGAAGTGTCCTGTTAACAACCATAACCGATGTGGTAGGCTTCTTTGCCTTTTTAGGCTTAGCCACCATTTTTTATGCCTGAGAAAACTCATGAGCGATAACGCAAAATTTTCATCCTCTCATCTAAATGACCAAGATGAAGAGTTAAGCAAAACAGAAGCAAAACGCCAAATGCATGCCCTGCAAGCATTAGGTGCGCGCCTTACAAAGCTTAATAAAGAACAACTAGAAAAGATGAAGTTAGATGAACGCTTACATCTAGCCATCGAAGAGTTTCACCGCATTAAGTCAAATGGTGCTCAGAAAAGGCATTTGCAATATATCGGTAAAATAATGCGCACAGAAGATACCGATAAGATTGAGCATGATTTAGGCCTGTATGAAGCCGGCCAACAAGCACACACTCAAACCTTCCATAAATTGGAGCGCTGGAGAGATCGGCTTGTTACTGAAGACAATAGCGCACTTCAAGAATATATAAACGAGAACCCAAGTGCCGATGTACAACATTTACGTCAGCTAATTCGAAATGCTAAAAAAGAGTTGGAATTACAAAAGCCACCAGCAGCAGCCAGAAAGCTTTTTAAATACCTACGTGAAGTGGCTGGCGCTTAGAAACCAGCCGTTTTTCTGTGCTGCATAACGGGCATTGCCTCTCGTCGCTTATGCAGCATAGGCAGATTGATATCGGCCAGCACAACCCCCTTCCCTATACTTTCCCGCAAAGCTAAGACTTCACCCCAAGGATCAACAATCATACTATGCCCCCAGCTAGAGCGCGTTTCTGAGTGCTTACCACCTTGATTCGCTGCAAGTACATAACATTGGGTTTCAATCCCTCGGGCTCGTAGCAAAACCTCCCAGTGCGCCTCACCGGTCACATAGGTAAATGCCGAGGGTACAACAAGTATCTCTGCACCTAAGCCTCGCAGTTTTTGATAATGCTCAGGGAAACGAAGGTCATAACAGATAGACAACCCTATTTTTCCAAACGGACTATCAACCACAACAAGTTGGTCTCCTGCTTCGATGAAATCAGACTCGCGATAACTACTATGCCGATCCTCCACATCTACATCGAAGAGGTGTATTTTATCGTAGCGACCGACTTGAACCCCTAACTCATTAAACACTAAACAACTGGCATAGACCTTATCGCCCGAACGCGATAATAGAGGTACGCTGCCTGCGATAATCCACAAATTATGTTTTTTTGCTAGGCTAGCAATTGTCTTCTGTATATTGCCACTACTCACCTCCTCTCGCGCTAAAGAGACAAGGGCTTTGGAATCTAACAACGCAAAATTTTCAGGAAGGAGTAAAAGTTTAGCTGATGCGGACGCCGCTTCTTCAGCTAGCTGCGCGACTGTTGCCAAATTATCGGCTAACACCTCTCCCGATACCATCTGAGCTACAGCCACTTTAGCCATGATCATTATCCATTACCGCTGGTGTATTTGTATTGGCAGGCTTAGTCGCTTTACCATCATCAATCACAATTGAAGGGTCGCCCCAATCACCGGACAAATGGTATTTTACGGTAGTAAACTTAGCGAGTGGATCACCTATCAGCTTATCAAAAAGAAAAACTGCCCCCGCCACTTGAGGTGCACCGAGCAAAACACTGACTAATGGAATATTGCCAGTCACTGGTAAAGCCACCTCTATATCTTTATCCACTGTTTCATTGACTAAGTTTAAACTACCTTGCATCACCATATTGGCCGAAGGTCCCGTCATAACAAAAGGTGAAGATGTGTGAGCTATACCTTGCTTGATCTTATAGCTGGCTTTCATCTCATCAAAAGCAACACCACTTTCAACTAGATCGGTAAAATCCAATCTTAATCGACGCCCCAAGGATTGAAGGTTTAATATACCGAACACGCGTAAAATATTACCCGACTTACCTACATCCAAAATACGCCCTTGCTTGGCTGTAAACTGTAGTTCGCCATTTGCGTCCGCTATATCAAACGCCCAAGGAGCATGATTCCAGGATAGTTGAAGATAGGAATCTAAACTTTTTGTCTCAATCGCTTTCACATCAAGCGCCTTGAGCACCTGACTAAAATTACTGCTATTGAGTTTAAGTGTAAGATCGGAAACCTCGTTATCACCCGAGACCCAGCGCAATCCCCCACGCACCTCGGCCCCATGTATATCCGCTTGTATATCTTCAAGTCGAATATCATTTTCATAAGGTCTTAATTTAAAAGACCAACTACCCAATGGCTTACTGCCAATAAACAGTTTTTTAATATTAAAATCTACCAAAGGGATCGATGCAGGATCTATATCAACAGATTCAGGAAGGGGCTCATCTTCAGCTTCAGTATCCGACTCATCACGGTTCAGTCTTAGCTCTGACAACTCTACCTTATAAGGACTGCCTTCATCATTGGGCAGCCACAATCCACCCGTAAGTTCTTGGCTTTGAGCGCGCAACATCCAACCTAAAGGTTCAGGTTTCAAAGAGAGGGAGAGATTATTGAGATCAAAGCCTCCCGCACTAAAACGGGACAACGAGAGCTCAACTTGCTTCAGTTTACTCCCCGCTAAACTACTAGACTGAGCTCCGCTTTTCTCCGACTTTCCATTAAACCCTAAACCCGATAAAAACCCATCGAGCTGAGCATAATCAAGATCAGCAAGAGTTCCATCAACCCAAATACCAGCCTCTTCCGGTATCTCTGGCTTTTCTCCCCCTAAACTAAACCTAGCACGCTCAAGTCCCTTATCATTATTAATCAGCACACTTCTTAACTGGTCCGCTAAATTCAAACGTATGACACTACGATCATCCGCATAAGTAAGACCAAGGTCACTGACCACTGTTAACGGCATGGTTTGTGTTTTAGTTTTACTTAATGGCGGGAATGCGTTGATTTGCGTTCCCTTTAAATCGCTCTTGATAACCAACTGATTACAAACTTTGCCAGGACAAAGATCCAAACGGGCATTGTATGTAAGTGGTCCCTGCAATAAAGATAAGAAATCAGAATCAAGCCAATTCGCTAGATAGTCAGCATTAACACGACCATCAATACTCACTTCAGTTTTCTTAACTTTATTCGAAATCAAACGTGAGGATATATTAGCGGTAACCGGCTGTTCAAATAGCTCAGCTTTTAACGGACCCGACGAAAGGCCGATACTATAATCATAATTAATGACGCCATTTATTTTACTGAAACTGATCTTATCCTTTACCGATTGGAAGCGGCCTTGTTTGATATCCGATTTCACAAAAACCTGCGGCTCAGATTTACCAGCTAAAGGTAAATTTAAATTAACTAACGTACTTATAGGTCCAGATAGTGTCCAATCATTAAAGTCATCACCTATCTCAGTTCTTAAATCACTTTCAGTTAATAAACGCTGTAAATCTATAGCATCACCGTCGACCGATCCTGTGACAAATAACTTGTCTGAAGATTGAGGTAGATGAATCCAAGCAAAATTCAAAGCAGAATCATAAATATTGCCACCTGCCGCTTCAGCCACCAGTTCACCATTACGGAAATAGATAAAACCATCCGCTTTTTTAATCGCAGGCCAGCCTGGCTGGTATTCAAAAGAGGCATCCTCTAGATCAAAAAACAACTGAACTGTCGGTAGCTGATAATCGGACAACCGTGCACGGGTAACACCATTTAAAACAAAACCAGCCCGCTTAATCTCCCCTTGTTGAATCGCTTTAACAAGCCACTCATAAGTTTCAAGTCCAACCTCTTTAGGCGGGATATAATACTTTGCCTGTAGACCATCAGCGCCTTGCAAACCTATCTGTAAATTAAGTAACGGCTGCTCATCTCTATCAAAGGGAAGATAAAGACTAAAGCGTCCTGCCGCTGATAACTTATCATTAGCTAGATTCAAAAGCTGGGAAGCAACCACTATTCCTTTGTCTTCAAAGCGCCAACCAATAACGCCTTCTGCATCATTATAATCCCATGCCTGTTCGAATAAGGTGGGGTAATGCATTAAGAAATCACTACTTTTTAAGTGAATCTCACCTCCCACTCGGTTAACCTTCAGTAGGCCATTAATGCCTTTTATCTCAGGAACATCAGTCCAAGCATTAATACCAACATTCTCGAGATCAGCCGCTAGTTCAAAATCGTTCAACTCAGCGGAGGTGGGCCAAGAAACCAAAATATTTTTGACCGTACCTACGGGTGCGAGACCAGAAAAAGCAGATTGAGCCTCTTCAGGAAGAAACGGCTTTTTAAGTAACCAATCAAATGTAGAAGCCAGCTCTATTTTATCAACCATTAAGCTCCGCGGTTTAACGAGGTAGCCTTCACGCTCAAAATCTAAACTAATCTTAGGTATCTCAATACCACTTTCCACACTATCAATTTGAAAGTCAGTAATTTGTAACTGATAGCCACGATCGCGACGATTTAATGCCGTCTGTACAGTAAACTGCTCTAAAGCATAGTCTTGGTATTTAAAATTCTGAATTAATGTTCTACCGGTGAGGTAGGTTAAGCGACCACGATAAGACTGCCCCCATATCTCCTGAGCCCCACTCAAACTCTCCAGTTGAATCTCACCAAGGTTAAGCCAAGGGTTGAGCAATTGCTCATCTACACCCTCAAATTTAAGATAAAAATCGACCGCTTTTTTTGAGGGATTTCCTTCAACTTCAGCAAGAAATTTAAGCGATGCTTGTCCTGACGTAGAAACTAAATCAGCATCAACTTTCAGCTGATGGAGCACACCATCATGCTGAAGGCTAAGCTGGATCGGTGCGACTGATACCGCATCACCATGCTTAGGCTGCAATACAATACGGGTATCGCTCATATTGATGGAGCTTTGCTGTAGCAAGAAAGCTAGAAAACCTGAATGAGGGAGTTCAATTTTAGTTAGGTCAGTCCCATCAACTTTATTACCACTTGCTTGACCTTGCTCCCCAGTAGCCACCTCTTGAGAAAGGTCATATCTCAAAGTCATACTATTGAGATCAAGTTGTGAAAATATAAGAGTAAAAGCACGAATTGACGCTGCAGGATCAAACTTTATATCCCCACGTAGCAACGCAAAAGATAACTCAGGTTGATCTGCAAGCCTATCTACTGACAAACCATCTATAGAAACGACAGGTTGCCACCCATCCCAACGACCTTGAAGGTCAGCTATATGAACTGTTGCATTAAGTTGCGAAGAAAGAAAAGCCTCTACGTCTTGACGGTATAGGCTTATATCATCAACCAATACTTTTAATACAATACTTGCACAGGCTAAAAGCGCGCACAAAAAAGCCAGCAGCCAATAAAGGAACCACATGACTGAATGAGCATGACGTTTCACTATCTATACCTACTATCGCAAAACAACATCAAAACTTTCCGCGTTATACATAGGCTCAACTTGAAAGCGAATGGTCTTACTAATAAATGATTCAAGCTCCGCCACATGATTTGAAGCATCATCTAACAGATAATCAACAACCGCCTGCGCAGCCAAAACCAAATAACTATCGGTATCATAAGCTCGATGCTGTCTTAAAATTTCACGGAAAATCTCATAACAAACGGTTTCTGGAGTCTTAATTGACCCTCGCCCTTGGCACTCAATACACACATCGCATAAAACCTGCTCAAGACTCTCTCTAGTCCGCTTACGCGTCATTTCAACAAGTCCTAAATCAGACACACCCGTCAGCTTACATTTTGCATGATCTTTTTCTAAAACCCGCTCTAAGGTTCTTAAAACTTGGCGCTGGTGATCTGAGTCTTCCATATCAATAAAATCGATAATAATAATGCCACCCAGATTACGTAACCGCAGCTGACGACCAATTGCTGTTGCCGCTTCCAAGTTCGTCTTAAAAATAGTCTCTTCTAGGTTTCTATGCCCAACAAAAGCTCCAGTATTAATATCAACCGTTGTCATCGCTTCTGTCTGATCAAAAATTAAGTACCCACCTGACTTAAGCTCTACTTTCCGCCCCAGCGCTTTTTGAATCTCCTCTTCAACATTGAACAGATCAAAAATAGGTCGTTCACCCGGATAGTATTCTAATTTACCTGCAACCTCTGGCACGAGGGCATTAACAAAATCCTGAGCTTTCTGAAAAGTTTCTCGTGAGTCAATACGGATTTTTTCTAGGCCACCATGAGCCATATCGCGCAAAGCGCGCATATTAAGAGGAAGATCCTCATAAATAACGCTAGGGGCTTTTGCGGATTTTATTTTAACTTTGATCGAATCCCACAAACGGCGTAAAAACTGTATATCTTCGGCCAGCTCTGCCTCAGCAGCACCCTCAGCAACAGTACGAAGAATAAAGCCTGTCGGTTCTTCAGCCTCATCAGTCTCTGATAAAGTTTGAACTATACTGCGCAACCGATCACGCTCTTCCACATCCTCAATACGCTGAGAAACACCGATATGCTCATTTCCAGGCATACAAACCAAATATCGAGACGGCAAAGATAAATGAGTTGTTAATCTTGCGCCTTTAGTACCAATAGGGTCTTTAGTAACCTGTACCAGCAGTGCTTGCCCTTCCCGTAACACCATCGCAATTGACGCATTACTTTTTTCTTCAGGCGTTACATTCTGAGCCAAAACTTCTTCAACATGAATAAATGCAGCGCGCTCCAATCCAATATCAACAAAGGCAGCCTGCATTCCCGGAAGTACTCTAACAACCTTCCCCTGATATATATTACCCACAATACCGCGGCGGTGAACTCGTTCGATGTAGACCTCTTGAGGCATACCGTTTTCAATCACAGCAACTCGGGTTTCCATTGGTGTGAAGTTGATTAAAATCTCTTCGCCCATGACTGTTCCTTAAATATCTTTATGTATGCCAGATTTCTACGTCTGCCAATTTCAACAATTCTGCCGTTTCAGATAAAGGCAAACCTACAACAGCGGAATAACTACCCTCAATGCTGTCAACAAATATAGCACCCAAACCTTGGATTCCATATGAGCCTGCTTTATCTGTCGGCTCCCCGGTTTCCCAATACCGATCACACTCTTCTCGAGAAAGTGTTCTAAATTTCACACGGGTTGTGACCACACAACTATAGATTTGTTCTCTACACACTACAGCAACGGCAGTAATAACCTGATGAGTCCTACCCGATAGACTCATCAATATATTAACAGCATCCGTTTTATTTTGTGGCTTACCGATTATATTACCATCTAAAACAACCGTGGTATCCGCCCCCAAAACAGCCTGTTGCTGCTCAACCTTATCGTATCCAGCTTGCGCTTTAGCTAATGCGACTCTTTTTACATAAGGTACAGGTTGCTCACCAGGTTTAACATCTTCACAAATATCAACAGGACTAACGTCAAACTGCACACCAATCTGCGCCAACAACTCTTTTCGTCTTGGGGAAGCAGAAGCAAGTACTAGTTTCACTTTATAGCCTCAAATATTTTATTTAATCCGGAATAGACGACGAATGCCGCGTAAAACCACAAACAACCATGGCCATAATACAGCACTAATAAGACAAGGAAGGAGGAAAATCAGGTTATCACCCGTATATCCAGTGAAAGCCTGCATCCAATGAAATAATAACTGATTGATACCCACTAGCACCATCACCATCAGTGCTTGCTGCACGACAGGAAACATCCGTAAACGCTGGTGCAATAACAATGTCAAAAAGGCGATGATCGTTAACGAAAGGGCATTTAATCCAAGCACACTCCCCTTAATCACATCCAGAAAAAGACCTAGAAAAAAAGCGACTCCCATTCCCACGCGATGCGGAAGAGCCATCACCCAATAGATCAATATCATAGCGACCCATTCTGGACGAGCCCATTCAAGATAATAAGGTAACGGAATTTGACTGAGCATCAAACCCACAAGAAAAGTGGCTAATATAATCAATCCGCCACCACCGCTAGGAGCTGGAGCACCAGAATTCACTGCTTCTCCTCTGAGGCTGTGACTTCATTTTCTAGCTGTGCATCAGCTGGCACAACGGGAATCTCTGGCATATTAACCAGGAGGAGATGTCGAGATTTATCCAGTAGAGCGGTTGGTTTTATGCGTACCCGAGCAAACTGCTGACCCGGATCACGTATAACTTCAGAAACTATAGCCACAGGGTAACCTCTAGGAAAGCGTCCTCCTAGGCCCGAAGTAATCACTAAATCATTTTCTTGAATATCCGCGGTATCGGGCACATGATCCAATTCCAACTCATCGAGCTCCCCTTTACCTATAGCTATAGTCCGGAATCCATTGCGATTAATCTCAACTGGCAAGGCATGCCTTGCATCAGTGATCAGCATAACTCGACTGGTATAGTAAGAGATCTCAGTGACTTGACCCATTACACCACCCGCATCGAGAATTGGCTGACCCAGCACTACATTATTTTCACTACCGCGATTAATAATCACCTGATGCTGGAATGGATCTGGGTTGACACCAATAAGCTCAACAAGTTGAACCTCTTCGTCAACTCTATGACTACCTTTAAGTAACTCACGCAATCTATTATTTTCAAGCCATAGGGCATCATTTTGCTGAACTTTACGTTCAAGCAATAAGGCTTCAGACTTAAGTTTGGCGTTTTCTTTTACCAGTAAACTCCTATCAACCACAATATCGGAAACCTCACCAGCAAACCGGCTTGGCACATCAATAACCCATTGTAACGGAGTCAACAAAAGAGAGAGATAGGCACGGCTTTCCCTTACTTTTGCGGAATAGAGATCCGCAGCCATAAGAGCAAACGCAATAACAATAAGAAGAAGGAAGCGGCGACCAGAAGACCGTCCGCGAAATATAGATTTAATAACCCACCTCCTGGCGAGCCCTCGCACATAGGAGGCGGGATATAAAAATTAAGACACTAACATCTGGCATAAGTTAATCATGACTTACCAGCTCAAAACCATGCTTATCAAGCATCTCTAATGCACGACCGCCCCCACGTGCTACACAAGTAAGAGGATCTTCTGCAACAATCACAGGCAAGCCAGTTTCTTCACTAATAAGACGATCAATATTTCGCAACAACGCACCACCACCCGTTAACACAATACCGCGTTCAGCAATATCTGATGCCAATTCAGGAGGACACTGTTCCAAGGCACTTTTCACTGCCTGAACAATCGCAGACAAAGGCTCTTGCAAGGCTTCTAATATTTCGTTGCTATTCAATGTAAAACTACGAGGAATACCTTCAGCGAGATTACGTCCACGCACATCGATCTCATGCATCTCTGTAGATGGATAAGCTGTACCAATCTCTTGCTTAATGCGCTCAGCCGTTGAATCACCAATTAAGCTGCCGTAATTTCTGCGCACATAAGTAACAATATACTCATCAAAACGATCTCCGCCCAAACGGACAGAATCTGCATAAACAATCCCGTTCAACGAGATCACTGCAATCTCAGTGGTACCACCACCTATATCAACCACCATAGAGCCACTCGCTTCATCCACCGGCAAACCGGCTCCAATAGCTGCAGCCATAGGCTCATCAATCAAATAAACTTCGCGCGCACCCGCACCCATCGCCGATTCTTTAATAGCACGACGTTCCACTTGTGTAGATTTACATGGAACGCACACAAGTACCCGCGGGCTAGGTGTAAGGAAATTGGTATCATGAACTTTACTAATAAAATATTGCAGCATTTTCTCTGTAACATGAAAATCTGCAATAACACCATCTTTCATTGGGCGGATGGCTGTAATAGAGCCAGGAGTTCGGCCTAACATTCGCTTCGCGTCTGCACCGACCGCAGCGACAGATTTTTGATTACCCGTCTGCCGTATCGCAACAACAGAAGGCTCATCAAGAACGATATCTTTGTCACGAACATAAATCAGTGTATTTGCTGTGCCTAGGTCTATAGACAAATCACTGGAAAAAAGACCACGAATTTTCTTTAACATGTAAAGGGAGTCCTAAGAAATCCTGCAGGTATAGCCGCTATATCCTGAAAACACGTAACTCTAACAATGGCACGCGTTTTGAGCAAGGCGTAAATAAGTAAATCTACCGAAATAACTTACTTATTTATCCTTCAGGATACAGCACCAATATGATAACGTATGCCTTTATTTTTTTCCTTTGTTATTTTCATTGATAACACCTCAAAAAGTGAGAGTAAATTATGTCTCTGGACCGCACTGATGTGGACAAAATCGCCCATCTGGCGCGACTTCAAATTGAAGAACAAGACGCTCCTGAATACGCGCAAAATTTGTCAAACATTTTAGATCTGGTTGACCAGATGCAAGCCGTTGATACAACGGATGTGTTACCTATGGCTCATCCACTTGACGCAGTACAACGTCTTCGTAGTGATAATGTCACCGAAGATAATCAGCGTGAACTTCTACAATCGGTCGCTCCCGCCGTTGAAAACGGCCTATTCCTCGTTCCAAAAGTGATTGAGTAAAGCGGTAATTAGCAACCACTTCACCCATCAGGAATACATTTAAAGGATAAGAAGTCCATGTTTGACAAAACACTCGCCGAATTAGCAATAGGGCTAAAAACCGGCCAATTCAGCAGCGTTGAGCTGACTCAAGCCTATCTTGCACGCATCAAGGCTGAAGATGATAAATACAATAGCTTTATCACAGTTACAGATGAACTTGCACTAGAACAAGCAGCTAAAGCTGATGCAACGATTGCAGCAGGTGATGCAGGCACCTTCACTGGCTTACCTATCGCCCACAAAGACATCTTTTGCACTCAAGGCGTTCGCACCAGTTGCGCATCAAAAATGCTTGATAACTTTATCTCACCTTACAACGCAACAATCGTCGATAAGTTTAACCAAGCTGGGGCCGTAACTTTAGGCAAAACAAATATGGATGAGTTCGCCATGGGCTCATCTAATGAAAGTAGCTTTTATGGTCCATGCAGCAATCCATGGAATACTGATTGTGTACCCGGTGGCTCATCAGGCGGATCAGCAGCAGCGGTATCGGCCCAACTAACACCCGCAGCGACTGGCTCAGATACTGGTGGTTCCATTCGCCAACCAGCAGCTCTATGTGGCATTACAGGCCTAAAGCCAACCTATGGCCGCGTTTCACGTTACGGCATGATCGCCTTTGCATCCTCATTGGACCAAGGCGGTCCAATGACTAAAACAGCAGAAGATGCAGCCATCATGTTAAATGTGATGGCAGGGTTTGATCAGCGCGATTCCACGTCAGCAGATCGTGACGTACCCGATTACACAGCAGAACTCAACAAACCACTTGAGGGCCTGCGTATCGGCTTGCCTAAAGAGTTCTTCAGCGGCGATATCAACGCAGATATTGCAGCACAGACTCAAGCGGCCATCAAAGAGTTTGAAAAACTAGGAGCAACCGTTAAAGAGGTTAGCCTACCTAATACAGCACTCTCTATTCCCGCTTATTATATTATTGCGCCAGCAGAAGCCTCCTCAAACCTATCTCGCTTTGACGGTGTACGTTACGGCTATCGCTGCGAAAATCCTACAGATTTGGAAGACTTATATAAGCGATCACGAGGCGAAGGCTTTGGCCCTGAAGTAAAACGCAGAATATTGGTGGGCGCTTACGCCCTATCTGAAGGCTTTTATGATGCTTATTACAATAAAGCCCAACAGATCCGTCGCCTTATTCGGGATGATTTTAGCAAGGTACTAAGTGAAGTCGATGTTATTATGGGCCCGACAACACCTCACCCTGCCTTTAAGATAGGCGAAAAATCATCCGACCCTGTCGCAATGTACATGGAAGATGTTTTCACACTCTCTCTCAACCTAGCAGGCCTTCCAGGCATGTCTATCCCATGCGGCACCGTTGATGGTCTGCCCACTGGGTTACAAATCATTGGCGACTATTTTGCCGAACAAAAACTGCTAAATGTTGCACACCAGTTCCAACTAGCAACCGATTGGCACAAACAGTCACCACAAGGCATCTGAGGGGTTAATTATCATGGAATGGGAAGCGGTAATCGGGCTAGAAATTCACGCCCAACTAGCCACAAAATCCAAAATCTTTTCCGGTGCCAGCACTGCATTTGGCGCCGAACCTAATACACAAGCGTGCGCGGTAGACCTTGCGCTACCTGGCACACTCCCGGTATTTAATGAAGAAGCATTACGAATGGCGGTCAAATTCGGCCTCGCCGTTGATGCTGAGATCGGACGAAAATCTGTATTTGATCGTAAAAACTACTTTTATCCAGATCTACCAAAAGGCTACCAAACTAGCCAACTGTTCCACCCCATAGTTGGTATCGGCCATATTGATATCACACTGGAAGATGGTACGACCAAACGTATCGGTGTAACTAGAGCTCACCTAGAAGAAGATGCAGGTAAATCTCTACATGATGAGTTCCCTGGTATGACTGGCATAGACCTCAACCGCGCCGGCACACCACTACTTGAGATTGTATCTGAACCCGACATGCGCAGCGCTGAAGAAGCGGTAGCTTATGTACGCAAAATTCACTCTCTAGTCACTAGCCTCGGCATCTGCGATGGCAACATGTCTGAGGGTTCTTTCCGTTGCGATTGTAATGTTTCCGTTCGCCCTAAAGGCCAAGAAGAGTACGGTACGCGTACCGAGACAAAAAACATCAACTCATTCCGCTTTATTGAAAAAGCCATAGTGGGTGAAATTGAACGCCAAATTGATCTAATCGAAGATGGAGGACGTGTAGTACAAGCAACACGCCTGTACGATGCGGACAAAAACGAAACCCGCTCCATGCGCTCAAAAGAGGAAGCTAACGATTACCGCTACTTCCCCTGCCCTGATCTTCTACCTATTGTTATTGATGAAGATTACATTGACGCAATACGTCAAACCTTGCCTGAACTCCCTGATGCCAGAAAAGCACGCTTTATCGAAGAATATAAACTCAGCGAATACGATGCTATGGTTCTGTCTGCTGATCATAATATGGCAGCCTATTTCGAGGTTATTGCAAAAACCGCTAACGATGCGAAACTCGCAGCCAACTGGGTAATGGGTGAACTATCTAAACTACTTAATCAGCATGATCTGGATATCACCAACAGCCCAGTTAACGCAGAGCAGCTAGGTGGATTACTACTACGTATTAAAGACGACACTATTTCAGGAAAAATAGCTAAACAAGTATTTGAAGTGATGTGGTCTGAAGGCGGTAACGCTGATGAGATCATCGAATCCAAAGGCTTAAAACAAGTTACCGACAGCGGCGCTATCGAACAGATTGTCGATGAAGTCATCGCCAACAATACGCCACAAGTGGAGCAATACGTTAACGCTGAACCTGATAAACGCGGCAAGATGATCGGCTTCTTTATGGGGCAAGTCATGAAAGCGTCTCAAGGTAAAGCCAACCCAGGCCAAGTACAAGGTGTACTTAAGCAAAAACTCGACGCACTGGTAAGCTAACGCTTTTACTATCACAAAAAAACCGCGGTTATCGCGGTTTTTTTATCATTAAAAATGACATAAAAAAAGCCCGTCAAAGACGGGCTTAATACTAGTATGTAAAATCAAACAAGGTGCAAAACTTAGAAGTCGAAAGTCTTGCTGATGTAGAAAGTAATAGTGTCTTCGCTACCGATCTGGCTATCAGGATCGATATAAGCAACGCCCATATCTAGACCTTCATAAGTAGCACCGTAACCGATTTCCCAATAGTCGCCATCGTAATCATCACCAAATGAACCGTATGTAAGGTAAGCACCTTCATATTCGCCAGTAAGCGCTAAGAACGTATAGTCTAGCTCAGGTGTGCCACCAGAAGTGTCTTCAGTACCCACAGTATATTCTAAGCTTACAGGACCGTAACCAACGTTAAAGTTGATCTCATGGAAATCAGTAGCGCCGTCTTCTGTATATAGGTAACCAGCATAGCCAACGTAGTAAGAGAAGTCTTCAACTTCACCGGCATAACCACCGTAAACATCAATCTCCTGCTCGCCATTGTTCAATGAAGCAGCCCAAGTACCTACAGAGATACCATTACCTGCGTCATAATCCAAGCCACCCATCATGCTTGCGCCATTAACGCCCTGATCAGTACCACGGAAGTAGTAGTCGCTCATTGCGCCGATGTTAGCAGACAAACCTGCTTCAGCCATAACAGAAGCAGACAAAAGACCTGCAGCAATCAATGTTTTCGTAGTTGATTTCATCATTAATAATTCCCCCTAGGACAAAATGAAATTCTTTAAACTACACCCTATAAAGCACAGTATATGCCAATAAATAAAACTACATTAAAATCAATTAGTTAATTAATAAAAGTTACTGTATAACTAAATAAAACAGATCAAACACTATATCAGTGCACCAAAAAAGCACACTCTATTTGTTGCGCCGCACCAAAGATGAACTTTTTGTTACTGAAATAGCTCAAACAGATTACAGTATTAAAACGGCTTAGCCATAAACGAAGGAAATAGCATATGAATATTGCAACATTTGCAGCGGGTTGCTTTTGGGGAATAGAACTTCACTTTTCAAAGCTCCCTGGTGTTACCAGTACAGCAGTCGGCTATATGGGTGGCCATAACTCAAATCCAAGCTATCAAGACGTCTGTACTGGGGATACCAACCATGCAGAGGTAGTTCAAGTAACCTTTGATAGACAAGAAACAAGTTATGAAGAACTGTTAAATGCTTTCTGGTCAGCACACAACCCAACCACATTAAACCGCCAAGGTCCCGATATTGGAACACAATACCGTTCCGCTATTTTTTATCACAACGAAGAGCAAAAAAGATTCGCGGAATTAAGCAAAGAGAAACTTGATAATAGCGGTTTATTACCCTCTAAAATCGTTACAGCAATAGTGCCCGCTGAAACCTTTTGGCCTGCAGAGGAATACCATCAAAAATACTTAGAGAAACGAGGTATGGGTGGATGCGGAATTTAAAAACCACACCTTAACCCATTGACCTTAGGCAGATATATACTACAAAGGCGCTCACTGGAGCGCCTAAATTTAGGTACTTCAAACAATTTAAAGCCCCTCTCCCTAAACCAAAACATTCACTACTCTATATCCAATACCACCCATACTAACCGCACAGACGGTACCTTATGATGGTCATGGAATTTAATTCAAAA
The DNA here is from genome assembly GCF_030547185.1 of Neptuniibacter sp. 1_MG-2023. Classification (GTDB taxonomy): domain Bacteria; phylum Pseudomonadota; class Gammaproteobacteria; order Pseudomonadales; family Balneatricaceae; genus Neptuniibacter. The sequence goes on from NZ_JAUOQR010000001.1 coordinate 569,685, forward strand.
CAACTAAAAACATTAAGCCCAGTAAACTCGCACCGGTTAACGCAATTAACGGAAACTCCATTCTTGATTTAAAAGTACGCGTATTCACACTTACCTCCGTTCGAATAGTGACAATGAGAACCATTATCACTAAAACACCACTAAATGTAAATAGTTCTTATTACCAAATAAATAATTTTATTCCTCATCAATGCTTCCAAAAATCTCTGTATAATTCCCTTTTTGAATATTTTAAAAACTGAATAGCTCGGCATAAATAGCCTTTAGGGGGCACCATGTGTGAAGCACCTATATTAGACCTTAAAAACACTGTATCTCCAGAAGAGTGGGAAACTCGGATAAATTTAGCAGCATGCTACCGCTTGGTAGAAAATTTGGGTTGGGGTGATCTAATTTATACCCATATTTCTGCAAAAGTGCCCAATACTGGGCATTATTTAGTCAATGCTTTCGGCCTAAGCTTTGATGAGGTTACCGCTTCTAATCTCGTTAAAGTCGATCTAGATGGTAAAATTCTGGATGAGACTCCTTTTGATATAAACCCTGCAGGTTTTACTATCCATAGCGCTATCCATGAGGCCCGCGATGATGCTCACTGTGTAATTCATCTCCACACGAACGAGACAATTGCAGTATCAACACTTAAAGAAGGCCTGCTTCCTCTTTCTCAATACGCCTGTTTCTCTCTCTCCTCTTTAGGCCATCATGGTTATGAAGGTCTTGCCGTAGATCATGCAGAGAAAAAACGCTTACAAAGTGATATAGGAACACATAACCACTTATTACTCCCTAACCATGGTGCACTCACCCTTGGCCCCACTGTCGGTGATGCGTTTATGCGCATGTATGATCTTCAACGTGCTTGTGAAATACAATTAATGATTCAAGCAACTGGCGCAGAAGCTATTCATATTGCTCCTGAAATTGTTGAAGGCATCTCCAAACAAGCTAATGTGGTCCATTCAGGCTCAACCGGTGGGCAAAAATCTTGGCCTGCTATGTTGCGTAAAGCCTACAGACTTGACCCGACGTTTGCTTCCTAATGCCCCTATCTAATTCAAATAACAAGTAGCTTAGAGTTGTTATAAAAGGTTAAATAATGAAAATTAATCGCGTAGAAATTTTTGATATCCACTGTCCAGATCGTCCAGTATGGAACCCCGTTTTTATTCGCATTCATACAGATGAAGGCATTAGTGGCGTAGGTGAAGCCGGTTTAGCCTATGATCTTGGTCACAGCGCTGCAGCTCATATGATAAAAGAGTTCGCAGAAGAGATGCTCATTGGTAGGGATCCATTTCAAACAGAAGATCTATGGAATTTAATGCTACGCGGTAGTTTTTGGGGCTTAGGTGGCGGACCTATTATTTATTCAGCCATGAGCGCAATAGATACCGCACTTTGGGATCTTAAAGGAAAAGCTTTAGGTGTACCTGTTTATCAGCTATTAGGCGGAAAAGTTAACGATAAACTTCGTACTTACGCTAGCCAGTTACAATTTGATTGGGATGAGGATTTCGCGCGCTTAACCGATCCAGAAGATTATGCCAAAGCAGCAGAGAAAGCGATGGCGGAAGGTTACGATGCAGTAAAAGTAGACCCTATTATGTACGACGCCAAAGGGGAAACCCATTTTGATCGTACTAAACTGTTTAGTAATCAAGACATGAAAATGTTCCGTGCGCGACTAATGGCTATACGTGATGTAATGGGGGAAGATGGCGATATTATCTTTGAATGCCACAGCCTCCCAGGTGCATCGACAGCGATCCAGCTAGGTGAAATTGTTGAAGAAGCTCGCTGCATGTACTTTGAAGAGCCTGTTAATTACCTTAATTCGGAACTGCATAAACGGGTAGCTGACAAAGTCAATGTCCCTATTGCCGGTGGTGAGCGTCTCTATAATCGCTGGGGTGTACGCCCATACTTAGAAGACCAAAGCCTAGATGTACTACAACCAGATATAGGTTTATGCGGCGGCTTTACCGAAACCAAAAAAGTTTGTGACTATGCAGATGTATATGATGTGCGTATCCAAGCCCATGTATGTGGAGGCCCTGTAGCAACGGCGGCCTCACTACACCTAGAAACAGCTATTCCAAACTTCTTAATTCATGAACATCACACTTATGCTATTAAGAAATGGAATCGAGAACTATGTATTCAAGACCCTCAACCTATTGATGGCTTCTTCCAAGTATCTGAAGCGCCGGGTATAGGGATTGAGCTAAATGATGAGATCGTTATGCGCTCACCTAGAATGGAAATAAAATAAGTTAGATATTTTTTAAGAAAAAAGGCTCATAAGATTTTACTTATGAGCCTTTTTTATAACAAACAGGTCTCAATCAAAACCATATATACGTTTCGCATTTTCATAAACAAGCATCTCCTGTTCAAAACCCTCCCACGACATCTCATGCAAATACCGAGACCATACTTCTGAATAGCTACACGAAAGCTCTGATACAGGGAAATTACTAGCCAGCATCACTCGGCTCAAACCAAATTGTCGAATAACAAACCTTATCAGGGGCTCTATTGCTTCTGACGTCCAATTAACATTCCGCATCTCCCACCCTGAACATTTGATATAGCACCTAGGCTGACGTGCTAATAGAGTAACCGAGTTCATCCAACTTTCTGATAGTTGATCTGATGATCCACAATGATTGATAACAACCTTAAGCTTGGGAACAGAATATAAAACCTGATTTAAATGCTTAACTGCAGAACGATCAGTTAATGAAAGTTGAGCTTCAAAGAGCAGACCTTTTTCAGCAATAAGGGATAAATGCTTAACCACACGCTCATTATTTAAAATCGTTTCAGCATGTTCATCAAGAATATGACGAATACCCACAAGTGATTTACATTGCGCTAACCGATCTAATTGGGCAGGAAAGTGATTGGATGTTAAATCAGCAAAGGCCACGCTTTTAAAGGGTAGCTGGCAATGCTGTTCCAGCCATTCCAACTCACGCCAAGGCGATGCATTATCAAAACCGGCCTCTATATGCACAAAACCAGCAAGCTCCATTACTTGGCTACTCACTAGGTCTGCTTCAAAAAAACTACGTCTAATTTTTTCTTTACCAGGCCACTGAGGCCGATGATCAGCCTGCAGCCAACCATAATCGCCCTGCTGTAAATCAATGAGGTGAATATGGGGATCTATCACTCTACTCATAAAACACCCTAAGCCTGATGAATATATTATTGTGCGGTATAACCACCATCAATAACCTGAGCACTGCCGGTAATAAACTTAGCCTCATCGCTCCCTAAAAAAGCGATTAATGATGCAACCTCTTCTGGTTGACCGATTCTACCTAAAGGTTGAAGCGCAGCCTCTTCTGCATGGATAGCTGCTTTATTGGCTCCCGTACGTTCACAATAGCGATCTATTGCCTGATGGTATAAAGGTGTCTCAATAGTGCCTGGGCACACTATATTCGCTCTAATACCATAAGTGGCATAATCTAATGCGGTTGTTTTCGCCATCGAAGCTAAAGCCGCTTTACTCATGTTATAAACAAACGAGTTTTTCTTGCCAACTAGCGACTGATCAGAACCAACTAAAACAATTGAGCCTGATTGCTGTGCTTTCATAATAGGTAATACGGCTTTGAGTAGGTAAAAAGCACCTTTCACATTGATGCCCATTACACGCTCAAACTCTGCATTTGAGGTGTTTTCAATAGAGGCAGACAAATGCACACCGGCATTAGACACAAGTACATCAATGCGGCCTATACTTTCTTTAATCTGTTTAATAGCGCTATCTATTTGCTGCGGATCTGAAACATCACATTGAATATAAACAGACTGATCTTTGGCTAAATCAGATGGCTTCAAATCAAGATTAACAACAGAATAACCTTGGTCTAAAAACTTATTAACAACCGCTCGGCCAATACCGAAAGAACCGCCGGTTATCACACAGACTCTACTCATTTAGTTATTCCTATATACCGTCAGGTTAACTACTTTCCGCCACAACAAATGCAACTATATAATCTTTTTCATCACTGTAACTAAGATGAAGATTGGCCACATTTAAACTGGATGCCCGTTCAGCCGCACCTAAAGTTAAAACGACTAAAGGACGACCCAAACTATCTTTGGTGATTTCGATATGCTTCCAACTCACCCCTCGCCCTATTCCAGTCCCCAATGCTTTTGTCACCGCTTCTTTTGCAGCAAAGCGTTTAGCTAAGAACAGAGCAGGGTCATGGGCTTCGGTACAAAGTGCAAGTTCGTCAGAGGTCAGAATTCTCTCTGCTAGCTTAGGTGTTCTTACCCAAGCTTTTCGCAAACGGCTAATTTGAAGAATATCTGTACCAACACCGACAATCATTTTTTCAGCGCATCTCTTAATGGCTGAATACGTGCTTGCGTTTGTAGCATCTGCTGTTTCATCTCAGACACCGCTTCTTTAAGACCAACAAACAAAGCCCGTGCGACAATGCCATGTCCAATATTAAGCTCATTCATCTCTGGGATTTCAGCGATCTGCTCAACATTATGGTAGTTCAAACCATGTCCAGCATTTACAATTAAGCCTTTTTGATAAGCATAAGCAGCCGCATCTCTAATTCGTTTTAATTCTGCCACCTGCTCCAAGGAGTTTTCTGCATCAGCATAAGCTCCTGTATGTAATTCAATCACCGGGGCTCCACAACGGATAGTGGCATCTATCTGTTCAGACGTTGGATCGATAAATAAAGAAACTTCGATACCCGCCGCATTTAAACGATTACAGGCATCTTTAATTCGTGATTCCTGCCCCGCTACGTCTAAACCACCTTCAGTCGTCAGCTCTTCGCGTTTTTCCGGCACTAAACAACAATGGGCAGGCTTTACCTTTTCCGCAATTTCAATCATTTCATCAGTCACGGCCATTTCAAAATTCATCCGCGTCTGTAAAGTTTCTTTTAACAGAAAAACATCACGATCCTGAATATGGCGACGATCTTCACGCAGGTGAATAGTAATACCATCAGCACCGGCCTCTTCTGCTAATGCCGCCGCCTGAACAGTATCGGGATAACGGGTGCCTCTTGCTTGGCGAATCGTTGCAACATGATCAATATTTACACCTAACAAAAGACGGGACGGCTCTATCACCTTGTGCTCCTTACATTTTTTGAAACAGTTCTCGACTGCGTAACGGTTTATAACCAAGCACGCGATCTATGAGCGCACGCATAAGGCGTTTCGATGCTCGCCGAACTTGGGGGTTTTCATAATTATCATCTGAAATTGCGTTTAACTGCCAGCCATAAAAACAGAAAGGCTTACGTTTGTCACTTATATCACGACTACTTAAAATGGAAAATCCATGTTCAGGATCCAAGAGATAGATCTGTTCATCCTGTTGATTCCCGAGTTCAGGAAGGTAACCTAACTCATCTAACAAACGATGCTCAAAAGTGCGCAAGGCACCTTCTATATCTTTACCCGATACAAGCTCATTAAGTACATACTGATAATAGACATAAAGTGGAGGGTGCGGATCAAATGGCTGAAGCGTTCGAGAAAGTAATTCATTAACATACAAACCACACAGCAATGCATCACCATTAAGAAACATCATCGCGGCGACAGGCTCTGCCTGGGTAATGGTTTTTAACTCATTCCGTCCACGCCAGCCTATTTGAACAGGTACAAAAGGCTGAACGCTAGCCCGCAATTTAGATTTGGGGCGGCGTGCGCCTTGAACAACAGCGGGGATTTTTCCATATTCCAAAGTAAAAAAGTCAACAAGGAGACTGGTATCTCGATAAGGGCGACCATGAAGTACATAAGCCGCCTGCTGATCTGTTTGACTCATACGGAATGCAAATTAGCTATTATCGTAACCTAAGCTACGCAGGGCTCGTTCATCATCAGCCCAACCTCGACGAACTTTCACCCAAAGATTAAGCATAACTTTACAGTCAAACATACGCTCCATATCTAAGCGCGCATCACGACCAACGGTTTTAATTCGTGAACCTTTATCGCCAATCACTATACGTTTTTGACCATCACGCTCGACAAGAATTAATGCACTTACGTGAAGAACACCGTTTTGAGCATACTTAAACTCTTCTATCTCAACGGTTGTACCATAAGGAATCTCATCACCTAAGTTACGCATCAGTTTCTCACGGACCATCTCTGAAACCATAAAGCGTGAGCTTTTATCTGTTACTTGGTCTTCAGGAAAATGGTGCATCCCTTTTGGCATATGTTTAGCAATCAGCTCTTCTAACTGCTCAACGTTATGACCATCTTTGGCTGACAAAGGAACCATCTCCGCAAAATCCATACGTCCTGCATGAGACTGCATTTGAGGGAGCAATGAAGCTTTATCTTTTAATTGATCAATTTTATTAACTGCCAAAATAACGGGGCAACGAACATGCTTCACTTTATCTAAAACAAGCTGATCTTCTTCAGTCCAAGCCGTACGATCAACAATAAAAACCACAAGATCCACATCACGTAAAGCATCCGACGCCGCTTTATTCATATAGCGGTTAAGGGCTTTTTTACCTTCATCTTTATGTAAACCGGGCGTATCAACATAGACAATCTGTAGATCGCCCTCTGTCTTAATCCCCATAATTTGATGACGTGTAGTTTGCGGTTTACGGGAAGTGATACTCAACTTCTGACCCAGAATATGGTTCATTAGCGTTGATTTCCCTACATTGGGACGGCCGACAATTGCTACAAAGCCACAACGCTGATCAGGGTTATGAGACTTCTCATCCAACAGGTGCATTAAATCTTCAGCCATTTTACTTTTCTACCTGTAGAATAATGAGTGCATTTTTAGCAGCTTCTTGTTCCGCCTGACGGCGGCTACTACCTATACCTTTAGCTGCTTGCTGTAGACCTTCCACGCTGCATTGTATATAAAATGTCTGTGCATGGGCTTCGCCTTCTACATTAGTCAATGTGTATTCAGGCAAAGATAGGCGACGTGATTGCAGAAACTCCTGCAAACGCGTTTTTGAATCTTTCATAGACTCGTTCAGATCAAGTTTGCTTAACCGTTCTTTAAACCAAGACAAGATAAAGCCACGTGCAGTTTCCATATCTGTATCAAGGTAGATAGCACCGATAATCGCTTCAACTGCATCCGCTAAAATTGAGTCGCGGCGATAACCACCACTTTTAAGCTCACCACTCCCCAAACGAAGGTAGTCGCCTAAATTTAACTCGCGCGCAACTTCAGATAAAGTAACGCCTTTTACCATACGAGCACGTAGACGGCTTAATTCACCCTCTTTGGCCTTGGGAAAGCGTTTGAAAAGATCATCAGCTATAACAAAATTGAGAATGGAGTCGCCTAGAAACTCTAAGCGCTCATTATTCTTTTTGCCACAGCTTCGATGAGTCAATGCTAATTCAAACAACGACTCATCGGTAAAGCTATGGCCTATACGACGGGATAATTCAGATGCTGGTTTTATCAAGGTGCTATTGCTTCATATTGCTTTTCAAATTTAACCATTGCGTCAACGTTATAAAACATTGGTACACGTATTTCATAATCGAGGACAAAACGAATCACGCCCTCTTTTTTAGTAATGATCAAGGAGTCTTTATGGGGTAACTTCACTTGATTGATACGAAACTTTTTACCAATATCTAGTTTCAAAGTACCCATACTTTTTGTCAATTCGTCCCTGTCTGTACTTACCTGAGTCAATACTGAATCGATCGTATTATACTCCAGATAAGCTGGATACAGCTTAAATGCGACAGAAAAGAAAAAGCCTGCGACTAATAAGACAATCAAAATTGAGAAAAATGATGCGCCGGTTTGTTGCTTACGAGTAGGTTTCATTCCATTCTCCATTCCATTACTCAATCACACGAACGTCGCCAAATTTTGGCCAGCTCAAGAAAGTCGGCCAATGCATCCATACAGCAAATGCCTTACCAACTAGTAAGTCCTCAGATACAAAACCCCAGTAACGACTGTCATTACTATTATCACGGTTATCACCCATCATAAAATAATGATTATCAGGTACTGTCCATTGCATATTTTGAGAAGGTCGCGCCAAATCTTTATTAATCTGATGCTCTACACCACCCAAATTTTCTGTCAAAAGTTGCTGTATTGGACGATTAGGCGGTAACTGAGCCAATAACGATTGAGGTTGTGCCTCTCCGTTAATAAAGAGCATTTTATCCTGATAACGGATAATATCACCCGGCAAACCTACCACTCGCTTAATATAATTAATCGACGGATTCTCCGGATACTTAAATACAATCACGTCACCACGTTCAGGTTCATTGATCTCCACAATCTTAGTATTCAATACAGGCAAACGTAACCCATAATGAAATTTATTAACTAAGATAAAATCACCAATTTTTAAGGTTGGCAACATTGAGCCCGATGGAATCTGAAAAGGCTCAACCAGAAAAGAACGCAGCACCAAGACAATAAGTAATACAGGGAACATTGATCTACCTGTATCCACCCAACCGGACTCACGCTCAATCTCAGCTCTAACGGATTCTGAAAGCTCACCATCCACTTGATTAGCTGCTGCACTTAATTTAGCTTCACGTTTCGGCTTAAGTGATATTTTATCGTAAAACCACACAAGCCCTGATACAAACGTCAGCGCTACAAGTATTAGTGCAAAATCAAAATCCATCTATACTGCCCTTAAAAATTAACTATCTACTTTTAATACTGCTAAGAAAGCATCCTGAGGTATCTCTACATTACCTACTTGCTTCATGCGCTTTTTACCTGCTTTCTGTTTCGCAAGCAGTTTCTTCTTACGGCTCACATCACCACCGTAACATTTAGCTAATACGTTTTTACGTAGTGCTTTTACTGTAGTTCGTGCGATAACTTTTCCACCTAATGCTGCCTGAATTGCAACATCAAACATCTGACGTGGAATAACTTCCTTCATCTTTTCACAAAGCTGACGCCCTTTATACTGCGCATTATCTCTGTGTAAGATAATCGCTAAAGCATCCACTTTATCGCCATTAATCAAAATATCCATGCGTACCAACTGAGCAGGTTCAAAGCGCACAAAGTTATATTCAAGCGATGCATAACCACGGCTAACCGACTTCAAGCGATCAAAAAAGTCTAAAACCACTTCAGCCATCGGCAGTTCATAGGAGATTTGAACCTGATTACCTACATAATTCATCTCTTTTTGAACGCCGCGCTTTTCAACACAAAGGCCTATAACTTGCCCAAGATAATCTTGCGGCACAAGGATATTAGCTTCCACTATAGGTTCGCGCATCTCATTGATAGAACCCGGATCTGGCAGCTTGGACGGGCTGTCGATTTTAACAACATCACCGTTATTCATTTCAAGCTCATAAATTACCGTAGGTGCTGTGGTAATTAGATCAAGATTATACTCTCGCTCTAAGCGCTCTTGAATAATCTCCATATGAAGCATACCAAGAAAACCACAACGGAAACCAAAACCAAGGGCATCTGATGTTTCAGGCTCAAAGAACAGTGATGCATCATTCAACGTCAGTTTATCAAGTGCTTCACGAAAATCTTGATAGTCATCAGAGCTCGTTGGGAACAGCCCCGAGTAGACCTGAGGCTGCACTTTTTGGAAACCAGGTAACATGTCAACTTCAGGCGTTTTCTGGTGGGTTAATGTATCCCCCACCGGCGCACCATGAATATCTTTAACACCAGCAACAACAAAGCCAACCTCGCCAGCTTTGAGCACACCCGTTTCTGTCCGTTTAGGTGTAAAAATACCTACAGATTCCGCTTGATAGCTCTGTCCTGTAGATTTAACTAAGATCTTGTCTTTCTTACTTAATGTTCCCTGTTTAACACGTACTAAGGAAACCACACCTAAATAATTATCAAACCATGAATCTATAATCAGTGCTTGAAGCGGTGCATCTACATCGCCTTGCGGTGGAGGAACATCTCGTACAAGATGCTCTAATACATCAATCACACCTAAGCCACTTTTTGCGGAGCAGGTCACGGCCTCTGTCGCATCAATACCAATAACTTCTTCAATCTCCATACGAACCCTTTCAGGCTCAGCTTGAGGCAGATCGATTTTATTCAAAACAGGAACAACTTCTAACCCTTGTTCTATCGCCGTATAACAGTTGGCAACAGATTGGGCTTCTACACCTTGTGCAGCATCAACAACTAACAAAGCCCCTTCGCAAGCGGCAAGGGAACGTGACACTTCATATGAAAAGTCAACATGTCCAGGCGTGTCGATAAAGTTAAGCTGATAGGTTTGCCCATCTTTGGCGGTGTAATCCAAAGTTACACTCTGAGCCTTAATGGTAATACCACGCTCACGCTCGATATCCATTGAATCGAGTACTTGCGCCTCCATTTCACGTTCACTAAGGCCACCGCACATCTGGATAAAGCGGTCAGCCAAAGTCGACTTACCATGGTCAATATGGGCAATAATTGAAAAATTTCGGATATGTTTTAGGCTGCTCACTTGATGGCTACCATTACTCTTAACTCGCTGGAAAGGCGCAAGTTTACAGTATTTGCTCTATATGAGCCACGAAAAATAGAGTGCATCTTTTTCGATATTTTTTATGGTTTTTTTGACCCACAAAAAAATAAAACAAAGGGGCTAAAACACCCCTTTATTTTTCTAACATTCTTACTCTATTCTTAAAGGAATAAACATTGGGCTACCCCTACGCACGATCCGCATAGGTAAAGACCGATTGACAGGAAGAGAGCTTGCGATCCGATTAAAGTCAGCAACAGAACCAACCTGCTCACCGTTCAACATAGTAATCACATCACCAACCATTAAACCAGAATTAGAGCCAGCCCCTGGCATAACGCGACGCACAACAACTCCAGCACTCACTTGCCATTTTTCTCGTCTCTGCTCATCTAATTCTACTACATCAACATTCAGACGATTTAATGTATCTGCGTTATATTTATCCTGTCCCGCACTTGCTAGCTGGTTTTGATTCGGTAAAACACCAATCTTCACATTGATTGTTTGCTTTCTTCCAGCGCGCATTACTTCTACTTTGGCTTTAACACCTGGTTTAACTCGCCCTACATAATGAGGGAGATCAGACGACAGCGTTACCTCTAATCCTTCAAAACTTAAAATCACGTCACCCGCTTGCAAACCAGCTTCATCGGCGGGACTATCAGGCAAAACCTTCGCAACCAATGCGCCTGCGGGTTTGTCTAACCCAAAGGATTCAGCTAAATCCCTATTCACTTCTTGGATAATAACGCCCAACCACCCACGCGTAACATAACCATCTGCTTTCAACTGATCCGCAACATTCATAGCCACATCAATGGGAATAGCAAATGACAACCCCATGAAGCCGCCAGAACGCGTGTATATCTGCGAATTAATACCGACAACCTCACCATCAAGATTAAACAAAGGCCCACCGGAATTACCTGGGTTAATCGCTACATCAGTCTGAATAAAAGGAACGTATGTCTCGTTCGCCAAGGCACGTTCTTTCGCACTAACAATACCGGCCGTAACACTATGATCAAATCCGAAAGGAGATCCTATAGCCAGTACCCACTCACCCACTTCGAGATCTTTAGATTTACCTAATTCAACGGTTGGCAGGTTATGAGCATCAATTTTAAGCAATGCCACATCAGAGCGTTTATCCGAGCCAATCACTTCAGCTTCTAACTCACGCCGATCAGCAAGTCGAACAATGACTTTATCTGCATCAGCGACAACATGATGATTGGTAAGCAAATAGCCATCTTCAGAGATAATAAAACCGGAACCTAAAGATTGAGGGGCTTGGTGCTTTGGCCTCTCTCCTTGCTCAAACTCCGGCATTCTAAAAAAATGCTTAAAAATTTCGGGAATCTCTTCGCCATTAGGACCAACCAAAGAGTACCCTTCGGAACTATCAGCCTTCTGGATTGTACTAATATTTACAACTGCTGGAGAAGCTTCTTTTACAAGAGATTTAAAGTCAGGAAGGTTGGCAGCTGATACCGAATGTACGGACAAAATCAAAAAAGCAAAAATGAATTTAGATAAATATCTCATATCAAAATCACCTATAACTATCAGAAATAAAGTTAAATTACTTTCATTAACGTAGGCTGGTACTTACACGAGCGGAATAGAGAATAGCTTCCAAAACGAACAAGCAAGAAGCCTACTAACAATGAGGAAAAAGATATTAAAATCATCCAACCTTCGGAAAATCCTAAGGCATCGGCAATAACCGCTCCTGCAAAAAGACCAATAAGCGGCATAAGGTACATAAAGACAGTGGCCTTAAGAAAGGCCCCCTCTTCAATTCCGATCAGCACATCATCATCGGTAATAACCGATAAGTTATCTGGGTTATTCACGCGGAAAATAAAACGTTTACCCTGACCTACTGATGCTAACAACTTCTGGCCGCAACCGTTTTTAGCAGCACAACTCGCACATGCGCTTTGCTTGACTGTCTCAACCCACACACCTTGCGAGTTAACGTCAACGACTTTCCCGTTTTCTTGAATCATTTTTTCACTACTGAAGACGCAATTCTTTCAGCGATCATCAAAGGAACATCACCAACAACGGTAACAAATTGATCACCAATTCTTTTACCTACCGCAACCATATTTCCAGACTGGGCAACCCCTTCTGAAACTGATTGATGTCCATAGTTTTCAACACAAACACTAAACGTATTACGTCCGTTACTAAAAATTTGCACTTCCGCGTGAGGCATAACATCACTACGTAGCCCACTAAAACCGTCTGGAAGCCATGAAGCCTGCCAATTAGGTTTTTGTTTTTTCAGCATATGCTCATGCTGTTCAATATAACGATCTATACCTTGAGGTAAGCGGATAATTTCAGGCTGCTGACTCTCAACTTCGATATTAGAACGGTTGCCAAACTGTGCTCGAACAATATCATTAGAAAGCGTACCCGTTGGAAGAGAATAGCTCGGACGGTTATCAGCAATAGTCGACTCTTCAGGCTGAGAAAGGTTCTGCGCCCCAAGAATAACCATCGCCGTTACTGATGCCGCAGCGGCCATACTTGCTACTGGTTTCCAAAGAAAATGAGATTTACTCACCGTTTTTTCTGAATCAGTAGATCCATCTTCCAAATGAAACTCAGGCTCAGATTCCAAAGCAGACATAACACTTGAACTTATATCTACAGCGATTCCATTACCATCTTCGCTACGTATAGCAGACCGAATTAAATGGTAACGCTGCCAAGTTTCTGCAAGCTCAGGTTCGCTCTCAATCCGCGCTAATGTACGGCGGAGTTCAAAATCAGTTACTTCACCATCCATAAGTGCAGAAACAGACTCAATAGATCGATCAGTCATAATTGTGTACCTCAAATTTCATCATTTCTGCAATCAACTTGCCATTAAAGGCATAATTTCTTTATCTAATGTTTCCCGCGCCCTGAAAATCCTAGACCTTACCGTCCCAACGGGACAATCCATAACGCGCGCAATCTCATCGTAACTCATACCCTCAAACTCTCTCAGGGTAAGCGCCATTCTTAAATCTTCTGGTAATCGATTCAACGTACGCTTAATCACTAAGTCCAACTCATCTTTATAAAGTTCATTTTCGGGCGTCGCTATGTCTTTCAATTGATGATCACCCTCAAAAAACTGTGCATCGTCAACATCAACGTCTATAGGTTTACGACCGCGTGAAACCAGATGGTTTTTAGCCGTATTAATGGCTATACGGTACAACCACGTATAAAACGCACTATCACCGCGAAAATTTGGAAGTGCTCGATATGCCTTAATAAATGTTTCTTGGGCTACATCTTGAGCTTCATGGAAGTCATATACATAACGACCAATTAACGCAATAATCTTGTGTTGGTACTTTTTAACCAAAAGATCAAACGCTGTTTTGTCGCCTGCTTTAACGCGTTCGACAAGTTTTTGATCAACTACTGTTTGGCTCTCATTTGACACTCGATATTCCTTAGATTCTTTCCATGAGACTCATTACTATAAGCATAGAGGCTAAAGCAGCCAAAGTATCTCTTTTGCTTCTACTATATTCAACTCTCATCAAGAGTGTCGGGACAACTACTATGAGCTTAGAAATAAGATGAAGTTCCCTCAACACGTAAAAAAATGCTAAATTGCGCATTAAAAGTTCTAACAATTACCATAAAACACTATCCTCTACAGAATTTCTGTCAGTAAAATAGCCCGACAGCAATTTCTACTTGCATATAAAGAGCAACCAAATGACACAACACCACCACTACGACGCTTTAATTATTGGTAGCGGAGCCGCAGGCCTAAGTATGGCGTTACACCTCGCTGAAAACGCGCGCGTGGCGGTACTTAGCAAGCGAGAACTAAAAAGTGGATCAACTTGGTTAGCTCAAGGCGGTATTGCCGCAGTCTTAGATACAACCGACAGCACACAAGCTCATATAGAAGATACGATGACAGCAGGAGGACAATTAAGCCGCCCTTCCGCCGTTGAATTTACGGTATCCCATGGCAAAGAGAGTATTGACTGGTTAATTCAACAAGGCGTTGCCTTCACACAAGAGAGTGATGATTACCATCTAACAAAAGAGGGGGGCCACTCCCATCGAAGAATTATTCATTCTGCCGATGCAACAGGCAAAGCACTACAAAGCACACTGATAGAGCGTGCAAAAGCATCGCCTAATATAGACCTCTTTGAAGATCACATTGCAGTTGACCTTATTACCCGCCGCAAGCTCGGTCTAGCACACAACCGTTGCGTCGGAGCTTATATCTTGAATGGAAAAACAGGCCACGTAGAAGTATTTCAAGCACCCCATGTCGTTTTAGCAACCGGAGGCGCTTCTAAAGCTTACCTTTATACAAGCAACTCAGATGGCGCAACTGGAGATGGTATTGCCATGGCTTGGCGTGCGGGCTGTCGTGTGGGAAATATGGAATTTAATCAATTCCACCCTACCTGCCTTTACCACCCCCAAGCAAAATCCTTTTTAATTACAGAAGCCGTTCGCGGTGAAGGTGGAAAGTTATTACTACCTGATGGCGAACAATTCATGCATAAATTTGATAAGCGCGGTGAATTAGCGCCCCGAGACATTGTCGCTCGCGCTATAGATCATGAAATGAAACGCTTAGGTTGTGATTGTTTATTTCTAGATATATCTCACAAACCCGAAACCTTTATACGCGAACACTTCCCGACCATCTATAAACGGTGCTTAAAGCTAGGTATTGATATCACTAAAGAACCTATCCCTGTCGTACCCGCTGCCCACTATACCTGTGGAGGCATTGTTACTGACGAAAAAGGACGAACCGATATCCCTGGCCTCTATGCCATAGGCGAAACCTCATTTACGGGTTTACATGGCGCTAACCGGCTAGCTAGTAATTCATTACTTGAGTGCCTAGTCTATGCAAAATCAGCATCTGAAGAAGTTTGCAGCTCCTTAGCAGCTCCTCTCGACAAATCATTAATCCCTGCATGGGATGAAAGCCAAGTAACTGATTCTGATGAAGATGTGATTATCTCCCACAACTGGGATGAAATACGACGCTTTATGTGGGATTACGTGGGTATAGTGCGTACTACAAAGCGCCTACAACGGGCAAAACATCGTATTGACCTTTTACACCATGAGATCAGCGAATATTACAGTAACTACAAAATCAGCAATGACCTTTTAGAGTTACGCAATTTAGCAGTGGTAGCAGATTTGATAATACGCTCAGCTATGCTTCGTCACGAAAGCCGCGGGCTACATTATACTCTCGATTACCCAGAACTAGGCGCAGAGCCCATAGATACCATCCTGACTCCTATTAACTTTTCTTGGAACTAAATCAAAGAGAGGGCGAAGCAAGCACCCTCCCCTTATTGAACAGCTTCGCCATTAGGCTTTACTGAACGGTGTAAAGCCAACACTCTTAGACGACGAAATTCTTGAGGCGTGCAAGCATCCCAGAACACTATAACGGGAATAGGAAATAGGCGCTCTTCAACTTTACACAGTAAACAAATGACAAAGGGTAAAACAGACGTCTGTTTTAGCTCCGCCACATCCAACCGCATACCATCTCTTAGGAAAAGCTGAATACAACCATTTTCAGCGGACCAACCAATAGAGACTATCGAAGACGAGTCTCTGCATAGCCTATTATAAATAAAATAAGCAAAACTCATTACTACAAACAAAGAAAAGAGAGATTTATGGAACGCAGGAATAAACGAAACAAAAATAGAGTACAGCGCAATAAAATGCACCCCACTACAAATATATAGCAGAGTGCGAGATTGCCCTATATGGAGATTACTTAGGTTGAACACGCTCCAATATAATCCTCACAATCCGTTGCAGATCTAAATCATCAGGTACTGCCCGCTCCATAAGCCAAACAAAAAGGTCCTGATCTTCGCAAGCAAGCAGCTTTACAAAGCGATCTTGATCATCCTTTTCAAGATCAGCAAAAGCTTCTTCTACAAATGGAACAAATAACACATCAAGTTCCAGCATGCCCCTACGACTCTGCCACCTTAAACGACGGATATCTTCTTCTGTATACATAACACCCACTATAGCTGACAACAATTTATACTAGAACTACTGACTAGCGATGAGTCTAATTATGAAGGTAAGCACAAAAAAATAGAAGTCGAATACAACAACATTATTCAGATTAAAAGTACTTACCTTATATACCCTAGAACTCTATATAACTAAGCACTATAAATCTAAGCCCCAGACGCAAAAAACCCCGGCTACGTAGTAACCGGGGTTTCTCTAAATAAATGCTTGGCGATGACCTACTCTCACATGGGGAAACCCCACACTACCATCGGC
>NZ_JAUOQR010000010.1 GCF_030547185.1 Neptuniibacter sp. 1_MG-2023
CGAGTCAGAGCAGCAGTAAGTGTAGTTTTACCGTGGTCAACGTGGCCGATTGTACCAACGTTAACATGCGGTTTTGAGCGTTCAAATTGTTCTTTAGCCATCGGTCTCTACCAGTACAATTAATTTACAAAGCGCCAAATATAACAAAGGGCAGATATATTTCTATATCTACCCTAAAATAAATTCTGGAGCTCAAGAGCGGAATTGAACCGCCGACCTCACCCTTACCAAGGGTGTGCTCTACCCCTGAGCTACTTGAGCAATAGGTCATTGGAGCGGGTAGCGGGAATCGAACCCGCCTCTTCAGCTTGGAAGGCTGAGGTAATAGCCACTATACCATACCCGCCTTGCAATGAATGGTGGTGGGGGGTGGATTCGAACCACCGAAGCTTTCGCGTCAGATTTACAGTCTGATCCCTTTGGCCACTCGGGAACCCCACCAACAATTTCAATACTTCGTCTGGCCTGAGATGGTGCCGGCACGAGGAGTCGAACCCCGGACCTACTGATTACAAGTCAGTTGCTCTACCAACTGAGCTATACCGGCTTCTCAACAACGAAGTGGCGCGTATATTACTCAGTAGACCTTATGCTTGCAACCCTTTGACACACTTTTTTTTCATTTTTTTCTACAGAATAGCTTTCTACCACTACTTCTTTGATTTCATTGGATAATTTTCGATCAATATACTCAAAAACACGCACCCTAAAACGTAACTCGCTTACCTGCTCAAACTCAATGCGCGCCTTTATTTTAGCGGCTTTCAGCTGCATCAGCTTCTCTTCAGCCTCAGCCCTACCTTTAAAACCTGCGATCACATACTCAAAATCAAACATCTCTTCCGATTCTAAGCCTTCTGAACTTTCTAAGTAATCTATAACCTCCATGCGCTTATTTAATTCAGCCGGCAGCACCACGATCACTTTATGATTACGTTCAACTTGAACTCGAACTTCGTCTATTTCAGAAGCAAACCCCTGCTCATAAACAAATCGCTTTACAGCACCAGCCTTAACCCGACTTTTAAAACCATCAAACTCTACACATGATGAAACGTCAGAATCCCCACTCAGCCAAACCAATGATTGAGGATTAATCTCACCGACAAGACGTAATGTATCAATATCGCTAGAGTGGCTTTCGAGACGCGGGACCGTACGCGGAGCCTGTACCGAATACCACAACAAAAGAAGCGCATTTGCCAATAAGGCAAACAGACAAATCCAACGCAGCATTACGGACTTAGACTCCAAGCAAGACCATCAAGCACAAGATCAGAGAAATATTCAGCCCCCTCAACAAGGGAAGCAAACAACTGCCCATCCCCACCCGTGACAAATAACTGATATGACTCCATAGGTGTATTAATATCTCTGGCGACCTTTTCAACCAAAGAAAGAAACAGGTAATTAATACCATGATCAACCGCCGCAGACGTATCTCTACCCGGTTCAAGATCAAAAGAAGACATAGATCGATCAACTTGGATTTCAGCTGTATTAGACAACAAACCCTGTTTCATCAACCTAAGTCCCGGTAAAATATACCCACCTTGGTGCTCACCGGCGGCATCAATGAAATCGATCGTGATAGCGCTACCACAGTCCACAACACAGCAAGCGCGTTTGACGTTATTGTAGGCAGCCAGCATTGCCAACCAACGATCAACTCCCATGCGTTCTGGTTGTGCATAGCTATTTTTCACACCGGCACAGACATATGTAGTTTGCGCAAACTGTATTTCTATGGCGTGATAACCAGAGAGAACGGATCCTATCTGCTGATTGACATCCTTACCAGCCACGGAGGCAACTCTAATCTCAGTAACTGGCGCCTGCCATTCAACGGGTATACTTCGATTTAACTGTTCTGTTAAAAAGCGCCCACGCTTCACTACATCTAAGTGATTGAGCAAGCGCCACTTAACAAAGGTATTACCTGCATCAATCTCTAAAATCATACTGGACGTCTAACACTAATTTCACCACCATGATAAGCCTTGATACCGGCAGCAGACTGAAGCAACAAAGCACCAGAGCCATCAACACCCCGACATACCCCTTCCACAAACTCATCACCTATTTGCAGAATAACCGCCTCGTTTTGCATAGCGTGACGAGATTGCCACTCATCAACCAACCCCACAAAGCCCTCCTTATCAAAACGCTCCAAACAAACCACTAACTCATTAAGGATAACCGCTAGTAATTGATTACGGCTTACCACTCCACCAGTTATAGTCTTCAGATCGGTCCATGGTTGATCTATAGCCTCACTTACTGCTTTCGGCATCTCAACATTAATACCGACACCAATAACAACCTGGCACTGACCGGAAGCCTCACCATGAACTTCGAGCAAGATTCCAGCAAGTTTTTTATCTTGATGTAAAAGATCATTCGGCCATTTAAGCTCGACACCTTGGATCTCCATCTTTTCCAAGGCTCGCACAATAGCAAGACCCACTAAAAGACTTAAACCTTCAAGTGCAGCAACACCTTGCTCAAAACGCCAAACCAAAGAGAAATACAGGTTACGAGCAAACGGACTTACCCACTCACGACCTCTACGTCCGCGGCCAGCTAATTGCTGCTCAGCCAAGAACAAGCGACCATGACAATCACCACGCTGACTGGCCTCCATCGCTAATTCATTAGTGGATTCGATACTCAGCCGCAAATCAGGATCCCTGATCAACAATTTAACCTCAGGCAATAACCCCTGCTGAATACGCTCTATATCGAGTAGTTCAAGACCACCTGGGACTCGATATCCACGCCCTTTAACACTGAAAATCTCTAAACCACCGTCTTCAAAACGACGTACATGCTTCCAGATCGCACTACGACTAACACCAACCTCATCTCCCAGCTCTCGCCCTGAATGAAACTTGCCATCAGCCAAAATAGACAACAACGAACGGACCGTCATACTACTTAGCCTTTTTTTGATTAAATTCGATCTAACACGATAAAACTATAATTATAGGGATTTGGCCCTTCAGCCAAAAAGTCTTCCCGTCCGAGCTCATTCCAAGCAGAACGATCAAACTCTGGAAACCATGCATCACCATTAATCTCTGCATCGACTTCCGTTAAGTATAAACGATCAGCTCTATCAATCGCCTGAGCATATATCTGCGCACCACCGATAATCATTGCTTCATCGGCGCCATCAATTAGACAGATACTTTCAGCTAATTCAGCTGCATCATCCAAACTATTAACAACTCTCACCCCTTCTGGGGCATAATTTTCCTGACGCGATATAACAATATTCACCCTACCCGGCAATGGCCGCCCGATAGACTCGAATGTTTTTCTCCCCATAATAATTGGTTTACCCATGGTCACCTGCTTAAAATAGCGAAGATCCTCTGGTAGATGCCAAGGCAACTTATTATTAATACCGATTGCCCGATTTTTATCTTGAGCAACAATGATGGCTAACTTCACGCCCACTCCTTCTACCGTAATTTTAAAAAACTGCTAACATGGCATTCTTTTTTATCGTTATCATAAACTAGTCTCAAATCGAATTCAGGTTAATAACAAAGCCATGAAGCAATATCTAGATCTTTGCCAAAGAATAGTCGATCAAGGTATCTGGGTTGACAACAAGCGAACAGGCAAGAAGTGCCTAACCATTATCGACGCTGATCTTACCTATAACGTAAAAGATGGGGAATTCCCTCTTGTTACAACCCGTAAAAGCTTTTACAAAGCTGCCATAGCAGAGATTATCGGTTATATCCGAGGCTACGATAACGCGGCTGATTTTCGCAAAATCGGCACCAAAACTTGGGATGCTAACGCAAACGATAATTCAGACTGGCTTGCCAATCCATATCGCAAAGGAACTGATGATTGTGGATTAATCTATGGCAAGATCGGACGTAACTTTCCTAAAGTCGATGGCGGAAAAATTGATCTACTTCGCAAAATTGTAGATGACCTTTCCAACGGCATTGATGATCGCGGCGAAATTTTCACTTTCTATCACCCTGGCGCGTTCCACATGGGATGTTTACGTCCCTGTATGTACAGCCATCATTTTTCCCTACTCGGCGATACTTTATACTTGAACAGCACGCAAAGAAGCTGTGATGTACCGCTGGGGTTAAATTTCAATATGGTTCAGGTTTATTTCTTCTTGGCCATCATGGCACAAATTACCGGCAACAAGCCCGGACAGGCTTTTCATAAAATTGTGAATGCACATATTTATGAAGACCAGTTGGAATTAATGAAAAATGTACAGCTCAAACGCGAGCCATTAGCCTCACCAAAACTGATCATCAACCCTGATATCAAATCACTAGAAGATCTAGAAACATGGGTCACACTCGATGACTTTGAAATCGAAGGCTATGAGCATCACCCCGCCATACAATATCCATTTTCAGTGTAATTCTACTATCCCATATCCCTGCATTCAGTCTAAAAGACTGTATGCAGGGATATAGAAAGTCATATTAACGACAATCTATACCTTTCTCCCTTAACAATAATTCATCGAGCAACAGGTTCTACACCCTCCGATCTTTTTGACCAAAGAAGAAGAAACGCACCCAAGATAATCATAGGCAAGGATAGCAATTGCCCCATTGTCAGCCAGTCAAATGCCAAAAACATTATGTGCTCATCAGGCTCACGCACGAACTCCACCATCGAACGAAAAATCCCATACAACAGGAGAAATAGTCCTGATACAGCCATTCGAGGTCTAGGCTTAGACGAGAACCACCACAACAACACAAACAGCACCACACCCTCAAGCACAAATTCATATAACTGGGAAGGATGTCGCGGCAAATTTCCTGCCCGAGGGAAAACAACCCCCCAAGGCTGATCCGTCACTCGTCCCCATAGCTCGCCACCGATAAAGTTACCTATACGGCCAGCCCCTAAACCTACGGGTATTAAAGGCGCAATAAAGTCGGTCATTTGAAATAAGGTTTTTTTATGCTGGCGACCAAACAGATACATCACCACAATAACCCCGAGCAAGCCCCCATGAAACGACATGCCCCCTTCCCATACAGCAAACAACCATAGAGGGTCAGATATAAACTTATCAAAATTATAAAAGATGACATAGCCAGCCCGACCGCCAAGCACAACACCCATTGCTCCCCAGAAAATAATGTCTGAGATCTGTTCTTCGCTCCAACCTGAACCCGCTCTGCGCGCACGCCTAACGCCCAGCCACCAAGCCGCAGCAAAACCCACTAAGTACATCAAACCGTACCAATGAATTTTCAAAGGGCCTAAAGCAACGGCAATAGGATCTATATCATGCACCCACATCTGTATCTCCTTATAGCAAATTAGTCAGTAAAAAACGCAAACCTACGCAAAGCAAAAACACTGCAAAAATTCGCTTTAATACAGGTCCAGGCAGGCTGTGCGCAAGCTTAGCTCCCACCTTGGCAAATAAGGTACTTGTAAGCACAATTCCCAAAAAAGCAGGAAGGTAGATATACCCAGCACTCCATTCAGGCATATCAGCGTGCCCCCAACCTTCCCAAATATTAGTCAATGCACCCATCACCGCGATGGGCAAACCACAAGCAGCAGAGGTAGCAACCGCTTGCTGCATCTGTACTCGTCCCCACGTTAGATAAGGCACAGTCAATGTGCCACCACCAATACCAAAAATACTCGACAACCAGCCAATTAGACCGCCAGAGATAACAAACACCCCCTTCGAAACGTCTTTCTCACCAGCCGATGGTTTTAAGTTCAAAGACATCTGAAAGGCCACTGCAATAGCAAAACAACCGATAGCAATCTGGAGCCATTCACCCTTCATCTGTCCTGCCGTTTTTACACCGAGCACCGCCCCAACCAATATACCTAACGCTAACGGCTTAAAAATATCCCAACGCACAGCACCTTTACGGTGATGGGCCAATGTAGAGCTAACCGATGTTGCAACAATAGTAGCTAACGAGGTCGCAACCGCAGCATGAGTTAACACCTCCGATGACATACCTTGCAATTCAAAACAAAAAATAAGCACAGGCACGATCAAAAGACCGCCCCCAATCCCAAATAGGCCAGCAACAACACCCGCAGCTGCACCAAGAACAAGATAGGTCAAAATGGTCACTAACATCACGCAAACCTTTACTGGTATGAATTTTTATTCCTGAACACTTAGAATCGACAGTGTACAGTTAGATTTTAAATAGGATCGCTATCTTACCCATTTAACGGATATTTACTATGTGTCTAATCGCTTTTGCCTATAACTCCCATCCTAAATATTCGCTTATTCTAATCGCAAACAGAGATGAGTTTTACCAGCGCCCGAGTGATTTATTAAGTTTTTGGCAAGATGAGCCAAAAGTGCTTGCTGGCCGAGACTGCGAAAAATCAGGAACATGGCTAGGCATCACAACAACAGGGCGTTTCTCCGCCGTAACAAACTATCGAGATGGCCATAAGACAACGAATAAGAGTTTACGTTCACGGGGCGAGCTAACACGTAATTTTCTCTGCACGAACATATCAGCCCAACACTATCTACAACAATTAGCATCCGAACAAATGGAATTTAGTGATTTTAATCTACTACTCGGTGACCAATCCGGTTTTTACTACGCTTCAAACAAAAGGACCGAGACCCAAAAGCTCGAACCAGGCCTATATGCACTAAGCAATGCATTGCTCGATACTCCTTGGCCTAAAGTCCGGCATGTAAAAACACAACTTTCACACGCAATAAAAAATAAGAACTTAGATATTGAGTCGCTCATTGGGATTATGAGTGATCAGACACAAGCAGCGATCGAACAGCTACCAGATACAGGCGTAAGCCCCGAATGGGAAAAGATACTCTCATCAATCTTTATAAAAACCAGCAACTACGGAACAAGAGCAACGACAGTATTACTACAGGAGAAAGATGGCACCACCCAAATACTAGAACAAAGCTACGGAGCAGATGGAAAAATTAGCCGCCAAGAACAGCTAATTCAAGTCCCCCCAATTGGATAATCGACGACTATATAGCTAATACTGGCTGAGCAGGTAGCGCTATACCAAGTTGCTCTAAGCGCTCATTCATAAACGTTTGTATGCGATCGGCATCATCCATAGCCATAACTTCTTTTAGCAACTTATCCGCATCCGCTTTACTAACAGAACGAATAGCGGACTTCACCTTAGGCAAGTTCGTTGCATTCATAGAGAGCACATCGTATTCCATCGCCATCAATAGCAGAGCACCGCCGGGCTCTGAAGCCATTTCACCACAAATAGATACATGGACCCCTTCTTTATGGGCTTCGCGAGCAATATGCTGTAACGCTTTAAGTACCGCAGGATGATAACTGACATACAATCCTGCTACGCGTGGATTATTTCGATCAACCGCCAGCAGGTACTGGGTTAAATCATTTGAGCCCACAGAGATAAAATCAACACGCCGTGCAAACCTACGTACTTGGTACACTGCGGCAGGCACCTCTACCATTACACCAACAAGCGGACGCTTGATCGCATAACCTTCATCCTGAAGTTCCTGAACCGCACGATCAATTTGACGACTTGCCTCTTCTACCTCACCCACACTAGTAACCATTGGCAGCATGATTCTTAGATTGTCATAACCTTCACCTGCTTTTAGCATAGCTCGCACTTGAACTAGAAAAATCTCAGGATGATCTAAAGTAACTCGGATACCGCGCCAACCAAGAAATGGATTCTCTTCACTGATAGGAAAATAGGGAAGCGCCTTATCTCCACCTATATCCAGTGTTCGCATAGTCACAGGGCGAGGAGAAAAAGCTTCGATCTGCTTACGATAGGTATCAGCCTGCTCTTGTTCGCTAGGAAAAAACTCACGAATCATAAAAGGCACTTCAGTACGATACAAACCAATACCTTCCGCGCCACGATCTAGAGAGCGAGCGACATCAGCCACCAGTCCCGTATTCACCCACAACGGCATAACATATCCATCGCTGGTTTCTGCAGGAAGATCTTTTAAGGCTTCTAGCTCAGTCGCTTGCTCCTGTTCACAGCGCGCAATATCACTGTATGCCGTCAGTAACTTTTCACTCGGTTGAACATAGATACGGCCAGAATAACCGTCAAGAATCAATTGACGCCCATCAATGCGTGTAAGCGGCAGATCAACGGCCCCCATAATGGTTGGAATACCCATTGAGCGAGCTAGAATAGCAACATGGGAATTACTAGAGCCGTGAACCGAAACAAGCCCTACTAACTTCTCACTAGGCACTTCACCCAGCATCGCAGGGGTAAGTTCATCTGCAACGAGGATAGTCTCATCAGTAAATTCCAATAGTGCAGGGGAAGCTTCCTGTAAATAGGCTAAAACTCTGCGTCCAAGATCTTTTATATCTGTCGCACGCTCTCTTAAATAGGGATCACCCATCATAGAAAACTGATGCACATGCTCACTTACAACTTCTCGTAGTGCACCTTGGGCCCAATTACCTTGCTCAATACGCGAGACCACTTCACCGGCGAGCGCATTATCATCCAACATGCGCAAATAGACATCAAACAACGCTTGCTCTTCCGATCTTAAACGCTGCGCCAAGCTTCGACCGACCACTTTGATATCACGGCGCACGAGCTTAAGCGCCTCTTGGAAGTTAGCGATCTCTTTAGCAATATTCTTCGCTGTTTTATCCGGTACTGAACCTAGATCGGCTGGCGGCGAGATAACAGTAGCGGAACCGATAGCCACACCCGCGACACCGGCAACACCCTCAAACTTAAGGTCAATCACATCGGTTAACTGTGCACCGATGGCACCTAAAGAGCCCGTTGCTTCAGCGTGGGCAATCGCGCCGGCTAGCTGGGCAGAAAGTGTAACAAGAAAGGCCTCTTCACTTTCATCAAAGCGGCGTATCTCTCTTTGCTGCACAACAAGCACACCCAATACATCACGATGACGAATAATGGGGACGCCTAAGAAGGAGCTTAATCGCTCCTCTCCTGTCGCCTCAACATACTTATATGCAGGGTGATCAGCAGCATTCTCAAGGTTGATTGGCTCTGCACGCTTTACCACCGTACCAACCAAACCTTCATCGATTGACAGACGCACACTGCCAATCGCCTCTTCGTTTAACCCCTCTGACGCCATCAGCACATAGCACTGATCACTCGGGTCAAACAGATAAACAGAACAAACCTGCGTATGCATTGAGCGCTGAATTCTCTGCACAATGAGGTTAAGCACAGTCTCTAAATCAGGAGCTACACTTACCTCTTGCACAATTTTTCTTAATACATTCAGCACTCAATTTCTCCACTCAGGTCTTTTTATCATTAATACGCGATAGCTTTGGAGATAACTCTCGCATTGCCTTTCGGTAAACCTCTCGCTTAAAAGACACAACTTGGCCAAGCGGATACCAGTAGCTCACCCATTTCCAACCATCAAACTCTGGCGAATCAGTGTGATCGATAGCAACAGCACTATCTGTACTTAACATCCTCAACAAAAACCATTTTTGCTTCTGGCCGACACACACTGGATGTGAATTGCGCCGGATCATTCGTTTGGGCAACCTATATCTGAGCCAACCGCGCGTCACCGCGACAATTTCGACATCTGATACTTTAAGTCCTATCTCTTCCCGCAACTCTCTATACATTGCATCTTCAGGTGTTTCATCTTCGTTGATACCACCCTGCGGGAATTGCCAAGCATCTTGGCCTATTCGTCTTGCCCAAAGGACCTGACCCAGCGAGTTTGCCAGAATGATACCGACATTCGGCCTGAACCCATCTGAATCAATCACTGTACAATCCCTAAATTCTTTTCAGCTATTGTTCCACACTTCTTTCATACTCAGCAAATCCTCAGACAAAATATTACCCCTGAATACGACTATTAAGCACAAGAACAGCCTGTTTTAGGCGAAAAAATTATAAAAAGCAGATAACCCTCACAAGCTTATACAATGGCAATTGCATTCATTTGCGTTCCTCCCTATGCTCTCGAACTGACATCGTGTTCATCTAATACAGATAGGAGATACCCCATTGAGCTTAGCTATTTTTGATTTAGACAACACCTTATTGGGTGGTGATAGTGATCACGCTTGGGGAGAGTTTTTATGTGAAAAAGGAATCGTCGACAGTGATGAATACCGCCGCGCTAATGACTATTTCTATGACCAGTATAAAAATGGCGGTTTAGATATTTATGAGTTCCTAGATTTTGCACTCCGTCCTCTAGCAACACTCAATAAAGAAAAGCTAAATACACTACATCAGCAATTTATGGCAGAAAAAATAGAGCCCATTATCTTACCAAAAGCCCTAGAACTACTGAAAAACCACAGGGAACGCGGTGATTATCTATTAATTATTACAGCAACTAATCATTTTGTTACTGGCCCCATTGCGAACAGATTAGGCGTTGATGCCATTATCGCGACAGATCCTGAGATGATTGATGGCAATTACACGGGCAAAGTAACAGGCATCCCATGCTTCCAAGAGGGAAAAGTCACTCGACTTAATGACTGGCTATCAGCAAATCCCTATACGTTAGAAGATAGCTATTTTTATAGCGATTCCCATAACGATCTACCTTTACTCCAACTAGTCACTAATCCGATTGCTGTTAATCCAGATGAAACTCTAGAAGCCCACGCCAACGAACACCTCTGGCCGGTATTAGATCTACGTTAGATCTATTTAAAGCATACTCTGCTTCTTAGCGGAGTATGCTAAGCCTAGATAAACATCACGCTACCGCATTACACTGCTTCAGAGCCTCGTTTAACGTCTTCATCAGCATACTTCGCGTTATTACACCTAGCAATTTACCTTGTTCCACAACCGCATAAACCTTAGGTTTATCTAGAGCCATCTGCTGGGCAAGATCAACAATACTCATAGTCGGCGACACCACTAGCGGATTTTTCTGCATTAACGTCTCAACCGTCACATGACTATCGCAGTGGTAGCTATCCCTTAACAGATGGGGCAGACAGTCAAATTCAGACAAAAAACCCACGACTATTGAATCAACATCCACCACCGGCAACCCCAGATAGCCCGATTCAAGTATCGTCTCTACAGCATAAACCAACGACATATCAGTTCTAAGTGGGCGACTAACGGGATACATAGCGTCTTTTACTTGCAACATAAGATCACCTTATTTGTCTTATCACTAAACAAAGTCTGGCAAAAAACTTACAAATGGCAATAAAAAATAGATTAGAGCAACAGGACGTTGCTCTAAGATAACCTAACAACTACGGACAAGGGTTAGGGAAACGAACATTAATTTCCTCAATGGCAGCAAGTAATTCACTGCTTAGATCAACGTCGATAGAATCAATATTATTTTTTAGCTGCGCTATATTGCTCGCCCCTATAATATTGCTCGATACAAAATCGCGACTGTTTACCCAAGCTAGAGCCATAGTGGCAGGATCAAGATCATATTGGCGCGCTAAATCAACGTAGGCCTGCGTTGCTAACTGCCCTTGCTCATTCAAATAACGGGCAAACACAGGATAACGGGTCAACCTTGCCTCTTCAGGACGGGCGTTTCCAAGATATTTACCACTCAACACACCAAAACCTAATGGCGAATATGGTAATAGGGACACCTCCTCTCGATGTAGCACCTCAGTCAGACCTACTTCAACACTGCGATTAAGTAGATTAAAAGGGTTCTGTACCGACACACACTTAGGCAGGCCATGCTGTTCAGCTAACTGCAAAAACTTCATAGTTCCCCACGCAGTTTCATTAGATAAACCAACATGACGAATCAAACCCTCTTTCACCAATTCGCTCATCACATCCAATGTTTCGAGCAACGGCGTACCATCTTTTTCTGGCTGATGCTTATAATTCAACTGACCAAAAAAATTAGCGGCTCGATCAGGCCAGTGAATCTGGTAAAGATCGATATAATCCGTTTGTAAACGTTTAAGGCTATTCGTGACTGCTTCGCGGATATTACGGCTATCTAGCGCCATATCAGGACGGAGATAACTCACCATATCACCCGGGCCGGTCACTTTAGTAGCAACAACCATTTGTTCACGGTTTTGACGAGCTTTCAGCCAGTTCCCGATAATCTCCTCATTACGTCCCTGATATTGAGGTGAGGTTGGAATGGGATACATTTCCGCGCCATCAAGAAAGTTAACACCTTTATCAAAGGCATAATCCATCTGCTCAAACGCTTCAGCTTCGCTTTGATCACTGCCAAATGTCATAGTACCTAGACAGATAGCACTCACCTTGAGATCCGTATTTCCTAATCGGTTATAACGCAAAGCCTATACCCCTTTGATTTATGAAGATGGTAAAACCCGAACAAAGAAAGATTTCAGGTAATCAGTTTCAGGAATTGCAGGATGCACAGGATGATCAGCGCCTTGATGGCCCTGATCAAAAATCTGTGCATTACGATCCAGTTCACGACTGTTACTACGAATAATCTCAACTAAGCGCTGACGTTCAAGGTGCATAGAGCAAGATGCAGACACTAAGATTCCATCTTTTTTCAGCAAACGCATCGCAAAATTATTCATTCGCGCATAAGCACGCTCACCATTACGTATATCCTTTTTCTTCTGGATAAACGCAGGAGGATCAAGAACAACCATATCAAATTTTTCTTTATCGGCGATCAGCGACTTACAAATATCAAATGCATCACCATGGAAACCTTCAAAACGATCCGCTGCATTATTTATACGTGCATTTTCTGCCGCAACTTCCAACGCAAAATGAGAAGCATCAACACAAATCGCTTGGGACGCACCCGCTGCAAGCGCTTGCGCTCCCCAGCCGCCAACGTAACTGAACAGGTCAAGCACACGTTTGCCCTCAACATGACGCTGCATCTGCGCACGGTTGTTACGATGATCATAAAACCAGCCTGTTTTTTGCCCTTTCTGTAGTGGCGCTAAAAGAGAGACCGAGTTCTCCATCAGAGGGCACAACTCAGGAATATCCCCTTGTACAACCTCCGTGTAGGTTTCAAGACCTTCCATATCGCGCATTTTGCCATCATTTCGCAGCAAAATAGCTTTAGGCGTAAACACCTTATTGAGCGACTCGATGATCTCATCCAATACCGCTTCCATCCCCGCTGTGGATATCTGCACAACAAAAATGTCATAGAAACGATCAATAACTAAACCCGGTAAGCCATCACTGTCGCCAAAAACCAGACGATAACAGTCATCGCTAAAACAACTTTCACGCAAGGAAAGCGCAACTTTTAAACGATGGATGATCAAAGATCGGTCCAGCTTATATTTCAAATCACGGCTAACAATACGGCCACAAATCAACGTATTTGGATTCACATAAGCCACACCTAAGGGCTTACCTTTATCCGTTTCAACAATCACCTGTTCGCCTGGAGCAAAGCTTTTTAAAGGTGTAGCACGATTATCTACCTCGTTACTGTAGATCCAAAGATGACCACCCCGAAGACGACGCTCAGCGCCACTATTAAGTTTTAGTGTTTGCAGTGACATGTTTTTCCAGCATTTATGGACAGTTTTTATAAACAATTATCCCGGCATAGAGCCGGGACAATAATTTAACTTGTACAGAACCTAAGGTTCCGTAGGCTTATAGGGCTATACGCTTAGGCTTCTGATTCACAAAGACCTGTATAACCTTCCGCATCTAATAGATCATTTAATTCTTCAGTATCGCTTAGCTTGATCTTAAAGAACCAGCCATCACCATAAGGATCGGAATTAACAAGCTCTGGCGAGTCTTCTAACTCTTCATTGATAGCAACAATTTCACCGCTTAATGGTGCATATACATCAGAAGCAGCTTTAACGGACTCAACAACACCCGCTTCGTCACCACCCGCAAGCTCAGCGCCTACCTCAGGTAGTTCAACAAAAACCACATCACCCAGCAAATCCTGAGCGTGGTCAGTTACACCAATAGTAACGATACCGTCACCTTCGACGCGGATCCATTCATGACTAGCAACGTATTTCAGTTCAGATGGGATGTTACTCATGTTTATTTCCTACCCTTGAGGTCTTAGTTCTTATCTAATTTCTTAATCGAAAACTTTCTTGCCGTTTCGAACAAATGATGGTCTTAACACACGAACAGGTACTCGTTTTCCACGAATTTCCACATCCGCCTGCTCTCCTGTTGCGGCTGGCACTCGCGCCATAGCAACAGAAAAACCTAAGGTTGGAGAGAAAGAACCACTTGTGATCTCACCTTCCCCTACACCATCAACAATAACTTTTTGATGGGCTCTCAATACACCTCTAGACTCCATAACTAAGCCAACAAGTTTATCAGTTACGCCGCTCGCTTTTTGTGCTTCGAGGGCTTCTCGACCGATAAATTTGCGATCTTCAGGTTCCCACGCGATCGTCCAACCCATATTAGCCGCTAATGGAGAGATCGTCTCATCCATATCTGAGCCATATAGATTCATGCCTGCTTCTAGACGCAGCGTATCACGTGCGCCTAAACCACAAGGCTTTACACCATTATCCGACAACGCCTGCCAAAATTTGGCTGCTTCATCTTCTGGCAACATGATTTCCAATCCATCTTCACCAGTGTAGCCTGTTCTCGCAATAAACCAGCCTTCAGATTCGAGTCCCTGAAATACACTCAATTGGTCAATCAATTTAGCGCGCGATTCCCCTACGGTCTGTTTACTAAGCTCTATCGCTTTAGGGCCTTGAATGGCAATCATAGCAAGATCTGGTTGCTCAGTTAACGCAACATCATCGAATCCCGCTGTATGATCAGCCATCCAACGCAGATCTTTCTCTCGAGTTGCACAGTTAACAACAATGCGGAACCATTCACCTGAAACACCTGGCTCAGTCATAAGGTAAACAATAAGGTCATCAATAACACCACCATTATCATTTAACATACCGCTATATAGCGCTTTGCCTTTTTCCTGTAGCTTCACAACATCGTTAGCAAGTAGGTAACGCAAATATTCTTTAGCATCAGTTCCGGTAACGTCTACAACCGTCATATGGGAAACGTCAAACATACCTGATGCAGTTCTCACCTGATGATGCTCATCAACCTGAGAACCATAATGGATGGGCATATCCCAACCACCAAAATCAACAAGTTTAGCACCCATTTCCTGATGCTTTTCGTATAGTGCTGTTTTACTACCCATTCTATTAACTCTTATTAAGGGCTTGGCACATCAATCAAATCGCTCTATAGCCTGGCGATGACCAATACCGCTCTTTAATGTTCATTGCATTTTCAAGCATAGATAAATATCAAAAGAGCTTAAAAAGCAAAAAAGGGATGACAATTTATAGGGATTTTCACTTTAGTTCAATCTTTGGGCTAAAAACATCTCTGCAACTATAGTAGAGACCTCCTCACAACCATCTCACAGTCTATACATTTACTCTTTAATTGGCCGTTTTGCCAGTGTAGGTAGATTCCCAGATAATCCCATAGCATCCTGAACAATATGGTTTTTTATAGGAGCTAACTGATCTAGAAGATTCATCCCCATATTTCGTGCCAATCGCAATAAAGGCTGCTCGTTATCAAACAAACGCTTAAAGCCCTCCATTGCAGCGGACATTTGAAGATTTTCTGTACGTCTCGCACGCTGAAAACGCTTTAAAACGTTTTCACTGCCAATACTCTCGCCTCGATTTTTCGCCTCAAGCAACGTATCCACCAGCTGAGCAGCATCCATTAAACCTAAATTCACTCCCTGCCCAGCTAACGGATGTATAGTATGTGCAGCGTCACCAATAGCCGCAAAATTTTGTTCCACATAGCGCTTAGCATGGCGCTGCTTTAACGGAAAAGAAAAACGTTTATCCACAGATAGAATCTGACCTAAACGCTGCTCAAAGGCCCGCTCAAGCTCAACACAAAAATCTTTATCATCTAATGCCATCAGTGTTTTTGCATGAAGAGGCGATGTTGACCAAACAATAGAGCAGTAATGTTCACGATCATCACTACTTAAAGGCAAGAAGGCCAAAGGCCCATCCTCAGTAAAACGTTGCCAAGCCGTTTCGCCATGCTGCCTTTCTGTTTTGACTGTAGTCACAATTGCATCATGGCCATAATCCCATTCCCACATAGGAATCCCAGCCATTTGACGTGTTTTGGATAGCGCTCCATCAGCAGCAACCACTAGCGAAGCCTTAATAACGCGCCCATCATCCAAACTAATACTTCGACAACCATCTTCACTATTGGAAAGTTCAACAACACTTACACCCAGTTCAAGCTCAATATTATTAGCTTGCTTTATAACCTTATGGAGCGCAGCAAGTGTTACACGGTTCTCGACTATGTGTCCGAGTACAGGCTCATGTAGGTCTTGAGCGGAAAAATGTATATGCCCAGTGCCTTCTCCATCCCATACATCCATAAATTCATAGGGGCTGATGCGACAATCTTGCATATATTGCCAGGCACCTACAGAGGTCAAAATCTGCTGAGATGCGCAAGTCAAGGCACTCACTCTTGGGTCGAAACCTTGTGTCTGCGCATGCAGTACTGCATCGATATCTAACAAGCTATCTATGCGTTGCTCAAGGATAAGAATATTCAGATCATTCGATGCAAGTCCCGCCGCTAAGGTCAAACCGACCATGCCCGCTCCAACAATCACTACATCCACTTGAATCTGTTCTGACATCGACATATTCCTATTTCAGCTTTGGAGCCGGTATATCAAGCCCCATCGCACTGCGGGCAAATAAGGTTTTTGCTGCGGGGCATATATCTAACAGCTGGAGCGCTACACTCCTACCGGTCGCTAACAACGGGTTATGATTAGAGAACAGCTTCATCGTTTGGTCACTAAAAACTACCGTACGTGTCTGATCTAATCGTTGTTGCTCATAAAACGTTTGCAAAAGCGCTAAATCACCCAAGTTCTGTTTGTCTTTTCGAGCTTGAATTAATTTATCCGCCAAAGCAGCAACACCCCGTAATGCGAGATTATAACCTTGCCCTGCTATAGGATGCAGTGCATGGGCAGCATTACCTAATACTACGAGGCCTCGCCTTACCTGTTCATCCGCTAAGGTCAACTTCAAAGGATAGGAAGATCGCTGACCGACTTTAATAAAATTACCAGCTCGGTAACCAAATCGCTCATGTAACCGCTCAATGAAGCTCTGGTCATCTAACCCAAGCAACTCTTCAATCATATCATCCGGTACAGTCCACACTAATGCGCTGCGGTTATCCCCATCATCATTATTCAAGGGCAACAATGCCATCGGCCCACTATCAGTGAAACGCTCATAAGCAACACCTCCGTGGGGCTGATCGGCGCTAATATTGGTGACGATCGCATGCTGATCATAAGCCTTTTGAGTATAACTAACCCCCATAGACTCGCGTAACGAAGAACGTCCACCATCGGCCATTACAACCAATTCACAACTCAGCTCTATACTCTGCTCTTGATAAAGTACAGTGACCCCCATTATTTCTGCGCCACTGCGAACATTAGTCACTTCAGCGGGGCAAATGAAATCAATGTTAGGCTGATCCGCTTGCTGTAAATGCTCAAGCAGCACATGGCCTAGCCACTGGTTTTCAACAACATAACCTAATGCAGGCACACCCTCTTGCTGGGCATTCAACCGAGTAATACCAAAATGGCCTTTATCTGAAACATGGATATCACTTATCGGCGACACATGCTTTTTTAAGCGATCCCAGACACCCATTGCCTCATAAATTGAACGGCTGCCATAAGCCAAAGCTGTAGACCTTGCATCATAACTAGGCTGATAAGTGAGAGAACCTTTTGCAGGCAAAGGTGTACTCTCAACAACAGCTATATTGAGATCCAGTTCCTCTGAAACAGACAGTAGAGAGCAAGCTAAGCTAGCACCCACCATCCCGCCGCCGATTATCACTATGTCGTAATGCTGCTTCATGCAGAGGCCATCATCGCTTCAATTTCATCAATTTCTTTAGGTACTGACGCCGTTAAAATTTCGCAACCTTGTTCGGTAATCAGCACATCATCCTCAATACGTATCCCAATACCGCGCCAACGGGGTTCAACCTTCTCATTATCAGCCGCTACATAGATACCCGGCTCAACGGTCATCACCATACCCGGCTGCAGAGGTCGCCACCGGTCATCGACTTTGTAATCCCCCACATCATGGACATCCATACCTAACCAATGCCCTACACGATGCATGTAAAAATCTCGGTAGCCGCCCCCGTCTATCTCGTCTTCTAAAGAGCCTTTTAATAGCCCTAGATCAATCAATCCCTGCGTTAAAACCTGAACCGATTTCTCATGTACTTCATCCCAAAGAGTGCCCGGCTTCGCAAGATCTATACACGCTTTTTGTGTATCTAAAACCAACTGATAAAGCGCCTTTTGCTCTGCGCTAAAACAGCCATTTACAGGAAAAGTACGCGTAATATCACCGGCATAACAATCTAGTTCGCAGCCTGCATCAATAAGAACAAGGTCGCCATCATTAAGAACTTGATCATTCTCTATGTAATGCAACACACACGCGTTAATACCGCCACCCACAATAGTTGAGTAAGCAGGCTGACGACAGCCTTGCATAGCGAAGCTATGTAAAATTTCAGCCTCTAGCTGATACTCCATCATCCCAGGCTTACAGATCTGCATCGCCTTAATATGCCCTTGAGCCGAGATCTCTCCCGCTTCACGCATTACAGCTTGCTCTGCATCAGTTTTTATCAACCGCATTTCATTTAACAGCTGGTCAATCATCACTAATTCAGAAGGCGCTACAGCGCCTTTACGTACATTTTGACGAATAAGGTTTAACCAGTGCCTAACCTGCTGATCTAAATCCTCATCTCGACCAATGGAGTAATAGATACGTGAGATGCCATCAAGAAGCGCAGGCAACAGCGTGTCGATCTCGTCAACGGTATGTGCTTCAGCAATATTATAATCCGCCACAACCCCTTCAGGGCCAGCACGATAACCATTCCAAATTTCCATCAACTTGTCGCGCCCACGACAAAACATGACCGATTCACCGGCGGTACGCCCTGGAATTAACAGCAAAACTGCATCAGGCTCATTAAAACCGGTTAGGTAATAAAAATGACTATCCTGCCGAAAAGGATATTCAACATCACTATTTCGCTGCTTCATCTGCGCTGCAGGAATAATGGCGATGCTACCTGGTAGCATCTTATCCATCAGCTGCTCTCGTCGCTGAGCAAACTGTTCCAAACTAATTTTCATTTAGTGCAACCTGCTATTTTCCGGCTGAACTTGCGCGAACGCTTTTTCTTTATTTTCAACCGCTTGATTACATTCAGTGAAAAGCATAAGCACAGCCATTCGGACATACTCCTGCACTTCCATCAGATCAGACTCATTCTCGTCCAACTCTTCAACATCAATCGAGATTTGAGCAATCTGCCCTAAATCATTCAACGTTTCTTTAGCCTCAGTGGATAATGAAGCATCAGTGTGCTTACCGTACAAACCAAATCCACCTAGAAAACTCTGACACCAACGACCTAAAGCATCAGCACGTTGAGATATTTCATTTTCGTCGTCAGGAAGCAACATTTCGAAATCTAGATCCAAACTTTCTAATGCCTCACATGTCGCCGAATACAAATTAACTAAGGTTACTTTACTACTCTCCTGAGACAGTGAGTCAAGATCCAACAACTCACACGCAGTCTGCAGCAACATGGTCGGTTGTAAACGAGCCCCAGCAGCTAAGTGCCCAGAGATCAAACCATGTAATTCTGAGGGTGAAACAACACGTACACCCTCCTCAACAAACATATTAGCCACAAGCTCAAAATCAGGCAGATCTACCGGTACATTTTCTAAAGACATGAATAAAGTCCATCAATATTAACATGATGCTAATCCTAGCATTTCCGTGAATCAGGTGCAGCGTCATTGACCCATAGGCAACGGCTGATTATAGTCCTGCAGAGAAGAATAAAGCTGCGCTTCTAAAGAATTAACATTTACCGACGAAAAAAGCAGGTTTAAAAAGGTTTAGGAGTCTCGATTCTGCATGGCCGAGCATTATTTTGACGCGCTAGAAAAGAAAGTTGATCAGATACTTGAGCGCTGTACAACACTCGAGCGGGAAAACGCTCAACTACGTGAGCGCGAGCAAACGCTGAAGGAAGAGCGCGCGCAGCTAACTCAAATTAACGAACAAACCCAGAGCAAAATCAAAGCAATGATTGTTCGCCTTAAAGCCTTGGAGCAAAATAGATGAGTCATGCAGATTCTCAAACCGTATCCATTAGCTTATTAGACAAAGAGTTCAGCTTTAACTGCCCAGCTGACGCAGAAGCCGAACTTCTCGCTTCTGCTGACTTACTCAATGAGAAAATGCGGGACATCCGAAAATCTGGGAAAGTACTAGGACTAGAGCGAATAGCTGTTATGGCAGCCTTAAACCTTGCCCATGAGTTGCTACAATCTCGTCAAGAGGTCAATAGTAACGTTGAACAACGGATTCGCCATTTAGGTAACAAAATTGATGCTGCATTACAGAACAGCAGTAACGCCTTAAACACAGATGAAACACCCTAAACCATAAGGGCACGCTTGAATTTTTTTCATATTTCGTCATTTTGCTTAAAATACATACAGTTACATAGCAGCTAACATAAATTAATTTTATTACAAGACCTGACAGTCAAACTAGAAGGCGTATAATGAACATATGCCCTGGGGTGTTCGGTTGTTAGTTACGTCCCTCGAGCCGATAACCACACTTTTGGAGGTTACTCGTAGTTTCTGGTGTGCATGTCCGATTTATCGGGAAGCCTAACGTTACTCAGTAACCCCCTCCTTGAACCTTCGGGTTCAGGGCCATAACCGACGTCGGCACCTTGGGGATCTTCTTTATTTAGTGATGAATAACCGCAAACAACTTCGCCAGCACATTCGCACCTTAAGGCGATCACTCACCCTCCGCCAACAGCAACAAGCTTCACAGCTATTGCTAACAAATATTCGCCATAGAACTGATTTCCGTCGCGCCAAAAATATTGCCATGTATTTACCTAATGATGGCGAAATCAATCCTGAACCTCTCATTCGTTTATGCTGGAAACTAGGTAAACGCGTATATCTGCCAGTATTACATCCGGTCTTACATAACCGCTTATGGTTTGTGCCTTACACACCAAAGACAGAGATGATCAAAAATATTTATGGCATTAAAGAACCTAAACTTATCCCTCATCATAGACGGGCTGCCTGGGCTTTAGATTTGGTTCTACTACCGCTGGTAGCGTTCGACGAAAAAGGCAATCGGATGGGGATGGGCGGCGGCTATTATGACCGTACTTTTAGCTTTAAGGCATCCAGAAAAGGACTAACAGGACCCAAACTAATAGGGCTGGCTCATGAAATTCAGAAAGTGAAAGAGCTACCCACGGAAAACTGGGATATCCCTTTGTCCTCAATTATCACAGATACTAACAACTACCCATAATGGGTTATTAGCTATTAAATACTTGTTGAAATAATGACGCGAGCTCGAAATCAGCATGTGATACACCGGTCATAACGGACCCTAGCACAAACACAACAACTAATATCAATACGAGATCTGGACCTTTTTTCATTACTCTGCCTATAAAGGTTTAGCGTGCATAAAATAAACGCCCGTTTATCTTATGACTGGCGCGTAGTCTTTCACATTTCAAATATTTTGCAACTATTCGCGAAATATCACTTAAATTAGCGTTTCGGCAAGTTACGTCTTAACTTTAATCCAAAAAGATAGAAAGTGCCAATTACTTACTGATTTATAATGATTTTTGCAAAAAAGACAAGAAAATTAACATAAATGGTATGGAAATCATCGAAATTAACGTCTGCCCAGTAATAATAGCGGCCATCATCGGTGCATCACCGCCTAACTGGCGTGCCAATATATAAGACGAAGTTGCCGTTGGTAACGCAGCGTACAACCAAATAACCTCCGCGCTCTCCAGATCTAAAGCCAAAACAAAACACAGCGCAAACGCAATTAACGGCATGAAGCCTAACTTGATAATAGATGCCCAAGCGATCTCTTTACCGCTTTTGACCAGCACTCTAAAACTCAATCCAGCACCAACGGATAGCAAACCTAAAGGCAAGGCCATCCGGCTCAATAATTCAGCTACAGGCTCTAAAATAAGAGGAAAACCTAACCCTGTCTGGTTAAGCAGTAACCCTAACAAGCTACTTATAATCAGAGGGTTCTTAATAATGGCAAGAAAAATAGAGCTTATGTTTCCACTTTTATGTGTAAAAACGGAGAAAACCAACACACAACAAAGGTTCAGTAACGGGATCATGATCGCCATCACTACAGCACCTACAGCAAGACCTAAGCTCCCATAAAGCGTTGCAGAGGCGGCTAAACCTACATAAACATTGAACCGGACAGAGCCTTGATAAAGGGAAGTGAAACCCGCCGCATCAAACTGAGTAAAGAGCCTGACTAAAAATGCTAACGCACTCGCGATCAACACCATTAACAATATAGTTAGACCAACGGCGCCCAAGTCCACCACCGACATATCCGTTGTTGATAACCGCGTAACCAACAAGGTAGGGAAAAGAATAAAGTAGGTCGCTTTTTCGGCCTGTCGCCAAAAATCCTCCCCTGGAAATTGCGCCTTTTTGGCAGCATACCCCAATAGAATCAACGCAAATACGGGCCATAAGGCACTGATTATTTCAAGCATAGTGGTATAGTACTTTTTAAAATAAATAATGATGTAATAGAGTGGAGCAGAATTATGATGACATCTCTTGTATTAACAGTCATCGGCCCTGATAAACCTGGGTTGGTAGAGATGCTAGCACAAACCATCGCAAATAATAGCGGCAACTGGCTTGAATCAGGCATGTCGCGCTTAGCGGGAAAGTTTGCAGGCATTCTAATTACAGAAGTTCCAAAGCAAAACATTGAGCAGTTAATCAATGACTTATCAGCATTAGAGTCTCAAGGGCTTAAAGTTACGGCAGAGCGCTCCGACGCACAAGAAAATACCGTTCCCACGCAGCAGTTCACCTTAGAACTTGTCGGTCACGATAAACCCGGTATCGTACGTGATATATCCAGCGTGCTAGCAAAACATCATGTCAACGTTGAACGCCTCACTACCGAACTCGTATCTGGCTCAATGTCTGCTGAACTGCTCTTTAAAGCAGAAGCCGAACTATTAGCAAGCACTGACTTAGATCTTGATGAGCTTCAAACATCTATTGAAAACATTGCCAACGACTTAATGGTCGATATTGTCTTTAACAAATAGGCGAAACCGTCTGGCTAGGAACACTCACCCTTTTTCACTAAGGGCAGAGTATGTAAACAATCAGACGAAATCTCAAAAAAAACGCACTTTAAAAGG
Organism: Neptuniibacter sp. 1_MG-2023; assembly: GCF_030547185.1. Taxonomy (GTDB): domain Bacteria; phylum Pseudomonadota; class Gammaproteobacteria; order Pseudomonadales; family Balneatricaceae; genus Neptuniibacter. The sequence continues at coordinate 23,398 of NZ_JAUOQR010000010.1, forward strand.
TGCGTTTTTTTGACTGATCCATCGACTAAAAGCTCTTAACTATTAAAAGCATTTAGCTACGCTGGTCCAGCTTAGCCTGGCCACGCTTAACCGCCGCACGAACTTGATCAGGAGCAGTGCCACCAATATGGTCACGGGCTGCAACAGAACCTTCTAGACTCAGCACTTCAAATACATCCTGCTCAATCGTATCAGAGAACTGTACTAACTCTTCTAAGCTCATTTCACCTAGATCTTTGTTCTGCTCAATACCATAAGCAACGGATTTACCCACGACCTCATGGGCATCACGGAACGGCATACCTTTACGAACAAGATAGTCAGCTAAATCAGTGGCTGTAGAAAAACCACGGAGCGCGGCTTCCCTCATACTCTCTTTCTTCGATTCTAATGCCGGCACCATATCGGCAAACGCACGCAAACAACCTTTCACTGTATCTATAGTGTCAAACAGAGGCTCTTTATCTTCTTGATTATCTTTATTGTACGCCAACGGCTGAGACTTCATTAAAGTTAACAAACTCATTAAATGACCATAAACTCGACCACTCTTACCACGTACTAACTCAGGTACATCAGGATTTTTCTTCTGCGGCATAATAGAAGAGCCCGTGCAGAAACGATCCGGCAAGTTAATGAAGTTAAACTGCGCCGATGTCCATAACACTAACTCTTCAGACATACGTGTCATATGCATTAACAGCACACTAGAAGCGGCACAGAATTCAATCGCAAAGTCCCGATCGGATACAGCATCTAAAGAGTTTTCAGCCGGTGCACTAAAGCCAAGCAGCTCACAGGTTAAATCACGCTGAATAGGGTAAGTAGTGCCCGCTAAAGCAGCAGCACCTAAAGGCATAATATTGACACGCTCACGGCAATCAACAAAACGGCTATAATCGCGGCTTAACATTTCAAACCATGCTAGCAGGTGATGACCAAATGTGACCGGCTGAGCCGTCTGCAAGTGCGTAAAACCAGGCATAATGGTGTCAGCCTCGCCTTCGGCCAAGGTCAACAAGCCTTGCTGTAAACGCGTAATCTCCGGCAAGATAAGATCGATCTCATCGCGTAGATAAAGACGAATATCTGTAGCCACCTGATCATTACGCGAACGGCCCGTATGTAGCTTTTTACCTGTAATACCGATTTTAGCAGTTAGAGCAGCTTCTATGTTCATATGCACATCTTCCAGCGCAATAGACCACTCAAACTCACCCCGCTCAATCTCAACGCGAATTTCACCTAAACCACGAATAATGTCATCACGCTCTTGCTCTGTTAACACGCCCGCTTGGGTCAGCATTTTTGCATGAGCAATAGAACCGCGAATATCCTGCAGATACATGCGCTGATCAAACTCTACCGATGCTGTAAAACGTGCTACAAACGCATCAGTTGGCTCATTAAAACGACCACCCCACTGCTGGTTGGTTTTATCACTCATGGGAAAACCTCTACTAACTCAGTTTATGCTGCAACCTAATTCAGGCCAACTCTGTAAATTTGCGCAACATTATATCACGCCCTTTGACTTCACGCGGCTATATCAAGCACGGCAATCTGATACAATTGGCCATAAATATTCCAAATGTCGTACTAGAGACAACTTTTATGAGCAGAACAATCCGCATCGCGACCCGAAAAAGCCCTCTTGCCCTTTGGCAGGCAGAGTATGTTAAAGCTGAACTTGAACGCCACCATGCTGACATCAATGTTGAAATTTTAGGCATAGTTTCTAAAGGCGACAAAATACTCGATGCTCCATTAGCAAAGGTAGGCGGCAAAGGCCTTTTTGTTAAAGAGCTAGAAGAAGCTATGCTATCGGGCGAAGCGGATATTGCTGTTCACTCCATGAAAGATGTACCGATGGAATTTCCTCAGGGTTTAGGTTTGGCCGTTATCTGCCCACGCGAACGCCCTACCGATGCCTTTGTATCTAATAACTACAACAGTATTGATGAACTTCCTGAAGGGGCTATCGTTGGCACATCTTCCCTTAGACGCGAAGCACAGATCAGGGAAAGACGTCCAGACCTTAAGATCAACTGGCTACGCGGCAATGTGAATACTCGCTTACGTAAGTTAGATGACGGAGAGTATGATGCAATCATTCTGGCAACCGCAGGACTTCTACGTCTAAAAATGCCAGAACGTATCCGCACGGAAATCTCTGTAGATGTGAGCCTGCCAGCCGGAGGACAGGGCGCCGTTGGCATTGAGTGCCGCACGGATGATGCCGAGTTAATACAGCTACTTCAAGCTCTACACGACCAAGAAACCACATGGAGAGTAACCGCTGAGCGCGCTATGAACCGACGCTTAGAAGGTGGCTGCCAAGTACCCATCGCCTGCTATGCCACTCTTAATGATGATAACAGCGAGCTTTATTTACGTGGTTTAGTGGCAAAACCTGATGGCACACTTATTCTCAGAGAAGAAGAAACAGGCAAACCGGAAGACGCGGAAGCTATGGGTATCGCAGTCGCCGAGCGCTTATTAACTGCAGGCGCTAAAGAGATTTTAGACGCTGTTTATAACGCTTCTAATGCTTAAACTATGCAAAAAGAGCATCTAACTGGCTTGAGAGTACTCGTTACTCGACCACTACATCAGGCCCAACATTTAATTCAAGCGCTCCGCAGCCATGGCGCGGAGCCTATCGCTTTCCCTCTGCTCAAAATTAGCCCGATCACAGAATCTGACACTAACTACTCTGCTCTAAAACAGAAAATATTAGATTTAGATAACTTTCAGCATTTAATATTTGTTAGTCCAAATGCAGTACATAACGGCTATGATTGGATTGATCAGTATTGGCCACAGCTCCCGATAGGCATAAAATGGTTAGCTATAGGCAAGCAAAGCGCTAACGCCCTAAGCAACTATGGTATAGATGCCTATCACAGCCCATTAGGCTACGATTCAGAGACACTGCTTGCCTCTCCAGCACTCGACAACATTCGCGGAGACAAGGTGCTTATCATGCGCGGAGAAGGCGGTCGTGAAAAATTGGCCGAAGAACTACGTGCACGAGGCGCCGAGGTTAGCTATGCTGAACTCTACCGCCGTGAACAACCAACATACAATGATGGCGAGGTTGCTGAAGCCTTATATAACAATGAGCTTGATGCCATTCTTATCAGTAGTGGAGAAGGTTTACACAACTTGATGAGCATAGGTAAAGGAAGCCAACAACAATTCAGCACTGATTCACTATTAAAATGCCATCTTATAGTGCCAAGTGAACGTATTAAGCACGACGCTGAATCAGCAGGATTCACAAGAATAACCACAGCAGCAGGCCCTGATGATCAATCAATGATCACCACCTTGTTGCAGTAACTGACTTTTGCGGAAATCGACAGATGAGCGACAAGAAGAAAACGCCACAGGAAGAGAGCACTGAAGCGCCAGAAACTAACACACCTGAAGTGTTAGACGAGGCCGCTAAAGAGACAACAAAGGATACAACCGAAGAGGTTGTAGCAGTGGAATCAAAGGACCAGGTCAAAACGACTCCTTCTGCTGAAGACGCTGAGGTCAAAGAGGCGATCGATGAAGCCGTCAAAAGTGCTGAAATAAACAAAACAGCTGCCGCCAATGAAGCCGCCGCCGAAAAGCTCACAAAAAAAGAGAAACAGCGAGCGACATGGCCGGGTAAATTAGCCCTTCCTCTATCGATTATTGCTCTCGGGGCCGCAGGCTATCTTTACTGGTTATCCCTTCAACAAACGAACAACGTTGAACAAAATAACGCTGCCATTGAAGCCCAAGTAAGCGCTTCACTCAGTGCTGCACAAGGTTCAATCGATCAATCTCTTGCCAGCATGAATCAAAAACTTGGCCAGTTACAAGCACAGAGCCAAGCAGACAAGAATAATATTGATGAGCTTCAAGCCCGCTTAACGAAAAGCATCCAGCAAGTTACTGCAACACAAAGCACCTCCCGTAAAGATTGGTTACTTGCCGAAGTGGAATACCTTTTACGCTTAGCGAACCAGCGCGTATTGATGGAACAAACGACTGATGGTGCCATCAAGCTATTAAAATCTGCGGATAAAATACTCAAAGAGACGGATGACGTTTCGATCTATGAAGTTCGCAAAGCCCTCGCCTCTGATATCGCTGCCCTAGAAGCCGTACCCGCACTGGATACTGAAGGGGTATTTTTAAAATTAGATGCCCTTAACCAGCAAGTGCCCAACCTACGCCTAATTCCTATTTCCGAGCAGCGCAAGCTACCCGACTTGCTGGAAGAAGTAACACCCGATTCAGTCTCTGAATCTTGGACTGCTGGCCTAGAAGCATCATGGGGTAAAGCTGTCGATAAACTTGATAAGTTGGTTGTGATTCAACATAGAGACGAGCCAATTGAGCCACTACTCTCACCTGAGCAATCCTACTATCTGCAACAAAACCTGCATCTAATGCTGGAACAGGCACAACTCGCGTTACTGCAACGCAAACAAGCCTCTTATGACGCGAGTTTAGCAAAAGCACAGGACTGGATCTCTACCTATTTTGAAGAGAAAGACAGTACAACCCAAAGCCTTCTAAAGAACATTACTGAACTACAAAGCGTCAAAGTTACCGCAGAGATGCCTGACATCTCAGGCTCGCTACGCACACTTAAAGGCTACTTAGCCCAGATGGCTAAACTGAAGGAACAGGGAGCATCCTAATGAAGATTTTGTTCCTTATTCTATTAGTTATTTTAGGGGCCGGCGCCTTTGTCGGAGAACTGATGATTCAGGACTCCGGTTATGTCTTGATCGCCTATAATCAGACCACCATAGAAACCAGCTTATGGGTGCTACTGGTAGCCCTGCTCATTACCTTTATCCTCTTGCATTGGATAATCAATGTATTGACCCATACAAAATTACCTACAGCTAAACTAAAAGCGTGGAAAGATCATCGCAACCACCTAATTAGCCGCCGTAAAACGCTGAAAGGACTGACCTCTTTATCGGAAGGGAACTGGGCTCAAGCACAGAAACAGCTAGCGCAAGCAGCAGAGCGCTCAGATCTACCTTTAGTCAACTATTTAGCTGCTGCACGTGCAGCCCATGAACAAAATAATGAACAAGCAACAGACGAGTTGTTACAAAAAGCACGTAACTCAACGCCCGAAGCAGAAGTGACTGTTGCTATATCTCAAGCAGAGATACAACTATCACGCGGCCAGCTAGAACCTTGCTTAGCCACTCTTCTACGCCTGCGTACTTTAGCGCCGAAGAATACTTATGTAATGAAGCTCCTAAAAGATATCTACCTACGTCTGAATGACTGGCAGGCACTATCTAAGCTCATTCCAGTATTACGCAAGCATCAAGCGCTAAAAGATGAAGAGCTCACTCAGCTTAGCCGTGAGTGCTATAGCCAGTTACTAGATGAAAGCGTCAGCAAGCTCCCCGTTGAAACGAGCAATGACGATCGACTCAAAGCATTAGGGAAAGCATGGAGCGATCTTCCCAGTGAGCTTTCACGAGATGGAGACTTAGTCCAACGCTACACAGAACTACTTGTCTCCCTTGGCGCAGAGGGGCGTGCTGAACAGAACCTTAGAGATCTTATTAAGCGTAACTGGAATGAACAATTAGTGAACCTCTATGGACGCCTCAGCGGTGAAAACGCGAAGAAACAATTAGATACCGCACGTGGTTGGCTAAAATCTCATGATGATAGTCCAGGCTTACAACTAACCTTAGGGCGACTGTCCATGCGGAATCAACATTGGGGGCAAGCGGTTAAGTATTTTGAGCACAGTCTCGAACTTGGCCCCAGCTCGGAAACCTTAGCTGAATTAGCCCGTCTACTGCGTCATTTAGGTGATGGAGAACGTGCCCAAGCCCTATTACAACAGAACCTTAATCTAGTTGCATCGGGACTACCTGAACTGCCTATGCCAGAACAGGAAAAAGCTTAGCGATTAAAATAGCGCATATAAAAAAGGGATGCTTTGCATCCCTTTTTTATAGTTGATAACAAGTATCCGTATCCCGAACTCTTACTTACTTCTTGGCGCGTAAGCAAAAACATCCGAGTGCATATGCTCTTCCTTAAAACCTTTCGCTTCACAAGCTTCAAGTAAGGCATAAACCATCGCCGGCGAACCACTGGCAAAGATCTCTACATTATCAAAATCATTAAAGTCATCCAAAATAGCTTCAGGCAACAGGCCAACCCGCCCGGTCCAATTTGGACTATTTTCAGATTCACTCACAACCCGCTCAAAATGCACATTGGTATGCTCTGCTGCCCACTGCAAAGGAAGGTTACCTAAATAGATATCATCCTCTACTCGAGCCCCCCAATAAATATAGATAGGGTTACTAAACTGATTAGCTAAAAGGTGTTCAACCACACTCTTCACTTGTGCAAAACCGGTACTTGCTGCCGCAAAAATTAATCGCGTATCAGGACTGATCTTATGCGCCTGTAAATAACAATCACCCTTAGGGATTTCAACTTCCACCGTACTAGCACTTTGTAGATGCTGAATAATATCATTAGACATCTCACCACTAGGTACGTGGCGAATATGAAGCTCTAAGTTACGGCCCTGATCAGGTGCAGAACCTATTGAGAACGATGCTTGCTTCCCATTAGGTAGGATTAAATCTAAATATTGACCTGCATAAAACTCAGCAGACATAGATGCTGTAGCAGGTAACTGAAGGCGCACCCGATAAACATCTGCATTCAGTTTTTCAATCGCTGTAATATCACATTGCAGTTTTTTCACTAGTAGCTCTCCAGGGCATTGCAGCCCCTCTATTTTCACCCTAACGTCGCTTAAAGGCCGACATGTACAAGCAAGCACTTCCTCTGACATCTGATTTATTGTTTTATTTAATTTCAGATGCTTTTCAGGGTAATGCTGAATAATCTCGCCATCTATCAGCCTAACTTCACATATTTCACAAACGCCATTTCTACAACCCACTCGAAGTTGATAGCCATGCCGCCAGAGACTCTCCAATAAAGTTTCGCCGGATTGACCCATAAGTATACGGCCAATATTTTCGATCTCTATCTTATGAGCCATCAATCAATCCAGAATACCTAGGTCATCCCACAGGTCATCGACTTTTTTCTGTACTTCAGAATCCATTTCAATCGGCACGCCCCACTCACGAGTGGTTTCACCTTCCCATTTATTGGTGGCATCCATACCCATCTTTGAGCCTAACCCCGAAACGGGCGATGCAAAATCAAGATAATCTATAGGTGTATTATCAATCATCACTGTATCGCGTTGGGGATCCATACGTGTAGTAATCGCCCAGATCACATCATTCCAATCTCGTGCATTCACATCATCATCACAAACAATGACAAATTTTGTATACATAAATTGGCGTAAGAAAGACCAAACTCCTAACATAATACGCTTTGCGTGCCCTGGGTATTGCTTCTTGATCGTCACAACTGCCATACGATACGAACAGCCTTCTGGTGGCAGATAGAAATCGACAATCTCAGGAAACTGTTTTTGCAAAATAGGCACAAAAACTTCGTTCAATGCCACCCCCAAGATAGCGGGTTCATCTGGCGGCCGTCCTGTATAGGTACTGTGATAGATAGGATTACTACGATGAGTAATACGCTCAACAGTAAAAACAGGGAAACTATCTACCTCATTATAATACCCAGTATGGTCACCAAACGGGCCTTCATCAGCCATTTCATCTGGCTGAATATAACCTTCTAAAATAAACTCTGCACTTGCGGGCACCTGCAAGTCATTGCCTAAGCACTTAACCACTTCAGTTTTACCACCGCGCAATAAACCGGCAAAACCGTATTCTGATAAGGTATCAGGCACCGGCGTTACTGCACCAAGAATAGTAGCTGGGTCAGCGCCTAAAGCCACCGCGATAGGAAACGGTTCACCAGGGTGCTCCTGTTTCCATTCACGAAAATCTAACGCCCCGCCGCGATGAGCCAACCAACGCATGATCAACTTATTTTTCGCAATCAGCTGCTGACGGTAAATACCTAAGTTTTGACGCTCTTTATTAGGCCCACGGGTAATAACTAGTGGCCATGTAACTAAAGGTGCGGCATCGCCAGGCCAGCAGGTTTGAATAGGTAATTTATTCAGATCCACATCATCGCCTTCGATAACATGTTTCTGACAAGCCGCTGTTTTCACGACTTTAGGGCCCATATTCAAAACCTGTTTAAATATAGGCAATTTATCCCACGCGTCCTTCATTCCTTTTGGAGGCTCAGGCTCTTTCAATTGCGCTAAAAGCTTTCCAACCTCTCGCAAAGCTACAACACTGTCTTCACCCATGCCCATAGCAACCCGTTCCGGCGTGCCGAAAAGGTTAGTCAACACGGGGTAATCATAGCCCTTAGGGTTTTCAAACAAGAGCGCAGGACCACCCGCTTTTAGAGTCCGGTCACTAATCTCTGTCATTTCAAGATTAGGATCAATCTCCTGTTTAATCCGCTTAAGTTCGCCACGCTCTTCCAGCATGTGGATAAAGTCGCGTAGATCTTTGTATTTTGGAGTTGCCATATATAGAACCTAGTAAAAACAAAAAAGGGCAAGCATAAGCTCACCCTTTTATACGTAAACTGGTTTATTTCCGTTTCATCGACAGGAAGAATTCATCATTTGTTTTAAAGTCTTTCAACTTATCAATCACAAACTCTGTTGCTGCCGTATCTTCCATTGGGTCAAGCAGCTTGCGTAGAATCCACATACGCTGCAGCTCTTCTTCAGAAGTCAGCAAGTCTTCACGACGAGTACCCGAACGACGGATATTAATGGCAGGGAACACTCGTTTCTCAGCAATCTTACGATCGAGGTGAACCTCAGAGTTACCTGTACCTTTAAACTCTTCGAAAATAACTTCGTCCATTTTGGAACCTGTATCAACCAACGCCGTAGCGATAATTGTCAAACTTCCACCCTCTTCGATATTACGTGCAGCACCGAAGAAACGTTTAGGACGTTCAAGTGCATGAGCATCAACACCACCTGTTAACACTTTACCCGATGAAGGAATAACTGTGTTGTAAGCACGCGCTAAACGTGTGATCGAATCCAGCAGGATCACTACATCTTTTTTATGCTCAGTCAGGCGTTTTGCCTTCTCAATAACCATCTCAGCTACTTGAACGTGACGTGATGGAGGCTCGTCAAACGTTGATGCAACAACTTCACCACGAACGGTGCGCTGCATCTCAGTTACTTCCTCTGGACGCTCATCAATTAGCAAAACGATTAGATGGGTTTCAGGGTTGTTACGCGTAATGCTGTTAGCAATATTCTGTAACATTAAGGTCTTACCCGCTTTAGGTGGAGATACCACCAATGCACGCTGACCTTTACCCATAGGGCAAACAAGATCGATAACACGGGCAGTCAGATCTTCTGTACTACCATTCCCGATCTCCATTCTCAGACGATCCTGCGCAAATAGCGGCGTCAGGTTTTCGAATAGAATTTTGTTCTTGGCGTTGTCTGGTTTGTCGTAGTTAATCTCATTAACTTTCAACAGAGCAAAATAACGCTCACCATCCTTCGGCGGGCGAATCTTGCCTTCAATCGTATCACCCGTGCGCAGATTAAAACGACGGATCTGGCTTGGTGATACATAAATATCATCAGGACCGGCTAGATATGAGGAGTCAGCTGAACGTAGAAAGCCAAAGCCATCCTGTAAAATTTCAAGGACACCGTTGCCATAAATATCTTCGCCACCTTTAGCATGGCGTTTCAGGATAGCAAAAATAACATCCTGCTTACGGGACCGTGCCAAGTTATCCATTCCCATGCCTTTGGCAATATCAAGTAGCTCGGGAACGCTTTTAGTTTTTAATTCGGTAAGATTCATAGTTTGAAGGAAATAAGCACTAAGCTGATTTTTTTATTTGGATGGAATTTAGGAAGAAATACGAAAATGGCCTTTAGGCACAACGCTAAAACAAATTAAAGAAGGATAAAATTCTAGCGGGCTGGCCAAACTTTAGACACTATAGAAGGAAGAAAACCGCCTGTCTATAGTAAACGTTAAGAAAGTGTAATGTTTTATAAAACATCACACTTTACTAAGCTTACTTGCTTACAAATTAGCTTCGATGAAAGCCGCTAATTGTGATTTTGACAAAGCACCAACTTTAGTTGCTTCGACATTACCACCTTTAAACAACATCAGAGTTGGAATACCACGAATACCAAACTTTGGCGGTGTTTCGCTGTTTTCATCAATATTCAGCTTACAAATTTTAAGCTGATCACCATACTCTTTTGCAATCTCTTCAAGAACTGGAGCAATCATTTTACAAGGACCGCACCACTCAGCCCAATAATCCACTAAGACTGCACATTCAGCCTTGAGAACATCTTCGTCGAAGGAAGCATCTGTAACATTTACAATGTTTTCACTCATGGGAACTATTCTCCGCTGCGCCCAACACTTTAATCAGACCGCCGATAATAACACCCAACAGGCCATTGTGTAACGGGGTTGTAGCCAATTAGCGACCATTTTCTCACTCAAAAACATGTTTGACGCCAATAAACTGTTTCAAAACAAGCATCTACTACACCGTCACATTATGTTAACGAAAAGCGACTGCAGCCAAAGCCTTCTTTTGGTACTCTACTCTCCAATTCCTCTCTACTATCATCTATGAGGCTTTTTTGTAATGACCGAGCAGAATACTGCTAGCGAGAACATTGAAGAGCAATTTCTCGCCGCCATAGACCTTGGCTCCAATAGTTTCCACATCGTTGTAGCACAACTCAGCCAAGGCGAATTACGAACGGTTGACGTAATGTCTGATAAAGTTCAACTCGCGGCTGGCATTAATGACAAACGCTACCTAACCGATGAGGCAAAGCAAAGAGGCCTTGAATGTTTAAGTCGGTTTGCTCAACGCATCAAAGACCTACCAAGAGATGCCGTACGGGTAGTCGGTACAAACGCACTACGCGAAGCCAAAAATAGCCGAGAATTTATAGAAGAAGCTGAGAGCATCCTTGGCACCCCACTTGAGATTATTGCAGGACGAGAGGAAGCGCGCCTCATATACTTAGGCGTGGCCCATACATTAGCAGATGACAAAGGCGCTCGTTTAGTCGTTGATATAGGCGGTGGCAGCACCGAATTTATCATTGGGGAACGTTTTGAGCCTAACATGATGGAAAGCCTGCATATGGGTTGTGTTAGCTTCACTCAACGCTATTTTCCTGATGACATCATTAGTGCAAAAAACTTCAAACGCGCCCAAACCGCAGCACTTCAAGAGCTACAGTCAATCAAGTTTTCCTATAAAGACCATGGCTGGAATAGCACAGTAGGTTCATCCGGTACAATAAAAGCGGTTCGTAACGCTTGTATCAGCAACGGATGGAGTGATGACCGCATTACCAAAGATGCGCTACACACACTTAAAGATAAAATCTTAAGTTTTGACAACAGCAATGATATAGATATTGAAGATCTAAAGCCTGAGCGAAGAAAAGTCTTTCCAGCCGGAGTTGCGATCCTTTGTGCCGCATTTGAAGCGCTTGATATTGAAGAGATGCACTTCTCAGAAGGCGCACTCCGCGAAGGGGTGCTTTATGATATGGCCGGGCGATTACGTCATGAGGACGTTCGAGACCGAACCATCAATGCCATTATGCAGCGCTACCACGTAGATCAAGAGCAAGCAGATAGAGTCGAACAAACTGCGCTGATCGCTTGGGCTCAAGTAAAAGAGGAGTGGCAGCTATCGCGTAAACACTACGACATGCTTAGCTGGGCTGCAAAAACCCATGAAATTGGCCTAACCATTGCTCATAGCCAGTTCCACAAGCATAGTGCCTACTTACTAACCCACGCAGACCTACCTGGCTTTACGACACAGGAACAGCTTCAACTAGCAACCTTAGTTCGAGGTCACCGTCGAAAATTCCCAAAAGATGACTTTAAAGCCTTACCAAAACGCTTACAGGAGCCCTACACCCGCCTTTGCGTACTACTACGCATTGCAGTCGTACTCCATCGGAGTCGCTCAAAAGACAGGCTTCCTGCTATCTCTTTTTCTATCGATAACAAAAAGCTGATTATCGAATTCCCTGAAGGCTGGCTAGAACACCACCCCCTAACGCTTGCTGATTTAGAGCAAGAGACTGAATATCTGAACAGTGCCGATATAAAGCTCCGCGTACAGTAAACAGGCTCCAAATAAGCAACGCAGATACAAAAAAGCCCCTGCATTTCTACAGGGGCTTTTCTTTTACCGACGAAAACTAATTAAAGCTTAGGACCCGCGGCAATAATATCTTCAGATACACCATCGAACTTTTTAAAGTTCTCAACAAACTGACCTATCAGGTCTTTTGCTGCTGCATCATAGGTTGATTTATCAGACCAAGTTTCACGTGGATTCAACAAAGAAGAATCTACACCTGGAACAGAAACAGGAACGTTAAGGTTCAAACCATCTAACTTAACAGTCTCAGCATCCGTCAGGGCACCATTCTGTATAGCACTAATAATACCGCGCGTAGTTGGAATACTGAAACGCTCACCAGTACCGTAAGAACCGCCAGTCCAACCTGTATTAACAAGATAAACTTTAGAACCGAACTCTTCGATACGCTTCATTAGCAATTCAGCGTAAACATGCGCTGGACGCGGAAAGAAAGGAGCACCAAAACAAGTAGAGAAGGTAGATTTAATACCACCACCAGAACCCATCTCAGTAGAACCTACAAGTGCTGTATAACCAGAAAGGAAGTGGTACGCAGCCGCTTCTTTAGTTAATACAGAAACAGGTGGCAATACACCGGTTAAATCACATGTAAGGAATACGATAGAATCAGGCTCATCACCCATATTCAGCTCGGTACGTTTCTCAACATGCTCTAGTGGGTATGCGCAGCGACCATTTTCAGTCAGTGACGTATCATCATAATCAGCAGTACGCTTCTCATTCAATGTTACGTTCTCAACGATGGCACCAAAACGAATCGCATCCCAAATGATTGGCTCATTTTTCTGGCTTAGGTTGATAGTCTTCGCGTAGCAACCACCTTCAAGGTTAAATACAACGCCTTTACCCCAACCATGCTCATCATCACCAATAAGGTAACGATCTGGATCGGCAGAAAGGGTGGTTTTACCTGTACCTGAAAGGCCGAAGAACAATGTAGTGCTGTTATCTTCACCTACGTTTGCAGAACAGTGCATAGGAAGCACATCTTTTTCTGGTAGTAGGAAGTTCTGAACAGAGAACATCGCTTTCTTCATCTCGCCCGCATAACGCATGCCCACAAGCAATACTTTACGCTTAGCGAAGTTAAGAATGACACAACCGTCACTGTTCGTACCATCGCGCTCTGGCTCACATTCGAACCCAGCCACGTTTAGTACTTGCCACTCTTCTTTCGCTTTTGGATTGTATTCCGCAGGGCGAATGAACAGGTTTTGACCAAACAGATTCTGCCACGCAGTCTGAGTTGTCATTTTAACAGCAAGATAGTGACTTGGATCAGAACCGACATGTACGTTAGATACAAAGTGTTCTTTATCCGCTACAAACTCTTCTACACGAGTCCATAGGGCATCAAACTTATCAGCATCGAAAGGACGATTAATATTGCCCCAATCGATTGAATCTGAAGTACTTGGCTCATCAACGATGTAACGATCCATCGGAGAACGGCCTGTACGTTTACCTGTTGTTACTACTAAGGCGCCTGAATCAGCTAATATCCCTTCACCATTTAAAATGGCTTTTTCTACTAGCTCAGCTGGGCTTAAATTTTGGTGTGCAATGTTCAATGAATCTTTGGTCATTACTGGGTTCCCTTGGCATAGGCGCCAATAACGTTTCCTAAATAAGGCGTAAGGTATATGTATATATCGTATTTATAAGGACGCGTATTATGCACAAAAATCGCACGAAACGCCATTACAGAAAGCGATTCTAAGTTGACTTAACGCAAATTTGAGCTAAGGACGACATAATTAATGTACATTTTGTGAATTATCTGTCGTCCCTGCTTCAGAAAATAGCGCCTCAACATCAGTTTGATCAAAGATGTAATGGTGATTACAAAACTGACAACTCACATCAATACACCCCTCTTCCTCGATCAATGATAACAAATCAGCCTTACCCACCAGCTTCAAAGAACTTAAACTCCGCTCTCTTGAACAAGTACACTTAAACTGCACACTGTCTGGTTCATAAAGCCGACATGTTTCTTCATGAAACAAACGGTATAGCAAGGTTTCGTTATCCAACTCAAGTAATTCGATACTTTTCAAAGTAGAAGCTAAAAAACTGATACGCTCCCAATCATCTTGACCTGAACCTTCCGCCGGTAGAACTTGCAACATTAAGCCTGCCGCTGTCTCGCCATCGGAAGCCAACTGCACATAAGTAGGTAACTGCTCAGAACTGACGAAATAACTCTCTAGGCATTTTGCCAAGTTCTCACCATCTAAAGGCACTACACCCTGATAACGTTGCCCATTTTCTGGTTCAATCGTTAACACTACCTGACCTTGAGGCAACAATTCAGTAAAAGTCGCATTATCAGGAACATCCCCTTCCAAGCGGGCAATCGCTCTAACATCACGATGCTGATTAGTTTCAGCCATCAAAAGACGCACATTCCCCTGCCCTTGGGCTTGAAGGATTAGACGGCCTTCAAACTTCAGATTAGAACTAAGCAAGCTAACGGCAGCCAACATCTCACCTAGCACCTGCTTTATAACTGGAGGGTAGTTGTGGTTTTCAAAACAGTCACTACAGGTTTTCTTTAAACCTGAAACGACACCTCTTATATCCAGCTCATCAAACATAATGCGTTGGATCTGATCAGGATTGCTCATATAAATAAAATCTATTCACTTGTTCGGAATAAACTTGAACACCTAAATTGATATTCAAGACAGGGAACTTATTTTATCATACCCTCCCTACTATTCGAGCCGACTACAGACACAAATATAACAATGACAAATATTAGCGTTTTTAATACTCAGTGGAATTTCAAAGCCCTAATCATAAGCCACCTGCTGGCCGCGCTTTGGCTAGGTTTTTTCCTAACGGATACAGGTTTTGCTTTCTGGCGAAGCATTGATCAAAACATCTTTTTTCTATTGAACGGTACTTTAGCTGAAGATAATGGCTGGACACGCTTCTGGGCTTGGGCCAATGTTCGTATCTTCGATATTATTCCACTCCTCATTATTTTAGTTAGTGTTACTTTCCCTGGTATGGGGATAAAGCGCGATCGGCTACAGCAAAGCTTTATTGGCTTTGTTCTCTTACTGGTATTGATGTTTCCTATACGCGAATCCGTTTACGAATATGCACGAGCTATAGATTTAAGCGGTAACAGCCCTTCATTAATGCTTGAACCTGCGTTTAGATTTAGTCAGATTGTGCCTGATATACCAGCCAAAGACTCTGCAGGTCATAGCTTCCCTGGGGATCACGCTGCAGTGGTATTAACATGGGCGGGATATATTATATTGAATGCGAGAAATGCACTTTCAATAGGCGCGTTACTTTTAGCCCTATTATTTATGTTGCCCCGTATAGTGGGCGGTGCTCACTGGGCCAGCGATAATTTGGTAGGGGGCGCTTTCTCGGCAGCCATTACATTGAGCTGGGCATTTTGCACGCCACTTATGCACTACTTAACACTCGGCGCACATAAGCTATTAAGCCCTTTGATTCGTTTGTTTGGAAAAATCCCACTACTGAATCAATTACCCATTCTAAAACAACCCAATTAAAGCGCATGCTGAATGCGTTAGTCGTCCTCTAAAAGAACGTCACGGCTAACGCAGTAATTCCAAGTACTACTTATCAAAAATACCGCGCCCTTCATCTTTAAAAGATATGATCTGGCGACGTTCTTTCTTATTAGGGCGATTTCGCGGATTCAAACCACTTCCCATAGCCTTACGTTGGGCTGCATTTTCTTCCCGCTTTTTAATACTCGCTTCGGTTTCTTTATAAAGCTTTTGCGCATCAGGAGCGCCTCCTCGACGATCAGACAGCTCCACAACAACGATCTCTTTTTCATCGAAGCCTTGGCGAATCGTTAAGGTGGCCCCCACCTCAACATGACGACTACACTTAGTTCGCTGCCCGTTATAGTGTACTTTGCCACCATCAATCATCTGCTTAGCAACTGCTCTGGTTTTATAAAACCTAGCGGCCCATAGCCATTTATCTAAACGAACCTTATCTTCAGGCTGTGTCATTCTCTTCCGTTCTATTTCGGTGTAATTTCATTGAAATGATCGATTGCAGAAAAACCATCGATCTCTCTTTTTGGCTGCTGACTATCCGGCTGAAAGATTGAGAGCAGATAGCGAATTCCATATTCACGAGCACTTTCAAGTACCGCAAAACTATCATCCACCAGCAACGTTCGATCTTTATTAAACGGCTCTACCTCTTGTAGTCTATCCCAAAAACCAAATGTTTCCTTAGCCAAGCCAAAATCATGTGAGCAGATCACATGATCAACCAATTGGTCTAAATTGGTTGTTTCAGCTTTAAGAGATAAACTATCCTGATGAGCGTTAGTCACTATGACAGTACGGATACCCTGCTGCTTTAAAGACAAAAGGAAGTCCTGCACATGGGGTCTGAAAGCTATCTTTTGTGCCACCTCTTTTTTTAATTCGGCAACAGGTACATTAAGTTCTCGCGTCCAAAAATCTAAGCAATACCAATTGAGCGAGCCCAGCTCCTCTATGATACGCTCATGAAGCCACTGACGAGCTTCTTCTATCTCCATGGAGTGTATCTGCGCATAGCGTAAAGGGAGATGCTCAAGCCAAAAAAACGTGTCAAAGTGTAGGTCAAGAAGCGTGCCGTCCATATCTAACAACACGGTATCGATATTTTGCCAATCAAACATTACTCAGGCCATTTGTAGGAGGAAACTTCAGTATGCCGATTAAACCTGAGATTTTAAAGATTACGAACACGGCCAACAGCCGATTATTTAAGATAGAAGAGATTGAGCTCCGTTTTTCCAATGGAGCAGAACGCATTTATGAGCGTCTAGCCAATCGAGGCCATGGTGCGGTTATGATCATCCCCATCACAAATAACAATGAAGTATTACTGATCCGAGAGTATGCGGTCGGCATAGAGGATTACACTTTAACCCTACCTAAAGGCTTAATTGATCCCGGTGAAGATGAACATACAGCTGCAGATCGAGAGCTAAAAGAGGAGGCAGGCTTCGGTAGTAATCGCTTACATACACTGAAAGTCATGTCCTCTGCACCAAACTACATGGGTCATACTGTCACCGCCGTTGTAGCACAGGATCTCTATCCATGTAGATTAGAAGGCGACGAACCTGAAGAGATGGAAGTTGTCTGCTGGCCACTAGATAAGCTAGAGCAATTAATTGAAGATCCTGACTTTACCGAAGCACGCGCAATAGCCGCTTTATATATGGTTAGAGACTTTTTGACTAAACAATCGACAAAAGGCGACTAATATAAATACAGAGATAGGTCTATGCTGGTCTTATAACTAGAAGAAAGGGCCATAATGATGAATCATCAAAAACTCATCAAATCGCTTCTCCCTCTATGTGAGCAGGCGGGCGCAGCGATCATGCAAGTCTATAAACATAAAGACTTTGCAATTGATACTAAGCAGGATCAATCCCCCGTGACCTCCGCAGACCTTGCAGCGCATGAAATCATCCAGCAAGGACTACTTGCTCTTACCCCCGATATTCCACAGTTGAGCGAGGAAGGTAAAACCGTTTCCTTTGAACAACGCCAGCAATGGGATAGGTTTTGGTGTATAGACCCATTGGACGGCACTAAAGAATTCATTCAAGGTAACGATGAGTTCACTGTCAATATTGCGCTCATTGAAAACAATAAACCTGTGCTTGGCATCATCTATGTTCCTGTATCAAAAACCTGTTACTGGGGCAGCACACAGCTACAAGCGAAAAAGCAAATAGATGGCCAACATTCTGTTCATATTCGTAGCCGACCACTTGGACAAGAGCTAGTGATCACAGCCAGCCGTAGGCATGGTCAGGACAATAATGACAGACTACTCAAACAGCTATACAAGCATTTTAGACATGTACACAATCACGCGATGGGAAGTTCTTTGAAGATGTGCCTTATTGCTGAAGGTGTCGCAGACTTTTATCCCCGATTATATCCAACGTCCGAATGGGATACCGCCGCTGCCCAAGCCATCGTTGAAGCCGCTGGCGGGCGTTTAGTTAATGCGACTAACTTGCAGCCTCTTGCCTACAATGAGCAGGAATCATTGGAGAACCCTTTCTTTTACGTGTGTGGCGACCCACAGTTTCCACTCGAAGAGATCACTCTACGTGATAAAACAATGTCGATCTAAACCTTAGATATACACTAGATCGTGCTTGGAGGTAGGCAGGAATATGCATTTATCCGCATATTCCTGTCCATAGGACTTCACTCGTAGCGAGACCTAGGCTTAACCTCACTCAAAAAAGAAAGCTTTTTACTTAAAAATTATTCTGCAGCACAAGCAATTGAGCCACTGTTGACCACTTCTTCAACCTTCAGTTTGAAATCTGGATCGCTAAGCTGATTAGACATGATCAATTTCACTTCGTTATCACTAAAATGCTTATGAACATATTTTGCCAAACAATCACAACGCTCCTCTGTTGCTCCCTCCCCTTGCATGCACCCCTCTTTAAAAGGCTCAAAAGTGTCAGAGGTTAAAAACTGTGTTTTAACAGCCAAAATACCCAATGCAACAAACGCAATCCAAATAAGAACTTTATACATTGTTAAATAATCACTTTTTTATCGTTATATAAAATAAAACAGCCGTCATTCTAGGGCTAATAAGCAACAGTTTCAGCAAACTTTAGTCGCAGGACAACCCTGAGCATCGACATTTGATAGCAAATGAACGATTAAACACACTTTTTGTACCATGAAATATAGAGTATTGAGTGCTATCATTCACCCGAATTAGTTTTTACTGGCTGCCATATCATAGTGAGAGTACTAAAATGATGAGCAGCTGCCTGATAATCTGTCTAAATATAGACTGACAAAATAAGGTGACACTTATGAGCTTTGAACTTCCGCCGCTACCTTATGCTAAGGATGCTCTGGAACCACACATTTCTGCAGAAACTCTGGACTTCCACCACGGCAAGCACCACAACACATACGTTGTTAAGCTAAACGGCCTTGTTCCAGGTACTGAATTTGAAGGCAAAACGCTAGAAGAGATCATCACTTCTGCGCCTGCTGGCGGCGTATTCAACAACGCAGCACAGATCTGGAACCACACATTCTACTGGAACTGCCTAGCACCAAATGCAGGTGGCGAACCAACAGGCGCTATTGCAGATGCAATTAACGCTAAATGGGGTTCTTTCGCTGCGTTCCAAGAAGCACTTAACGACAAAGCCGTTAACAACTTCGGCTCTAGCTGGACTTGGTTAGTTAAAAACGCTGACGGTTCTCTAGAAATCGTTAACACTAGCAATGCTGGCTGCCCACTTACAACAGGTCAGACACCTTTGCTGACTGTTGACCTTTGGGAACATGCTTACTACATCGATTACCGTAACGTTCGTCCTGATTACCTAAAAGGTTTCTGGGCGCTGGTTAATTGGGATTTCGTAAACGCAAACTTCGCATAAGTTTTCGTTTTACTATAAAAAAGGCACCTAAGTTAGGTGCCTTTTTTTGCCGTAGCTCATCGCTCTATGAATAACTAAACACTGAAAGCCCTAATCTATATTTTCCAATAAAGCTTCAAGGTGAGGCCAAACAGTCTCTAACAAGTAAGGCTGCCCCTTAGCATTAGGGTGAATGCCATCAGCCTGCATACGTTCTGGCACAAGCGCAACCTGCTCCATAAAAAAGGGAACGAACACAGCGCCTGTCTCGTCTGCAATATCAGGATAGATCTCTCTAAACGCTTCCGTATATGCAGCACCATAATTAGCTGGTAGTTGAATACCCAACAGGACAACATCCGCTTCAGCATCTTCAACCATATCGATCAGCCGCAGTAGATTGTTACGAATAGCAAAAGGTGGTGTACCCCTTAAGCCGTCATTACCGCCCAATTCAATAATAACAATATCTGCATCAATCTTTTGCAATAGCAATTTGAGACGCGCTATTCCATTTTGCGTAGTATCTCCACTAACACTGGCATTAATAACATCTAATGCATAGCCTTCACGCTGTATACGTTGCTCTAAAAGATGCACCCAACCTTGTTCTGGTTTCATGTTGTGTGCAGAGGATAAACTATCCCCTAAAACAACAAGGGAACCTGCACTAGCCGGTAACGTCAAAGCAAAATGACCTAGAATGAAAAGTAGTGAAAGTAGAATTCGCACAGGGACACCTAATGAATCACAAAAAAGACACAGTTATCAGTGCTCAGCATCTCGCAAAACAGTTTAAGACTCAAGCAGGGAATTTAGAGTTATTTAAAGATCTTAATCTCGACATTCAGCGAGGAGAAACGGTAGCTATTATTGGTCCATCAGGTACAGGGAAATCATCCTTGCTGGCTATCTTAGCGGGATTAGATCAGCCCAGCGCAGGCTCGATACTGCTCAATGATACAAATCTAGAACATTTAAGCGACAAAGAGCGCGCCGAATTTCGTAACCAACATATTAGTTTTGTTTTCCAAGCCTTCCATCTACTACCCGATTTAACTGCATTACAAAATGTCATGCTCCCATTACAGATACGCAACAGTAGAAATGCAGAACAGGAAGCTACCCGTTGGTTAGAAAAAGTGGAATTAGGGGCTCGTCTACATCACAAACCCGCTGAGCTGTCCGGGGGTGAACAACAGCGCGTTGCTATTGCCCGTAGCTTTGCTACACAACCGACTCTATTATTTGCAGATGAGCCTACAGGCAACTTAGATGAGCAAACTGGAGAGCAAATTATCCAGCAGCTATTCTCATTAAATACAGAACAAAATACGACGCTGATTTTAATCACCCATGACCCCTCCCTCGCTAAACGTTGCCAACGGGCTTTACGATTACACAATGGCGAGCTAACTGAGATAAGTCTATGAGTGCAACAACACCTATTAAATTAGCCGCCCAACAAAGTATAAGCTGTCTTAAACTCAGCGAATGGCGCTCCCTAATTATCGCATTAGTCTTAGCCATTACTATCGCAAGCCTAATGGCTGTTTTAGGCGAACGTATTGAACGGACATTACTGCGCCAAGGTAGCGATATATTAGGCGCAGATCTCATTCTTAGTAGTAGCCGCGAGCTTACGGATAACTCAGCGCTTGTCGCCGAAGAAATGGGAATAACGTCAAGTGAAGTCGTTCAACTCGGTACTATGGCCAGTAGCGGGGGAAACTTTTTATTAGTCACTATACGCGCACTTCAAAACACTTACCCCCGTGGCACAATCGTTCTAGACCCTCCCCTAGATAGCGAAATACCCAATCTAGGAGAGGCTTGGGCTGAGCAAAGTGCATTAGATCGGCTAAATCTTAAACTAGGCGATCAAGTCACTTTAGGGAGCACTGCTTTTACTATCAGCGCCGTTATTAAATCAGCGCCCGACCGCGGGCGAGGTTTTATTAGCTTTAACCCGCAATTAATCATTAACCGGCAACAATTAGAGCAAACAGGCTTACTTGGCCCCGGCGCTAGATTAAGATATAGCCAACTTTTCGCGGGTACACCTGAGCAGATTAGCGCGCTAGAACAAAGCTTAGAACAACACCTAAAAACCGGCGAGAAGCTCACCTCTATAGCCTCGGAAGAGGGTCAGCAGAATAGCGCTCTAAGCAAAGCATCCTCCTACCTACGACTCGGGGCTCTCTTTGCACTGCTGATCTCGGCAATGACCATTTTTCTCAGCCTTCGGCGCTTTACTCAGAGTCAATACAAACGTGCAGCATTACTAAAAACCTTAGGCGTAAGCGACCATCAAATACTGCTGCTGTATATCACACAGTTCATCTTCGCTTGGGCCTTATGCTCTATAGCGGGAGTCTCCCTTGCACTCCTATTAGAAAATCTAGGTCTGACCCTTTTACAAGGTGTTCTTCCTCAACCAGTTCCAGCAGCGTCCTCTTTTACCTATTTATCGGGCCCCTTGCTGGGGATAAGCATCTTGCTATGCTTAGGTCTGCCCTCCCTCTTTAAGCTACAAAAAAGTAATCCACTGCAACTTATTCAAGATCAAACGGCCTCGCTTAGCTGGGGGAGCAAGCTGCCTTACCTGATCGCTATTGGCCTACTGATCATTTCGACCACTTGGTATCTCAACAATATTCTATTAACAATCAGCTTAATTCTTTGCTTGCTCCTAATTGGAGGGCTCCTTGGTAGCTTTGGTGCTTATATCAGCAAACAGATTATCAAGAAATTGGCTCCTCACCATCCTATGGGGAATTTGCTTCTTAGCCGTGTGCAACAGCAGCAGCGCTGGTATAGAGTACAGATCCCCGTGATCTGTCTATTATTCTCCCTGCTAAGTATTAACCTTATCGCTTTAAACGATTTACTCAGTCGTTGGCAGGATCAACTGCCAGAAGACACCCCTAATCATTTTTTAATTAACATTCAGGAGTGGGAGAAGGACGACCTACAAGTATTGTTACAGCAAAATAAGATTGATAATCCGCTGTGGCCTATCTATCGCGGCCGTTTAAACAGTATTAATGATCTGCCGCTGTCAGAAGCCCTAACAAAAAAACAGCAAGATCACCCCTCACTTAATCGCGAGCTCAATTTAACCTCTACCGCTACGATGCCCGCCCACAACACCTTAATAAAAGGGCAATGGGACACCCAGACTAAAGCAGCTGAGACACAGGATACTCAACCAGCCTCTGTTTCCATAGAGGAGAAAATCGCCTCGGAGTTAGGACTAAAATTAGGCGACATTGTCGGTTTTAATATTGGGGGAATCGAACGTAAGGCTGAAGTCCAAAGCATACGTAGAGTTCAATGGGATTCATTCCAGCCCAACTTCTATTTTATCTTCTCTCCAGGGCTGCTAGAAGATCTATCCGCCAGCTATTTAACCAGCTTTCATTTAGGCAAAGATGACGCTTCAGTTAGCCGACAGCTAATGGAAACCTTTCCAACCTTAACGCTAATTGATGTACGGCAAATACTGGAACAACTGCAACACCTGCTGACTCGGTTATCAATGCTATCAAGTTTATTAATGCTACTGACGACAAGTGCAGGACTCATACTACTGTATGTCACGCTTACCCAAGAGCTTGAACAGCGCCGCTATGAAAATGCACTTTTACAAACACTCGGTGCAAGCCAGCAGCAATGTAGGCAACTTGATCGTATGGAGATGGGATTAATTGGTTTAATTAGTGGATTTTTAGCGGTGGTTATTACCGAAGTCAGCTTATGGCCAATTCATCAACAACTCTTAAAACTTGATCCAGTCCTGCATCCTTACCTGTGGATAAGTTTGCCTCTATTGAGCTGTGCACTGTTTATGCTGATTAGCAAACTGAGTCATCGTCAACAAAGCTTAGCCAAAAGTTACAACACTCTGATCAGTCGCTAAGTCAGTAACCTGTTAGTTTTTATCACAGCCCCACAGTTCAAATACCTAACTATTTGAACTGTGGGGCGCTTACTCTAAGCTTTATAAGCCTAAAGTTACTTGTGGCTTCTCTTTAGTTTGCAGATCAACTTTAGGGTAACAGCTAAACAGGCGCTCTATATCAACCCCCTGTTTACCTGAAAGCTCGCTCTTAACCGCATCGCTACGCTCCTGCGCTAAAGCTTGCAAAGCGGGTTCTAACTCAAGTAACAAGATCTCCTCATCTACAGGCTTATCCCGTTCTTTATTCTCAGCCTGTAACTGCTCCCATATTGCAGGCTTATCCGCAATAACAGCTAAACCGCAAATATTCATACGCATCCCTTTACGCTCATTCATCATCTCAGCCAATTTAGCCATATAAAGTTTTGATTCGGATGATAGCGTCGTTTGCGCAGGGGAGAAAAAGACAGGCTGCAGCTTAATAAATGAACCTTTATCTTGAGCATCCATCACCATCTGGCTAATAGAAATCAACGCGCCAAAAGGTTGAAGTGCTTTAGTTAGATAACCCATAGCTGCATTTTTAAGCCCTTTTCCTGCCAGCTTATTAATAACCGTCTGATAACCAAATTTAGGATCATCCAAAGAGCCATCTAAAGGTATTTGTAGATCAATATTATTATCATTATCTTGAAGAATCATGATGGCGGTGCCTAAAGGCATAGATACTTTTTTATCGAACTCTCCGCTACGTTTATTGTTACGTGCTTCCACCTCAAGCTTGTTTAGACGGATATCTGAATCTCCATCTAACTTCCGATCTTTAATTGAGCCTTTAGTGGTCAATGTTAGTTGACCACTTTGTAAATAATAACCGGTATATTCTAACGAATAAGGGCTAACTTCTGGTAACTCAAGCCCTTTAATCACCGCATCCCAATGACCACCGTAATTGCCACTAAAGAGCTCCATCGCCCCTTTTGCAGTAATCGTAGAAAACTTGCTTTTGGCTGCTAACTCAAAACTCGTTTCACCTTTCGACCCTGTATCTAAAGACCGCAGATTAATTTTGCTAATATCAAGTTTTGTTTTAAAAGCGGGTTTTACACCCTGATCAACAACACTGACCTGATTGTTGCCGGAGAGTAATACTTGATTAAGTTTAACGCGAAAAGGTTTGCCACCCGCTGCTGTACTTTTAGACTCGGAATCCCCTTTGCTTGATGGGACATGAGCCAACAACCAATCTAGATCCGACAAGCTACGCGTAGACGTTAAATGTAAGCGGGTTTGACTATCATTTAAAAGGAGCTGATTAATACTAAGGGTCTGTAATTGGTTTAGCTGGATTTTTTTCGCACGAATACCCTTCCACTGAGTGAACACCCCTCCATCCCCAGCCACTTTTAACTGTTCAGTGTTCAGTTCAGCTAATGTCATCTGATCTAAACCCTGTAAAGAAGCTGACGCCAGAGTTAACCCTTTTACTGAAACAAGCGAGTCACCGGATACTGATAGGTCAACATCTGTTACATCCAGTTTAGGTACAGATAGTTGCAACTCAGGTAAGTTTTCAGCTTCAGATCCAAGTTTATGCTGCAATGATGCCGATGCTAGCGCGACACCTTTAATCGAGATCAAAGCATCTGCCGCAGATAAACCAACATCCGTTAAATTTAAGCTGGGTACAGACACTTTCCAAACATCCATATCTGCTGTTTCAGCACTGGCAGTAAGATCTAGAGCATCTATATTTACAGCCTGATCCGCTTGCGAAAGCTTTAATTTACTCAGGTTAAGGGCTAAATCAGAGACGTTAAGTTGTTTTAAACCCTGCAGGTTAATCGCTGAATTTAACTGCAGGTCATCTAATGACAACTGACTTCCAGCCTGAGTTAAATTTACCCCTTTAAGTGCTAGTTTTCCCTTAGTATTTAAGGACTTTAATTCGCTTTTCAGTAACGCCAGATTAACGCTACCGCTCCACGTTAAACTTTGCTCATTGATCTTTAAATCGTCTTGCTCAAAGGCGAGGTTACGTACCCGTATAGAGCCATTCTGCACAACATTAGTTAAATGGCTGCCTATATTACTCTGCGCTTTAATATTTAAATCAAGGTCTATATGGGCACGAAGTGTCGGTAAAAAGACCCCTGTAACACTGTGCAATGGGAAGTTTTCTAATTTAACTTTAAGCTCTGAGCTCTTCTCTTCAGGTAAAGGTAAAGAACTAGAAGAGAGAGTTATTGGTGCATTGTTTAACTTACCATCTAGATCAATAGAAACGAGCTGATTCTGATCCCATAGATAAAAGTCAGCAACACGACCCGTGTTTAATTGCAGCTGATGCTTCTGACCTGCTATATCAGCAGACCACTTAATATCACTTAAGTGCAATTCAGCTAAACCAAAGCTCCAATTAGATGGTTCATCATCGGTTTCCTCTTCAGGCTCTGCAGGACTATCGCTCTGCGTTAATCCATTAAGATCAATAGGGCCCAACCACAGACTTTCACCCTGCTCACGAAGACCTAGATTAATACCCATTAGCTCAACAGCCGTTAATACTATCTTTTCATCTTTTAATTGCGAGTAATCTAAATCAACGCTGAGCTGATCAACCACTAACGCCGGTTTATCTGGCGCTGATGCTTTAAGTCCATCAATAAGGATATGACCGGTAAACCAGTTAACTTTAATTGCCTTTAATTCCGCTTGCTCTGCGCCATTATTTAACAACCAAACAACAACCTGATCTCTAACAAGATAAGGCACACTGTGAAACAGTAAAGCAAGAGTAACAATGGAGATAAGAAAGAAACGCAACATAATTATTTTTCACTCATTAATCTAACGCTAGTCTATTCATCATAATAGAATTTTATGAATAGGAGCCTAACGTTCTATAAAAAAATCAATATATTAATCACTAACAGATCAGATCTTGTCAGCTAACGCAAAGACCTTACAAAAAGTAATGATATAGCACCACTATTAAGTGCTAATACACCAATATAAATAACCTATTAAATTTTAAACAATCCTGTTAAAATCCCGCGCAATTGGCGAATCTACAGACCACCAAGACAGTTCTATGCACATTAACACGGTTTTAGCCGTTCTCTACACCCTGCCAAAAGAGGCCCTTAAGGGCTCAGGCTTAAAATGGGTTGAAGTAATCTCTATTGATTTACTTCACAGAACAGGCTGGCATCGTTATATCTTAAATTAGGGGTGACTATCATGGCAGAACATAACGAAGATTTCCGCGACTCCTCTGGCTTCTCTTGGATCATTATTAACTTAATAGCTATGGCTTGGGTTACTATGCCAGCAAGCATTGCTATTAGCCGAATGACGTTCTAAGCATTATAAGCAACTGATAAAAAAGCATTAGGCTGCTTTTAAGAAAGCAGCCTAATATTCCCGCCTTCGCTTATATATCCTTCTAAGCTCCACAGCTCTCTGTATGCCCTTAGTATCTCAACACTAAAAGAGACGGATAGTTTGCTTAAAAGCAGCCAACAGTAAGTCCTATTTAACCTCACCGTAATAAAATCTTAATATCATCTGTAACCGGTTTATCGACCTTAACTATAGATTGAACCGAGCACTTTGGAGCCCCATGGAAAATATAACCCCTATTGCCATTTTACTGAGTTACTGGCTGACCATTGGCCTATTGGCAAAATGGTGCGTAAAAAAAGAACAACCAACTTACGTTGCTTTTGCCATAGGAGCGATTACCTGCGTTATCAGTGCGGGGCTAGTCTTAGGCATATCAAGCATCTATCACGAAAAACTGATGCTGATAAATAACAGCCTAGCAATGACCCTATTTCTTTTTGCAGGACTTGCGATTATGGGTGGTTGGCGCTGTACCGATAGAGTAAAAAAGGCAAGCCGATCAGAATAAGTTATCCATAACAAAAAGCCCCGCAGATGCGAGGCTTTGAGCTATATAAGAGTGCCAGCGAGTTATAGAGTAATTGTCTCTACACCCGTCTCTGTGCCCATCAAGACGACATCAGCACCACGATTCGCAAACAACCCGTTGGTCACTACGCCAACAATGTTATTTAGCTGCGTCTCTAGTTCTTTGGCATGCATAATTTCCATATCATGGACATCCAAAATCAAGTTACCGTTATCAGTAACAAAACCTTCCCGCCACTCAGGCATACCATCTAATTTCACGATTTCACGTGCCACATAAGAACGCGCCATAGGGATAACTTCTACCGGCAACGGAAAAGCACCGAGCACTCCCACCTTCTTCGTACCATCAACAATACAAACAAACTCTTTCGCCACAGCAGCAACAATCTTCTCGCGAGTTAATGCGCCACCACCACCTTTAACAAGGTTTAAACCGGAGTCAAATTCATCCGCACCATCAACATAAACGTCCATTTCAGAAACAGAATTAAGATCAAACACCTCAATACCATGTCCTTTTAGGCGTTCAGCTGTCGCTTCTGAGCTTGCAACAGCGCCATCAAACATATGCTTTATTTCAGCGAGTGCATCAATAAAGAAATTTGCAGTAGAGCCTGTACCTACACCAACAATACTCTCTTTGCTTAGTTTAGGTTTGATGTATTCTACAGCAGCATCGGCAACTGCTTTTTTCATCTCATCCTGCGTCATGATTGGCACCTGTGCTTAACGGGCAGTTAAAACACCCGTATTTGCTAATAAATGTTAATTTCTGCGTAAATTATACGCTGCATCGCCTCCATCGTGTAGACGCAATACCGCTTTGCCTTTACCATTTCTACCCTATTTGGTTTTTCAGATGAAGTTACCCCTATGCCAGACCGTTATATAAAGAAAATTTTAGAAGCCCGCGTCTACGATGTAGCTATAGAAACCCCATTGGATGAAGCCAAAGGGCTCTCTGAACGTCTGGAAAATCGAATTCTACTTAAGCGTGAAGATAAGCAACCCGTTTTCTCATTTAAGATTCGTGGCGCTTACAACAAAATGGCCCAGCTCTCTGAGAAACAAAAAGCATGCGGTGTTGTTGCCGCCTCCGCGGGCAATCATGCGCAAGGCTTGGCAATGTCAGCTAAATACCTCGGTGTTAAAGCAACCATCGTCATGCCAAAAACCACACCCGACGTAAAAGTAAATAATGTACGTCGCTTAGGTGGCAAAGTAGTTCTGCACGGAGATGCATACGACGATGCGGCCAGCTATGCCCAGAAACTCGTCAAAGAGAAGGGAATGACCTACGTCCATCCTTTTGATGACCCTGATGTGATCGCGGGCCAAGGCACCGTGGCAATGGAGATTCTGCGTCAAGAATCAGGCCCTATAGATGCGATCTTTGTTCCTGTAGGCGGGGGCGGTTTAATCGCAGGTATCGCTGCCTACGTTAAGTACCTTCGCCCCGAGACTAAAGTGATCGGTGTCGAATCAGAAGATTCCGCGTGCCTAAAAGCCGCACTAGATGCAGGTAAGCGAGTGACCCTCGACCAAGTGGGCATTTTTGCTGACGGCGTTGCTGTTGCCATCATTGGTGAAAATACCTTTGAGGTTGCCAAAAAGTATGTCGATGAAGTAATCACTGTATCGACCGATGAAATTTGCGCAGCGATTAAAGATATCTATGATGACACCCGCTCTATCTGCGAGCCGGCAGGCGCCTTAGGTGTCGCGGGTATGAAGAAATATGTTAACCGAGAGCAATGTTCAGATAAAACACTGATCGCTATAGATTCTGGTGCGAATGTTAACTTTGATCGTTTACGTCATATTGCAGAACGTTCTGAACTGGGCGAAAAACGTGAGGCGATTATTGCCGCCCGTATCCCTGAGCAAGCAGGAAGTTTTAAAAAGTTCTGTTCAGCCTTAGGTAAACGTAATATCACCGAATTCAACTACCGCTATAGCGATGATAGCAATGCGATTGTTTTCGCAGGAGTGCAGCTAACACCCAACAGCAATGACCGTACTGAACTCCTCACTGAGCTCCGTGAGCAAGCTTATGAAGTTGAAGATCTAACAGATAACGAGATCGCCAAACTCCACGTTCGTTATATGGTCGGTGGGCACTCACCTGACAGCCTTAATGACGAGGTTATTTATCGATTTGAGTTCCCGGAACGTCCTGGAGCACTGATGAATTTCCTTAGCAAACTAGGCGGTAAATGGAATATATCCATGTTCCATTACCGTAACCATGGCGCAGCTTACGGACGCGTCTTAGTTGGCATGCAAGTACCCAACGCTGAACGCGACCAAGTGGGTAAATTCCTATCTAAAATTGGTTACAACTACTGGGAAGAAACGGACAACACTGCTTACAAACTATTCCTTGGCTAAATCAGGAGAATTAACTACAGGTGCGAATAGGCATCTGTAGTAATTTCCACCTTTTCGTCTGGTAGTGACAGAACAACCTTAACCGCTTCTAATCGCTGATAGGGACTGCTTAGACATTGATAATCCAATGCTGAAAGCCCCTCTGTTAATCGCTGAAGATAATACCGCCCTTGATGAGCATATATTTTATCACCCAAAATGGGATGACCTAAGTAGGCTAATTGAGCTCTAATTTGATGTTTACGCCCAGTACATAATTCACACTCAATCAGCGTATAGCCTGCTTTACGCTGCAGCACTGTAAATATTGTCTTACTGTATTTAGGCTTTTTAAAAAAATCAGCACTATCTGGTTCAACAACGTATACCTGACTACGAATTAAGCTACCCTCTTTTTCTGATAACTCACACTCAAACCGATGAACATCCCAGCTTGGTTCACCACTTACCCACGCATGATAAATTTTTTTTAGCATCAACTGATTAAGTTTAGGCTTCCACTTTCGATCAGCAGCCCGATCTTTAGCAAGCAGAATCACCCCCGCTGTTTCCGTATCCAAGCGATGTAGTAATTGGCACTGATCGTAGACTGTTTCACGCCGAACCAAAGAGATAAGTGTGTGGTAAAGGTTGCGCGTGGTACGACTTACAGGTAAAAGGTGAGGCTTATAAAGAGCAAGTAGCTCTGTATTTTCCCATAGTAGTTTCCAGCGAGTATCGACAACCTCCTCCTGATGCTCTGGCAGGAAAACTGTCACCTTTTGCCCAGCATCTAAAGCTTGATTTAAAGAAGCCGGTTGATTATCAATAAGAATACGATGAGAACTAAACAGATCGGCTAACTGTGCACCGTGAGCATCAACTAAGCGGTGACGCAAAAACTGGAAAACTGAACGCTGCGCAGAAAACACCCTGAAGGTTAAGGAAAACTCATCAGATTCAGGAATCATATTTGCCGTTAAGGCATCTCAGGCGAGTGCTCAAAACTCTGCCCAAAAAAAGCTTGTAAGGTAAACAGAAATAACGATGTCACGCCCCAAACTAAACCGGTAACAACGCCTAAATCGATAATCCCTCGCCAAGGCTGTTCGAGCTGATGAACAAGAAGAACCATCCCGACAATCCCTAACGTCAAGCAATAGGTCACTATCATTCTTTTACGCACAATGGAGAAAAAGCCCATACAAAACAACGGTGCTAAGAACACTCTCAAGGGAGAGACGTTCTGAGAAAGGTATAAAATACGTGCAGCCACCCGCGGAGCCCAAGCTTTTTGGAATCCACGATAACCTTCAGCAAACCCCATAAAAGCAATACAAACGGCCATCGCCAACCAATGATACCAATTCAGCTCATATGCAAAGGTTTGCCAACCTATCGAACTTAACCGATAAATCGCACTGCCTAACAATAAACTGATGCCGGTAATACCCCACAGCGCTGCTAAATAACCTAACACCCTAGTATCTCTTTTCTGCCGTAAATAGTTTGAACGGCGGATTATACCTGTTGCAACACGAACTGCCCAATAGTGCTAAATAACAAAGTAGCACTAAACAAAAAAAACCACCGCAAGCGGTGGTTAAATGCACTAATCAACAGATTAGAAATGGGAAGTTTTAAGGGAAACCTCCCAGGGACGAGATTAATTAATAACCATTTAATTGGTCGATATATTCTGGCAGGAATAATGATATCTGAGGAACATAAGTAATCAGCATCAAGAAACCTAAGAGCAAACACAACCAAGGTAGGCACGCCTTGATAACCCATATCATGTTTTCCCCGGTTATCCCGGCTGTGACAAAGAGATTGAGCCCCACCGGCGGGGTCAGCATCCCTATCTCCATATTCACCACCATAATGATGCCTAAATGGATAGGATCGATACCCAGCTTCATAGCAATCGGGAACAAGATAGGCGCCATAATCAACAAGATTGCTGAAGGCTCCATAAAGTTACCGGCAATCAATAACAAGATATTGACTACGATGAGGAAGCCCCAAGCAGGTAAGCCCCAAGCAATAATTTGCTCAGCAATAGTATGAGGAATACGTTCTGTCGTCAGTACATGAGCAAACAGCATTGCGTTGGCAATGATAAATAGCAGCATCATTGACACTTTAGACGCATCCAGCAGCACTTTACGCACTTCTGGATCACTGATGGACTTAGGAATGGCAATAATCATCTGCACAGAGTTACGTACCGCTGCAGCAATGATATTCTCTCCCGACTTCAGCCAAGGAATGCCTTTCATAGGACCTATATCTCGGTACCCCATCACAGCAATAAAATAGCCATAAACCGCCGCAACAGCCGCAGCTTCAGTTGGCGATGCCACACCACCGTATATAGAACCTAATACGATGATAATCAGCATTAAGCCGCCTAAAGCAATCAAACCCGATTTAGCCAGCGCTTTAAAACCAGGGAAAGGCTGAGAAGGCAACCCTTTAACTCTCGCTACAATATAGATAGCGATCATCAAAATAAGACCCATCATCAAACCTGGAAGAAAGCCCGCCATAAACATGCGCGATGCAGATACTTCTGTAGCTGCAGCATAAACCAGCATCACAATCGAAGGCGGTATCAAAATACCTAAAGTACCCGCATTGGCAATAACGCCCGCAGCAAATGCTTTTGGATAGCCGGAACGCACCATGCCTGCGATACAGATAGTACCTATAGCCGCCACAGTGGCAGGCGATGAACCTGATACGGCTGCAAACAGCATACAAGCCATAACCGATGCCATCGCTAAGCCGCCTCGAATATGACCAACAGTATCAACTGCAAAGTTAATCAATCGTTTAGCAACACCACCCGTTGATAGGAAGGATGAGGACAAAATAAAGAAAGGTATAGCGAGTAATGTATAGTGTTCTGATGTCGCTTCAAATAGCTTCAACGAGATTGAAGCAAGGGAATCATTTGAAAACAACAGAATCGTTGTTACAGAAGATAAACCTAGAGCAATAGCGATCGGCATACCGATCAACATGCAACCAAAAAGCATGATAAATAGCACGGCAATAGTCATTATTTATCCCCCTCTTTAGATACTTTCTGGGGCTGCTCATCACCAAGCGCTGTCTCTTTCAGCTCTTTAGCGATCTCCATAGACTCTTCCGCTTCATCAGCAAAATGAAAACCATCCGCTTGATTAGTCACAACCTTCCAGCCTAACTGCAAGAAACGAATAATTAGCAAAACAAAACCAATGACAAGAATACTCATAGGAATCCACTTAGGTATAGGTAGATCCTCCAACTCAATTCCGATCATTTTCATCTTGCTTAGGTAGATCCAAGAACCGTAGAGAAACAGCCCGCAATAAACCAAGCATAATGCTACGGCCACTAACGTAATAAAACGGTGTGTATTTTGAGGTAATAGTTTTACGAACACATCAACGCCGATGTGTGCACCTACTTTAACGCCATAAGAGGCACCAAAAAGGACAAACCAAGCCGCAAGAAGAAGCGTTACTTCCTGCGCCCAGTGGATGCCTGCATTAAAACCAAAGCGAGCAATTACTTCAGCAAAAACAAGCAAGGTCATTGAAACTAGAAGCGCAGATAAAAAGCCCTCTTCCAGCTTAGTTACGAGATTACGTACCATAATGGCCCCCGTAGCGACTCACGTCGTTCGATTAGAATAGTTAGGTGAAACAACATTCACAGGACAACTCCAATAAATAATATTGGTCTGTCTGAAGCTCTCCTCTGAATGTGGGAGAGATAGATACCGGGTAGAAGGAGCGAGGTTCCTACCCGGTGAGAGTCCCAACTTATATTAGTTGTTAGACGCTTCGGCAGCTTTGATTAGATCGGCACCGATCTGATCTTCAAACTTTTTCCAAACTGGCTTCATCGCTTCAACCCACTGAGCGCGTTCAGCGTCAGAAAGTGTTAGCACTTCAGAGCGTTTAGAATCAATAATCTTCTGCTTATCAGAATCCGCTTTCTGAGCAGCAATAGTATTACCATGCAGAATTGCTTCATCTAGCGCTTTCTTAACTTCAACTTTCAGATTGCTATCCAAGCCCATCCAAAATTCAGCAGAAGTTACCACTAAGTAATCAAGAACACCGTGGTTCGATTCTGTGATGTACGGCTGTACTTCGAAGAATTTTTTCGAGTAGATGTTAGACCATGTATTTTCTTGGCCATCAATCGCTTTAGTCTGAAGTAATGTGAATACTTCGGAGAATGGTTTTTTCAATGGTACGGCATCAACCGCTTCAAACTGCGCCTGAAGTACATCAGATGTCATGATGCGGAACTTTTTACCTGACGCATCACCTGGTACTTGTAACGGGTTGCTTGAAGAAAGCTGTTTCATACCATTATGCAGATAACCAAGACCGACAAGGCCCTTCTTCTGCAAAGCGTTCAATAATTTCTGGCCTTCTGGACCGTTCTGAAATTTCTCTACCGCTGCCATATCTTTAAATAGGAACGGAAGGTCAAAAATCTGAAGCGTTTTAGTGTACTTCTGGAATTTAGATAGTGAAGGCGCAGCCATCTGCACATCACCTAACAACATAGCTTCAAGTACTTTGTTATCACCAAAAAGCTGAGAGTTAGGGAATACTTTTACTTCAACCTTACCAGCAAGACGCTCATCAATAAGTTCTTTAAACTTAATTGCCATCTGGCCTTTAGGTGTGTTTTCAGCAACTACGTGTGAGAACTTAATCTCTACTGGAGCAGCGGAAACCGCTTGTGCTCCAAAAGTTAAAGCTAGGGTAGTGACTGCAGCAGTCAGTAAACGCATGTGAAATCTCCTGTTATGGGACTTTTATTTATCGTTTTTGTTTTTAAATTCAGCGCTATTCCGCTTTTTTTTACGCAGACTTGTCTGAATCTATACACCCAATACAGCAAAAAGAAGGCCAACTCAGGTAAAAAAGCATATCTCTAAGCTGGAGAACCCATAGTTACTAATATAAATAGATAATCTACGGTTTACCGAAAGCGCTACTCTTACGCCAAAAGTGGCGGATAATCACACATTCAAACAAATTTTAAGGCGGATACTGACCCTTTTTGTGAAACAATGGGGGGCGCAAAACCTTTTCCTATAGTTGTTTGATCTGCATCTATCTTATTGAGCTATAAGCGGTATACGAAAATATCACTTCACCTTAGTATAAATATGCAGCTAATATGATCCCTGAACCTACGAAAAACAGGAGCTAGAGTGTGAAACTAGATGGCCTTTCAATTCAAACAAAAGTAAACCTCTCATTAGCGGCTGTTTTTCTTATTATCTTAGTCAGCTCCCTAACCGCCATCTATAGAAGTGAATCGGGACTAGTTTCAGAAGTAGTAAAAAAGAACACCAGCGATACAGCAGATTCCTATTTTGACAGTATAAATATACTGATGCTCAGCGGCGCAATGTCGAATCGTGAAACACTTCAAAAAAAGATTTTAGCCAACCCCGATGTTTTAGAAGCACGAATTATTCGCGGAGATATAGTCGCCCATGTCTATGGTCCAGGCACTGCGGATTCAAAAATTGAAGATGAGCTTGATCGTAGGGCAATGGATGGCGAACATATAGTTGAGGAGATCAATGACACGCAAGGACACCGCCTCACTATTATTACTCCCATGAAAGCCCTACCTGATTACAAAGGGACCAATTGCTTACTCTGCCATCAAACGGAAGAGGGTAATGTTTTAGGTGCAGTACGCGTAACCTATTCTTTTGAAAATTTAGACAACACCATTCGTAGCAATCTAATTAGCGTTGCCGTCACAGAACTAGTGCTCTTCATTGGCGGGCTCATCCTTATCAGTTTACTTTTGGGTCACCTGGTTATCCGCCCTGTACGCAAAATGGGTGACACTATTAATACCATCCATAAAGATTCTAACCTTAAGCTCAGAATCGAGGTCAACTCCAAAGATGAGATAGGCACGATGTCTAACTCTCTAAATGTCATGCTGGAAGATTTCCACGGTAGTTTAAGCAAAGTAAGTTCCACCGTTCACCAACTAAGTACATCAAGCACCTCGATTAATGATATTGCCGACTTAGCGAATAGCGCAGTTCATAGCCAACAGGTACAAACCGATGCGGTTGCGGTTGCAATGGAACAGATGGAAATATCCACCCAAAATGTAGATACGAATGCCAGCAACACAGTTTCAGCTTCTGATATGGCATTAAAACAAAGCCAAGAAGGCACCCTCATCACAGAGCAGGCACTGAATGCTATCGAGCAGCTAAAAAATAATATTGATCGAGCTCTCGAAGTTATCAATAAACTTGACCAACAAAGCCAAAGTGTCGGCACTGTTCTTGAGGTAATTCAAAAAATAGCAGAGCAAACCAACCTCCTCGCACTTAACGCCGCAATCGAAGCAGCACGCGCTGGTGAGCAAGGTCGTGGCTTCTCCGTAGTTGCAGATGAAGTGCGTACTTTAGCCAGTAAAACGCGCTCCTCCACGGAAGAGATCAATACCATTATCGAAGAACTGCAAGAAAATGCTAAAGACGCAGTAACGGTCATGGATCAAGCACATATTAGCGCTGAGGCGGGTGTCACAAAAGTACAAGAGACCTCTGTGGCTCTTACAAAGATCTCTGACGAGGTACGTAGGATCAACGATATGAACCATATGGTTTCATCTTCAGCAAAAGAGCAAACAGTGATGACGTCTAGCGTAGATACAAGCGTCCAAGAGATTGCTCGAACAGCTGCACAAACCTCATCCCGTGCAGGAAAACTAAATCAAGTGGCCCATGAACTGAATACTTTAGCTGGGCAGCTCGAATCTATGGTGCAAAAATTTAAACTTTAAAAATCCTACAAACCAAAAAGCCCCTAAATCTAAATGTTATAGGGGCTTTTTAGTATATGGGATCTCATAAGAGCAATCTAAGTCAGTACAAACAACTTAGTTTCACCTATTCGAGCTATTTAAAATCTTTCTTATCTAGGCCATATTTCTTCATTTTGTCGTACAGTGTTTTTCTTGGTAGGCCTAAACTGATTAATGTTTCTTTGATAGACCCTCCACAACGAGATAACTCAGCTTGGATCAACATACGTTCAAATTGATCTACTTTATCAGGCAAGGTCATATGGTTGCTTGCGTTAACATCAGTAATCGGCCTATTTTCAAAATCGAATGAACAGCTCTCCCCCAGTAATACATAGCGTTCAGCCAAATTACGCAACTCACGCACATTACCGGGCCAATCATGCATCATTAAACTATGCATCCGTTCAGGGGATAATAAAGGTACCTCTCGGCCATATTGAGAAGATGCGATTAAGGCAAAGTGTTGAAATAACATGCCAACATCATCTCTACGCTCACGTAAGGCTGGAATATCAACCCGCACTACATTTAAGCGATAATACAGATCCTCTCTAAATTCACCTCGCTCCGCCGCTTCCTTTAAGTCCACTTTAGTGGCCGCGATTACACGCAGATCCAGAGGGATAATCTCATTCGCGCCTAAGCGCTCTATCGACCTATCTTCCAATACCCGCAATAACTTAATCTGTAAAGTCATCGGCATGCTCTCTATCTCATCGAGAAATAGAGTACCTTCATTGGCATATTCAAATTTTCCGATCCGTCGAGCCTTGGCATCGGTAAACGCCCCTTTCTCATGCCCAAAAAGCTCAGACTCAATTAAGTTTTCAGGGACGGCTCCACAGTTAATCGCAACAAAATTTTTATCACTCCGATGGCTATGCTCATGGATATAGCGCGCGAGCAGATCTTTCCCTGTACCTGTTTCACCTAAAATCAAAATATCAGCAGGGGTATCCGCGATGGTATGCACTAAGTTTCGTACTTGGGCGATAGGTCCTGTTTTACCAATAATCCGAGGACCCGGTACACTTTGCGCTTCGAGTTCCTGCTTTAAACGACGGTTTTCAATAATAAGATGGCGCTTTTCTATAGCTCGACGCACCACATCAAGCAACAGCTCAGAGGAAAAAGGTTTTTCTATAAAGTCATAAGCACCATCGCGCATAGCACTAACGGCCATAGATATATCACCATGCCCAGTAATCAAAATAACGGGCAGCGTGGCATCTAAAGCCACCACTTGCTTCATCAAATCTAAACCATCTATACCGGGTAGATTGATATCGGTAATTAAAATCCCTGGCCAATCAGATGTAATAATACTCAACGCTTGCTCGGCTGTTTCTAGCGTCGTAACGTCATACCCTCCAAGCTCTAAAGCCTGCCCCGCTGCCAAACGGATATGCTTCTCATCATCAACAAGAATAATGGGCAGGGGACTCTGATCACTCATATAAGATTCCAACTATCTATTTTAAGAAATAACATTATCAGGTGCTTGAGCTATAGGTAAACAAATCTTAAAGACAGCACCACCTTGGGGATGATTCTCTACTGATAATTGCCCTCCCATACTTTCAATAATTCGGTAGGAGATTGATAGCCCTAAACCTAAACCTTGCCCTGCTTTTTTTGTTGTATAAAACGGTTCAAAAACTCGATTTAAATCATCTTCAGGAACCCCTGGTCCATGGTCTCTCACCAGTAGAACCGTCCACTTTGGTTCGTTATATAGTTCGATATCAACCACGGGGGCCTGCTCGCTTTCCATCGCCTGAAGTGCATTACTGATCAGGTTCACTAGCACTTGCTCTAACCGCACAGTATCACCCATTACATAACTATGATCTAAGTCATGTGGCCAGTTAACTTGGGCTTTTACCTTATTAAGGCGGCCATACATTATCGACATCGCCCCATCATGTACGTTTTTAAGACAAACAGGTTCAGCATTTCCTGACGTTTTTCGTGAGAACTCTTTCAATGGATGGATAATTTTAGCCATCCTTTCCGTTAATTTACTTATCTCATTCAAATTCTTTTCAGCCGTATCCATACGCCCGAGCTTAAGAAAAGCCTGCGCATTATCAGCATAAGTACGAATAGCCGTTAGCGGTTGATTAAGCTCATGGTTAATACCTGCTGACATCTGCCCTAATACCGCCAGCTTTGCCGTCTGAATCAACTCATCTTGTGTATTCTGATGCTTTTCAACCTCTTCCAACAGCTTTCTATTCGCATCGGTTAGATCAGCCGTTCGCTCTTCAACGCGGTGTTCAAGAAGCTCTCGCGCATGCTTTAGCTCCTCTTCATACTGCTTACGTTGCGTAATATCGTGGATCGTGACAATAAACCGTTTAATCGCACCATAGTCCATATGCCCAATAATTAATTCAATTGGAAAGACCGAACCGTTTTTACGTAAACCCCGCGCCTCGGTGAATAACTCATCTTGGCGGTCCTCATCTGATGCGGTCAGATGTCGCCAGCAGATCGCCCTATCTTCTTGGGCTAAGAGTTTACTGATATATGCAGATCTAACATTGACCTCATCATATCCAAATAGCTTCTCACCCATAGAGTTCATGCTTTCAATCCGCCCTTGAGCATCTAAGGTAATCAAACCTGCTTGGGTATTATCAATTATTGCCCTAACTCTCGCTTCATTCTCCTCGAGTGCTTTTGTTTCAAGTAATTTAAAACGTGCCCGCTCCCGGGTAATACGCTGCCGAGTCAGTAATACCATGATCAACAAAACTAATGCGATAAAGATAAACCCTATAGTCAAAGCGGTATAAAACATTTTAACTTTGACAGATTTGGTACTCGCTAAGACAACAACTGTAAGACCGCTATCTTCTAAGTCTCGACTTTGTAGAAGAAATTCTTTCGCTTTAACCCCGTCTAAGGCTTCGTTATTGATCCTATCCCCATCCACCAGTGTGACGAGTGTACCGCCCTCTTCGCGCTCTTTTTTCTCAATAATATCTAGGGCTGTTAATTGATGATCTCCGTACCTTAAACTTTCGGCTATTCGCTGAATCGCTTGTTGAGATAAAGGTTTAAGAGTTCGAAACTTCCAGTCGGTCTGAGTTGATATAAAAATCACCCCATCTTCATCCGTCACTAAGATATCTAAATCAGGATCCGTCCAATCGGACTCAATCTCGTTTAAATCAATTTTGACAACAACGACACCTATAATTTGGTTATGGCTATAAGCGGGAAAAGAGAAGTAATAACCTCTTTTTTTCGAAACAGAACCTAACGCAAAATAACGCCCAGCCTTTCCTTCCATCGCATCTTTAAAGTAGGGCCTAAACGCATAGTTCTTCCCTACAAAAGAGCGCTCATTCGCCCAATTGCTTGCAGCAATAGTCATCCCGAGGTTATTCATCAAATACACATCTGCAGCATTGATCGATTGATTAACCTGCTCCAGATAGATATTAGCCCGCTGTGTCGATAAATTATCCGGCCACTGAAGCGCATCGGTCAAAGTAGAATGAGATGATAAAAGTTTAGGTAAGTCTTTATAGCGATCCAGTTTTTGCTGAAGGCTCAGGATATAACGATTTAAATCGGCACTAGAACGATGCTGCAGTTCATCCAGCCCCTGAGTACGACTGATTAACGTTGTTTGCACAACAACAACGACAAAAGTAGAAACCAGAAAGGTCACGAATAGTAATCGGTAACGACGCCAAGTTGTCGATAAAATATGAGACATAAATTTATGGCCAGTAAGGTTATCTGCTCGTTTATTAAAGCTCTTTTTATACTTAGTATCGAGAAATACTTAATTCGTACACTTAGTAGCACTATACTAGAGTCTAATGTTTCTCAAATACGGAGCAAATTTTTCTCATGTTGAAACGTACAAAAATTGTTGCCACTTTAGGCCCATCCACTGACCAGCCTGGTGTATTGGAAGAGATTCTTCGTAATGGAGTAAACACAGTCCGCCTAAATTTCTCCCATGGCAGCGCAGCAGATCACCGAAAAAGAGCCAGCGACGTTAGAAAAACTGCACGTAAATTGGGCTTATCCATCGCAATACTTGGTGATTTGCAAGGTCCGAAAATTCGTATTGCTCGTTTCAAAGATGATCGCATTACTCTTAAGAAAGGTGATCAATTCACATTAGATGCACAACTCGGCAACCAAGATGGCGACCAACAGCAAGTCGGAATAGATTATAAAGCGCTTCCAGAAGACAGTTCGGCTGGAGATATTCTGCTGCTAGATGATGGCCGCGTGCAGCTCAAAGTTTTGAGCATTGATGGAAGCCGAATTCTGACAGAAGTTATGATTGGCGGCCCTCTTTCAAATAATAAAGGCATCAACCGTCAAGGCGGAGGCCTTTCTGCGGCCGCCCTAACAGAAAAAGACCGCAGAGATATTAAAGTTGCTGGCGAAATCGATATGGACTACATCGCCGTATCTTTCCCTCGTAATGCAGAAGACCTACACGAAGCCCGTAGATTATTGGATGAAGCAGGAAGCCGTGCGGAGATAATTGCTAAAATTGAACGTGCAGAAACCGTTGCCAGCAATGAAGCGCTCGATCAAATTATCCTTGCTTGTGATGGGATTATGGTTGCGCGTGGTGACTTAGGGGTAGAAATTGGTGATGCGGAACTTATCGGTGTACAAAAACATCTGATTCAACGCTCCAGGGAACTGAACCGCTTTGTCATTACAGCAACACAGATGATGGAGTCGATGATCGAAAACCCAATGCCTACCCGTGCAGAAGTTTTCGATGTTGCTAACGCTATTCTTGATGGAACCGATGCCGTCATGCTGTCAGCAGAGACCGCAGCAGGTAAACACCCTATAGAGGTCGTTAAATCAATGACCTCTATATGCCAAGGCGCGGAGAAACACCAAATAGCACGCCCAATGGAGACAAATATCTCCATGAAAATGGAACGTTTTGACGAAACTATCGCACGGTCTGCAATGTATACGGCCAACCATCTCATCGGTGTAAAAGCGATAATCTGTCTAACAGAATCAGGGTCTACTCCATTATGGATGTCACGTATCCGCTCGGGCCTACCTATATTTGCGCTGACTCGCAATGAAAGAACTATGCGCCGCACCGCACTTTATCGAGGTGTTGAACCTATCTTCTTTGATGCAACCCAGATCAGTGAAGATAAACTTAATACCGAGGTCCTTGCAGGTCTAAAAGCGCGTAATCTCCTCCAAACCGGCGACCTTGTTATCCTTACCCGTGGCGCAACCTTAGGGAAAGATGGCGGCACCAACTCAATGCAGGTATTAAGCGTATCCTGAGCAATTTTCATTGGAGCAGGTATTTTCTTTACCTGCTCTAATGAATTATTTCATTTAAATCCGGTCAATATTGCGAACAATTCGTTTCATTGCAGCAATTTAGCGTTTGCTCAATTATAATGCCCCCCTTCAATGAGTGACTTAAAGGATCAGCGTTTGTCTTCCACAACATCCTATTCCCAACTACAGCAGAAGCTCAGCTGGTTAAAAGAAAGCGGCCACGTTAATTTATTAACTCAGCTTCAGCATGGTTTAGAGAAAGAAGGTTTACGTGTAGATCTTGATAAAGAACTCGCACAAACTTCTCACCCTGTAGCCCTTGGGTCTGCTCTTACTCACGAGTATATAACTACGGATTATTCTGAGTCGTTACTGGAATTTATTACCCCAGTCTTTGAACAGTCATCTGATGCATTACAATTTTTGGCGGATCTACATCGCTACACCTACCAAAATTTGGACGAAGAGCTGATCTGGCCAGCCAGTATGCCATGCCACCTTTTAGATGAATCAATAATTCCAATTGCCCGTTATGGCGATTCCAATGTTGGGAAGATGAAATACATCTATCGCGTAGGTTTAGAAAACCGCTACGGTAAGATGATGCAAACCATTGCCGGTATTCACTATAACTTTTCAATGCCTACCGACTTTTGGCCGATACTCCAAACCTACATGGGCGATAGTGGCTCCCTGCAAGAGTTCAGATCAGCCTCCTATTTTAGCCTTATTAGAAACTTCCGCCGCTACTCTTGGTTGTTAATCTATTTATTTGGTGCATCACCTGCGCTTTGTAGCTCTTTCCTAAAAGGGAAAAAACACGCACTAGAGAGCTTATCAGGAGATACCCTCTATCTGCCTTATGCAACCTCTTTACGCATGAGTGATTTGGGTTATTCCAACAAAGCACAAGCGGGCCTTAATATCTGCTTTAACCACTTAAATACTTATGCAAGCTCACTGAACCGAGCGATCCGAACAACCTACAAACCTTATGAAAGCTTAGGTGTTAAGGTCGATGGGCAGTACAAACAGTTAAACGCTAACGTACTGCAAATTGAGAATGAATATTACAGCGATATCCGTCCTAAGCGTGTTACACAATCTGGCGAAAAGCCTGTACACGCATTGATTGCTCGCGGCGTGGAATATATCGAAGTTCGTAATACCGATATAAATCCATTTTTACCTCTAGGTATAGATCAATGCCAAGCGGATTTCTTAGACACCTTCTTGCTAACCTGCCTTCTAATGGAAGAAAGAGAAATTAGCACCGAAGAGTGCGATCAGATTAGTGAAAACCACCAGCGCGTTGTTAGCCGAGGCAGAGAACCAGGATTAACTCTTCTCAAAGATGATCAGGAGATCGCTCTACACCAATGGGGTAGTGAACTATTGCTAGAGATGCAACAAACAGCCGCTCTATTGGATGAAGCTTACGGAA
Organism: Neptuniibacter sp. 1_MG-2023; assembly: GCF_030547185.1. Lineage (GTDB taxonomy): Bacteria > Pseudomonadota > Gammaproteobacteria > Pseudomonadales > Balneatricaceae > Neptuniibacter. The sequence goes on from NZ_JAUOQR010000010.1 coordinate 66,895, forward strand.
GTACGAACTACGTCCAATCGGTACAAGAGCAACAAAAGAAATTAGACAATCCAGAACTCACTCCTTCAGCACAAGTGCTAAAAGTAATGCGTGAGCAAAACCTAAGTCATAGCGAATTTGTTATGCAACAAGCCAAATTGCATAAACAAACGCTCTTATCTGACCTTATTGATCAGAACATGGAAGTTAAACTGAGAGATATGCAAGGTGACTCTCTGCAAGAACAGCGTGAGATTGAAGCGGCTGACAGCCAAGATTTCGATAGTTACTTAGCTGAATACATGTCAAATTAAGGGGCTATATCTTGGAATAAAAAAATGCAGGCTTAGCCTGCATCTTTTTATTCTAACGAACAATATATAAGCTTACTGAACAACAAAGCTGGTAAAAAACAGGTCAGACACAAAGCTCTCGCTTTCTTCTGCAATAAGAACATCCTGTACGACTTTCAACGCTTTTTTAGCCAATATATTTTGTGCTTCAATCGTCCCAACTGTTTCATCATTTTGAGAACTTAACAAAAAGACCAAATCATTTCTGATTTGCGGCATATGAGCATTAACCGCATGGTGTGCCGATTCACTCGAAACTTGAATTGTTACTTCGCATTTAAGAAAACGAGGTTTACCTACACCATCCAAGTTCGTTGTGAATGACTTCAATTCGATATAGTTCACATAATCTTCAACTGTTTTCTCTGTATCACCTTCAGCCCAAGCCAACTGCACAGAAAAAAACAATACCATTAATAAAGCCAGTCGTTTAAACATTTATCGCCCCGTAAAATCCAACAATATTCCGAGTATAACCCGCTCAGGTAATGCCCAACAGCCGCTCTGGAGAATATTTTCACTCAAGTACAGAAAAATAGCACTGGAACATGAAGCGACTCAATAAAAATGCGTTTTTCAGACAACGGCTGTTGCGCCTTGAAACAGCTTAGGAATATGATGGTTAAACCAAAGAGCGAAAGTATTGTTACAAACTTATTCTTATATGACTGCCTAAATTAAAGGCAGCAAAGGAGCGCATAATGTTAGAAAAATGTAAGAGCGCTAAGGAACGTTGGGGCGGTGTCAGCGAAATTATTGATAATTGGTTAGAGGGACGGCAGCGATTGATCAGCCTATTTGTCCATCTACCTGAACAACCAATCGATGATGAACTCAATCTACGTGTTCAAACCTTCTGCCAAGTAATGATGGATTACCTCTCATCTGGACACTTTGAAGTTTATGAACAGCTACTACTTGAAGGCAGTGACTTCGCTGACGGTAGTTTAGAAGAGGGTCAAGAACTCTTGCCTAAAATTCAGGTAAGTACGGATATTGCCCTAGACTTCAATGATGATTTTTCGACTTTATCTGAGCCAACCGTACAGACAATCAGAGAGTTCTCTGAGAATTTATCTAAACTCGGTGAAGCATTAGAGGAACGTTTTGAGCTAGAAGATAAGATGATCGCTGTACTGCATACTTCTCATCGAGATGCGGTAGTGACTGAGTAAGGATTAAATCATGCAGCCTGTCGTAAAATCTGTTCTAGTCGCTAGTGGTTTACTCGTCCTTGCAGGGTGTGACAGCGGCGATGCACCCTCAGCATGGAAAGAGTACGCCCTCCGAGGGGCGTACACGGCAAGCATATCCACAGAAGGAACCTACAGCGTGATCGGCTCATTCGATCACGGTGGAAGTTTATGGAAACTCGACAACCACGAGCGTCTCTACAATTGGAATCATCGGGCGAAAACACCTTCTATTATTGCGGCGACCGCCTTCTCTCCTGAAGAGAGCTATGCCGCCACAGCGGACCAACAGAATCTTGTTCTTTGGAGCCTAAGCACAGGTCAGGCAGAAGGGTTCTGGAGCTCTCCAGCCGAAATCATGCAAATGGATCTATCACCCAATGGCAATTATGCTCTTTTAGGATTAGCTAACCATACCGCCGTTTATTTTGATGTAAAAAGAGGTGGGGTTAAACGAACATTTCGCCATGATGCAAGAGTAAGGAGCGTCGATCTAAGTGATGATGGTTCTTTAGCATTAACGGGATCAGACGCTTACAAAGTCAAACTCTGGAGTGTTGAAACTGGCGAACTACTACAAGAGTTAACCTTAGGAAATGTAGTCGATACCGTTGCTCTTTCACCTAATAAAAAAACCGCCTTTAGTTCAGGTAGTTTGGATAAAGCGATTATCTGGGATATTGATTCAGGTAATGAAATTCATACCCTGAGCAACATCGCTAGTTTTTCTCAAAAGAGAATCAGCTATCTCAGTGCCCGTTTTTCCCCTGACAGCCAGCAACTACTCACAGGCACCGCCTCAGGTTTAGTGCAATTATGGGATGTAAACACTGGGGAAGAGTTAAAAAGCTGGAGAGTTCACCGCAGAGACGCCTACGGCCCAGTGCAAGCTGGAGTCTATGCCGTTGGCTTTGGCCAAGGGAAATATTATGCCCTTGCCTCTAATGGAATAATGAACGAACTGAAATAACGGTTCAATAAAAACACCGCGCACTGCATAACAAAAAAGGCCGCAACATGATTAACAATGTTGCGGCCTTTTTTATCTATCCAAAAAGAAGAGCTTACTTAGCTTCTTCTGTTGCTTCTTCAGCTTTCGGATTAATTTCAAGTAACTCAACTTCAAAGATCAGCGTTTCGTTCGGTCCAATTGCACCGCCCATACCACCGGGTCCATAAGCAAGTTCAGATGGAATAACTAAGCGTGCTTTACCACCCTCTTTAATAAGCTGTAGACCTTCAGTCCAGCCTGGGATAACACCATTCAGAGGGAAAGAAACGGGCTCATTACGGGAATAAGAGCTATCAAACTCAGTTCCATCAATCAACGTACCACGGTAATGAACTTTTACTATATCTTCAGCCGTTGGCGTTTTACCTTTACCTGCCGTTAGTTCTTGATACTGCAAACCAGACTTAGTTGTTACAACGCCTTTCTTTTTACCGTTCTCAGCTAGGTATTTTGTACCTTTATCTAGATTATCTTGGCTTAGCTGATCAAATTTCTTTTTCTGTTCTGCAACTTGACGCTCTTGGAAGGCTTTCATAACCTCTCCAACTTGATCAGGTGTCAGCTGTGGCTCTTCACCAGCATAAGTCGTTTTAGCTGCAGCGATGAAGGTATCAAAATCAAGATCAGAAATTGTTTTAAGTTGCTCGCCTACCATTAACCCAACACTGTAGCTAACTTTCTGCTCTTCAGTTTCTAGTTCTACTGCTGTAACAGCTGGAGAGATTAACGCGGCACTAAGAGCAACCGCTAATAAAGTTTGTTTCATCTGTTCTTATCCTTATTTATTATTCACTGGAAGTCCGTATTTATAGGCGACTTCCTAATAATCAAAACCATTCAAGGGCCAATGCAAACGTATTTCCAGTCCACTTCTGTGATGCTTAGTCCACGATTAAACCGCAAAGTTCACTCGCAAACCACCCCAAACCGCCCCATTTATTCATAAGTAGTGATTTAGTGCTGATAAAATAGGTCCAATTGCTAATTCAAGTTCAGGACTCACTTCAACATTTGCTGTTGCTATATAAGACTCAAGATTATTTCGGACTAAAGAGCGCGAGCCTTTAGACTGCATATAGACTCTCTTTTGCTGATATAACATAGCGAATTCAACCTGCTCACAGGCAAGTTCAGCTTGTTTCAATTTATCATAACATTCAGCTAATGCTCCACAATCTGCCTTCCGCCCTCGCACACGAAAGCGGATATCCCTCAATGCACCTGCGACCTCAAATTGCCACTGATCAGCATCATCACTTACACCAACCTCCGTTTTTTCACCTTGGCAGCCACACCAAACGGCATAGATAACCCGATTAATGCTCAAGCCAAATTGATCTTGTAGTAACAAACAAGCCGATTCAATACCGGGCTGTTGATAAAAATTGAGCGCAAAGTCCCATAGATCGTTTTTCAATTGCATCTGTATGTTAAAATCCGCCGCCATGATTCAATTACAAAAAGTAAGCTTACAACGCGGCCATAACATTTTGCTAGAGCAGGCCGATTTAACACTACATCCTGGCTGGAAAGTAGGGCTTGTGGGTGCCAATGGTGCAGGTAAAACCTCGCTATTCAAACTGATTCTAGGGGAACTCCACTGCGATAGTGGTGATTTAGAGCTACCAGGGGGATTACGTATGTCCCATATGGCTCAAGAAGTCCCTACATCCAATAGGTCAGCGCTTAAGTATGTGTTAGACGGTGATATTGAACTGCGTAAAGTCCAAAACCAATTAGCCCTCGCGGAACAAGAGCATCAACATGCCCGTATTGGCGAGTTACATGCAGAGCTAGACAATCTTGATGGTTATACAGCTGAATCTCGCGCAGCACAGCTACTGTCTGGACTTGGCTTTAGCCATACCGATATTACCCGCGGCGTAAAAGAGTTCTCAGGGGGTTGGAGAATCCGTTTAAATCTAGCACAGGCTCTGATGTGTCCCTCCGACCTTTTGCTGCTAGATGAACCCACCAACCATTTAGACCTAGATGCTACAATCTGGCTAGAACAGTGGCTTCGACAATACCCTGGGATGCTTATTCTTATCTCCCATGACCGCGACTTTCTGGATAATGTTGTCACTCATATTACCCATGTAGAACAGAAGAAGTTGCTGCTATATAAAGGTGGATACTCAGCGTTTGAACGCCAACGAGCAGAGCGCTTAGCCCAACAACAAGCGGCCTTCGTTAAACAGCAGCAGCGCATTAGCGAAGTAGAAGATTTTGTCCGCCGTTTTCGTGCAAAAGCGACAAAAGCAAAACAAGCACAAAGCCGTATAAAAGAGCTAGAGCGCATGGAGAAGATTGCACCTGCGCACATTGATAGTCCTTTCAGTTTTCAGTTTTGCTCTTCTGATAAGATGTCCTCACCCTTGCTCACACTATCCGATGCTGAATGTGGATATGATGGAAAAACCGTACTCAACAAAAGCTCGCTTTCTCTAACACCGGGAACACGTATTGGCCTGCTTGGCCCTAATGGCGCGGGAAAATCCACCTTAGTTAAAACCTTGGTTGGTGACTTAGCGCTCTGCAATGGGGAACGTCAGGAGAGTGATAATTTACAAATAGGCTATTTTGCCCAACATCAGCTTGAAGCTTTAGATATGGCGGCATCCCCTCTACTCCATATCAAACGGATAACGCCCAATGCTTCAGAACAAGAGATCCGTAACTTTTTGGGCTCCTTTGGTTTTATAGGCGACCGAGCATTGGAGCCTGTACAGAATTTCTCCGGCGGTGAAAAAGCACGGGTTGCCCTCTCTATGATCGCGTGGCAAAAGCCTAATCTATTATTAATGGATGAGCCTACCAACCATCTCGATCTTGAAGTTCGCCACGCGCTCACACTCGCCCTGCAATCATTTGAAGGGGTACTCATTTTAGTCTCCCATGATCGCCACCTACTTCGTAATACTGTTGATGAGTTCTTATTGGTCGCTAATGGACAAGTATCAGAATTTAAAGGTGATTTAGATGATTATCAAAACTGGCTATTAGAACAGAAACGCCAAGAACAAAAAGCTGAAGCCGATGCCTTCTCTAGCGAAAAAACGGACGAGAAAAAATCTTTCTCAGCAACTGAACGAAAAGAGCAAAAACGCTTAGCCGCGGAACGTAGAAATCAGCTGCGACCTATCAAGAAACGAATTGAAAAACTCGACGCTGATATGGAGAAACAACACGAACAGTTAACAGCAATAGAAGCGGCGCTCAGTGAAAGCTCAATCTACGAAGCGGTAAATAAAGACAAACTGAAAGAGTTGCTGCAGCAACAAGCCAATTTAAAGCAACAAGCAGAAATAACAGAACTTGAGTGGATAGAACAACAAGAAGCGCTGGAAAGTTTAGAAGAAGAGCTCAGCGAATTGGAAAAATAACACTCACAGCCACGGCATCGTTTATACGATACCCTGGCTGTATTCCAGCAAGCCTAATCACCCAAGATTTCAGTTAACTCTTTGATATTATTTTCATTACTCATTAGTTCCTGCAGCGTCTCAGCCACTTCCTCTTCATTTAAACCCAGCTCTTGGTACAACTCATCAGGTATCTTACTTACAGGCCCATCACTCAGCCCCTGCTGTCGAAGTAAACGATTGGAGAGATAAAGCAGTTTAGCGTATTGCTCATGCTCCCCTTTGTACTCTAGATTATTTTGCTGCCTAATCGCGACAGTTACAGGCTCGGGAAGATCCCAACTCGCCAACAACCAGCTGCCAATTTGCTCTCGAGTAACACTCAAAATCTGCTGCTCTATCGCATCTAAAGCAAAGTGCGGATTAGCCTCAATATAACGGGAAAGCAATGAAAAGTGAGGGGGAAAAAGGTGAGCCAACACTAGATAGCCAAAATTATGCAATAACGCCGAAAGATAAACTAAACCCGGTAGTGGGCGACTATCATTCGCCGTCATCAAACGACAAAGCTTTTCCGCAAGGCTGGCATTATAGACCGCTTGCATCCAGTAAGGTGTTGCACCACGAGGCAGATCATCAGGGAGTTTAAGCATCTGCCCCATCGCCGTACCTAGAGCCATATTAATCACAAGATCAAAGCCCAGCACACGAATAACCGCATCATCAATAGAGTGCACATCGCCCGGCGCAGCATAATAAGGTGATGCAGCCCAACTCATAACCTGAGCCGATAAGCTTGGATCCAGCTTAACCACCGGTACAAGCTCTTTCACACCCGCTTCTGGATCTGAGCGTAACATAATGATTTTTTTAACGGTTGGCGGTAGAGATGGCAAACCTAAAGTATCTTCAAGGCGCTGCTGAATACGTAGAACAGTAAAACGCTCCACAGCCTTAGAGATCACAGCGGTATCATTACCTTCCGGCTGAATCTCTGTAATCTGATCCAACGTCAGTCCCAACTCTAAACGCTGACCCATTTCCAACTGCTCAGCGATAGCAATAAAACTTAATCCAGAATGGGGTTCAATTAGCTCCAGTTGCTCATGCTGCAAGCATTCTGAGGCGATAAACAACTTCAATGAAAGCAGTTTGGCTTGCCCATCAGGGAAATTCAATGCATCTTGGCTAAAGTATCGGCTCGCATCTTCACCTTTAACCGGCTGGAGTTGGCGCCCGGTTTTTTTCCAAATCGCAACAAGGTTAAGTAGCGAATTAGCAGGTAATATAGCTAACGCTTTTCCTTCAGCATCATGCAATAACACTAATCGGAACTGCGGTAGTTCACCGCGATTTTCCAGAACGCATACACCTACTGACAATTTCCTTTCTCCAAATGCTAGTCTTGGCTTAATGTTAAGGGTAGATTATTAGTAACACTTTTAGAAAGCAAAACTCTTGATCAATTATTCACTTATTAAGTGCGATTTTTACCATTTTAACTATGAACTTACCGCATATACATCGGATTGTACTATTTTTTCTTCTATTTCCACTTTCAATCGCTTATGCAGTTGAGGAAGACCTAGCACCTGAAAATAGCACAGGACTTCAAAAAAGCATTATTTCAAGTGAATATAACTCCCTTGTTGTCACAGCTAACCCCCTCGCAACAAAAGCGGGTTTACATATACTCCAACAGGGTGGTACTGCGGCAGATGCAGCCGTTGCCATTCAGGCAATGCTTACCTTGGTTGAGCCGCAATCCTCAGGCATTGGAGGGGGAGCCTTTCTACTATATTGGGATCAAACAACCGAAAAGCTAATCGCATTAGATGGCAGGGAAACCGCTCCTCTCGCGGCTGATTCACAACTATTCTATCGTAACAAGCAACCTATGCGATGGGTTGATGCCCTTGTAGGTGGGCGCTCTGTTGGTACACCTGGTGTACTGAAAATGCTGGAGTTAACACAATCTAAGTATGGTAAGCGGCCATGGAAAACCTTGTTCAATGATGCGATTCATCAATCAAAAGAAGGCTTTAAAATAAGCCCTCGCCTGCACAAACTAATCGCCAGCGGTATAAACCCAGGCTTAAATAGATATCCTGAAGCACGAGAGTATTTTTATTTAAAAGATGGCTCGCCATTACCTACCGGCTTTGTTCGTAAAAACCCTGCGCTGGCCGATAGCCTTGAATTGATTGCCCAGCAAGGGAGCTCAGTCTTTTATCAAGGCACTATAGGCACCAAAATCGTCAGTCAGGTTCAAAACGCAACAGATAATCCCGGCTTACTCAGTACCGCTGACCTAAAGCAGTATCAAGCGATTGAGCGCGCCCCCATCTGCTTACCCTACCAAGGGTACAAAGTTTGTGGCTTTCCGCCCCCTACATCCGGCGGTGTAACGGTCTTACAGATATTAAAGTTGCTAGAGCATACAAACTACTCAGCACTCGCACCTGACAGTTCAAACGCGAAGCACCTATTTACACAAGCCTCACGTCTCGCCTTTGCTGACCGTGGTCGTTATTTAGCTGATAGTGATTTTGTTGATGTGCCGGTATCCAACCTATTAAATGAAAACTATATTCAGCAACGTGCCCAGTTGATCAATCCAAAAAAAGATACTGGCACCTTAGCACCTGGGCGCCCCCAAGGAGTTAAGACTGCGTGGCAGGATGACCAATCACCAGAGCTTCCCTCCACCAGCCATTTTGTCGTTGTAGATCAATGGGGAAATGCCGCCTCTATGACAAGCAGTATAGAGATGGCGTTTGGCTCTACGCTCATGGCTGGGGGGTTTTTACTCAATAATCAGTTGACCGATTTCTCATTTACTCCTGAAAAACAAGGTCGCCTAATTGCCAATAGGGTTCAACCGGGTAAACGACCACGTAGCTCCATGTCACCTTTTATGGTGTTTGATTCGGAGGGGAAACTATATGCTGCGGTTGGCTCACCCGGCGGGAGCCGTATCATTAGTTATGTTGCAGAAAGCTTATTAATGATGCTGAATACAGAGCTACCTCTGCAGCAAGCAATCAACACACCACACGTAAGTAACCGTAACGGCATTACAGAATTAGAAGCAGGAACTACAGCGGTACAGCTGGAGGAGCCGCTAAGCCAAATGGGACATGAAATTAAAATTCGTGATCTAAACAGTGGATTACACGCATTTCGCCGTACAGATAGCGGGAAATGGGAAAGTGGTGTTGATAATCGAAGGGAGGGGTTAGCCTTGGGCCAGTAACTATAATGCGCGCTATTCCCGCGCAATCCGGTTAACGCTCTTCAAGTTACGCAATTTTTTCATCACACGGGCCAGATGAATACGATCAGTCACAGTTACTTCTATATGCACATTAGCTAGCGGCCCTTCATGATCTCCTATATCAATGGCTACAACATCCGCACCCGCACTTGCAGCGGTTGTTGCGAGTTCAGCAATAATACCTCGATGAGACTCAACCTCAGTCTTCAAGTTAACGCTAAACTCTTCCTCTAGCTTATCGGACCATTCAAGGTAGATACATTTTTCTGGATCATCACGTAGATAGCCAATATTCCGGCAATCTGTTTGATGAATCACTAACCCTCGACCTGTACTAATATGGCCGATGATTTTATCGCCAGGAATCGGCAAACAACATTTCGCATATTGCAGCACCATACCCTCTGTCCCTTTAATGGACATTGGTTTTTGGTTACGTAAGCGCTCACTTCCCGCTTCATCACCGCTCGCAGGCTGCTCAGGACGCAGACGTCGCGCTACCACATACGCCATACGGTTACCTAAACCAATATCTTCGAGCAGATCATCTAGATTCGCAAGCTCAGCTTCATGCAGCAGGTCACGCAATTTAAACGGATCTATATCGTTAACCGAAGTGCCATAATTAGCTAAGAATTGATTTAATAAGCGTTGCCCAAGCTCGACTGATTCATGTCGCTGCTGGTTTTTCAGATAGTGTCGAATCGCCGTGCGCGCTTTGCCAGTTACAACAAAGTTTAACCATGCCATATTCGGCTGTGCGCTAGGCGTCGTAATCACCTCGACCGTTTGACCATTCTCCAAAGGTTGAGACAAAGGAGCCAAACGACGATTAATACGACAAGAGACACAGGAGTTACCTACATCGGTATGTACCGCGTAAGCAAAATCAACAGCCGTAGCACCACTCGGCAACTCCATTATCTTACCTAAAGGCGTAAAGATATAAACCTCATCGGGAAAGAGATCAGTCTTAACACTATCGATAAACTCCATAGAGTTGCCCGCACTTTGGTGCATCTCCAATAAACCTTTAACCCACTTGCGAGCACGTTTATAGGAACCTAAAGCGCTTTCTGAAGCATCACTGCCATCATCATTCTTATAATGGCTATGTTCAGCGATCCCTTGGCTCGCGACCACGTCCATCTCATGGGTGCGGATCTGCACTTCGATCGTAATATCTCGCGCACCAAACAGGTCTGTATGCAAAGACTGGTAGCCGTTTGCTTTAGGAATCGCTATATAATCTTTAAAACGTCCGTGTACAGGCTTATATAAGTTATGCACTGCACCTAAAGCTCGATAGCAATCATCAACGCTCTCCGTGACAATACGAAAAGCAAACACATCCATTATTTCTGAAAAAGATTTACGCTGCGCTTTCATCTTAGAATAGATGCTATAAAGGTGCTTCTCTCGTCCTGTGACGGTGCCGCTTAAGCCTTCTTTCTCTAACCGTTTTTCAATCGTTTCCTGAATGGAACTAATAATATCTTTACGCTGCCCTCGCGCCTGAACAACAGCACGACGTATATATTTAGCACGCATCGGATAATGGGACTGGAACGCCAAATCCTCTAGCTCGACCTGAACATCACGCATACCTAAACGGGCAGCAATCGGTGCATAAATATCTAAAGTTTCACGGGCAATACGGCGCTGTTTATGGGGTGGCATTGCCCCCAAGGTACGCATATTGTGGAGACGGTCGGCTAACTTAACCAAAATAACACGAATATCTTCCGCCATGGCCAAGACCATCTTTTGGAAGTTACTCGCTTGCGCTTCGGCTTTAGTTTCAAATTCAAGGTGGGTTAGCTTAGAGACGCCATCAACAATATCAGCCACTGATTTACCAAACTGTGACTCAATACCTTCATAGCTGATATCTGTATCTTCAATAACATCATGCAACATCGCCGCCATCAAACTCTGATGGTCCATGCGCAGCTCTGCCAAGACATTAGCAGCAGCTAATGGGTGGGTTACATAAGGTTCACCACTTTTACGTTTTTGGCCATCGTGCGCCTGTTCTGCGTAAAAATAGGAACGACGCACCTGTTGGATCTGCATTGGATCCAAATAATCGCTTAAGCGTTGTGATAGTGCGTCTATTGTTTGCATTGCCTCTCCAAACTACCTGCGTTCATACAGAAATAATGCCGTAATAACGCCACTAGGAAAAGTCTTTAATAACGAAAACGCCCTGATAAATCAGGGCGTTTGAAAAGAATGTCAGAACCGAGCGATTAATCGCGTTCGATTTCATCCAAAATAGAGCGACCGATATGACCTTCAGCGATTTCGCGCAGCGCCACAACAGTAGGCTTATCATTTTCCCAATCGATTTTAGCTTCTTTACCGCCAGTAGCCAGCTGACGTGCGCGCTTAGCAGCAACCATTACTAACTGGAAACGGTTGTCTACATTTTCCAGGCAATCTTCAACTGTAACTCGTGCCATCGGTAAAACCTCGAAAATTTTGAGTGTATTGAAAGACCGCGTAGTGTACCGCTAGATCTATATTATGACAAGAGACTTACAAGCAAATCATGGCAATGATCTTTCTGTCGTTCGATTTTCATACGTTGAGATAAAAAGATGCCGTGTAACTCTTTCAAAGCGGTCTCAAAGTCATCATTGATAACTAAATAATCATATTCAGGATAATGGCTCATTTCACTTGCCGCTTCAGACATACGTAAGCCAATAACCTCCTCACTATCCGTACCACGCCCTTTCAAACGCTGCTCTAAAACTTCACGCGAAGGCGGTAGAATAAAAATTGATAAGCAATCAGGCATCAAACGTCGAATCTGTTGTGCTCCCTGCCAATCGATTTCTAAAATAACATCCTTGCCTTGCGCTAACTGAGTTTCAACCCAGCGCTGAGATGTACCATATTTGTTAGTAAATACTTCAGCAAACTCAAGAAAATCAGCATCCTCAATCATCTGATTGAATTGCGTCATAGAAACAAAATTATAATCAACGCCATCGACCTCACCAGGTCGCATATCCCGCGTGGTATGAGAAACCGATACAACAATCTCACTATCTTGTTCCAACATCGCTTTTACTAAACTAGTTTTGCCCGCACCAGAAGGGGCAGAAACAACATACAAGGTGCCTTTAGCCATTAGATCATCTACCCTAATCAATCAGATATTATTGAATATTAGCCATTACCGACATATCTATTCATGCAAGTTAGCAAGATAAACTACCCTATTATTTCGCTTAAATAGATCTAAAAAATTACATTAATTATTATTTTATCACTAAAAGAGTGACCACGCGCAGAGTTACAGTGAGCAAATACGGGCCTTTCAGCCATTAATCATATATGATTAAAATAATATAATTCTAATTTTTAGTATGATGGTAAATTAATGCGCTGGATCTCATCCTCAGCAAATTTTGTTACAGCACTGCCTAAGATCCACCGTAAAGCGCTGGCATTTTTAGCTGTACTGTTACTAATAGCACTCCTTCTTCCCTCTTCGAATAGCTCGGTTAGCACCCCGTTATCACTAGATCATCTGATAGATACTGATGCGCCTCTATTCGAAACACCCACACTAAGTATCCGCCAATTAAAAGCACCTTGGGCTTTTGACTCAGTGCCCGAAAACGAAACCTTATTGGTGCCTGCGGCCGGTCTGCGTAATAGCTATCAGTATATTGTGCGAAAAGGCGATACCTTAAGTAGTATTTTTGAGCGCCTACAGCTGCCGCAAAAAACCATGTATCAGCTTTTAGAGGCCGACCTTAACGTCTTAGCCTTAGATAATTTAAAACCTGGCCATACCTTAGTCTTTGAAAAGCAGGACCAGCTGCTACAACGTTTAGAATTACAATTTAGCCTTGCTCACAAAGTAGTCTATCAACGTAAAGAAGGCGACGGCTTTGAATTTAATGAAGTCCAGCTTGAAGGCGATTGGAAACAGCAACTGATAAGCGGCGAAATTCTTTATAGCTTCACGGGCTCAGGCAAACAAGCGGGTCTAAGCCAATGGGAAGCGCAAACCATCACCGAGCTACTCAAACAGCGTGTTGATTTCCGCCGCGACATCCAGCGCGGAGATAAATTTGAAGTACTACTCTCACGCCAATATGTAGACAATGAAGCGACGGGCGATAATAAAATTGAGGCGATTCGTATTAAAAATCGTCGCCATGAGATCAATGCCTTCCTGTTTGAAGATAACTACTACGATGAGAAAGGACGTAACCTTGAGAAAGCATTCCAACGTTACCCATTCAATGGAAAATACCGCCTTTCCTCTAGTTTCAACCCCAAACGACGCCACCCGATTACAGGCTTAATTAGACCTCATAATGGTACTGATTTCGCGATGGGTGTAGGCTCTCCCGTTGTAAGTATTGGCGATGGTATCGTATCTCGCGTAGTTCGCCATAAATACGCTGGACTCTATATTGAGATCCAACATGGGCAAAGTTATAAAACACGCTACTTACATTTAAGTAAATCTTATGTAGTGAAAGGGCAAAGAGTTAAACGTGGAGAACGCATTGCGAAATCAGGTAACACCGGCCGTTCAACAGGCGCGCACCTACACTTTGAACTACATGTAAATGGCCGCCCAGTTAATGCGATGACCGCAAAAATACCTATTGCAGTTTCACTTCAAGGTAAGAAAAAAGAGGCCTTCCAGCGCCAGCTAAAAGATTATTTAGCAAGAATAGAAACCGCGCAAAATCAGCAGGTAGCCCAAGCTAAGCAAAACGCTCAAAAAGCAGAATCAACCCTGTAATAAAGACCGTTGAAGACAGCCGAACACAGATAGATCGCCCAAAAATCATAAAAGCGCTCTATCCTGTGTTCACGGCAACAATCCCTCAATTTAGTACATCCCCTTATTCGCTCTAATAACAAATTCCACTTGATAAATATTTTCTATCACAGCTAGGATCAATTATTGATTAGACGCTTACTCTCCTTTCAGCCATGATGACTATTAAGTCTGCGTTAAAAGGAAAAGGCCTAAGCAAAATGAGTGATAAGAAAAATAGCACAATACCACTGGATCAATTTCTGGATATCCGCCATGTTGATGAAATAATGAAAGCGGATGAAAACAGTTGGTGGGTACAGCGCCGCTCTATAGGCGTAAACGGCAAGCTCAGCAGCCAATCACGTATTGTATTTTTTGCTCATACCCAAGCCGCCGCCGAACAATGGATAAGAACGCAATAAGAATCTATCCTTAATCTCGCACTACCGATCCGCTTAATAAGGGGTTCATCGCTGCAAACTTCCGCGGATAGATAACTGAAAACTATAGATTCCAGCTCACCATATATAGGGTTAGATATGACATCAGATAAAACGCCTTTACAGATTCGCCAGATGATTCGTCACGGTGAACATAATGCAAATACCTCTGGTCTAGCTCAAGGTTTCGTACAGGGTAACTTGGCCATTATGCCGCAAGACTGGGCTAATGATTTTTTAAGATTTTGCCAACTAAATCCTAAACCTTGTCCTATTGTTGGCATGTCTAACAAGCCCGGTGACTTTATGCTGCCAGATCTAGGTGAAGATTTAGATATTCGCCGCGATGTACCTAAATATCGTATCTATGAAAATGGCCAACTCACACAAGAACTTAATGATGTATCAGAGGTTTGGCGCGATGATCTTGTTACTTTTGTGCTAGGTTGCTCCTTTTCTTTTGAGGAAGCGCTGATAGCCGACGGGCTAGAGATCAGAAACATTACAGAAGGCGTCAATGTGCCTATGTATCGAACCAATATTGAATGCCGACCTGCGGGACGCTTCAGTGGATCAACCGTCGTTAGCATGCGCCCAATGAAAGCTGCCGATGCGATTCGCGCAGTCCAAATTTGTACCCGTTTCCCCTCTGTTCACGGTGCGCCACTCCATTTAGGTGACCCATCTCAGATTGGTATCACTGATATCAACCAACCAGACTTTGGCGATGCTGTCACAATTAAAGAGGACGAACTACCTGTTTTCTGGGCCTGCGGAGTGACACCTCAGGTCGCTATAGAGCAAGCAAAACCGCCCTTCTGTATTACACACAGCCCCGGTCATATGATCATTACTGATCTACCCAATTCTCGTTTAGCTATTCTTTAATAAGGAGCGGTCTATGTCATTACGCTTAAATTGTGATCTGGGTGAAAGCTTTGGCTCTTGGAAGATGGGCTTAGATGAAGCGGTCATGCCTCATATTGATCAAGCAAATATAGCCTGCGGATTTCACGCAGGTGATCCGTTAGTAATGCAAAAAACATTGGAATTAGCTAAACAAAATAAAGTCACTGTTGGGGCTCATCCTGGCTACCCCGATTTAGTCGGTTTTGGTCGTCGCAGTATTAAAGCCAGCAGCGCTGAATTAAAAGCTATGCTGACCTATCAGATATCGGCGATGGATGGGATGGCTAAATCCGTAGGCTTAACCTTGGAATACGTTAAACCCCACGGTGCAATGTATAACGATATGATGGCTGATAAATCGGTTCGTGAGATTGTTATGCAAACCATTGCAGATTACCACCAGCCGCTGATATTAATGTTACAAAGCACTCCTGAGGCAGAACAGCATCAACAGGAAGCCGATGCTATAGACATCAAACTCTGGTTTGAGATCTTTGCCGACCGCTGTTATGACGACGATGGCAAATTACTCGCACGCAGCCGCGAAGGTGCAGTCCACAATAAAGAAAAAATGCTCGAGCAAGTAAAACAGCTAAAAGAGACAAGTACAGTCACTACTGTCAGCGGAAACCGACTTAAGCTTCGAGCCGATACACTCTGCGTCCACGGTGACAATATGGATGGCATTAATGCGATCCAACAGATCCGCGAGCTAATTAGATCATGAGAATTGAAATTGCTGGTGAAAATGCCCTGATCATCTATTTTGGTGAACAGACAGACCCCGCAACCTCGGCCAAAGTGCAGCAAGCCGTTACCATCTTAGAAAAGGAACTGGCCGAGCAGCTGATTGATATGGTGCCATCCTACGCATCACTCTTAGTGATCTACGATATGCTCAAGTGTGATCATTTAGAAGTGCGTAGCAAATTACGCAAACTCCTTGGCCAGCTAGAAGAAAGCAGCGCTATATCTGGAAAAATAGTGACCTTACCGGCGTACTACAGCACAGAATCAGGCCCCGACTTAGAAGCATTAGCAACACGGGCTCAACTCAGTATCGAAGAGGTTATAAAGATCCACAGCGATATGGAATACCGAGTTTATGCTATAGGTTTTGCACCAGGATTTGCTTATCTAGGAGAAGTTGATCCACGTATTGCTGCACCACGTCTATCTACACCTCGCCAGAAAGTACCAAAAGGTGCTGTTGCTATCGCCGATCAGCAAACTGCTGTCTACCCGGCGGTGTCACCGGGTGGATGGAATTTAATCGGCCTTTGTCCAACGCCTATGTTTGACCCCAAAGCCGAACCGACAATGCCTGTCCAAGTGGGTGATAGAGTTAAATTTGAACCTATTAACCGTGAACAGTTTATCGCGTTAGGAGGCCAACTATGAGTGGTTTTAAAGTACTTCAGCCCGGCCTCCTTACACTTATTCAAGATGCGGGGCGTTTTGGCCACCACCGTATTGGGCTAACAACCGGCGGCCCTTTAGATGCACAAGCCTTCAAATGGGCTAATCGTCTATTGGGAAATGCATTAAATAGCACCCTACTTGAAGTCAGTATCGGCGGGCTCGTACTAGAATCAGAAGTCGACACCCATTTAGTCGTTACTGGCGCTGAAATGCCACTGAAGATCAACGGGGTGGAACAAGATCGTTGGCATGCCCATCATATACACCAAGGAGACCGCATCGAGCTTGGCTTTTCTACTCAAGGGGCTAGAGCCTATTTAGCTGTCACTAATGGCTTTAACGTAGAACACAGTTTTTCCAGTAGCTCGACCGTCTCCCGCGAAGGCATTGGCGGGCTGAATGGCGGAAAACTACAGCAGGGTGATTATCTACGCTGCGAACCTGACACTCAAGGTCAAGCGTTTCGCTTAGCTGAGCATCATCGTCCAAGTTACACCGATAATATAAGCCTGCGTGTTATTACTGGCTATCAAGAACAAGCCTTCAGCGATCTTGATAAACGTATGTTTTTTAGCAGCGAATATGAAGTAACTAATCGGGCAGACCGTATGGGCTATCGCCTTTCAGGCCCGGAAATAGAAGCATCAATGGATGGTATTTTATCGGAAGGGATCTGCCATGGCGCTATTCAAATTCCAGCCGATGGCCAGCCAATAGTACTGCTTAATGATCGCCAGACTATTGGCGGTTATCCCAAAATAGGCTCAATGATCTCCCTTGATACCGCCCGCTTAGCACAGCAATTACCAGGCTCTACCGTCTCATTTGAAGAGATCAGTATTGATGAAGCCCATAACTTACACTGCCTTGCCCACGTAAAATTTGAACGAACAACACCCGAAAACATAGGCAAGTAGTACGTTAAGAGACGAATACGCGTTCGCAGCCTAGCTGCGGGTCAACATAATTTTGGAAACAAAACCTATGCAGAACAACTCGATCAACGAAGCAGTATTAAGCAAACAAATTGAAGATCTATTAGTTGCGCGTAATCTACGTGGAATGAAAACAATACAGCCAGCACTGGCCAGCGGCTACTATCTGCGTGCCGCTCGCACACTCAACAAATGTAAAGGCCATGTATTGATTGGCACAGGCTTTCCGGTTGTTGATACCTTCGAAACCGATGGTCCTGTAGGAGCGATCGCCCTTTACCAAGCATTAGAAGCCTTAGGTGCTACCCCCGTTATTGTTTGTGGCCCTCCCGTATCCCAAGCACTAATGGACAATTACCGTATACACGAGATCAGTGTCGGTGAGCATCAAGAGCGTACGCTAGAAGCTTTCAAAGCTTTATATAACTACAACCCTGACGCAGTATTATCAATTGAACGTCCGGGACAGGCGGAAGATGGCGAATACTACAATATGCGCGGTGAAAGCATCAGCGATCGCACAGCCTGCTTCGATACCTTCGTCCGTAATGCAAAATGCCCAACAATAGGCATTGGCGATGGCGGTAACGAGATCGGCATGGGCAATATTCAAGAAGCCCTGAAAGAGCTCGATATTATGGCTTCCGCCACAAAAGTAGATGAACTGCTTATTGCCGACGTTTCTAACTGGGGCGCATACGGAATTATCACGTTTCTAAGCCTCTGGAACGACAAGGACCTACTTAATGATATTAAACCTATCGAGATTCTGAAATACCTATCAAAACTAGGCAGTGTCGATGGCGTCACCCGTGAAAACGAGCTAACCGAAGATGGTTTACCCGTTTCAGAAGGAGACAGTATTATTGCCGAGCTCCGCAGGTTAATCGGGTATAACTAAAAATCCCCTGCAATCTTGCGCCATTTAATAAAAAACCACTTACGCGTGGTTTTTTATTACCCTAGATTGGCTGAACGTACTTCGTTATAGTGGATAGTTTCCCGTTAATGAGATGCGCTTGATGCGTCTAAGAAACCTAAATACTTTTGTTAAAGTCGCAAGACTCGGTAGTTTTCATGCTGCTGCTCAACAACTCCATGCGACTCAGCCCACAATCTCTGCTCGAATCAATTCACTCGAAGATGAATTAGGCGTACAACTTTTTATCCGCGATCAACGGGGCACTCACCTCTCTCCACGCGGCGTACAACTACTTCCTTATGCAGAAAAGATTCTCGCTATCAGCCAAGAGATGAAGGAGCAGGTCAGCGAAGAGAACCCTCAACGAGGTACATTACGGATCGGCATTACCGATACCCTCTCGTACCTGTGGCTATCTGACTTACTTAAGCACTGGCAAAAGCAATATCCACTTATATCGTTTGAGCTTATTAGTGATGTCACTACAACACTAACTAAGCAACTAGAAGAGTATCAGCTCGACTTAGCACTAACCGTCTCCAACCTTACTCCCCACCCAAAACTGGTAAGCGAACCCTTATGCAGTTATCCACAGCACTGGGTTGCCTCACCCAATCACCCAAATATTGATAAAATAACCACTATCGCCGACCTTACTCGCTACTCAATTCTTAGCTTTCCCCGCAATACTCGCCCATGGGAATATATGCAGCAGCTATTTGCACCTTACAAGGACGACCCACTGCTTTTTCATACCTGTAGCTCAGTTATAAATCTATTATCCTTAGCTCAACAAGCTATTGGGGTTGCTCTACTTCCTGAGCCTGTTATCAAAGACTCCTTAGCGCAGGGATCACTTATAAAACTCGACATCGGACAACGCCCCCCCGATTTAGGTTTTAGCTGCCATTGGCGTTTAGATGACGATCGAATTTTGCCTAAACTATTAGCCGACAGCAGTCGTGAAATCATTACCGGCTAACGCCTTAAAAATTGATCATCAACAGCACGCACCTTAATGATCAGCTAAATAAACTGCTATTTAATAAAAAAACAGATAAAAAACCTTTATTTTAAAACCAGAAAAGAATATTTCCTTATTTTTATTGAGGTATTGAAAGAAATAAACTTTTACTAGAAACTTCGCACCCTACTGCTTCAGCCTAAAGATCGGCCCTGCTGTTCTGTCGATACGTAAAAATCAACAGACTCACTAAACACATTCCAGTGATGTGTGACTAAACAAAGCCGACTAGTGCTATGCCCTTTTATATACAACGCTATACTTAGTAAACGACTAGAAGCAGAAAACCCATAAGCATATAAGTGGAAGGAACGTTAGTATGAGCATTTCATACCTGAATGGCGAATATCAGCCCCTGTCAGAAGCACGAATTTCTCCTCTCGATCGAGGCTTTTTATTCGGCGACGGCATTTATGAAGTTATCCCATACTATGCTGGGAAATCTGTAGGCTTAATGCCCCACATCGAACGTATGATCAATGGCCTTGCCGCGATTGAGATCAAATGCACAAAAACAGCGGAGGAGTGGAAAACTCTTCTGGATGATCTTGTTGCACGCAACAGCGACTTAGCAACTAATCTAGGCGTCTATGTTCATATCTCACGCGGAACCGACGTAAAGCGTTACCACGCCTACCCAGAAAATGTTGAGCCGACGGTCTTTGCTTTCACATTCCCAATCAAAGACCCTGAGCCTGTAGATCGCGCTAAAGTAACTCAATACAGCATGATCAGCACTGAAGATCTTCGCTGGCAGCGTTGTCACATTAAATCGACTGCGCTATTAGGTAACGTGATTCATTTCCAAGAAGGCTACGCCTCTGGAAACGATGAAGCCCTACTCTACAACGCCAACGGTGAATTGACAGAAGGCAGCTCATGCAACGCCTTTATCGTAAAAGATGGCGTCGTCATCACACCGATTCAGGACAACCAAATCCTACCGGGTATTACCCGTCGTATTATTTTGGACAGCCTAAGCGCTGACGGCTCGCTAAAAGTAGAAGAGCGTGTTGTGACAATGGACGAAGTGCGCAATGCAGACGAGCTATGGATTACTAGCTCATCGAAAGAGATCGCACCCGTAACTAAACTTGACGGCAAACCGGTAGGCAACGGTGAAGTGGGCGAAGTTTGGGAAAAAGCGTTCCAGATCTATACTGATACGAAATATGATTTCTAAAGAGTAGGCATCATCTATCGTAAAAAAACGCATCCAATGGATGCGTTTTTTTTGTAGAGAACTTAATTAAGCACTGTAGCTAAGGCGAAGATAAATCTATTCTGTGATAAGCCAAGAGAGAATAGACTCTCGCTCGCCTAAAGCGACGCGCAAGAGACTATTCATATCCTAAAACTAACTCTGAGTGCATGCCATCACTTAGTATTTACCCACTAGATTGATAAACCAACCTTTGGCGTCATAATCCAAGTCAGTAAGATCATCAGTGAACTCAGTCGCATTGTAACCAACACCAATTTTGGTATTTTCATTCACATGTCGGTATATAGCACCTAAGAAACCATCACGGGAGTCATCCGCTGCATTCTCCGTACGACGCCTCCACTCTAAGGCCATATCCCACTCTTTAACGACATGGAAATCACTACGAATTACCACTAAATCACCTTCACTTGAGAACCAATCAGCACTGTCATCACGGCTATAACGTAACTCACCTAAACGGTAAGCGTATTTACCCCCCACAGTCCATTTAGGAGTCAGATCATAGGTTGCATCGACCGCAAACACCTGACTACGCTGTGCATAATCAACCGTTCCACTTTCAGAAGGCGTAAGTTGCTCTGGCGCAGCAAGATCATACAAATAGGTATATTTAAATAGCAGATTCAGCTCATCATTATCTACTGGACGATAAGCATAACCCCATGAACTTTCAATGTATTCGCCATCGAACTCATCTCCTCGACTTGAATTACTGTAAGACAGGTCTAGCTGTGCGATAGCCTTCCAATCATCATTAATATCCGTTGAGTAGTTATTACGCATTAACCAAGTAGTACGCTCTTCGGTCAAGCTTTCATCTTCACGATACTCCAACGCTCCGGCGTATCTATGATCATCCCCTTTGTAACTCAGGCTACCGGTTACTGCCACACGTTCTATTTCGCTAGTAGTTTCCTCATTCAACTTACCATGCTCTAACGATACACCGTAATGCCACTTTTCCGACGGCGTATAATCGACACCGTAAGCTTGCATTAAGCCTGGCTGATCACCTGTCTGTAATCGACCTTCTGCGTAAACCGACGTGTCATGGGTAATCTTAGAACGAACACCACTAACAAGCTGCCCGTTGCGACTACGATTACCATTCTCCAAATCGTCCGAGTCTTGTGAATAATTGAGGTATAGACTAGTACGATCTGACCATTGGTAGTTAACACCTAGCTTGGCACCAACCCCTTGGTTACCCGTAGATATTTCTCCATTTGCCGTCGCCTTTTCAGTCAGCTGACGTTCGGTTCCAACCCCTATGCGGTTGTTCTTACCACGTTCCTGATCTCGCTGAACCGTTCCCTGAATAAAGCCCCAGTTAGTGGTTTCCGGATCGTCACTATGAATAAGTTTTACTGCGATATCGTCACGACTACCTTCATCAACACTACTGCCTGATTGCGAGTCATGTCGGAGACCAATCCCCATATCCCAAGATTCATCAAGACTGACAATATGACTAATTTCAGCGACTTGTTTATCGTTGTTCCCATCGGTTTTAATTTCGTCATACTCAAATGCGATTTTCGAATCATCATTTAGGTCAGTAGCATAACGCGCACCAGTTTTCAGTGTATCTGTATCAGTCAAACGCCCAGGCGCTGAGAAGCCCGCCTCACGCGACTCAATATAAAAACGCCCTTCCCCTGATGCATTTTCATCCCCAGTAAGATCTGCCATAGAAAAGGAGCCATCAATACGACCCGCATTGGCAGAACCACCACTTTGCATTTTCTCGGCGTAAATAAAACCGCCATCATCTGAAATAAACTCGCTAAAGCCATTACCATGAGTATTAGCTATTTCAATATTCAACTGCGTGCTATCGGACTGACGATAAGTGAAGTCTAATCCCCTTAGCTCTTGCTTTTCACCGTTCTGGTCTTGATTACTTACAGTCAAACCAAGTTCAACATTATCGTTGAGCCAATGACTTACTCGACCATAAGTTGCCATATCGGATAAGTCCGTAGTACCCGGTGTATATTCATAATTAACGACCAAGTAAACCGGATTTCCCGCAAGGCTCCCCGCTTGTACTAAACCTGAATTAGTCGCTGTGGACGACAAGGGCTCACTTAATAAAATACGACCTTGAATTGCATCAATATCGTAATCATTACCTTCCGTCAGCGTAGTGTTTGACAACACCTCACCGGAATCTTTATCACGAATTTCAAGACTAACCAGTTCACTCCCGGTAGTAATGTCCTGATGTCGAAGGAAATAGACCGAACCACCTGTGCCACGATAATCCTCGCGCGCCGCCAAAGTACCGGGTTCAGCTACAAACACACGAACTTGAGTGGCATTCTCGTTATGAGCTACCTGCGCTTCACTGTTATAGTGCAGTTGAGCACCATAGAGCGCACGATCCACCTGACTAAGCTGGGTATCTTTTTGAGATTCTTTAAAATTACCCCAGAGGATATGAGAGCGTTCATCTTCCACTTTTACATAAAGCTTACCTTGTGTCGGTGCATCTTCATGTAATGACGATCCATCACCAAACGTTGGCCAATGACGAGAGGTATCCAAGCGACGCAATAAAGCGCGAGAATTTTTTTCATCAAAGTTAGATAGCAATTGACTCAACTCTTCCTCACCAGTATCGGCACTAGCGGTCAATCGGTAACGTTCGTTTAATGGTCCCTTAGCATAAAAGGCCAAACGACCATCCACATAGGTTTTACCATCTTTATAATGTGGATTGTCTTCGTTAAGTAACTCAGCGGCTCCCGTGGTTTTATTTTGCCCTAAGGTTAAATCAGCAAAGCCGACGATGAACCAGTCATCTTGGTTCAATTCAAGGTTGCGATAATAACGCTGCTGTTCGTCCCCTTTAGCAGTAAGCACCTCAACGCGATGATAACCTTTTGGCAAGATCTGCTGAGCAACCGCTTTACCTTTATTATCAACCGGAACGGGCGAACCAAAAACAAACAAGGAGTGCTCATCCAACTCTTTTACGTTTACCGTCACCATACCGCCACTGACAGGGATTTTTTCCTCCCTCAGACGACTTTCACCATAACCAGCAAACTGTACACTTTGAGCATCTTCCGATGTCGGTTCTGACATTACCCAGATAGGTAACAATTCCGTTTCGTCATAACGCTGTTGATGGTCATAAACCCTCAACTGATAATAAAACTTATTCGTTTTAGTCAGGGTGTTTTTCCACTGGCCCTGCAGTTGTTGGTTTAAGGGTACTGTAGCAACCAGTTTCCCTCGTTTGTCCAAAATTCTAACTTCTGCTTTCTTCACCCAAAAAAGATAGTTGCTATAACCTTGAAACTCGAGGGTTTGTGAAGGCCCTATACGCCTTGTTTGGGTACTGATGTTCAAACGTTTATGTAGATTACGGCTGTCATACTGAATTTGAATCGCATTATCAGCTAATTGAACATCCTGACAGCGCTGCTGGTCTGCGACCTGAGCCGCTTCGCCCCCAGTCGGCTGACCATCAATACTTATCTGTAAATCTGACGTTGGTTGCCCTGATCGTTCACAAATAAAAGGCTCAATAACCTGCACCGGACGTGACCATACGGTAAAGGTCACTCGACGGTTTTGCGCCATACCTTCTGCCGTTTTATTAGTAGCAATGGGAGCTGAATCGCCTTGGCTCTGAGCACTAATCTGAGTATCCGTTAAGCCGAGCTGTCGCTGCAATAATTCGGCCACCGCTTTTGCTCGGTACAGACCCAACTCATAGTTATCCTTAAAGTATTGTCTCGACCTTGCCGATAAACGCTGGCTATCGGTATGACCAACAACTTCAATACGGACAATATCCTGTCCACGCAATGTTGAAACTAATTGTTCTAATGGCCCAAGATCCGTCGGGTTAACTTGAGCTAGTCCCGACGCAAAATGAAAGCGAAGGTTACTGGACTCAACCTGAACATTATCTTTCGATTGTCCCTGCTGCTCAGCCGTTTGCTCTTCCACACCCCAAAGTGTGTACGTTTTAGCAACTAACTGCTGCTCTTGATTGTTTTCGTAACCATGAATAAAAACTTGGTTATCATCATCCATCGCCCCGCGATCCGCAGACACCGTTTTATCATTATCCGACCACACCAATGAGGAACTACAAATTGCACTTAAACCGAAGCTTAAAAGAGATATTTTCTTATTCATGACTGAGCCTCCACTGACAGTACAGGCTCGATCATTTCAATCTCGATATTTAGGTCATATCCTGGTTTATCTAGCCTTTTCCATAATTCTTCCCACAATGTTTTTATGTGGTTACTAACCTGACTTGCACGAGCAGAAGCGTTACTTTCATCTTCTTGCTGACCTCGTTGATAACCTATACGAAGGACTGCGGGCTGTTGCTGTAAAATCTCCAATAATTGGTCAAGTTTCTCATGATGTTTGTCTGCGATCTCGTCGCCTTCAAACATGCGCTGATTAATATCTAACCGCACAACTCGGTGCAGACTGGCACCAAAGTTAAGCTTACTGATCTTACCTTGAGTAAGACGAATCACTCGGGGATTCTCGGTAGTAACTCGGTACCCTGAAGGCAAGGTCTGAGGGTCTAATTTTAAAATAAAATTACTACCCTTCAATTCATCAGGCACCGCCGCACAAGCGATGTGATACCGACCATGCTTATCCGTTGTAATAAGCTCGCCATTGACGGTGGCAACACGCACCCCAGGCAGACCCGGCTCACCCTTATCTTGATAGCCATTAGTATTTTGATCATCAAACACTTTGCCAATAATATCGCTACACTCGAACGTAGGGTCCGGCACTAACTGTACGGTAGCAGTCGCTACATTTGAGGCCCGATTATTCTCGATAGAAGCCCAGGCCTGGTTGACATATTCACCATCGCTAACCCCTGTACCGGGTACTAATAGCAAAGTAATTGTATGAGACTCACCCGCATTAAAATCTATATTGCTCCACGTCAGCGCACGCCCCTCGACCACAGGTTCTGACGCCACTCCATCAATACGGGATGAGCCTACAACATACTTGAAACCGGGCGGGGTTTGGTCAATTAACTCAACATCCTCAAGCCCCACAGCATAAGTATTGATGGCCTGAATAGTGTATGGAATCAATTCACCTTGGCTTACTGCGTCTTTCGCGGCAGTTTTAACCATATTGATTGCACCGCCCAAGACCGGATCCAAGGGAATATGATTATTCAGCACGTTGCCCGAAGGTAACCCAGGATCTAAAACAAAAGAGAAAAAGTATTGTGTACTATTCGCTCCTGCTGCGAACCCTGCTGATGTTGCAGGACAAGCATTAGCATCATGTAGCGCCGTACTAGAAACCGGTGCTGCATTATTGTTTTGTACTAATGCAGGATTTGGCGCTGCACCAACCGATGGCGTATTAGTACAAGCAGGAATAAAGATCGATTCTCCAGACAGATAACCGCTAGGTGATGCCACTGAAAGCGTATAAGTCCCTGCTGGAGCGCCCGCGTTTAAAAGGTATTGGTACATACCTAGACTTGATGTAGTTTGCGACAGATTACTGCTACCACCAATAAGGTGAGTATCCGCATCAAAACCGGCAGGGCCGCTAAGCGTAACGACAGCCCCTTCAACCGGTTGACGACTGATCGCGTCATAAACCACACCACTCGGATCTATAGGTAAACTCTGTTCCTCAACCGTCTCACCTGCAAGCAAGGTCATATTACTTAAAGTAAAGCCTGTATTATCTGCCCCAGCAGGGTTCGCGTTATCGTCATCAACACCTGGGGTAAAAGCAGCACCGCTTTCATTAGGCACAGGCTGGCCCAAATTATTACCTGTGCTTGGCTCTTGGAATTCAACTTCATAGCCACTACCCGGTGAAATATTAGTAAAGCTATAACTGCCATCACTGCCAGTCGTTGTGGTGGCCACGGTTTCACCATTGCGTTTTAACAAAACCTTCCAGTTTTCGAAATGAGATTCCCCCACATCACGAATACGGTCATGGTTATCGTCACGCCAAACATGGCCACTAACACTCGCACCGGCATTAATCGCGGCAGGGTCCACATCCGTATTATTACCTTGCAAATGACTCGGTTCATTACCACCACTAACGACTGATTCAGCATTTAGCACTTGGCCTTCCAAACCACTACCAACACTGACATCAATAAAAATATCTTCTCCACTGCCGCCAGACGTGATCTCTGTGCTACTAGTACAAGTCACCTCTTGACCCGCGATAGAACAATTCCAATCACCATTCGATCGTGTCCCTGTAGGAGTAATTCCCGCAGGAATAGTAGTGACAACAGTCACTACGCCATTACTATCTGCATCACCAATATTAGATGGGGAGACGGTGTAATAATCATTGGATGAACCCGCAGCCAAATCAGCTGGACTATGGGTTAACTCCACTGTTAAATCGACAACGCCCGAAGGTTGCTCCGCAAAATAGTTATCCCCCGATACTTTGTTCATATCAGAAATAGTGATATTCGAAATACTACTAGGTGTGGTTGCTGTATTAGTGGCCGTACCGCCTCCGCTTCCTGCGGTAGTAATGCCATTCGTTGTATCTGCTGGCTGATCCGGCTGAGTCAGGGTGTAGCTCCCTGCTGGAAGATCATCAAAAGTAAAATTACCTTCATTATCCGTCGTGGTAGTTTCATTAACGGGGTTGCCGTTAATATCAGTACCGGTCAAGTTGATAGTTTGGCCATTGATGCCATTATCACTACTATTAGGTGAACCATTGTTGTCGTAATCAACAAACACCTTGCCCGAGATACGTCCACTATCAGGAATTTCAGCAAAGTTATTATCTGAAACTGTCGTATTCGGCGGCAGAACGATTGTGCTAATCTGGCTTGGCACTGTCGTTATAGCTGAAACTGATCCGGTCGTACCTCCATTACTTACCGTACCTGCCGTCGTGATGCCATTAGCCGTACTATCCGGCTGATTGGGTTGCCGAATACTGTATGTGTCGGGCGCTAAATCGGTAAACTCATAAAAACCTTCACTATCTGTAGTTGTACTGGCAATAACATTATCACCACTGTCCAACAACTCGATCGTTTCACCGATCAGTCCAGTATCCGCGCCATTTTTAATGCCGTTATTATTTTCATCCTTAAACACATAACCGCTTAAGATTGAGGGCACTACTTCAGCGAAATCATTACCTGTAGCACCACTAACTTCAGCAGAACCACCATCATCATTAAGTACGATACCCGTGATCTGGCTCGTTATATTAGTAGGGTTAGTAGCGGAACCAGCAGTACCAGTGCTACCGTTATTGGCAACAATGTCACCGGCACTGGCAATACCATTTTGCGTACCTGTTGGCTGCTCTGTTTGGCATACTGAATAAGTGCCAGCAGGTAATGAGCCAAAGAGATAATTACCCGAGGAATCGGTTGTCGCAGGATTACTAACACCTGCAATCGCCACCAAGGCACCGCTACAGGAAGCACCTGATATCAACGAAACCTTAGCGCCGGCTAACGGCGTGTCTGTAGCGGTATATATGCCGTCTGGTGTGACATCATGATCCTGAAAAATTCGGCCACTGATATAACCTAGCGCACTAACAAACAGACTGCTGTTCGTGGGTGACAGATTGCTACCAGCCGACGTTTCTAAAGCCCCTGCTGGGATATTATTGACATGCTCACCTACAGCAGTAGCCGTGACGTCAACACTAATTGAACACCCCCCTGCTGGAATACTGGCCCCATTGGCGTAACTTACCAAATTAGCACCGGCATTCGCCGTTACTGACGCTAAGGTACAGTCAGTACTCAAATTAGGCGTTGTAGCAACAAGCATCGCCCCTGGAGAGGTTGGTAACTCATCCGTAAATATGGAGCTTAACGTAATAGCGCTGCTATTTTCGTTAGTGAAATTAATAGTAAGTGTTGATACTCCCCCACTCGGAATAACAGCAGGGTTAAACTCTTTTAATACCGCCGGTGGCGTTGCAATAATAAGCTCTGCTGCTGTGCCCTCTTCATTGCTCACCCCTTCGTTCGTAGTAATTTCACTAGAACCTATATCATTTACATAACTGCCTGATACGTTACTAATAACATCAACACTAACTGTACAGCTGCTGGTCGCACCCAAAGTGGCTCCCGATAATTGCACGCTGGAGCCCGCAGCGGTGGCATTCACAACACCATCGGTACAGGTTGTCGATGCATTAGGAGTTGGCGCTATAGAGACACCACTAGGTAAGGCATCCACTAAATTCATACCACTAACCGCTTCATCATTCGGGTTCTCGATATAAATGGTCATGGTCGCGGGTGTACCAGCTAAAGTAGTAGCTGAATCAGTTGTAAATCCAGCGGGATTGCCAACATCCAACGTCTGGTCCTTAAACGCCACATGAGTAACTAGAGGTTCTTTGGCAAACAGTTCTGCAGATGCTGGCTCTTCGTTAGTTGCTGATGAGCCCCCTGACGTCGCAACAACGGCACCAGCAGGGATAGTGTTTACGTAAGTTCCGCCTATATTAGTAGTGACATCTATTTCCAAATAACAGGTTGAAACTGTTGTCCCAACCATTCCCGCCAGGCTACCACTCGTCAACGAAACCGAATTGCTACTGTAGTTCACCACACCTCCTAAACAGCTTGTTTGAGGATTAGGGCTTGCAGGAACAGTAACGTTTGCAGGCAACGTATCAGTAACAGAAACCTCGTTGATACTGAGAGGCGTGGCATTGTGAAGAGTTATGCGTAAGCGGCTACGCTCACCCGGCTCAATGACGGCAGGAGTAAACTCTTTAGTCACGCCGATATTGCTTTGCGTTGTTAAACTCGTGGTAGCGGCACCACTATTCGTGAGCCCTTGATCCGTGACCACCGCTCCCACAGGAATAATATTAGTAATACCACCCACAGTTTTCGCGGTAATATTCACACTAAAAGTACAGCTACCATTGGCGGGTAAAGAAACGCCACTAATGGCGACAGATTCTCCACCACTTTCTGCACTCAAAACACCATTAGGACAATCAGTGGTTAACCCTGGTGTAGCAGCGACAACCATGCCGCTTGCCGCTGACCCCGATAAACCGTCTACAGTAAAATAGTCAACCACTTTTAGACCCGTAGCCTCCGCCGTGCCATTGGTTAAAGTGACCGTTAATTGACTCTCTTGACCAGGAAAAGCCAATGTACTTGGGTTAGTGGTTTTGGCAACAGCAATATTAGTTGCCGCAACGAAAGTTAAGGTTGCATTCACCGCGGTCGTATTGCGAATCCCTCCATCGGCGGTAACATCGCCCGCAGCGAGCGTATTGATCCAATTGCTGCTGCCTGTAGCAACAACATCAAAAAGAACATCACATGAACCATTACCGGCGATATTAGCACCGGTAAAACTGATAGATGAATCGCCGGGATTTGATGAGCTAAAAGAGGAACTACCCGCACAAGTGGTATACGCATTAACTGGATTTGCAAGCGTCATACCGCTCGGCAAATTATCCACCAACGAGGCATTATTGAGCTGAATATCGCTTGTATTATTTAAAGTAATGCGAACGGTGCTTGTTCCACCAGAGCTAATAGCACTAGGCGAGAACTCTTTATTAACACTCAAAGCGCTTAAATAGGTTAATGTTGCCGTATCTGTATCAAAAGGATCCAGAGTATCTGTTACACCATTAGCAAAGGTTTGGGTCCCTGCAACTTGTGCTGTATTCGGATAAACACCGGCAGGGCCAATAACATCAACACTCAAACTACAACTACCCGGTGCGCCTGTGCCTGTCTCTTCTCGGGCAGGAACGATTGCACCATTCATAGATACTGATGTTGCACCTGGTGTAGCAGTGATAGTAGCAGGGCCACAGGTACTAGAAGCATTCGCTGGACTGGCGACTTGAAGCTGCCCGCTACCATCCGTAGGGAAAGTATCGGACAAGGAAACGTTCGTGAGAGGGTTAGCTGAAATATTGGATATTATGAACGTTAGTGTTGTAATTGTACCTTCTGAAAGGGTCTGATTTTGAGTTCCATCAAAACGTTTTGTCGCTGACGCAACCGTTGTTTCAACCGCAGTAGAACCTGATGAGCTCGTACTACTCTGATTACAATTAGCGCCTGCGTTATAACAAACATCACCGGCCTCAAGCGTATTTTGTGTCGATGAACCATCCACCGCTGCACTATCGGTCATCGCCCAGAAAGTCACACTACATTGACCCGGTGTATTCTCGTCAGCACGTGTAGGAAGTGTCCCGATTACAAAGTCAGCGTCGGTGTCCCCAAGAGCACTATTAACTGTCAGTCCAGAACAACCGGTACCCGATAATATCGGGGTAAAATTGTTACTTCCTATAGTCCCCGCCAAGAACGTCATACCCGCAGGTAAGGAATCCTTAATAGTGACATTATTGATATTTGAATTAGTAAAATTCTGCGTAGTAATGGTGTATTTAACAGGGCTTCCCGGAGCCGCTTTTGTTGGCGAGGCTGATTTCAACACCCGTAAATCGTCTGCGACTAAAATTGAAGCTGAACGGGTACGGCTGACAATTGCAGGATCACCAACATCCACCGCTCCTTCAGGGATCAGGTTTGTGTAAGTGATCGGTACACCCGCACTGGCGACCGTACCCACAAACTCCACCGTAATAGAACAAGATCCACCCGCAGGGATGACTCCACCTGTTAGCTTAATACCTGTATCGTTATCAATGGCAGTAACTACGCCGCCACTACAAGTTGTTAACTGGTTAGAAACTCTTAACCCGGAGGTGTTGTCGTTATCAACCCCATCGATAGGTGAATCCTCGAATTCATTGACAGTAAGATCAGTGTTTCCCGAGTTAGTCAGCGTAATAGTAAAGGAATCTGTTTGGTTGTTAGATAAGCTACTATGGGCAAATGATTTATTAACATTAAGCGGGGAAATAACTGTAATATCTGCCGTCGCATTAGATTGCGCAGGAAGACCAATATCATTGGAAAAATCGGTACTGCGGTTGATAGTATTAGTTTGAGCACCGGTTGTGTAATCGCCATCGGTAGTAGCAGCTTCTATATCAACAGTGATCGTACACAGGCCATTACTGCCACCAGATTTGGCAGGAATCGTACCTGTAACCGTTATACTGCCATCCCCAGCATTTGGGCTAAATGTTGGCGACGCACCGCCATTATTACAACTGGCCGTCGCATTAGGGACTGCTGCCACCTTGATGATGGCATTACCCCCTAACATTGGGAAGGTATCAGTAATGCTGAAGCCTTCAAGGTCGACAGGGTTAGTATTACGTAGCTCAACAGTTAAGGTCTCGGGATCACCACCGAGAACGATATTGGATGATGAAAAGCTTTTTACAATCGAAGGCTTTGTTAACGCGCTAACATTAATACTTTGACTCACTGTACCCGTATTAGCGACGGCTCCTCCATCACTACCGGTCACAGCACCATCAGCAATTTCGTAAGCGTATGTTGCACTACTACCCGAAGATGTACCCGCCGTTACAGGGACCAAAATGGTACAGGTTCCATCAACACCATTTGACCTTGCAGGAATAACCCCGCCACTTAAATTGATCGCTTGCGAGTCAGTAGTCGCAGTCAAAACACCACTACCCACCAGAGTTGTAGGTCCTGAAGGGTCATAACAGCTATAAGTCGCCAACTCACTGATTTTTAAACCATTCGGCAAAGTACCAGGCAATGAGGTATTAAATTCAACATTACTTACCTGAGCCCCAGCATTACTGTTAGCCAAAGTGATTTCAATAATGGTTACTTCACCTGGATAAATCCCCGTCGGCTCACCACTTTTTAGTGTGACCGACGCACCCAAAGCCGCTACAGCCTGAGAAGGCAGTACAGGTAGGACGGAGATGAACAGAACGCCAGCGAACCTGGCTAGTCGATTGATAGAAAAATGCTTTGAGAAATTCACGACAGTCCCTTATTTAACTAAATATTTAGTCCGTAAAACGAGCTCTAACTTCGTACCGATAATAATCCTCGGCACTTTTTTAATAGTTATTTGAAAGTAACGATTGCCTGTCATATCAAACAGACGCTTTAATTTTTATATTTCATACTCTTATTACTCATCAGTGCGACTAACAGCTTTACATTGAAAGGCCGTCTCTTTTTCAGCCAAGGAAGAAGATACCGTCCAATATTAAGACCACTATTTAACCCACCTGATATATGGCTGATTGATTAATATAAGTACCCGCAAAATAACCCCTAAAAAAAAGAGGTTTAATGTTCGCCGATAGCTCCTGAACGGAAGATGAATGTCTTTCACGTATTCGCTCAAAAAGTGTGCGTCATTCACTCAAGGAGTTTGACTCATAAAGCTGTATATTCTTTCCCAATAAAATCAATGAGTTAAAAAACCTGTGCTGTCAGCACAAGTTTCAAAAATGATTAAAACGCTTTACATAGTAAGCAAAGAGGTAGTTTTTCGGTGTTGCCCATACACAGTTAAATGAACAATATTTTGAGGGAAAAATTTATACGGGTACTGGCTTTAATTTATAAATAAGAGGGAGGGGATGAAGTAAAAAATGAATCGGTTACCGAAAAGAAACCGTTCAAAAGTGCTTATTTCTCACCGCTCCCCTTGGCTTTTACTGAATGTTAGTGATACTTCTTGGCTATTGAGTGTGTAAAAAAAGTGCTGTTTTCACACTGCGGTTCGGGGTAAAAAATAGCAGTATTGAAAGGCTTTATCGGGCACGATTTCTGTCAACATAGCTTTGCCATTTTTTTACTGGTTCTATGCGATAGTGGTTAGTCAGTAGGAAACTCACCTAACCTGAAATGGACATTATGGTGTCTATTTTAATAAAAATAAGCTCAATATGGATACTATGGTATCCAATATTGATAAATCAGAGTATCGAATATCAAGTATCAAGGTCTACAGATTATTACCTTTGAAGTCACCTTGTGTAGACCTCTAACCGCTGCATTTTCCCGTTCAGCAAAATACACAGATGAGTACTTAACTTGAATTCCACACTTTTACGCGCATAAAAGTGTAGTCTGGTGGCCTTTGGCATTCAGGGATTCACATCATCGCCTTGGCCAACTCGCAAACTAAATCTAAAAGCAGGATATTAATCCAACTATATTCAGTAAAATGGGAATATAGTCCTATATTTAACTTATTGAAGTTGTTTGGATTTCAAAGTTGGACTATATTCCCATTAACGGTTTAATAATGGGAATATAGTCCCTTTGGTTGATGTTATGGCTAAACGTGATTTGCACAATGTGCTGTTTCCAAAGCAGCGCAAAATTCTGACTCATTTTGGTGAAGACTTGCTGTTGGCTATGAAACGACGTGGTTTTACAAAAAAGCTGCTGTGTGAACGTACTGGCTTTGATCATAAAACCGTGAACAAAGTCTTCGCAGGTGATCCGGGCGTTGCCATAGGCACTTACTTAAAAGTGATGGCCGTTCTTGGCATGGAAAGCAACTTTGCAGAAATGGCCGCTCATGATGAAGTGGGTATCAAGCTGCAAAACATAAAATTGCTGGAAGGCTCAAAATGAGCCGTGAAATCGTCGAAGTCTATGCCGACTGGCAGCCAATTGAAGCGCCTTTGCTAATTGGGCAGCTTGCTTACAGTGATTCAAGCCGAGGTGGCGTGTTTAGTTTTGCCTACGATAAAGCATTTTTAACTTCAGCCTATCGCTTGCAAATTGATCCTATGCTTACTCTTCACTCCGGTGAACTCTACAACGATGAAGCTGATAAAAACTTTCGCGCATTTCTTGATTCATCGCCTGATAGATGGGGGCGTATTTTAATGCAGCGGCGTGCGGCCATTGAAGCGCGCAAAGGCATTCGAGCAACAAGTCGATTAAACGAGCTAGATTACCTGCTGGGCGTACATGACGCTTACCGGATGGGCGGTATTCGATTTAAGCGAACAGGCTCGGCTGCGTTCTTAGATGACAACGCTGAGTTTGCTGCGCCGCCAATGGCTTCTCTGCGAGAGCTAGAGCACGCTGCAATGCAGATTGAAAAAGACGATAACATCGACAGTGACGAGTATTATCGCTGGTTGAAAATGCTGATTTCCCCAGGCTCATCATTAGGTGGTGCAAGGCCCAAGGCTTGTGTCACAGATGAACAAGGCCACTTGTGGATTGCCAAGTTTCCCAATTTAAACGATACCCATGACGTGGGGGCGTGGGAGATGGTCTGTTATGAATTGGCCTTGGCGGCAGGTGTTGACATGTTTCCAAGTGAGATTAGGCAGTTTTCCTCTGGGTATCATACATTTTTAACAAAACGGTTTGACCGCGACGGTGAAAAGCGGCTGCATTTTTCATCGGCCATGACACAGCTTCAATACTATGATGGTGAACAATCTCAAGGTGCCAGCTACTTAGAGATTGCTGAATTTATTTCCAATTCTGGTGCACAAACCGAAGCTGATTTAGCACAGTTATGGCGACGTATCGTGTTTAATATTGCGGTGTCCAACACGGATGATCACCTGCGTAACCATGGGTTTTTATTAACAAAGAATGGCTGGAAGTTATCACCCGCTTATGATTTAAACCCGATAGTGGGTAAGCATGGCCTGCATCTGAATATTACCGATGCAGACAACGCTTTAGACTACCAATTAGCGTTTGACGTAAAAGACTTCTTCCGACTTTCGCAAACCCAAGCCATGCAAATTTACGATGAAGTATTAATGGCGGTTAAGCAGTGGCAAACTGTTGCTAAGCAGCTAGGGATCAGCCGAGCAGAGCAAGCCATGAAAGAATCGGCGTTTAACGTTTAATGAGTCAGTGAAACTATATTTTCATTTTTCAGCAGATAAAGAAGTTATAGTTTCACTTTTATACTTTGCCTCATACCCCATGTGTTTTAACACTTCGCTCATCCCTTGGGCTTTTGGGGCAGTTTGGGGCAGTTTGGGGCAGTTTGGGCAAGACCTTAATGCACGCCGCTTAGCCGCACACTAACCCTGCCCATAGAGCATTAATTACTTGGGGCACTATCTACAAACTGGGGCAAGTTGCTACCTGTACCCTCAGAAAGCTGCACGATCTGGGCATTTATCTACCTACTGCGTCCGTTTAGTACTGTCAAACTCCTAACTGAACTTAACAGATCAGTGAGGAAGCAAACGATGAACCCAACCACACAATCCCCCTCAAACTCAGTACACCCAGCGCGTCAGCAACGGATTTTGCGTTTGCCCGAGGTAAAGGCAAAAACAGGCTTTGGCCGCAGTACCATTTATGCCCTGATGGCCAACGGTGAATTTCCCCGTTCCATTCGTATTGGGGCGCGTGCCGTGGGCTGGTTAGAAAGCGATATCGACCAGTGGATTGAAACTCGCCGTATCGGTGCTGCTTATGGCCGTGGATAAACCATCAGCATCAACCCCGTTACTTGCCAATGAGATGAATAACAACGCGCCAACATTACCGCCTGGTTTTGCCTATAACGCGCAAAACTGGCTGGTGATGCAACCAGCAGGGCAAGATAGCCCTGTTAAAATCTGCTCTTGGCTGCAAGTGGCTGCCCGTACCCGGGATCCGCAAGGGGACAACTACGGCTATTTATTGCACTGGTTAGACGATGACAATCGCCATCGCTACTGGGCTATGCCCGCTGAACTATTGGCCGGAGACGGCAGCGAGTACCGCCGAATCTTACTCAGCCGAGGCATGCGGCTAAGTAACAGTATCAAAGCGCGGCAGTTGCTCTCGCTGTTTATTCAACAGATGGGCGAACTGGCTACACAAAAGGCCATTAGCGTGAACTGCATTGGCTGGCATCACCACGCTTATGTGCATCCGCGCCTCACCTTTTACCCCAGTGAACACAGCAGCAACCCGCGCATGGTGTTGCAAACCATGCACCCGATAGAAGGCTTTATTCAACAAGGTAGTAGCGACAGTTGGCGGCAGCACGTTGGCCGTTACTGTCTGGATAACCCGCTATTAATCATTGGTGTCTGCGCTGCGCTGGCCGCGCCTTTGTCGTACTTGTGTGGGGTGGATGGTTTTGGTTTACACCTCTATGGTGCCAGCAGTACCGGTAAAACCGCGGCGCTGTATCCGGCATTATCGGTGTGGGGCGAGCCCAATCAGCTGCGCCACAGTTGGCGCGCCACGGCCAACGGTTTAGAAGGCACTGCATTAGCCCATAACGATGCCTTGCTGGCGCTCGATGAAATGGGCGAAGTTGACCCAAAAGAAGCAGGCGATGTCGCTTACATGCTCGCCAATGGCCAAGGTAAAACTCGTGCAGGCAAATACGGTGAAATGCGTTTACCCGCTCGTTGGCGCTTGGTATTTTTATCCACTGGTGAAGTGACGCTCGAAAGCCACCTCGCCAGTATCGGCAAACGCGTGAAAGCGGGGCAGCAAGTGCGCGTGATTGATCTCAGTGCCGATGCCGGCGCGCAAATGGGCGTGTTTAACCAGAGTCATGGAATGAACGCCGCCGATTTAGCCGACCACCTAAAACAACAAAGTTGCCAACATTACGGCAGCTTGGCCTTGGATTGGTTGCGGTATTTAACGCAGCACAGCGCGCAGGTGCGACCCGTTTTCCAAAATGTACGCCAACACTTTTTAGCTAGTTTGCCAACCGAGGCTGACGGACAAGTGCGCCGAGTCGCCGAAAAATTTGCCTTACTGGCTAGCGCAGGCCTGTTAGCCATTCAAGCCAAGGTACTTGATTGGCCAGCTAAAAGTGTCGAAGCCGCCTGTTTAAGCCAGCTTAACCAATGGATACTCGCCCGTGGTGGTGTGGCCGCCAATGAAGACCAACAAGCCATTCGCCAAGTGCGCAGTTTTATTGAGCAGCATGGCGAAAGCCGCTTTACGCCTAAACAAACCGGTTACAGCAGCCAAGTTCGCCAGCGCGCGGGTTGGCTTGATACTTCTGGTCCACAAACCCTCTACCTGTTTTACCCAACCGGTTGGCGTGAAGCCACCGAAGGCCTCAGCCCAGATCGCGCCGCCAAAGCACTGATGGCCGCAGGCTACCTAGTCCCCGATGGCAACCGACCACAGCGCAAAGTCAGCCTGCCCGACAATACCCGCCCACGCATGTACTGTGTTAAAGGCAGCATCTTGGATGACTAAAGAGGCGATGTACTCTGTGTGTGCTTGTCGCCTTGCAGCGTACCGCCAGTCAACATAGATAGCTAGCGATGCTTGTAGTCCAACACAGACAATACCGTTAGAAGCATTCCTGTGAACCGCCAGCACACCAACAACCAGAGCCGAACGAATAACAAATGGGTTCAATTATTTGGTTTTAACTCAAATAAGTTGAGAATAATCATAATCGTGGTAGGGTAAGCAACAGTGAAAAATCCCCA
This sequence comes from Neptuniibacter sp. 1_MG-2023, assembly GCF_030547185.1. GTDB lineage: Bacteria > Pseudomonadota > Gammaproteobacteria > Pseudomonadales > Balneatricaceae > Neptuniibacter. The sequence continues at coordinate 105,101 of NZ_JAUOQR010000010.1, forward strand.
AGTTTATGGTTAAGAATACACCGTGGAGAGAGCATGATCCGCTGCCACCTAGCCCGATTAATGGGTGAAAGAAAAATGCGCATTAGCGACGTGATGCGTGAAACAGGCCTCAGCCGTACCACCGTCACGCTACTTTACAAAGAAACCGCGCTCAAGGTGGATTTAGAGGCGCTCGATAAGCTGTGCAGTTTGTTTAATTGCGAGTTAAACCAATTATTGGAACATATTCCGGCCAAAAGCCAGACGATGAAAGATTAAGGAACCCAAATGGCCATTAAGAAAACTGAACTTTACTCTTCCCTTTGGGCCAGCTGTGACGAGCTACGCGGCGGTATGGATGCCAGCCAATATAAAGACTATGTACTCACCATGCTGTTTATGAAGTACGTGTCCGATAAATACAAAGGCGATCCCTACGGCATGATCGTGGTACCGCAAGGTGCCAGCTTTGACGATATGGTCGCGCTGAAAGGCGACAAAGAGATCGGCGATAAAATTAACAAAGTCATCAGTGCCCTTGCAGAAGAAAACGATCTCAAAGGCGTGATCGACGTGGCCGACTTTAACGACGAAGACAAGCTTGGCAAAGGCAAAGAAATGGTTGACCGCTTAGGTAAGCTAGTCGGCATTTTTGAAGGCTTAAACCTTGGCGATAACCGCGCCGATGGCGATGACTTGTTGGGCGATGCTTACGAATACCTGATGCGCCACTTCGCCACCGAATCGGGCAAATCCAAAGGGCAGTTTTATACGCCCTCCGAAGTGTCACGCATCCTTTCAAAAGTCATTGGTATTGATAGCAATACCTCGCAAGATGCCACCGTGTACGACCCAACATGTGGCTCTGGCTCCCTGTTGCTAAAAGCCAGTGATGAAGCGCCCCGTGGTTTGAGTATTTTTGGCCAAGAGATGGACAACGCCACCAGTGCCTTGGCGCGTATGAACATGATCCTGCACAACAACGCCACCGCTAAAATCTGGAAAGGCAACACCATCTCCGACCCGCAATGGAAAGAAGCAAACGGCCAACTTAAGACCTTTGATTTCGCCGTGGCCAACCCACCGTTTTCCAACAAAAACTGGACTAGCGGCATTAACCCGCAAGAGGATGAGTTTGGCCGTTTCAGTTGGGGCATTCCACCGGAGAAAAATGGCGACTACACCTTTTTATTGCACATCATTAAAAGCCTAAAAAGCACTGGCAAAGGTGCGGTCATTTTGCCACACGGTGTGTTGTTCCGTGGCAATGCTGAAGCGCGCATTCGTGAAAATCTGATTAAACAAGGTTACATCAAAGGCATTATCGGTTTGCCAGCCAACCTGTTCTACGGCACGGGTATTCCTGCTTGCATTATCGTGATCGACAAAGAACACGCCCAAGCTCGCAGCGGCATTTTTATGGTCGATGCCAGTAAAGACTTTATCAAAGACGGCAACAAAAATCGTCTTCGCAGCCAAGATATTCACAAAATTGTTGATGTTTTTACCAAGCAGCTAGAACTGTCTCGCTACTCCCGTATGGTTCCATTAAGCGAAATCGCCGGTAACGACTACAACCTGAATATTCCCCGTTATATCGACTCCAGCGAACCGGAAGATCTGCACGATTTAAGTGCTCATCTACGAGGCGGTATTCCGAACCGCGATATCGATGCTTTAGAGCGTTACTGGCAAGTCTTCCCGAGTATTCGATCGACCTTGTTTGAACATGCGCGCGGAGGTTATAGCAAAGCCTTGGTTAAAGCCTCTGAAGTAAAAGGTACCATTTTGAATCATGCGGAGTTTAAAACTTTCGCGACGGAAAGCTTGCAGCATTTTCATGCATGGAGTGAAGCTATCGCGTTAGAGGAAATCGCTATTGGCGATCAACCCAAATCGCTTATTTTTGAAATCAGTGAAAGTTTATTGCATAGCTACTCGAACGTGCCGTTACTCAGCAAATACGACATTTACCAGATCCTGATGAATTACTGGGCGGAGTCGATGCAAGACGATGTATACGTGCTAGTGCAAGACGGCTGGCCAGCAGGAAAAGTGCTGCGTGAGTTAGTCGTTAAAAAAGGCGAAAAGCTCAAAGAAACCCCTGATCTAGTGATTGGTAAAGCCAAATACAAAGCTGAACTTATCCCTCCAGTGTTAATCGTGGCGCGCTTTTTTGCTGCTGAACAAGCTAAAGTGGATAACCTACAATCGCTACTTGATAGCGCCAGCCAAGAGCTTGAAACCTTCCTTGAGGAAAACAGCGGCGAAGACAGTTTGCTGAATGATGCGCTGAACGACAAAGATAAAGTCACCAAAGCTACGGTTACGGCGCGTTTGAAACTGGCCACCGACCCCGATGAAAAAGCCGCACTAAAACAAGCCAAAAAGCTGTTTGATGCCGAGGCTTATGCTAAAAAAGCCCTAAAAGAAGCGCAAGATGCGCTCGATTTAGCGGTATTTAAGCAATACCCCAAACTCAGCATTGATGAGATTAAATCTCTAATTGTGGACGACAAATGGTTGGCAACACTTGAAAGTAATATCAACGCCGAAATCGAGCGCGTTACCCAGCAACTGGCCAATCGCGTCAAAGAGCTGGAAGAACGCTACAGCGAGCCCCTGCCGGCCATCACTCAATCGGTAGAAGACCTCAGCAATAAAGTGGCGGCTCACTTAAAAGCCATGGGTTTGGAGTGGACGCTATGAGTGGAGTAGCGGAAATGAGTCCGAAATATCTAATGGAGGGGGCTTTGAGTGCCATACCGGTGGGCTATAAACAGTCAGAGTTAGGAATTATTCCGGAGGATTGGGAAACCAAGCCTCTCGGTGAGTTGGCTGAAATATATAGTGGCGACAGCCCATCAAAGTTTGTGTTTTCAACCGAAGGAACGCCGTATTTCAAAGTGGAACAGCTTAATAATGGTTCTGTATACGCAGATACCACACCATATTTTATTCAAAGCTCAAAAAAAGTTTTGGCAGGAAGTGTAATATTTCCAAAAAGAGGTGCATCAATCTTATCCAATAAGATACGAGTGCTAAAACATGACTCCTTTATGGACACTAATTTGATGGCATTAACATGCCATCATGGCTTAGATGAACTTTTTCTATACAATCAATTGACATATCGTGGTTTGGATTCAGTAGCAGATACTACGTCTATACCCCAGATAAATAATAAACACATTTCTCCGTATCTTGTTCCATTACCCAGAAAGGCAGAACAAACCGCAATCGCCAATACGCTATCCGATGTCGATGCGCTGATCAGCGAGCTGGAAAAACTAATCGCCAAAAAACAAGCTATCAAAACCGCTACCATGCAACAACTCCTCACCGGCCGTACCCGCCTGTCGCAATTCGCCTTGCTTGAAGATGGTACAAAAAAGGAATATAAGCAAAGTGAGTTGGGGGAAATCCCAGAGGATTGGGAGGTAATTTCAATAGGCGAAGCATTGTTAGCTAAGTCTTTGGTAGATCAGATGGATGGTAATCATGGTGAGCTATATCCCAAAAGCCATGAATTCAGTTCCTTTGGTGTTCCTTATATCGGGGCAACCGATTTCTATAGTGGAAAAATTGATTATAAAAATTGCAAATATCTGCCAATACAAAGAGCCAACAAGTTTAAGAAAGGCATTGCAAAAAATGGCGATGTCTTATTTGCCCATAATGCTACGGTCGGGCCAGTTACCTTGGTCGAAACAGAGCTAGATTTTATTGTAATCAGCACAACGGCAACATACTACCGTTGCAACAAAGATGAGATAGATAATGTTTATTTGGCCAGTTATTTCAAGTCAGAGAGATTTATTAAGCAGTTTTCTTCAGTAATGTCTCAATCGACACGAAACCAAGTGCCGATTCTTGCGCAGCGTAAATTTTTGTTAGTGCTACCACCAGTTCAAGAACAAACCGCCATCGCCACTATCCTGTCCGATATTGACGCTGAGATCCAGGCACTGGAACAACGCCTTGTCAAAACCGGCCAAATCAAACAAGGCATGATGCAAGAGCTGCTGACGGGTAAAACACGGTTAATCAAGCCATCAAAGGAGGTTATTCATGAGTGAGTCCGTTTTTGAATATGGTAGTCGCTGGTTAAAGGCCGACTTCCACCTCCATACTGATGCCGATAAAGAGTTTACCTATAGTGGTGAAGAAAACGACTATGCAAACCAGTATGTTGCGGCGCTTGCGAATGCGGGCATTGGTCTTGGGGTTATCACCAACCACAATAAATTTGATGTAGATGAATTTAAGGCGCTACGCAAAAAAGCCAAAAAATCAGGCATTGGCTTGTTGCCGGGCATTGAGTTATCAATCAAAGATGGTCAGGCCGGTGTGCATACCTTGGTGGTATTTTCCGATGAATGGTTTAATAACAAAGAACAAACCAACCATATTCAGACGTTTCTTAGCCTGACTTTTGCTGGTATTGCGAACTTCGAAGATGAAAATGCGCGCTCGAACCACGATATTGTCGAAACCGTGCGTGAGCTGGATAAATTTCACAAAGATTACTTTCTCATTTTTGCCCACGTCGAAGCACCAAAGGGGTTGTGGAAAGAACTCGCACCAGGGCGAATAAAGGATTTATTTGCTAACGCGACAGTAAAGCGTAGAGCCTTGGCTTTTCAAAAAGTGCGCACCCGTGATGAACGCGCGAAAATCCAGCAGGCATTAGGTCATTTATATCCGGCTGAAGTGGAAGGTTGTGATGGCAAGAACCTTGCGGATATGGCGGCACGAAAAGAGGCAAGCTACTTAAAGCTTGGCTCATTCAGCTTTGAGGCGGTCAAGTTTGCGTTGCGCGATAAAGCCTCCCGAGTCCGCGCCGAGCTGCCTAGCTATAAGCATTCTTATATTCAAAAAATCCGTTTTGAAGGTGCTGGTACTTTAGGTGGCACAGAAATTTGCCTTTCACCTGAGCTTAATACTCTGATTGGCATTCGAGGCAGTGGTAAATCATCCGTATTGGAAGGGGTGCGTTATGCGCTGAATATTCCTTTTGGTGATAAGTCGTCGGATGTGGAATACAAAGAAGGGCTGGTAAAACACTTACTGCGTAGTGGTGGCAAAATTACCATCGACGCCATTGACCGTCGTGGCCAGCCCTATCAAATCCGCCGCATATTGGGTGAGCGCCCCGATGTGTATGTGAATGGTCAGTTGCAACCGGGCGTGTCGGTGCGTGAAACGGTATTGCATCAGCCGATTTATTTTGGCCAGAAAGATCTTTCCAGCACGGGCGCTGGCTTTGAAAAAGACTTGATTGAAAAGCTGCTTGGCGACGCACTGGTACCTGTCCGACAAAAAATTGAGCAAGGCCGTCAGCGGGTGGTGGATGCGATAAATCAGATTAAACGCCTCACCCGAGCGGCAACGCAAAAGCAAGAATGGTTGCAGAAAAAGCAAGATGCTGAATTTAAGCTCAAGTTCTATCAGCAACACGGTGTTGAAACTAAGCTACAAAAGCAAATTGACTTTGACCGCGATGAGCGCAAAGCACAGCAAGTCATTCAAGGTGCTGAGGATTATCTTTCGGAGCTCAATAGTTTTGTGGCCAGCTTTGAAGATGAGCTAAAAAATCAGGCGTTGTATAAGTCTGCCCAGAATCAGATATTTTTTGATGACTTTTTTGCGACCTACCAGCAGTTGATTGCTGGCTTTGATGGCATCAAGCAAACGGTGCTCAATGGTCACAATACGGTTGCGCTATTACAGCAGAAACTAGCTGGCTTTGTACAACAAAAGCAGGCGCTAAAAGAAGAGTTTGCCGAGATTGAGCGCAAACTGGCCACCGAGCTTAAGCAAGCCGGTGCACAAGCCATTAGCCCGCAAGAGTTTAAGCAGCTTAAAAGCCTGTTAGACCAAGCCGAGCAAATGTTAGCCGTACTCGCCAAAAGCGAGCAGCAGTATGCGGATTTGAATCAATCCCTAGTGCGTGAATTAGTGCAGCTTAACGATTTATGGCTGGAGGAGTACCGCACCATTGAGCAGGTACTGAGCAAAATCAATCGGGTTGATTCGCCCCTTAAAATTGTGCCGCAATTTAAAGCGAATAAGGCTGCCATGCTCGCGTACATGCAAGACTTATTTCGAGGGAGCCGTATTCGTGAAGTAACGTTGCAAGGCGTGGTGGATGAATACAGTGATTTCGCATCGGCCTATCGCGATATTGAAAAGCTGAGAAGCACGCTTGGCGGGTCTTTTGATACCTTCTGGCAGTATTTTGAAGACAACCTGGAAGCCTTGTTAACCTGGCAAGTGCCGAATGTGTTTACCATCGAGTATCACGGCAAAGCACTGGCGTACCACTCGTTGGGGCAACGGGCATCGGCGTTGATGCTGTTTGTGTTAAGTCAGCAAGAAAACGACGTGGTGATCATTGATCAGCCAGAAGATGATTTGGACAACCAAACTATCTATGACGATGTCATCAAGTTGATTCGCCAGCTTAAGCCTTCTACCCAGTTTATCTTCGCGACACACAACGCCAATATTCCGGTACTGGGTGATGCGGAACAGGTAATTGCCTGTGAGTATCAAGATGACCATATCGCGTTGGTTAACGGCAGCATTGACTGTGCTGACGTTCAACAGCGCATTGTAAGTATTATGGAAGGTGGTGCCGAAGCCTTCGAAAAACGTAAGCAGGTATATGAAGCATGGAAACCGAAGAACTCTTAGCGATTATTGCCAACGGTGAAGACTCAAGGCATCAGTTTAAGCAAAACATTACCCGAGCTGAGAGTCTGGTGCCCGAGTTAGCGGCATTTAGTAATTCTAAAGGCGGCTTATTGTTGATCGGGGTTACTGATGAGGGTGGCATTCAGGGGCTGACTATTGAGGATATGGGGCGCATCAACCAGCTTGTTTCTAATGCGGCAAAGGATGTAAAACCACCGATTTCCGTTACCACGGAAAATGTTGCCTTACCCAGTGGTATGGTGATGGTTGTTGATGTACCTGAAGGCATAAGCAAGCCTTATATGGATGGCAACCTACATGTATGGGTAAAGAATAGCGCTAACAAATCCAAAGTCAGCGCGCGAGAAGAGCTACTGAGAATGTTTCAATCCTCGGCGTTGGTCCATGCGGATGAGATATCTGTGAACGGTAGTTCTGTTACAGACATAGACCAAGAGTTTTTTGACGCATTTTTTGAAAGGGAATACGGCGAACGAGTTGAAGACCAAGACGTATCTCGTGTTCAACTACTTGAAAACATGAATTTGGCAAAGAACGGGCAGCTCAATATTTGTGGTGCTCTGTTATTTGCTTCAAGACCACAAATACGCTTACCGGTTTTTATTGTAAAAGCGGTGGCTTTTCCGGGTGTTGATATCGAAGACGAGCACTATATCGACAGCCAGGATATTAACGGCAAGCTATCGGATGTATTCCAAAAGGTTCTGGGTTTTGTGTTGACTAACATTCGCCATGTGCAGAATGAACAAGGCTTCAACTCAGTAGGCGAGCCAGAAATTCCGCGAATCGTGCTTGAGGAGCTTATTGCCAATGCGCTGATTCATCGCGATTACTTTGTTTCCGCACCTATTAAGGTTTTGGTGTTTGCTGATCGAATTGAAATCGTGAGCCCCGGTCACTTGCCCAATAACTTAACGATAGAAAATATCAAAATGGGTAACTCGAATGTTAGAAACCCAATTTTGGCCTCGTTTGCTCCAAAAGTGTTGCCATATCGAGGCTTGGGGAGCGGCATAAAACGAGCGATAAAAGCGTATCCAGACATTGAGTTTATTGACGACAGAGCTGGCAATGCGTTCAAGGCCATTATTAAGCGAACTCAATGAATAGCGAGTACAGTTGGTAGCGTTAAGTGCTCAAAAGTCTAACTTGCTTGAACGTTGCTTGACTGATTGGTGCTGAATTTAACAGATTTGGTAGTAATTTATTGATTTAAATGGATAAAATTTGCTTGATCGTTGCTTGATTGGCAAGGGAAACAAGCTTCGAATTGATTAGAGGTTAGGATGAGTAACGTAGGTCAGCGTGAGCGCGCTACCCAAAATCGTATCGTTCAGTTTTTTCAAACTGACTTAGGTTATCGCTATTTAGGCGATTGGCAGGATCGCGCTAATAATAAAAATATTGAAGTGGATATCCTCGTTGATTGGCTAAAAAACCGCGGTGTCAGCGAGGCGTTGATCAATCGTGCTATTCGCCAATTGGATACGGCAGCAGCACTGGGCGAAGGTAAAAAGCTCTATTACGCCAACAAAGACGTTTACCGCCTGCTGCGTTACGGCGTGAAAGATAAAGAAGGCGCTGGCCATCTTAATGAAACTGTGTGGCTGATTGACTGGAAAAACCCAGAAGCAAACGATTTTGCCATTGCCGAAGAAGTCTCTATCAAGGGCGAGAATAAAAAACGTCCAGATATTGTGTTGTATGTCAATGGTATCGCACTCGGTGTGATTGAGCTGAAACGCTCTTCTGTGTCGGTTTCCGAAGGTATTCGGCAGAACCTCGATAATCAGAAGAAAGATTTTATTCGTAACTTCTTTACCACCATGCAATTGGTGATGGCGGGTAATGATACGCAAGGCTTGCGTTACGGCACGATTGAGACACCAGAAAAGCACTACCTTGAGTGGAAGGAAGATTGCAGCAGCCATGAGCCAAATAGAGGGCCATACGATCATAAACTCGATTTTCACCTGAGCCGCGTGTGTAACAAAGCGCGCTTGCTGCAAATTATCCATGATTTTATTGTTTTCGATGCGGGTATAAAAAAGACCTGTCGCCACAATCAATTCTTTGGTATTGAAGCGGCAAAACGCCATATCGCAAGGCGAGAAGGCGGCATTATTTGGCACACGCAAGGTTCTGGTAAAAGCCTCACTATGGTGTGGCTGGCCAAATGGATACGCGAAAATGTCAAAGACGCCCGTGTATTGATCGTGACCGATCGCACTGAGCTGGATGAGCAGATTGAAAAGGTGTTCACTGGTGTTGAGGAAGATATTTATCGCACCAAAAGCGGTGCCGATTTGGTGGCGACACTCAATCAGCCCAACCCTTGGTTGGTTTGCTCTTTAGTCCATAAATTTGGTCGGCAGTCTGATTCGGAAAACGATACCGCGACGGATGAGTTTATTGCCGAGTTAAAGAAATCACTACCATCGGACTTTAAAGCCAAAGGCGATTTGTTTGTGTTTGTGGACGAGTGTCACCGTACTCAATCGGGCAAGTTGCACGAAGCGATGAAGTCCATTCTGCCAGAAGCCATGTTTGTCGGCTTCACCGGCACGCCCTTGATGAAGAAAGACAAGAAAAAATCGGTTGAGGTATTTGGCCCTTACATTCACACCTATAAGTTTGATGAAGCCGTGGCCGATGGTGTTGTGCTCGACTTGCGCTATGAAGCACGAGACATTGACCAAAACGTCACGTCGCAGAAAAAAGTAGATGAATGGTTTGAAGCGAAAACTCGCGGCTTATCTCGATTAGCGAAAACCCAGTTGAAACAGAAATGGGGCACCATGCAAAAGGTGCAGTCCAGTAAATCGCGTTTGCAGCAAATTGTGAATGATATCTTGCTGAATATGGACACTAAGCCACGCCTGATGGATGGCTACGGCAATGCCATGTTGGTCTGCTCTAGTGTCTATCAAGCTTGTAAAGCTTATGAAATGTTCAGCCAAACAGATTTAGCCGGTAAGGTGGCTATTGTCACCAGTTTTCAGCCGACCGCTGCAAGTATTAAAGGGGAAGAAACCGGTGAAGGTTTAACGGAAAAGCTCTTTAAGTACGATATTTACCGCAAGATGCTTGCAAACTACTTCGAGCAACCGGAAGACAAGGCTGCAAACCGGGTTGAAGAGTTTGAAAAAGAAGTTAAAAAACAATTTATTGATGAGCCAGGACAAATGCGCTTGCTCATCGTGGTCGATAAGCTGCTGACTGGCTTCGACGCCCCTTCGGCTACCTATTTGTATATCGACAAACAGATGGCTGATCACAACCTGTTTCAGGCCATTTGCCGCGTGAACCGCTTGGATGGCGATGATAAAGAATACGGGTATATCATCGACTACAAGGATTTGTTCCGCTCCTTGGATAAAGCGATTTCTGATTATACTCAAGGCGCATTTGATGGTTATGACAAGGAAGACGTTGCAGGGCTGCTGAAAGATCGTTTAGAGCAAGCCAAGCTCGATTTGGATAATGCGCTTGAAATGGTGCGCGCGTTGTGTGAGCCAGTAAAAGCGCCACGCAATACGGAAGACTACATTCATTACTTTTGTGGCAAGTCAGGTCTGAACCAAGACGAACTTACTGAGAAAGAGGCACTGCGTTTAACGCTTTATCAGAATGTTGCCAAACTACTGCGTGCGTTCGCCAATATCGCCAATGAAATGCCTGATGCAGGCTATTCTGCGCAAGATGTAGACTCGATAAGAACAGAAGTGGCTCATTTTGAAAAAGTCCGTGACGAAGTAAAACTGGCCAGTGGCGATTTGGTAGAAATGAAACGCTTTGAGCCTGCCATGCGCCACTTGTTAGATATGTATATTCGTGCGGATGACAGCGAAGTACTGATGGATTTTGAAGAGCTGGGGCTTATTGAGCTCATTGTCGAAAAAGGCGCTGATGCCGTGGAGGCTTTGCCTGAGAGTATTCGCAAGAATCAGGAAGCCATGGCCGAAACCATCGAAAATAACGTGCGTAAAACCATCGTTGATGAAAACCCGGTTAACCCTAAGTATTACGAGCAAATGTCGGTGTTATTGGATGAGCTGATTGAGCTTCGTCGCCAAAAAGCGATTGAATATCAAGAGTATCTGGAAAAAATCCGCGAGCTATCTCGTAAGGTTATACGTCCAGAGCAGACAGCGGCTAACTATCCGCCATCGATGGACTCTAATCCCAAACGCGCGTTTTACGATAATTTTGGTCAAGATGAACTACTGGCTACCAAAATAGATAGTGCCATTCGTTATACCAAAAAAGCGGATTGGGTAGGTGATCGCTTTAAGGAGCGAGAAATTGCCAATGCGGTGCGAGAAGAAACGGTGGGTTATGACGTGGATATTCAGGGTGTAATGGAATTGGCAAAAGCGCAAAAAGAGTACCATTGATGCCTAAGGTAGAAATTGGTTCTATTACGATGCAGTTAAGTCGTAAGGCCATTAAAAACCTTCATATCAGCGTGCTACCACCTGATGGGCGTGTGCGCGTTTCTGCTCCTGAATCTATGACAGAAACCGCAATCCGTATGGCAGTGATTAGTCGCATTCCTTGGATCAAGAAACAGCAGAGTGATTTTGCCAAACAACCTCGCCAATCTGATCGAGAAATGGTGAGTGGTGAATGTCATTACCTGTGGGGCAGGCGTTATCGATTGAATGTGGTCGAGCGCGCTGGTAAGCATGAAATCAAGCTAGGTCGTGGTCGATTGCATTTATATGTCAATCCCGCAACAACGCTTGAGAACAAGGCACTGGTACTGAGCTCATATTATCGAGATGAACTTAAAGCGCGAATCGCTGAGTTATTGCCTATTTGGGAGGATAAGATCGGCGTTATCGCTGCCGATTGGGGCGTTAAAAAGATGAAAACCAAATGGGGTAGCTGCAATATTCAGGCAAAGCGTATTTGGCTAAATTTAGAACTTGCTAAAAAGCCACCGGAGTGTTTGGAGTACATCCTGGTGCATGAATTGGTGCACTTGCTTGAGCGTAATCACAATGAACGCTTCAAGGGGTATATGGACAAGCTACTTCCCGATTGGCGAGAGCGTCGAGATTTGTTAAACCGAATGCCTTTAGCACACAATAATTGGATTTATTAAAGTTTGGTTTTGTTTAATGCAGGTGTACTGGGGTATTAACGGATATTGCTGACCATTTCGTGGATCATCACGAGATGGTATGAATAGATGGCCATTCAGCTTTATTAATATTAAAATCGCACCAACAACACCCCTCCCGCTACCCGTTAGATCAGCGCCCTGAGAGGGGTTACTCTTTTTTCAGGCTTCTAATTTTTGGTACCGTAATGAGTTACGGCACCAAAATTCGCTTTCAACCACACATCATTTTCCGGCCCACAAAGGTGGTGCAGCAGCGCTAGGTTAATCTGGTGGCTGATCACGTTGCCGTTTCGTTTTCTCTTGTCTTTTCTCAAACCTCTCAGTAATAACCCCGTGCATGATTTTCCTATTTGCTCCGGCGAACTGGGCAGGAAAAAAGCTCGGTTTTGCTGTTTGGGGTGCAAGGTAGCGCGTTTTCCTGTTTTAGATAAAGGCGTGATGCACCAAAAAATACAGGCGTTGGCCGGTGTGTTGGCTGGTAATGTGTTGTTTTGAGTTGTGCCATCCTCATATATCGGTAAAAAATGTGCCGGTAACAGAACTAACCCGCCTTGCGCATGCCCATCAACCTCAGGTAAAGGTAGCCAATACAGGTTTGGCCATTGCTCGGGGTACTGCCATTTTTCTACGACCTCTTTTGCACCAATGCTGTTCAGCCATTGGTGAATCGGGCAGCCAAGGTGAGCTTGTTTAACGCGAGGCAGTTGATGTGTCAGCCATCGGGTTAAACGTTCGGCTGCATTCTCGCACTGGCTTAGTGCTGGGTAGAGGGTAAACGCGCCATGCCCAACTAGTAAATCGACCACCTGCTGTATCCATTCTCTATCCCAATTGTTACCACTTGCCCATAACACGTCACTTATCACCTTGTTGGTTTTTCATGCCGTCTATTTTCAGTGGTCGGGTGCAGACTCGGTGGTGAAATAGATGAAAGAAATGGCCATCAAACTAATCAGTCAAATCGGCTTTTCGTTATGACCTGTGCGAGGCTAACTGTTTGAAATATATCGTCCAATACGTCGCTGTTTGGCGGCATTTGGCTAGTGCAAAAAAATCGAGACGCCAAACGATCGTTTGCATTCTGGGTTTAAAAAATCAAACGGTTTGTACTTTGATGCCGAGGTTGGTTTAGGGTGCAAAAAGTGCTAAACCTTGCGTTGCGCCAGTAGCTGCAATGCTTAGCAGTGTTGGATTTCAATCGAGAAGCCAAACAGTAAATGGGCTAATTTCCCTGTTTGGCGTTTCGATCCAAAAGCCAAACGGATAGTGGTTTTGGCGTATGGGGGTAAAGGCATGGGGAAGTGTGTGGCGGCTGTTGAAACTCATGAATGGAAAATGACGCATAGAGGGGGATTGCATCAGCTGTTCAAAGTAAGTAATTGGGTTGGTTGATTTAGCTTAAAGCTGGGTGTGGTATTTTGTAAGCGAACTGTTCTAATTAATGCCCCATTGTCCAATTTGCCCACAGTAAATGAGAGTAGATGTTACTTTTATCTATAATTACATATCAAATATAGGATTTTGATGTGTAATAACTAATCATTCTTGTGGTATTCGAATTAGGATGATATGTTTTTGTATATGATTATTGTTAATTGATGTATTAAGGCATATCGAAATGAGCTATGTAACAGAGCAGATTCTAGAAAGTCTTCGAAAAGCTCGGGTACGAAAAGGGTTTAGCCAGAGAGAGTTAAGTGCGCGTTCGGGTGTGCCGCAAAGCCATATATCGAAAATCGAGTCTGGCGGTGTTGATTTAAGAATGTCCAGTTTGATTGCACTTGCCCGTGTACTCGACCTAGAGTTATTTGTTGTGCCTAAAAAGTCTGTGCCAGCTATCAAGTCGATTATTCGAAGCAGCCAAGAGAGCATCGACGAAGGTGAGACAATGTCGTCCGCATATCAGTTAGGGGAAGACGACGATGACTAATCATGTTTCTACGCTCAACGTGTTGCTCTATGGCGAACCCATCGCAACGATCACCAACGTGGGCAATGACAGAACACTTTTTGCTTTTATGGATTCGTACATTCATGACGAATCGCGGCCTGTGTTGGGGCTGGGTTTTAAAGATGCACTGGGTGGCTTACTGACTAATTTTAAACCGACCCAAACCAAATTAACTCCGTTTTTCTCTAACCTTTTGCCAGAAGAAACCATGCGAAATTACCTGGCAGAGCGTGCCGGTGTTAATCCAGCGCGGGAGTTTTTTTTATTGTGGGTACTGGGGCAGGATTTAGCTGGCGCGATCACGGTTGAACCGGCCGATGGTGAAGCCTTACCACCTAATGTGCTCCAAGGTATTGAAGATAAAACGAAAATAGATGCTCCAATGCGTTTTTCATTGGCGGGTGTGCAATTGAAGTTTTCAGCCGTACAACAGGCAAACGGTGGTTTGACCATTCCAGCAACCGGTAAAGGTGGCTCTTGGATTGTAAAATTACCGTCGTCTCGATTTGAAGCAGTGCCAGAAAATGAATATTCGATGATGGAATTGGCGCGCATGTTAGGCATGAATGTGCCGGAGACTCAGCTACTCCCCATTAACCAGATTGCTAATATCCCAGATGGTATTGGTAAATTTGGTGATGCTTTTAAAAATGCTCAGGCGTTTGTGATCAAGCGCTTTGATCGTGCAGGTGATCAAGCCGTACATATTGAAGATTTTGCGCAAGTGTTTGGCGTCTATCCTCAAGATAAATACAAAAAAGCCAGTATGCGCAATATTGCTCAGGTTATCGGCATCGAAGGTCAAGACGAGGACATCGCAGAATTTACACGCAGATTGGTGTTCAATACGTTAATTGGCAATGCCGATATGCATTTGAAGAATTGGTCTGTGATTTACAAAGACAAGCGCACGGCATCCATTGCGCCCGCTTATGACTTTGTTTCGACCATTCCCTATATCCCCGATGATAGTGCGTCGTTAAAGGTTAGCCGTAGCAAGAAATTCAGTGATTTCACGCTGGATGAGTTATCACACTTAGCCGCTAAAGCCATGTTGCCAGAAAAATTGGTGTTAGATACCGCCAAGCAAACCGTGGCAGGCTTTCATGAAATCTGGGCGAAAGAAAAAGCGCATTTACCCCTTACCAAGTCGATGATTGAAGCAATCGAAACACACTTACGAAGCATACCGCTTCGCTAAAATGAGAACCGACGCGTACAGAAATGCAGAGGCGTCGGCCATAGTGGCTTGAAGATTATGTTTAGTGACCTATTTTTGTCAATCAAAGCCCACAATTGCCCCATTCCTTGGGGCAGTTTAATTTCCTCTTATTCACCTTCTAAAGCTTGTGGTATCAAATGTTGCCCCATTGTCCCAACTGCCCACGGTAAGTGAGCAAGTGGGTGGCTAGTTAGTTTCGCCTGTATGGCTTTTTTGGCATACGGCTGCGTTTGCCATCGAAGAACGCCAATACTCTGAACCAATAGAGGGATTCTTCATAACCTAGGCTATACGTTGGGCGTGCAGGCGGGATGAGTCCTAGTTTACGTCCTAGGCTGACAATCACGTAGAATGTGAGTTTTAGCGTCAGCCACGGGGCGAGAACCACCAATGTCGTCAGGCAATATCGGGTAAGTGTGTAGCCTACGCCATGAGATTGCTCGAGTAAGGCAATGCCAATACACCAGCCAAGGCCTGCCAGCATGGCTATTGGAAAGGTAATGGGGGCGAGTCGCATCATCAGTCGCATGTTAACGCCCTCCTGTGTGGTGTTGTGAAGCGGGCTCAAAGTTCACCAGCGGTTCGATCACATCAGCTACGGTTTGATGGGCAATACGGCGCTCTTCAAAGTAATCGTGGCGGTCGTAGATGCCCTCAACGCCTTTTAGCTTATGGTTAAGACAGCGTTCGGCCACGTTGCCTGCGATACCCAAAGAGGCGGCAAGGCTGCGAAAGGTGCGGCGCAAATCGTGTACGGTGAATTGTTCAAGTTTGCCCATTTTATTGGGTGGCTGCTTTTTGCGCCCAGGCTCGCGACCAAAGAGTTTAGAAATGGCACGGTTCAGTGTATCTGGCCCCATATGTGGACGATGGCTTGCTCGTCTGGCAGGGAAAACATAAGGCGAGCCACAAGCGCGGACTTGCAGCTCGTTAAACCAGGCAATGGCTTGGCGCGGTAAGGGGATGCTAATGGGCACGCCGGTTTTGCTGCGTTCTTTGGGCAGATCCCACACGCCTGTGGTTAAATCTATTTCACGCCACATGGCTTCGCACAATTCGCTTTTGCGCACGCCCAACACCAAAAACAGGCAGCAAGCGAGGTAGTTATCGCGGCCAAAGCTATTGATATGGGTATGAAACACGCTGAAGGCGTAGTGAATTTCCTCTTTGCTGAGCATCCTGTCTTTACTGGACTCCACGCCACCGGCATCGTCCACGGTAAATGCTGCGGCTGGGTTATTCAGCGTTAAGTCGAGCTTTATCGCATGTCGAAACAGCTGCTTCATGTACATCAAGGTATCGTTGGCGATGGTAGGGCGTTTACTTTCTTGAATGCGCTCTAATACTTCGCGCACGTCACGTGCAGTCACCTCAGCAATACACTTAATGCCAATGACTGGGCTTATGTCTTTGGTGTAAACCCGATACGGAATCTTGGGATGCTTTAGTCGTCGGCTCAGATCGGTTCGATATCAGTCATGGAACAATTGATCCACGGTTTCAATGTCAGGTAACTCGATTTTCTGTTTCTCTAGCAGAGGATCTATGCCGTCACGTACTTCCTTTCGAAAGTATGCGGCGGCAATTCTAGCGTCTGCCAACGACATTAAAGGAAATTGCCCCAAGGTTGCTTCCCGTCTTCCTTTGGCTGTGGTGTAGCGGATCATCCAGTAAGGCGAGCCCTGTTTGCGGACGCAAAAGTATAGACCTTCACCATCTGAATATTTTTTTGGTTCGGCTTTGCTGTATGCAATAACCTGTTTTGCTGTGAGTTTTCCCATGTTTACTCCATAGTTGCTGAAATAATGGAGGGGGCAATAATGGCTGCCCACCACCGATTTGCTTATTGAATCAGCAGCTAACCTGTTGTGGTGGCGAGTTAAATGCGAAAATTGGGCAACTTACTGCTCACCAATTTGCTCACCGCAAAACGCTTATTGAGCCAAAATGAGGGGGCTGCCCACCATTCTGCCCACCACTAAACAGGTAGTTGGTAACGGACATCTGCAAACCGATTTGGACGGGAAAAATAAAAAAGCCCTGTATTTTCAATGCTCTTCACAAGGTAATACGGGGCTTTTAAGACATTCTTGGACGGGTAACTTTCTACCAAGAAACCTATTCGATGTTTTGAATCTGCTCTCGCATCTGCTCAATAAGCACTTTAAGTTCAACTGCGCATTGGGTAGTGCTGGCGACAATTGATTTTGAAGAGAGTGTGTTCGCTTCCCGGTTAAGCTCCTGCATAAGGAAGTCTAAACGGCGGCCGACGGGCCCCTTCTGTTTTAAAACACGGCGCACTTCTTGAACATGGGTGTCTAAACGATCCATCTCTTCGTCTACGTCAGCTTTTTGCGCCAGTAATGCAATCTCTTGCTCTAACCTACCTTCATCTAGGTCAGCTTTTAGTTCAGCAAGGCGCTGGGCTAAGTTTTCTCGCTGATTTTGCAGGATTTTAGGCATGCTTTCGCGCACTTCTGCCACTATAGCGCTAATCGCGTCTAACCGTTGATTGATTAATGTCGCGAGCTCGACACCTTCACGCCCTCGCCCTTCCAGCATGTCATCCAGCGCTTTAGTAAAAAGTGCTTTTGCTGAGTTTTTAACGAGATCCATATCTAATTTGGTGTCTTGTAGAACGCCAGGCCAACGTAATAACTCTAAAGCGTCTAAAGGTTGGTGATTCTCAACCATCGCTTGTAACGACTCAGCGGCCTGAATAACTTCTTTAGCATAAGGTTTATTAACCACAAGTTGTTGCTCTGTGGCTTCAGGATTAAATCGCAGCGTACATTCAACTTTGCCACGACTCAGTGCTTTTCGCAGCGTTTCGCGTAAGAAGCCCTCCAGTTCTTTTAGGTTATCGGGCAAACGCAAGTGAGGTTCTAGGTAACGATGGTTAACTGATCTGATCTCCCAACTAAGGGAACCCCATTCATGCTCGGCTTCCTGTCGAGCAAAAGCTGTCATGCTGCGTGTCATATGATCCATTCTCGATTAAAATGCGTTATTGAATACAATTGTAACAGTCTGGCACCGCTCTGCCACGCCATGACTGACTAGAAAATTGATTAAAGGACCGGCATGACTTCATCTATCTCAGAACAACTGCAAAATCTTGGTATCAGCAAGCATCGTCCAAGTGGACGTGAAAACGATCAGATGCGTGAGGTTAAGATCACACGTAACTTCACTATGCATGCGGAAGGCTCTGTATTAGTTGAGTTCGGCAATACCAAGGTCCTTTGTACAGCAACGGTTGAGCGTGGTGTACCGCGCTTTTTACGTGGTTCTGGCCAAGGCTGGGTGACTGCTGAATATGGTATGTTGCCCCGGGCAACCACTAGCCGTACAGGCCGTGAAGCGGCTCGCGGTAAGCAGAGTGGCCGTACGGTTGAGATTCAACGTCTGATTGGTCGCTCTTTACGTGCGGCACTGAACCTTAAGAAGATGGGCGAAAACACTATTACAATCGATTGTGATGTATTACAGGCAGACGGTGGCACACGTACGGCATCGATCACGGGTGCTTTTGTAGCCTTACAGGATGCGATTAATGTGTTGAAAAAAGATAAGCATGGCGCGATGAAGGGCGACCCCGTTGTTCAGGCGATTGCTGCTGTGTCTGTAGGCATCTATGACGGTGAGGCGGTGCTGGATTTAGATTACGCTGAGGATAGTAAAGCAGAAACCGATATGAATGTTGTGATGACAAGCAAAGGCGGCTTTATTGAGGTTCAGGGAACCGCCGAGGGTGCGCCTTATTCTCAGGAAGAGTTGAATGCAATGCTTGATCTCGCCCGCAAAGGGATTAATGAGTTAGTCGAAGCGCAAAAGATAGCATTGGCTGAATAGCCTTTCGTTAGCGCACAAAAAAAGGAGCGATTAAGCTCCTTTTTTTAATTGTGCTACGCCGTTAGCCAATATCATAATCAATAATAATCGGCGCGTGTTCGCTAAATGATTGATCCCGATAGATCCGTGCGTTTTTGACTGTTTTACGCAGATTAGCCGTAGTAATCTGATAATCTAAACGCGCACCTTCATTAAGCTTACGAGCACGATTGTAACCAGGCCACCAGCTGAATTGGCGCTCTGCTTTGTTTATCTGACGGAACGCATCCACATAACCCATCTCATCAAAAATATCAGCCATCCAATCACGCTCAACTTGTAAAAAGCCGGAAACAGTTTGGTTGGCATACCAGTTACTTAGATCTACGGTTTTATGGGCAATATTTGTCGTGCCACAGAAGATAAATTCGCGGCGTTTACGTAAGGTTTTACTCAAATGCCCTAAAAATTCGACCATAAAGGCTTCTTTTTCTTGCTGAGCTTCTTCGCTCTTCAAACCTGAAGGGATAAAAAAAGAAGAAACACTTACATGTTCAAAGTCCGCCTGGATAAAACGGCCATGTTGGTCGCATAACTCAAAGCCTAAACCGGTCATGATCGCTTTAGGTATCTCACGAGTGTAGATCGCAACGCCGCTATAGCCATCTTCCCAAGCATCAAAGAAATAGGAGTGATAGCCTTCCGGATGGTAGCGCTCATCATCGAGCTGATATTCTTTTGCTCGCAAATCCTGCAAGCAAATAACATCAGCGTCCTGTTGGACCATCCAATCGAAGAAGCCGTTTTCTGCAGCCTGTTCAATACCTTGAGCATTGAAGGTGATGACGCGCATAGAGTGTGTTCCTGTCTGAAAGCAGACCAATAGCAAATTAGTATTATTTTTAATCTGAAGGTCGAATTGTATAGCGAAGTGAACAAAAATGAAATTTTTTGCTGCATATCAGAACAATGGAGCCGAAGGCCGCTCGCTGGTAGAATAGCGCCTGCCTATTTACCCCCTATTCATCGGAGATTGCTATGCAGGATTATCAGCGTGAGTTTATTGAGTTTGCTATTGAACAGAACGTGCTACGCTTTGGCGAATTCACGCTTAAATCCGGCCGTACAAGCCCTTACTTTTTTAATGCCGGATTATTTAATACCGGTAGCGCACTCGCTAAATTGGGCCGTTTTTATGCCCAAGCGATTAAAAACTCGGGGGTTTCATTTGATGTTTTATTAGGCCCTGCCTATAAAGGGATTCCGCTAGCAGCAACTACCGCCGTCGCGTTGGCCGATCATCACGGCGATGATGTTCCTTATGTATTTAATCGTAAAGAAGCTAAAACCCATGGCGAAGGCGGCAGCTTAGTAGGTGCAGCTCTCGAAGGCGGTGTCATGATCATTGATGATGTGATCACTGCTGGAACAGCTATTCGTGAAGTAATGACGATTATTGATCAAGCAGGCGCAACACCGGCTGGGGTTGTAATCGCACTTAACCGTCAGGAAAAAGGTAAAGGCGAATTGTCCGCGATCCAAGAGGTCGAACGAGATTACAATATGCCTGTTATCAGTATCGTGAGTTTAGGTGATCTTATCGATTACTTAACGGAAAAAGGTGATAAAGCGGAAGAACTTGCGTCGATCCGTAAATATCGTGACGAATATGGTATAGAAGCTTAAAGAGTAATGACCTGAGTTAGAGCGGCGTTTATTGAGCCGCTCTAATGACTACACGCCTAGATGCACCATCTAAGCCATCCCCTCCACAAAACCCCGTACTATCTATAGTCCAGAACTGCCCGACAGATGAGCTCACCGTATAGTAATAAACTTCAGCGTAGCAATCTTTAAGACCCGTGACAGAAAAACGTGAGTTGGACGTTGGCCCTGGCCAATAATCCCAGTTTGTGGGCATGCTCCCAACAGCGGCAGAAGCAGTACAACCTGATACCCCATGTTCTAAACAGGTTAACTCTAGCTCTATCCCTGTCTGAGCGGCTGTAATAGCTCTAGCGCCTAAAAACTCCTGTGCAGTAACATTCTGACCTATAGAAAAAAATCGTGTCATACCGGCGATAATGACCGCTAAGATGGTAATAACAAAAATTGCCGAGATGAGCCCTAATCCCTTTTGGGACTGCCGAGACACGCTCGCCTTCCAGCCGATTTTCTTCGTATTAAGGTACATTTTTCACCTGCACCTCAAATTGGATACGGATACTTTCTTGTGTATTGTCTGCAACAGATAACTGTTGGTTTTGAACAAAAAGGTCAAATAATACGATGCCATTACGCAATAACGTTGCTTCACTGTATTTAAACGGAGTACTTCCCGACGGTGCAATTACATCGCTTGCCAATAATCCTCTTTGTGGCTCAGCGAGGTCTGCGAATAACGTAGCGCCATCAGGCTGATTAATCGCATAAGTATAGTTACTTGCTGCCACTCCCTGAAAACGATATAGATCAGTTCCAACAACACAAAAACTCACCGGTTCATCCACTATAAAATAACGTTTAGAGGGAGAATCGGTTGGAAACGCATGTGTAGAGGTTAAGAGGACATCAACCGTACCAGATGCAGATTCTAAAGCACTACTGGCACTCATCAATGGTGAAATAATAGACCAACTATCTAAATCGTAAATGGGGTTTGATGTGCGAGTCGGCTCATCCCCATTATTTGTATCTATAGGGTACACCGCAATACGCCCTTGAGCAGGCTCCAGCGCAAACGGAACAGAAACAAAGCTACTCATTGCTGAAGAGGCCGATAAAGGTATAGATATATAACGGGAGGCCGCAAGCGAAGGGATAAACTCAATACAGCTTCCCTCATCATTAACCCGAAGACTATTGGGCAATGCATTTCTAATCTCTCTTGCCATCCGTTCAACTGCAACCCTTACCGCCGATGACAACTGATCACGCCGCGTTAGATCCGCATAACCTTGCATGCTTGATGTAATAAAGCCCACGGTAACAAGAGAGATAATACCTAGTAATGTAATAACAACGATCAGCTCAATCAATGTAAAGCCTTGCTGTTTATTACTTCTACACAGTCCCATTAATAATTCCCCCGTAATGCACTAAATTGCACAGGGTTTTGGCCTGTGTTTTTAGGGGGAGTCACCGTCACTACAATCTGCTTCACCAGCTCATGATTACTCGCTGAAAAATAGCTATCGCCTGCATACTGCACCTGCACACTGACTTGATAACCGTTATAAGATTGAATACCTCCGGTTGTCACCAGAGAATTAAATAAACCAACAGCGTTTTCTGTTAAGCCATGATAATCGTCAACATCATCAAATGTTTCTCGTGTTTCACTAGCATCTGGGCCAAAACCGCCCTCAGCCGTACAGGGATCACAAAGAGGGCTGCCGCCTGTAGGCGTTAATTCGTCATAACGGCGGGATAAAATCTCTTCCAAATAGGCTTGCCCAAGGTACGATACTCTCGTCTGCCACATCACATCAGAACTATGTCGTGCGATATTACCCCACCCCGCTATCGCAGCCGTTAAAGCAACACCAATAATAACAATGGTGATAACGACCTCTACCAGAGAGAAACCTTTTTCAGCGACAGGTCGATGCATAATTATAACCCGTCAAAGAGAGACAAAAATCGCCACTGCGATCACTAAACTGCAAACTACTATCCACTGAGTTCGCGGCATTTGGGAAAGAACTTTCGCTAGTTAAGACGACTCCGCTTTTAACACTAACCATATCGCCTAACTGATTGTACAAAATCACTAGATTATCACCCGTAGAGAGTGAGCCAAGTAGGCTTCCCCCTGCATCCATTGACACAGAATAAGACAAACTAATATCACCAGGAATGGATGCATTAAGCTGCGGCGGCGATATATCTAGAGGAGGAATGCCGTCATTAGTATCGGCATCAATCACTAAGCTAATCTGCCATTCATCAAGGGAGGGACGTTCTAAAACCCAATATACCGATGATGCGTGCTGAGCTAAGGCTGTTTTTTGAGCCAACCTCAAAGAACCGAGGATAGAGCTGCGAAGGGAGGACTCTTGGTAACTAGATACATTACCAATACGCGGAATGGCAACGGCTGAAAGAACACCCAATAGAATAATTACAACAATAATCTCAACCAGCGTGAAACCACGCTGGCGAGATTGAGAGCAGCTATATCTAACTGAAGAAGATAAATGTTCACCGCTCATTTGCGTCACATCTGAGTTAGCAATTACTCGTCAGCACCGTTAACAGTTACGTTACCAGAATCAGCTTCATAGACGATTTCACGATCATCACCTGAAGGTGCGGCTTGGCGATAAGTAAACGTACACTCTGTGTCACTATCTCGTACAGCCTGATAATCAACACCCTGAACAGTAGTAGCAGCCGTAGATGCAACAGGTCGACTACCTTGCAGAACGTTGTCCCAAACAGCAACACAAGCGGCCGCATCAGCAATTGTAGAACCTGCGCCTGAAGCCCCAACAGGATAACCAGAGCCATTAATCGCTACAGCAGCCGAACCATCTAATTGAACATTAGCCCCGGAACCTGCATTTTCAACCACAGCTTTAGCTTTAGCTAAAGCTATACCTGCGGCAAAACCACCCGCAGCGCCTTTAACCGCTGCATTATGTGCATCGTCAGTTACATTAATAAAACGAGGTAGTGCAACCGCTGCCAAAATGCCTAACAGGGCAATGACGACTACCAACTCAATGATTGTAAAACCCGTTTGCTTTTTCATGGAACCCTCTGCCACTAGATATTAAATTGTAATTGATTGATTTTTAACAAACTACAGATGACTTGTATAGATCAGCCATCGCTATCAACTTGCCAAGTAAAGCTATATAGAGGCCTTAAAATCACCTCTGTTGCTAGCCCTTGTTCATGACGCCCATGTTGAAACTTTACTGTTAATTGAAACGGTAAAAGGTCCTTTTGTTGAAAGTCATTTTTTAAGTGCTCACTTCGTTTAACTTTATATACAAGCCAATGCTTATCCGAAACAAAGTACCAACGCTCGCTCTGAGCAACCAACAACTCATTATAGTCTAATTCACCCACATAATTTGTAGGTTTGTATGAAATAAGTGAGATAGGGTTACTCTTTTCCAACTCCTGACCTGAAACATACTGCTGCTCTGCAAACCAGTATGCCACCTTTAATGTGACTTGTGCCTGAATATTATTACGAACCCCCTCAAAGGATACACGCTCAACATCTTCGGCTAACCGCTCTAGCTTGATATAAGCTACTGCCATTAAAATCGAAATAACTAAAAGTGAAACCACTAGCTCTAGCAGCGAAAAACCTTTTTGCCGAAATCTCAATTGAGCATCACGATTAACCATTAATTGTAGTACTCAACTCCCACAACGGTAAGAACACACCCAGTGCTAACACTAGTACCATTCCACCAATAGCCACAATCAAAATAGGTTCGATCGCACTGGTAAGGTTTTTAAGATCATACTCCACTTCCTGCTCATAGAAGCCTGCAGCCTCTTCAAGCATCTCATCAACTCGACCTGTTTCTTCACCCACCGCCAGCATCTGCATGACTAACGGGCTAAACATACCTGTTTGATGTGCGGTTTGAGTAAACGACTCACCTCGTTCAATCCCTTGACGCATGCCGGAAACTTTCTGACCTATATAACGATTACCAACAGCTTTAGAGACAATAGATAAACCTTGTTCTATTGGCACACCCGCTTTCAAAACAATACTAAAAGTACGGGAGAAGCGTCCCAAGATAACTCTATAGAATATCGACCCAACAATAGGAAACTTGAGTTTTCGTCGATCCCAAGCCATATGGCCAGACTCTGTTTTTCGCCAACGATAGAAAGCGATATAAAGCAGAACGCCACCACCAACGATCGCCCACCACCAATCGACAGTAAAGTCGGACACCGTAATTAATGCTTGTGTTTGCCAGGGCATATCACCGCCAAAACTAACAAAAACAGATTTAAAGGCAGGAATAACAAACACGTTAATAATCCCTATAGCGATAGAGATCGCAACAAGAACAAAGATAGGATAGCGCGTCGCTTGCTTTACATTTTGAACGGTCTGACGCTCTAACTCCAGATACGCAGCCATCTGCCTAAAAGACTCATCCAGTTGGCCTGTATTTTCGCCTACATGGATCATACTTATATAGAGTTCACTGAATATTTTCGGGTACTTAGCCAAAGCAGAAGAAAGTGCGTTCCCTCTCTCCAACTCATCTGCCAAGCCACCCAAAGTTTCCTCTAAAAGTGGATTATTAACTGTATTAGCTAATCCTCGCATCGCTCGTGTAATGGGGACACCAGCCTTAGTTAAGCTAAACATTTGACGGCTAAACATGATTAGCTCATCAATACTAATCTTTTGAAACAACTGAAAGTTCAGCTCTTTGCTGCCCGTTGATGATTGCTTCTTCGCTGCGACGGCTTCATTGATGGTTATCGGGATAATGCCATCAACAGATAGCTGTGATGCGGCCATAGCCGCCGTGCCCGCCTCAATATTGCCGGAGACTTCCTCACCTTCTCTGTTTCTGCCTCGATAACTATAAGTTGCCATCTAATTCTTTACCCAGTTACTCAAGCTCTAAACCACCGACATCCATTGAGCCAAGCTCAATTGAGGCATCAGGTGCGTCGAGATAAATAGATTCGTCCAACTGTTCTGTTACACGGAACACTTCATCTAATGAAGTAACCCCAGCTATAGCTAATTCCAATGCGCTATAAGCTAAAGGCTGATAATGTGGATCTGTTTTAGCAGCAATGGTGAAACCCGCGCTATCATTGCGGCGTAGAGCATCAGCCATATTTTCGTTTATTTCTAATAACTCAAATATACCGGTACGCCCCTTGTAGCCCGTATTATTACAATAAGTACAGCCGCGGCCTTTTTGTAGGCTGATATTATCTAAACCTAGCTCCTCTTGGCGCATATCCAACCATAATCTTTCTGAATCAGTAGGCTGATAATCGTGCGAGCAGTTTTCACAGATTTTGCGTACCAAACGCTGCGCTAAAATCCCATTCAATGCAGACGCAACCAAATACCCTTCGATACCAATATCAGTTAAACGCATAGCACTAGATACGGCATCATTAGTATGTAACGTGGACAGGACAAAGTGCCCTGTCATCGCTGCACGCAGGGCAATATCAGCGGTTTCTTTATCTCGAATCTCCCCGACTAAAAGAATATCCGGATCCTGACGCAAGGTGGCACGTAGTACAGTGGAAAAGTCTAAACCTATATTGGGATGAACCTGCACTTGGTTTACTCGAGGTAAACGATATTCCACTGGGTCTTCTACGGTAATAATCTTCTTCTGATGGCTATTTAGCTCATTAAGCGCACCATATAAAGTTGTGGTTTTACCACTACCTGTAGGGCCTGTAACAAGTAAAAGGCCATGGGGCTCGTGAATCATTCTACGGAGCCGATGTAACATATCATTAGGTAATCCAGCTTTTTCTAGCCCTATAATCCCACCGGACTGATCAAGCAAACGCATTACAACCGATTCACCAAACTGAATAGGTAAGGTAGAGATACGTACATCAACACTATGCCCTTTCACACTAATATTGAAACGACCATCTTGAGGCAAACGTTTCTCTGATATATTTAATGAGGCCATTAGCTTTAAACGCAGTACCAGCGCTGAGGCTATACGTTTCTCTTTCATAACATGCTCATGGAGCACACCATCAATACGCTGCCGAATACGTAGCACCGTTTCATCCGGTTCAATATGTATATCTGAGGCGCCAACCTGAACCGCATCTTCAAATAAACTTTTCAGCAGTTTAACAACAGGAACATCAACCTCATCGGTTGCAGTTAATGCTGCTAGATCAAAGGCGTCATCGGCGATCTCATCATTTAGCTGATCGGCCAGATCTTCAATATCACTCGTTTTACGATAGAGTAGATCCATAGATTGCAGTAACTGGGCTTCAGAAACGACTGCAATTTCGATAGGTTTAGGGAGCACTCTTTGCAATTCATCAAACGCAAAGATATCCATTGGGTCAGACATCCCAACGAGAAAATGATCAACATCTTCCTTTAATACGAGCGCTCTAAAGCGCCGGGCCTGAGTTTCAGGTAAACGTAATACGTCTTCCTGATTAAATGAGTAATGCGTTAGCTCAACCAGAGGAATATTCAACTGCTGGGATAGAAAATCAAGAAACTGCTGTTCCTTTACATACCCCATAGATACTAGTGTCTTACCCAATTTCTGACGCGTCTGTTTCTGCTTATCCAACGCATCAATTAATTGAGCTTCCGACAGAACACCGTTCTGAACTAGTAAGTCACCAATACGGATTTTCATCTTGGGTGCGCCCATGCCGCCCCTTCCTCCTAACGACCCGCCAGCGCTTGAATACGCTGACTGGCATAACTTTTCAAACGACTATCAATCGTCGGTATCTGTAAGGCACTCTGATAAGCATTACGAGCATCAGCATAACGCTTTACTTGTTCCAGCGCATAACCCATTCCAATCCACCATCGTGGAATGCTGTTATTCAATTGCAATAACTGAAAGTAAATCCGTGCTGACTCATCCGGTTTGCCATCTTGCTGGTAAGCACTTGCCAACAACTCATGGTACTCTTGATCAGTTTCTAGCAACGGGAAATCAGCACTAAGCAGATCAACTGATTGAGACGATTTATTCTCAGACATCCATATACGTGCCTGTAATTTCTTTAAATCACTATTATATGGATGTAGGTCGCGACTTTTCTCTATCAGCATTTGAGCTGAAGCGGTTTCACCTTTAGACAACAGTAAAGTTGCTAGCAGCACTCTAGATTGTTCAGCTTTAGATGGCTCTTGAGCTATCGCCTTAGTTAATAAGCTCTCAGCCTCATCCAATTTACCTTCATTAATCATCCGCCGTGCACGCTTAGCAAATTGACGATCTGTTAATGCATTGGACGACTTAGTAACCGGCTTTGAAACAACGGGCTTGGTAGTCAAAAACTCTTCAGCAAGATTAACCTGTAGCTCAGCAGAAGATCGAATACTGTCCTTTTCGCTGTCTACACTAATAACGGTTAAGGGCGTCGCTATAGTTGATACGCCAATATCAGTAATCTCGACCGCCTCAACATCAGATGGATCATTAATAACTAGAGCCGCTTCATCAGGTATTACACCAAGAATAAGTGTTGTCGGTGAGGTTTGAACACGAAAAGAAAACTGGCTTTTTCGATTGGTCGTTAATGTTAACAAGGTTCGGTTTCTATCCGGTTCAGCCTCAATATCTAAGCGCTTAATATAATTATTTGTTATAGAAGGAAGCGTCGTTCTTAAAACAGCATCATCAATAGCAATCACGATGCTATTATCTTTCTGATTTAAAACTTGGATATCAGCATCGCCATCAAGCCTCACAACTAAATCACCACCAAAATCAGCGCCCGCCCATTTAATATCATTAATAGAAACGAGGCCTGCATTTTTCGGAGCGGGGATGACAGAGAGCGGTTCATCTGTAGCCGAGGAGCCCTGTAAGCGCTCCCCAGCACTTAATTCGCTAAGTTCTGAGTCTTGCTGTTCCTCGCTGTCTGTAGCATCGAGAGATGCCGTAGATAAGCCCTTAGTGTCAGCATAGGTTTGAGTTTTTTGTATCTGATGCCACAACAACCAGCAGGTTGTAAGTACTGCAACTAGGCCGATCAGCCACAACGTAATTCGAGGGGCTTTACTACCTGTCTCTTCTTCAACATATTGAGCGGCTTTAACAGCTGACTGCTGACCAGGAACCTGCGTAGCGCTTTCATTACGCTGCTCTAAGTCCCTTAGCATGTCATTAACCAAACTCATTGATTAACCCCTATATACACAAGATAAAGCGTTACTAGGAGTAGACAGCTAATAGCGCCCCATAAAAGAGGTCGACTATCCTTTGTCTTTACAATACCTTGTGTATCTTCGATAGCGCGTGCCACATGAGAGCTTTCTACTTTTAAAGCGCCCTTGCCATACGCAACCATCAACGCTTTATGCGCTAGAATATTGATAAGTCGAGGCGTACCAGCCGAAGCTTTAGCTATTTTACGTGAGGCTTCTTTCTTAAAAAGAGAGAGTCCAGTAAAGCCTGCTTTTTGTACCCGTTGTTCTATATAGTGCTCTACAGCTTCATTATCCAGATGACTCAATTCATAACTAAACGTAATTCGCTGTAATAACTGCCGTAAGGACTTTTGCCCTAACAATTCGTCAAGCTCAGGCTGTCCAAAAAGCACCACTTGAAACAACTTAGTCGTTTCTGTTTCAAGGTTGGTTAACAGCCTTAAAGCCTCTATCGTTTCTTCAGGGATAGCTTGTGCTTCATCAACTAGTAGCACGACTTTACGTTTACTTTGCGCCAATTCTACAAGGCGCTGATTAATCGCATTAAGAAGATCAAAATCTTCAAGCCCATTAACATCTAGCCCTATCTCTTGGGCAAAACTTTTACGAAACTCATAAGGACTTAAATAGGGGTTAGGTATATATGCCGTTACATATTCATCATTGTCTAACGCATTAAGCAGTTTGCGACACAACAGCGTTTTACCTGTCCCAACTTCACCTACGACTTTAACAAAACCATCCCCACCGGCCAGAGCCACTAACATTAAATTAAGGGCTTCATGATGAGTCGGCATATTCAAAAAGAAATGCGTATTAGGTGTAAGCGTAAAAGGTAACTCACTTAAACCAAAGTGATCCGTGTACATCCATTAGCCTCAGCTACTGTGCAGGGGTAGCCTGCAAATTTTTAAACGAACGAAGACTACGTTTAAGTTCGTCTTGCAAATTATCATGATTAGCTAACACGGGACGCAACATAATAACTAGCTCAGTTTTACTTCCTGCTTGGCGCTTCTGCTTAAATAAACTGCCAATACCGGGTAGATCGCTCAAACCCGGCGCATTAGCCTCAGTATCACTATCAGTCGATTTCATTAATCCACCGATAACAATAACCTGTCCACTTTCAGCTCTTACGATACTGTCCGATTCTCGGATGGAGCTTAATGCAAGTGGGATATTAAAATCATCAGATCCAACACTAATCTGTTTTTGCTGATCCACAACTTCTGAAACGGTTGGATGAATATGTAGAACAATATCGCCATCTGCACTAATCTGAGGAGTCACATCTAAAGCGATACCGGAGAAGAACGGTGTTAGTTCAATACTAGGAGAGGTTGTTGTGCTCGTGCCGGTCGTTGTTGTATTTTCAACATCCGTTACGAAGAACTCATCTGTACCCACTTTGATAACTGCTTTTTGGTTATTCACCGTTGAAACTCGAGGGCTAGACAGCACCTGAACATCACCTTGGCTTCCTAAAAGCTCAATCACTGAAGTGAAATCACCTAAGCTTAAATCAGCTTTAAATATTCCGCCTATATCATCATTATTAGTTAGGGTTTCTGACGATAAACTAAACAAGGCCGTTTTTCCTGTACCTGGTTCAGCCAGCGCGGTCCAGTTAACACCTGCTTGGAAGCCATTATTTAAGGTTACTTCTAATATTTTTGCCTCAATAACAACTTGGCGATGCAAAATAAGCTCAGCTTGTGCAAGGTAATCTCTTACTGTTGCTAACTCGCTTGGCAAAGCACGCACAACTACAACCCCCGTTTGAGGCGTAACGACCACTTTACGACCTTCTCCAGAAATAATCGTATTTAAGGTGCTTTGTAAATTCCCCCAGAAGTTAGTCGATGTCTTCGTACTAATTCGTGTTCCTATAACCTCATCCGCACTCGAATTATCACCCGACGAACTCACTGAGCCTGCACTAACTTGGGTATCTGAACTTCCTTGACGATCTATATCAAGATAGTTTATCTGAAAGATCTGAGTTTGAAGTGAAGCAGGCATCACCTGATATAAATTACCACTACGGGTGTATTCATAACCATATACCCGTTGAATAGCGTTCATCACTTCATCTACGGAAACATCTTTTAATTCTACAGAAATAGCGCCTCCGACATCTTGATGAACAATCATGTTATAAGGTGTCCCCTGGACTAAGCCCATAAAAAAGTCTCTTGCGGGTAGCGCCTCGGCAGTAATATCAAACCGTTCTTCCGAAGATGAAGCCGATGCACCTAGATTTAACGGGGGCAACAAAGCAATCGGAGCCGATGGCGGCGCAGGTATTTCCCGCTGCTGCTCATTAACCGCAATGGCTTCTTCAATAGCAGCAACACCGTCCTGCTGAGTTGTTGAACCAGCAATGGGCGAGATCCCCTGACAGCCACTCAAAAACAGTAAACAAACAAGGATGTGGATATTGAAAATATATTTCATAACTAATTAGACCTATTTCCCACTCTTTACTTTACTGAATCCTTCCCGCTCAGATAAAGAGATCAATTGTTGCTTATTTCCAATATCAAGCATGACACCTTCACGACTAATCGATAAAACCGTAGCGCTATCAACTAAATCTCCCACTTCTACACGTTGGCCATTCACAACAGCCGTATTTTTTTTCTTGCCTGTCACTAGAGAACTAACTTTATAAACAGGGGCTACCCGCTTAGCTGGCGACAGATGATACATGCCCGCTGCCGGACGAGTCGGGTCAGCAGGCAACCGCTCAGCTAAAACTGAAGAGGAGCAGATACAGAAAGACAAACCGATAACCAACTTATGCACCTAACCACCTCGCTTCAGAGCTTAAGGTATGCACTCTTATTTTTACTTTTGCCGCTGGATATTCATCTACGGCATAATTCAAAGTATCCCAAAAGAAAACGCCATCTAATTGCTCAATCTTTTGTAGATAATCATATATACCCTGATAGCTGCCTTGTAACTCAATCTCAAAAGGGTGCGCATAAATCACAGCGGAAGGGGCAGACGATTCGGCTTTTGTCTTCTCATTATTCCCGCCTAACTCTAGAGTCTCGACAGCTAAACTTTTAGCACTGAGCAAAGAAACGCCTTGTTCATCTTTTAAAACATCTTTAAGCATACTTAACATTTGATCAGGAGAGACTAAATTGGTCGCCGCACGCTTAATATCAGCATTCGCATTTGTAAGTTCTAGGCGTAAACGCTTCAGCTCTTCACGCACAGCAATGTTAGGATCTACAGGTTCTTTAGCCCTTAACAGATCCAATACCTGTTTTTGGCTCGCCATCTCAACTTGGAGATCTGCGGACTTTGCATGCTGATGTTGAAGGCTAATAATGCTCGGTTCAATTAACAGAATGTAAATAAGTACAATAGGAATAACCACCGCAGAAATAATTACTAACCATCGCTCTCGCGAACTCAGTGCATCCCACTTTTGGGCAGCCTTATTCATAGGCACGTAACTCCGCAGTCGCTTTAAATAGGACACCCGATTCACCCGATTCTAAATCAAGCTCACCAATACTTAGGCCTTGAAACACTTCAGTGCGAGATACTGCTTCTAACATAACAGGAACCGCTGGAGCCTCCACTGCACCGCCATATGCGCTAAAACGATGTTGCGTATTATCTAATTGAAATTCAATTAACCAGCTATCAGGCTGTGATGCCTCAGCTAAAGCGTAGAGGTAAGAGGAGAAGCTAGTCCCATGACTCGGCTGAATACGATATAACAAGCTTTTAAGCTGCTGCCTTGATGCGATTTCACTTTGTATACGTTGTTTCTCAACAATCAGTTCAGCATTCGCTTCTTTTAGTGAAAAACGTGCCTGTTCAGTATTAACTGCTGCTTCCAATTGTTTCTGATCGCTTATTAAAGCTTCTAGCTGGGCTTGTTGGTAATTTGTATAAACCGTCAATGCTAGACCTACAACTAAAAACAGAACAACGATAGTCCCAACTAGAGTTAAGCTACCACTATAGCTCAGTGGATCGAATTTCTGTTTAGATTTATTAGGGTTGTAGAGATTAACTCGTTGTTTCATATAACCCCTTCCACCCCTAAATTTTCACTTCTTAATGCTGCAGCAACCGCGATCGTTGTCCATTGTTGTAGATCATCAGACAATTCAATTGAACTGGAGATAAGGTTGTTAAGATTTAATGAATGAATATCAAGATGTAAGTTTTGGCGTAACTCGCTCATCAGTGGCGTATCGTCTGACTGAAATGGCAACACCAATAAACGAACACAGGGAGGCTTGCCAACTTGGCTTTCGTAATAATCGAGTGAGCGTTGTAACTCTAACACAGCGGCACCCGCATCAGCGGCACCATCCGTTCGGTTGTAGTGTAAATGACGTGTAAAATAGAGCGAAGCATCCGACAGCAGGTTTATCGAACTACTTTTATCGCCTAAAAAGAATGCAGCTAATCCAGCTTCACTATCAGCAAGATCTTCAGTAAGGTTCAACAGCGCTAATTCAGGAACATCCACAACAATCGGTTCTAAGCCGATGCTTTCACACCATTCAACACGACGATCAATTTCATCCTGTTGGGCAGCAACAGCATACAACATACGTGATCGCCCACGGTAGGCATCATCAGGCAGCTCTATATAATCGATCACTGCTTTTTCAATATCAAAGCTAACTAAGTCTTTAATTTTCCAACGCAGTGCATCTCTAAGCTCTTCATCAGGAACAGATGGACGCTCAACCAAATGAATTTGATAGCTCGATTCAGGCATAACGATAAGTGCTTTACTCCCGTTAAGTCCTTTATCTTTAATTAATTCAGAAAAACGGCTCGACTCACTAAAAGGATTAGATGAAAGGACATGCTCACAGAAAGATAGCTCTGGATGAGAGGCTGTTTGCTTTACATGGGCAAAAGAAACACCTTTCCCAGTAAACACAACTGAGGTTATTCCCCCAGATTTTATCTTCTTTTTAAACAGTGAAAGCAATCTTTTCACTCCTGAGGTGTTTTACTCAAATATAGACCTACAAATCTACCGGTCTTAAACTACTGATACAATCACTTAATTGAAGATTAACGAGAAAGAACTCATTAGAGTGTAATAATCGGCCGATATAGGAATAACTTAAAAGAAAAAGGGTGAATAACCTTAGCTATCATATTGTTTTGGCATAAAAATAAAAAACCCAGAGCATCTCTGGGTTCATATTTAATGAAAATAACGGGGGTAAAAAGAGCTTAACCTACAATACAAACACCGTGATCAACATAATGTATTGTTCCTGTCACACCACGAGAGAGATCACTTAAGTAATAAAGCGCAGCTCCCCCAACTTCCTCAGTCGTAGGGAGTAAATGGTCAACCGCTTTATGGCGATTATATTCCAGCATCGCATCAAAATCCTTTATCCCGCCGGCCGCACGAGTCGCTATAGTTCCTGGGGATATGCAATTAACTCGAATATGCTGAGGCCCCAAATCCCGTGCAAGATAACGAGTAGCCGCCTCAAGTGACGCTTTAGCACAACCCATTATATTATAATCACCTGTAGCTAAAGCACTTCCCAAATAAGAGAAGTTAATCAGAGAACCCCCCTCAGTCATTAGCGATTTTGCCATCCCTGCCATTTCGATAAAGGAGTAGCAAGAAACATCCATCGCCTGCAAAAAGCCTTCCCGTGAACATTCAGAGATCGGTGCATGTAGATCTTCCAGAGGACAAAAAGCTAAAGAATGGATAACACCATCTAAAGAACCCCATTGGCGCTCAATTTCTGAAAATACAGCAGACATATCTCCAGGTACTGTCACATCTAGAGGCATAAAGATACTCGCCTCAAGTTCATCTGCAAGAGGTTGGACAAAACGTTTAGCTTTATCATTCAAGTAGGTTATTGCCAGCTCTGCACCATGCTCTTTAAGCTTTTTAGCACAACCATATGCAATACTTTTATCGTTGGCTATGCCAACAATAAGAACCTTTTTTCCCGCCATTAATAAGTCAGACATGAGAGTTCTCTGCAAAATAAATTAATACTAACGGTTATTACCGCACATGCACAATACAGAGTGATGACAATTAGATATAAAACAAGAAAAACAAACTTAATCGGAGTTCACTTACCTAAGCCCCAGACGCAAAAAACCCCGGCTACGTAGTAACCGGGGTTTCTCTAAATAAATGCTTGGCGATGACCTACT
>NZ_JAUOQR010000011.1 GCF_030547185.1 Neptuniibacter sp. 1_MG-2023
GATGTATGCTTCAACCGTGACGGCAAGCTAGTACGTCCTAAGCGTCTACCATCCGGTCTATACCAGTTCCGTCAAGGCACAGGTCATGAGCGTTGCGTATTTGACTGTATTGAAGCGATCAATGCGGGTGCCGATCTACTATGGATCGAAACTGCAGTACCAACCGTACACGAAATCAAAGGCATGATGGATGACGTACGTAAAGTTCACCCAGATGCTAAATTGGTTTACAACAACTCTCCATCATTCAACTGGACATTAAACTTCCGCCAGCAGACTTACGATACTTGGGCTGCTGAAGGTAAAGATGTGTCTGCATACGACCGTGCTAACCTAATGAGCGCTGAGTATGACGAAACTGAGTTGTCTGCTGTAGCTGATGAACGTACACGTACATTCCAAGCTGATACATCACGTGAAGCGAACGTATTCCATCACTTGATCACTCTACCGACTTACCACACAACTGCGTTGTCTGTAGACAACCTAGCGAAAGAGTACTTCGGTGAGCAAGGTATGTTGGGCTACGTTAAGAATGTTCAGCGTGAAGAGATCCGTCAAGGTATCGCCTGTGTGAAACATCAGAACATGTCTGGTTCAGACATGGGTGATGACCACAAAGAATACTTTGCGGGTGAGAATGCGCTTAAAGCTGGCGGTGCGAAAAACACATCTAACCAGTTCGGTTAATTGTTAAGCACTTCAGACTAAAAAAGGACGCTTCGGCGTCCTTTTTTATTTCAATAAATTAGAATAACATCCTCTCCTCTTACCTTTATTTCACGCACTCGTTATTATCAATAATTCCTATTTTTTATTGGCCCTATAGATGCTTACTAATAAGTTCCACTATGCTTGGATTATTGTTCTGTCTGGCGCGATATCTCTCTTCGCTTGCTTAGGACTAGGCCGTTTTGCACTCGGTATGTTACTACCCTCTATGGGCAGCAGCCTTCAACTAAGCTATACACAGATGGGGCTTATCAGTACGGGTAATTTTATTGGCTATCTATTCGCTGTATTACTTTGTCATTACCTTATTCACAAGTTTGGCGCACGCTACTCTATATTCTTAGGTTTAATCTTAGTTGGCATAAGCATGTTCCTAATCAGCTTCAGCAGCCATTTTATGATTATCACACTTCTATATTTCATAACGGGTATAGGTAGTGGTACTGCTAACATAGCGGTTATGAGCTTAGTCGCCCATTGGTTTACTGTGCAGCATCGAGGCCGTGCAGCGGGATTTATGATCATGGGTAACGGCTTAGGCATTGTTGCTAGTGGCGCATTAATTCCTTGGCTAAATAGCACATGGCTCGACGATGGCTGGAAAGTCGGCTGGGGAGCATTTGGATTAATCATCATTCTGGCCGCATGCATCACAGCGTTTCTCTTTCGTAACAACCCAGCTAAACTAAATTTAAAACCTTATGGATATGAGTCTTCATCCTCCACCGATCCGTTGCAAGCTACTTCCAAACCCGCAGGCTTAGAATCTGATAAACAAGCAGCTAAATCCATCAGTAAATTGATCCTTCATATAGGCTCAATCTATTTCTTATTTGGTTTTACCTATGTGATCTATGCAACTTTTATCGTAACAACTCTGGTTGAGCAATATCATTTCACAGAAAGTGACGCTGGATCACTATGGATGACGATGGGCATTCTGAGTATTTTCTCAGGTGCTATTTTTGGCAGTCTATCTGATCGGTTTGGGCGCAGATTTGGCCTAATATTAGTGTTTATATTACAAACACTTGCATACTCTTTAGCGGCATCAGAAATAGGAACATTCACCCTATTTTTATCCATGGCATTATTTGGCATATCAGCCTTTAGCATTCCCGCAATCATCGCTGCAACGATCAGTGATATTTTACCTATATCCGCTGCAGGGAAAGCCTTTGGTTATGTCACCTTTTTCTTTGCTATAGGCCAAATTTCAGGGCCAACATTAGCCGGGTATTTAGCAGAACAAACCGAATCATTCACATCAAGCTACCTCCTTTGTGCTTGTGCAACGACGTTGGCTATTATATTAACAACTCTCTTTAGGCCTAAAATAACTTCCCGCTAAGTATTGCCGCTTCTACGGCAACCCTTTGCCTTAAAATAGACGAGAATCACCTTTCACATAACTTCTCTTTTAAAAAACATAGGCTTAGATAATTGGCACTGCCTTTGCTGTAGATTATGTACAGCAAACTTACGGAGAGCAGTTCTATGCATAATACACAGGCATCATTTAATGCTCAGGCGCATATTCCTATTGATGAGCCTTTGAAAAAGCACCTGCCTGCAACTAAGAGCGCTATTTCTATCCAACAGATGGATCAGTTTTATTTAACAATGCTCGAGCAGTTCTCTCCCGTTACACAAAAAAAATATTACTTAGCTCAGCAAGAGAAACAAATTCAGGCTTTGTTTAGAGTGGATGGAATTCTTGTCGCTGCTTTTTATACCGATTCAACCATCTTATGCTTCGATCAAAAAGTAGAGTCACTTATAGAAGCGATCAACTATGCACCTTTAAGCCTTGATCGTGTCAGTTTCATATTAGAGAGCCGTCTATCGGACCATGTCACACTAGAGTACTACTCTAAAAACTACCCTACGCACGGAGATTTACTTAAAGGCTCTTTATATACAAAAGCAGACTTAAAAGCGGGTTTCACAATTGATGAAACATCTTTAGAGGAGTTAATGTGTGATTGGCTACAACAGTATCAGCAATGGATGCAGGACTATCTATATTTTAACCTTGCACAAATTTCTGCTGAAGAATCAGAGATCCCAAAAACAATCACCAACGACCCTGCACCAGTAGAGGAAGATATAGTCACGACTCTTCTAGCTAATAATTACGCCATAGTTAGCTA
This sequence comes from Neptuniibacter sp. 1_MG-2023, assembly GCF_030547185.1. Taxonomy (GTDB): domain Bacteria; phylum Pseudomonadota; class Gammaproteobacteria; order Pseudomonadales; family Balneatricaceae; genus Neptuniibacter. Next base: position 2,886 of record NZ_JAUOQR010000011.1, read on the forward strand.
AAAAATCGCCCACGAAGCTCAATTTTTTACACTATACAAACGCGTTTAATCCCCGCCGAGAGTGTCCTACCTATGGCCTTATTAATACCCAGAATCTCTGTTCTCGACAAATAGAACAAAGAAAACTCTTAATCAAACAAGGCACGAACAACTTCAGGTAATGGAACTGATTTCTCAATCCTGTGATCAATCCATACAACCTTTGCATGCCCTTGGCTCACAACCGCTTTATCATCATGCTGACTGAAAACCTTGTAATAGGTCATAAAACTGGATCGACCAGGATCGCTAATATAGCAATCAATCCGTAATAGATCAGGGTAAACAACAGGTCGAATAAATGAACATCCTATATCAATTACGACGGGGGCCAGCCCATTAGGATCAAGCTCCACATTCATATTATCTAAAAGCTGCACCCGCGCTTCTTCAAGATAACGCATATACATCGCATTATTAACATGCCCATAAGCATCCATATCCCCCCAACGAACAGGAATAGAACAGCTATATATTAACTTACTATTTTCCAGATCCATCCCAGCCTCACATATAGATAATTCAAAAACTCACTGTAAACTATCTAGCCGAAGAAGGAATGACAACTTCAATCAAAACCAGTAACACTATGTCATACTGCTCAGAATCTAGATAATCCACGAGCCCCAAATACACTTACCTACTACGGAGCTATACAATGCTGAATTACCTGCTTCCTATCCTAATTATTGCCATCTTGTTTTTTCTCTATAAAAACAATCAAAACTCAAAGCAGCAATTGGCCTATAACCTAGAAGCAGGAAAAACTTTTTTAGCATCTAATTTGACCAAAGAAAACGTTACACAAACCGACTCCGGCTTACAGTACGAAGTGTTAACAAAAGGTACGGGGGAGGAACATCCAAAAGCTACATCAAAAGTAAAAGTACACTACCATGGCACCTTAATTGACGGCTCAGTCTTTGATAGTTCAGTAGAACGTGGCGAACCGATTGAGTTCGGCCTAAATCAAGTAATCAAGGGCTGGACTGAAGGTGTACAGTTGATGGTTGTGGGAGAAAAAACACGCTTTTATATTCCGAGCGAACTTGCTTACGGCAATGGTTCGGCAGGTATAATCACCCCTGGATCAACGCTTGTTTTTGAAGTAGAGCTTATCGATTTTAAGTAAAAATTGAAGCTCTATATCATCCTGCTGTAATGCATAAAATCTGTGCGCTACTTTCCCAACCCGCACCTATGTGCGGGCCTCTTTTCTATAAATCTAACGATAATTGTTATAGGTTAGGTGCTTTAGTTACTGGCCGTTTATTAGCAGGATCGGCAGCGGGGTCACCAAAAAATTTCAACCCAATATAGACCCACCATGCCCTTAATACCCACATTCCATCATCTTTACATATTTGCTGTAAGAGCCGGTCAGCTGCATCGCGGTCTTTATCTTTATCCAACAAGTTCTCACGCATTAACTGATATAGAGCATCGTGAACTAGGGAGCCTCGCATAAAATCGCGGGTATCAAAGGTCGGGCCTGAAGGACCATCCCATGCATAACCCTTTTTTATCTTAAGCACTCCCTCTTTCGTTAATTCTATATAGCCAGAAGGAGATAAAACATCCTTATCAGGCATAAACGAAATAGTAGTTACATAGCTATCAACGATCTGATATTTATATCCTTTTTTATATTCGATGCATTCCATAGCACTTCCCTTATGGATAAGAAAACGATCTTAACGTTTCGGCATATTACATAACTACAGAAGCTCATGCCAAACCCCTCATTAAACCTAAAAAGCAAAACTGACGCGCCCAATTATGCCGCGTACTTTTTAATACTAGTAAAGATTGTCTAAACTAGATAGTTACTAACAAACACCTGAAGAAAGCCAAGTCACCCTACTACGTCACCCTACTACCTTAGCTTTTTAGCCTTAATCTCAACTGGCGCAATATATCCCTCACGCAGTGCTTGGAGCATATTTTTAACTTTAATTCCGCTATTTTCATTCATTAATGTATGAAGTCCAAGCGGAGAGCGAGCGCTTTTTACTTGGTTTTTCTCCCGTTCCTTTTTGAAAAAATCCAGAGCAAATTGAGAATGATTTTTCACCAACGTAATTTCAAATCCAGCACGGGTTAGTGCATCAGCATAGTGTTCACTTGAGGCTAAAAAATTCATACTTTCTCGATCAGCCCAAGGCACCGGATAACTAATCACTCCTGTTTTTTCCCGCATCACATCGTAAATAGTAAAATAGGCACCCGGTTTTAATACACGATAAACCTCTGCACATAGCTTTGCTTTATCTTCAATATTCATCCCAACATGTAACATATAAGCGCCGTTAAATGATCCACTAGCGAAGGGCATATCTAACGCACTACCTGTATATAATTTAATACGCTGATCAAGTTTCACCCATGAACAAAGGACATTACCGCTTTCAACATACTCTTCAGTTAAATCAATACCCGTAACAGGATTGTTATATCGATTAGATACATAACGACAAGCCCCTCCCAAACCACAGCCTATATCGAGCAAGTGATCCTGCTCTGAAAGCCCTAAGCAGCCTAAGATATTATCTGTAGCTTGGCGGCCACCTATATGGAATTCATCAACATTCGCCAGATCTTCGATATTAAGATCATGCAAAGACTTTCCAGAGTTAACTAACGCATTCTCAATAGATGTCAGTAAATCACCATGCGTATAATGTGTGGTGACTAGCTGTTTATCAGACATAACAACTCCCCCTTAATAGCACTGAATCAATATAGCTTTTTAGAGATCACGAGGGAAAGGGGGAGGACAATAACAGGCAGGTATAAGGCTAAAAAGTTATCTATAAACCTTAAATGGCGTTCCCCCACTCAAGGTTATAGCAATCCTTTGGTTTCATTTCACCGCTGACCATAAAAGGTATTTAGGCCAGCGGCTGATAGAGAAACAATACATCTATTCAAATTGAACAATCATCTGATTAAGCTTGCCACTAATAACAACAAGGTTGTCTGCATAACGTCTATTATTTTCCGCTTCATTTAAGCTGTTATTCGCTAAATCAGTATTTTGCGACATAACATTAACAATCTCCGCCGTTAATTGAGACTGCTGCTCTGTGGCTGAAGCTATTTGTGAACTCATCTGGCTGATACTCAAATTAGCCTCTGCTATTTCACCAATCGCTTGTTCCGCTTCATTTGCAATCTGCATAGTTTCTTCAGTTTTTTGCATATAGAGCTGAGTGCGATCCACTACATCATTGGTGGTTGCATTAAGCTTATTGGTCAATTTCTTAATATCACTCGCAGCACGCGAAGTATTTCCTGCTAAATTTCTCACCTCATCAGCAACTACCGCAAAACCTCGTCCCATCTCACCGGCTCTTGCCGCCTCAATTGACGCGTTAAGTGCTAACAAATTGGTTTGATCCGAAAACTCCTCGATGATTAACAACGCCTGTAGGATTGACTCCGTATCCCCTTTCAAGGAAACAAGCGCATCATTAGTACCTGCAACGTCACTCGAAAGTTCAGAAATATTGTTATGAGTATCTCTCATCAAGCTAATACCTTTCTGAGTCAGATCATTAGCTTGATTTGTGTATTCACGTGTATGAGCAGCATGGTCAGCCACTTCTACAAAGGAGCTCTTTAGCTGCTCCATCTGCTCTGCAGTACTGCGTGTACTAGCTTGTTGCTCAGCCACAATACAACTAAGGTTTTTTGCACTAGTGTTCATATTTGACTCTAGCTCTTTAAGTACGCCAGTTTCACGTTTAATATTCGTCAGTAGGTCAGAGAAGTAATCTTTTAAACTGTTGATAGAGATACGTAACGTTGCTACTTCACTGATTTTACTAGGCATATCCATCTGCATTTTTAAATCACCTTCAGATAAGCGACTTACATAATCAGTTGCACGATGAAGAATGGCAGCCAGACGGTATTTAATCATCGACATACAGGCGCCTGTAATAATGATCAATACAACACAGACCGCCAGTAACAGGTATACATCCTGTAAAATGTTCTGATAGTGTTCTTCCAGTGTACCTTCTAAACCTTGGAGAGACTGTTCAAGCTTGAGCACTTGCTCCTTTGCGGCCAAACTACCTTGCTGTTTTTGCTCAGTAAATTTAGCGATATTATCTAACTCTTTAGGGTAGCGCCCTGCTAAATTTTTAATAATTTGCAAAGATGCTTCACCAATATCTTCTGCCGGGCCATTACTTTCCTCGGTATCCCAACCTAATACACTAGCCAGTTCATCTTCCTCAACCTCAGCCTCTTTATAAACACCTAAACGAGGTAAAGCATAGAGTTTTTCGGCCGTCTCTTGCATGCCAACTAAATAACTTTCACTGCTCTTTAATATTGAGCTATCGCCTTTTGAGGCGCTATTTTGTCTCACATAGATGGTCGGTACTAGATAATTGATAAATTCAGCTGACAAGTTCAAATACTTTTGCTTAAGATCGATTGGAGCCTTCTCCGCTTTAGCAACATATTCCATTATTGCCGTTATCTCGGCGAACATTTCTCGCTCACTATTTACTAGCAAAAGCTCCGGATTAGATAATTTCCCCGCTTCTCGTAAAGTACTCAAAGCATTATCTCGCACCAATATCATCTGCTCCACCGCAGGGGTTTTAATGTCTGACGGCAATAAACGGTTCTGCTGTGTTTCCCCAATCAGTTCATTAATATCATTATTAATTTTACTAAGCAGTGTTGCATCACCTGTCAGCAGGTAGGTGTTTATAGGCTTTTCAATTGCGTGACGAGTACTCGCTTCATATTCGTAATAGCTCGTACTGGTCTGATAGGCATCGTTTAGACGATCAAGCGACCACACTATAGAGATAGTAAGCACAGCAAGGATAAGGAAAAGAGCAAGTGAGGTGAGCTTAGTCAGCAAAGAGATTTTCATAGATTTGTACGCCATTACAACATGTGATTAAAAAATGAACGTCCTTTTTCTACGGAAATATTAATTCCGAATGCGCGTTATTAGACTACCGACAGATGACAGAAATATGACAAAAAACAACAATTTCTTATAGCGACACACACGACTAAGCTACCGCTTAGACTCAAACAGCGATGCGATAAGTGTTTAAAAATCGTTAAGTTTGGGAGCTTTTTTGAGTGTTACGTTTATGGAGTAACGGATAATAGAGAGATCAAACAAGGTAAGGATACGCTAGGCAATGAAAGGGCGACAACCACTACCTAACGTAAAACTTAAGAAATGGCCTGAATTAGGCGTCTGCGGTCGTAGGATCTATCTCACTTTTAATTTCTGAGATGGTATTAGCCGGAAATCCACTTCGCTCCGCATGTTCATGAATTAACGCTTCATCCGCGCTGTTATAGATACAGAAGGTTTTATCTCCAACAACGTAGCTGTTTTCCCAACTGATATCTTTTTGCTCTGACTGCATAGCAGATAGCACTTCATTTGATTTTTCGGCCGCGGCACTTAACGCTGCATCATCAGCCAAACCTATATCCGGAATATCTCTCTCAATAATGAACTTAGGCATGTATAAGAACTCCATATAATGTTTTTGTTGTTATCTAGTGCATTATACTAGAACCAACTATCCCTTAAAAATGCTATGTAAACTGTAGCACTCAACTACAGATTCTGTAGTTAGGAAAACCTGATTGAGTAACGCTATGCAATATCTACAATTTTGTCCCCTTGCCAAAGCCTCCGAACTCTTATGTGAAAAATGGACACTATTAATTATCAGGGAGCTTTTAATGGGAGGGAAACGCTTTAATGATTTTCAACGGGGCATGGCATCTATCTCCCCTACCATGTTGACTAAGCGCCTAAACGAATTAACAGATAACGGGCTAGTCGTGCGTAAAAAGATATCCGGTCAACGGGGCTATGAATACTTCCTATCTGAATCGGGCAAAGAGTTAGCTCCTATCATCCAACAAATAGGTGAATGGGGAATGCGTTGGACACGGAGTCAACTACCTGATTCAGAGCTCGATATAGAGTTACTCATGCTTTATCTAGAACGCAGCATCAACCCACATAACCTACCGGGCGATAATACGATCATCTCATTTAACTTTTCTGATCAAAACCAGATGGCTAAATGGTGGATTGTTGTCAGTAACGAAGAGGTTGACGTATGTACGGTGGATCCAGGCAAAGAGGTAGATATCTGGTTCAATACAGACCTTCGCACCATGATCGAAATTTGGATGGGTTACACCACCTATAAAACAGCGATTCGTGCACAAAAGCTACAACTTGTAGGACCGAGCGCACTCACTAATAATATAAATAGTTGGATGGATAGTAGCGTTTTTGCAGAAATTCCCGCAGCCAATGAGATCTAGCCTAGTCGTTACAAGGCCCTCTACTGCTGAATAGTGACTATTTTGAATAGGTGAGAAACAAGATTTAAATAAGTAGAAGCCAAGAGGATTCGATAAGGATGGTTACCAGCCATCCTCGTTTTCTCTATCCCTTTAGTGCGAACTATCGACTGCCCCAAATTTTAGCAACCGCGCGATCACTTCCTAAGAAACCAACGATTAAACACACAAAACCAATTACGAAAAAGACCAGAATAGGGATAAGACCACCTAATTGATCAGAAGCAATGGCTGTAATACCTGACAACGTCGAAAGCACAAAAAATAAGAGTCCCATATACATCAAAATCTTACGATGAGACGCTTTATAGCTATATTCACCTTCACCGGATTCGAAAATATTTAAGATAGGCGCAAAGAGTTTTCTCAAGGTATTTTTCATAGGGCTCTCACAGATAATACAAGGGCACAGTGTAATTTTATGCGCCCTACTTGTACAGAAGATAAGCGTGACGTACCCATCGAGTATAATACAGACTCAGCTTAGGGCTAAATCATCCCTGCTACTGGTATATATTCCCATTGTGCAGCAGCCAGCCTCCTTCATGACGCCCTTGTGGGTCATGATGGGTCCAATGCATCACCCCGCCTCTGGCACTCCACTCATATTCACCAAAGAATTTGACCCTATCACCTATGCTAAGCCCATTAATTCGAGGCGCTAAATCAATATTATGAGCAACTAACAAGGTTTGTCCTGTTGATAATTCCAGAATAAATTTTTGATGGCGACTACCTTTCAAGTCATCAGCAAGAACCTTTACAACTTTTCCCGAACCTCCAATTTGTAGATCACTCTGCTTATTTTTAAAGGCCCGCGCTAAGGCTCGATCACTAGATGAGTATTCGGAGGTATTACTATTAGATAAGTTTTCCGTATTTACGGTTTCTTCTATACGTTCAATAACTTGAGGATTATCTTGAAGGTACGCATAAAAACTTACCCCAATTAAGCAAAGTAAAATTAACTTCTTCATTATTATCCTGTGGTATGAATGGTGATACTGAGTCATTTAACGCTGAAAGGAGCTATTAGCATCATCCTGTGCGAGGAGCCGTCCTATGGCGATTACGCTCATATATTAACTGAAGATGGCTAACAACATCTAGGCCCTGACGGTCCACTTTCCAGATCTTAACTTTATAGATCAACATCACATATCAACTTACAATAAACCTTAACTAACGTTTTTTGAGTGTTAGAACAACGAGAGGTTTGTTTTACGCTATACTGCGCTCTACTCTTCTTATGACAACCTATCCGAGCCTTTATGCCATTCTCAAACCTTGGTTTATCTACTCCTCTTTTACAAGCAATTAACGATCTGGGCTATACCGCGCCAACGCCAATTCAGAAACAAGCGATTCCCCTTATTTTGGCGGGAAAAGATCTAATTGCGACAGCCCAAACAGGCACAGGTAAAACCGCTGCTTTCGTTCTACCTATACTCGAAAAGCTCAATAAAGAACGCACTCTTCGAGGCAAGCGCATACGGGTACTCATTCTTACCCCAACACGGGAATTAGCCGTACAAGTGGCGGGCAATGTTGCTGAATACAGTAAACACCTTAATCTAAGCTCATTAGCCGTTTATGGTGGCGTAGATAGCGAGCCACAAAAAGAGCGTTTAATTCAAGGCGTAGATATTCTTGTCGCAACACCCGGTCGTCTGCTTGATTTAGCCCATCAGCGAGCTCTACATTTTGACGAACTGGAAGTATTAGTTTTAGACGAAGCGGATAGAATGGTCGATATGGGATTTGTGGATGATATTCATAAAATCATCGAACGCCTGCCAACAGAACGTCAAAATCTCTTATTTTCTGCGACTATGAGTGATGGTGTCCGCGCACTAGCCGACGATTTTTCTGATAGCAAAATTAGTAAACCTGCTGTTGAGATCTCAGTTTCACCAAAAACCAAAACAGCTACAACCATAAATCAGTGGCTAATCACTGTTGATAAAGACACTAAATCTGCTCTCCTGAGCCATTTAATTAAGGATCAGCAATGGGATCAAGCACTGATTTTTATTGAAAAGAAACACGGCGCAGCCAAGCTGGTCGACCAATTGGCAAAACGCGGGATTGTAGCAGAAGCAATTCATGGCGATAGAAGCCAAGCCATGCGTGAAAAAATCTTAGCGGATTTTAAGTCAGGCGCACTAAAATACTTAGTCGCTACCGGCGTTGCTGCCCGTGGTATAGATATTGGTGAATTAAGCCGTGTGGTCAATTACGACCTCCCCTTCAAACCAGAAGAATATATCCACCGTATTGGCCGAACTGGCCGTGCAGGAGCCACCGGTGAAGCTATATCTTTTGTCGCAATGGGTGACTTTAAAAATCTCTGTGCGATTGAAAGCCGTTTAGACCATATAATCGAGCGTAAAGAGATTGAAGGTTTTCCTGTAAGAAAAGTTGTACCTATTTCAATCTTAAATTATGTCCGCAAGAGCAAGCCTCCCACAGCAAAACCAAGAGAAAAGTCGGCACGAAAAACAACCTCAACCGATAGACCTGAGAATAGAAAAAACAAAGATATATGGGGTTAAGATCAACTGAAACCTGAGTTACTACAGTTAAAAAGAGTCTTAAAACCAACCTAAGGTAGATACAAAAAGAGCGCCTTTAGGCGCTCTTACTCTCTAAAACGCCAGCGATTTATTTACTCAGGCTCAAACGCCTTTAATAACGCCTCATTAGTTGGATACTCCTCCAGTAGCTCAACCAACTTTCTCGCCCCATCAACCGGTTTCAATGATGTGAGTGAACGTCTTAAGGTTCTCACTTTAGCAAGGTCCTTCCCGTCTAATAGAAGTTCTTCACGGCGGGTACTACTTTTAGCAATATCCAACGCAGGAAAAATTCGATAATTAGCTGCATCCCGTGATAAAACAATTTCCATATTCCCAGTGCCTTTAAATTCCTCAAAGATCACCTGATCCATTCGGCTTCCGGTGTCCACCAATATAGTCGCAAGTATGGTAAGCGAACCGCCATTCTCGATCTTCCTAGCTGCACCAAACAACTTTCGAGGGATCTCCAATGCTCTCGCATCAACCCCACCCGACATGGTACGACCACTGCTTTTCTGCTCCGCATTATGAACCCGTGACAACCGTGTTAGTGAATCAATAACAATCAGTACATCATGCCCTTCGCCCGCTTCTTTACGTGCTTTAGCAAGCAACTCATTGGCCACACGAACATGTTGAGCATAGCTCTCATCAGAAGAGGACGCATGCACCTCGGCGGTTACGTTACGCTTAAAGTCAGTCACCTCTTCCGGCCGCTCATCGATCAACAGTGCATAAAGTTTGATCTCTGGATAAGCGGTACCTACCGCCTGACAAATATGTTTTAACGTAGTCGTTTTACCCGATCCCGGTGGTGCGACAATTAATCCTCGTTGCCCCATACCTATAGGTGTGATCAGATCCATCGCCCTCATAGACAGTTGCTGCGAGCCCGATTCTAAGCAGATACGTGGGGATGGATGAATAGCAACACCATTTAAAAAACGTTTTTCTGGATCATTAGGAAAAAGATCCTCAACCTGAGGTTTAACGTCTTTATTCTTTTTTACCTTCAAACTTAATATTTTTCTCGTCATGGTATCGCTTTAATAACTCTGGACAATTAAGTGTGTTGATCTGTTGGTGGGTAGGCTAGCCCATTGTGACTGTACAACAACAGATGGGGTTATTTACTAAAAGATTGAACCTCTTCATGGCACAAGTAACGCCACTGACCTACATCTACATCAAGACGAATATCGCCAATCTGTTCTCGATGGAGTGAACGTACACGATTACCTACCGCCGCAAACATACGTTTTACCTGATGAAATCGGCCTTCAGTAATCGTCAAAAGCACCTCTTTAGGTGTAATGATCTCTAATAGCGCAGGTAGGGTTGGCTGTTGCTCCCCTTGTAAGTTTACGCCGTTTTTAAATTTAGAGACGACCTCAATAGAGATCTCTTTGGCCAAGTGTACACGATAAACCTTGCAACACCCTTTAGCGGGTCGCGTAATATTAAATGACCAGCGGCCATCATCCGTCATCAACACTAAGCCTGTGGTATCTACATCCAAACGGCCCACAATATGCAACTCGGATACTTTATCAACATCAAGATAGTTAAAAATAGAGGGATAGAGTTCATCTATATTAGAGCAAATAGTACCTGCAGGTTTATGTATTAATAGATAGCGGAAATCCCGAGCCTTCAGTCGACGATCATTTAACGTAACCTGATTATTTTCATGGACCTGAGTCGCCTCCTGCGTTGTAACAGTATCATTCACACGCACAGCACCCGAATGAATATGCGCGATCGCCTCAGTTTTTGTTAGCTCAGTGCTTTTGCAAACAAATTTATCAAGGCGCATTATCGACAACCGTTAACCCCACCGCTAACCAGCCCTCGGCTATTGAGTCGATAGAAAACTTAGCAACACAGCATTGGTCAAGACAAGACATATGCTCTTTAACTATCTGGTTCACCTTTGCTTTATCAAAATATAGACCTGTAAAACTGGGCATGATCTGGGTGTTCGCTTTATCATGTAAACTATATATCGCTCCCATAGCATCAATTAACAGATCCCCATCAACATAAGATGCTAGATGCAAATCGCTATTCGATATCCACTCAGATTCATTTGGGACAAAAGCCAGCTCACCTTCTCCCTCATATTTAATCACCGCAGGCCAAATAATCACTCAATATCCCCGTAAGCTATAACCCTATAAATAGCCTTTATTCTCAATAGAAAATCAGCATATAGATCATCTACCTTTATAAAGCGATACCAACTCTGTTTCGACATCAGTGGTAAATCCATCCACCAACAGTGCCCCTTTCCCATTTTTCACGTACCCATCAAGCACATAAATTTCAACGGAAAAGCTCAACCTATTATTGCCATCTAACTGGTTAAACAGAACCTCTTCCACTTTCACCCGAACATAGGTCTTAGTGGGAGGGCCTTGTTCCGCCTGTAGAGCAAGACAAGTGAAACCTTTGCCTCGTTTTCTCACATCGAGCACATCATCAAAACAGCGAGAATATTTAACAGAAAACTGTCTCTCAACCAGAAAAGCATGGATAAACCCGAAAGCCAGAACGTAGTTTTTCTCTTCGGCAACAAACTGTTTTTGATAGATAAGCTGAAGGGCTTTAGGTGGCTCACCGTTCGGCCCCACTTCCTGATCAGCGGATGACGATGCGTCGGAGCAACCCAGCAAACAAAGTAAAAATACAAACACCGTTGCTCTAAACATCATCCATCCCCTTAGCCATTAATGCCACCGGTTTTATTGCTCGGCTATTTTCTACCCAAAATTCGGAGTATGCGTAAAAATAAGTTGATAATATCCATATATAAGGCAGCTGCACTATCTACAGCATTATCATAAGTTTTAGGGATAGCATTAGCGCGCGCCCAGTCGTAACCAATATAACCGCAAAAGATAATAGCAACGATCCAATCTAAGATATCGTGATGGGTATTAAAGATGAATACCTCAATTAACTCGACCACGATGACACACAACAGTGCAATAGAAAGTCCGCCTATTATTTTCTGAAAAAAAGCAGGATACATAGAACCTAAAAGCATCATAACAAAGGTTACCATACCGGTAACTCTGATCGCTTCTAATACAATAGATGGATCATATTGGCTTACAACCATGTTAATAATGAATCCAAAGGGAACCACAACAAAGTTATAGCCAATAAAGCTCACTGTGGGGCTATCCGATTTTTTAAAAAGATAAATACCAAAAAAGCAGGAGGCAAAATAACCAATAAAAAAGACGATTGGATTAATACTGCTTATCAACTCAACGGGAACGTTTTGCACCATCCACCAGTTGATAGCAAAGCCCCAAATTAAGGTTAACCCGATAACCAAATTGTACATTGAAGCACTGATTAACTGATCATTCGTTTCCGTACGATTAAAGACACCTACGTCCATTATAATTCCCTCTATGTAAAGTTGCCGTTATGTGATAATTGTTAAGTCGTTGAACTAAAATAGAAATTAGAGAGGCTTTCACATAATTAATACGTCCAAGTCAAACACCTACGGCACATTAAATCCTCCGCCATTCAAATTCAATACCCACGGGTACGTATCACAGCCTCGGGGATCTCACCGCTCTCAAAGTATCTGGCTATATTAATCGCAACAATTTTTGATGCTGTTCGAATATTGGTAGGGGCAGAGATATGGGGAAGAACCGTTACATTGGGTGCCGTCCATAAAGCACTATCGGTAGGTAGGGGCTCAGTTTTAAAAACATCTAAAACAGCATGTTCTATATGGCCGCTTTCTAAATGTGACAGCAGCGCCTCTTCATCTATTATTGGCCCGCGCGCAAAGTTAATAATCGATGCACCTTTAGGTAAGAGACCTAAGCTTTTATCATTTAATAACTGCTGAGTATCCTTAGTTAAAGGTAGTAAGCAGATGAGTATATCCGTTTCCGCCAACAGCTGGTTAAACCCCTCTGCACCACTAAAACACTTTACACCCTCAAGCTCAGTTGAGCGCCGACTCCAACCGCTAACATTAAAACCATTTAAAACTAACTTTTCTGCTGCTGCTTTGCCTAATTGGCCTAAACCTAAGATACCTATCTTACGATCTTTTAAGTCCACTAAATCATGCTGAATCCACACTTTCCGGTCTTGCTGACAGCGATATTTAGGCATATCACGATGCAAATAAAGCGTCCATGCAAGCACAGCTTCTGCCATTGTCGAAGCTAAGTTAGGGTCGATCATTCGCACTATATCAAAATGAGCATTAGGTAACTCAGCAACAAGTCGCTCTACCCCCGCCCATACACTCTGTACCCAACGTAGGTTTGGAAACTCAGCAAGCTCTTTTGGATCGGGGTTAGCAACAATAGCAACCTCAATAGTTAAGCACTGCGTTGCGGATAGCTCTTCAAACGGTATAAGACGAGTATTCTTTAACAATGGGCCTATTTTAGCCAACCAAGACTGCTTTTCATGATTGGGAATATTGCCAACAAATGCGATACATTTCTGCATATAGATACCGTGCGAATAATAGAAGGATCAAAATGCCGCGACCAATAAGCTTATAATTTATCGGCCTAACCATTGTGCCAAATTTAAAGCCGAAAAATAACGTATCGCTCGATATAAAAGCTTTATAGGTGCCATTATCTACCTAAATACCTTAAAAGGGCCGCTAATCACGACGCTAGGATGCTGGAAGCGCTATATCTAGCGCTTTCGCTTATAGAGCGAGATACTTGCATATAAACATTCATAAAAAATGCCCAAAACTCAATTCAATAAGTTTTGGGCATTAGGTCATATATTAAGGTTAAAAAACCTTTACCGAGTTACAGACTTTTTTTACAGAAGTACCAATCAGTGCACTCATAACCTTCATTCATACGCGCATCAGCGGCCTCGGTATCTTGAGGTGGTGGCACGATCACTTGATCACCAGGCTGCCAGCCTTCAGGCGTAGCAATATTATGCTCATCCGATGCTTTTAGCGCTTTAAGTACTCGAAGGAACTCTGGAATTGAACGCCCATTACTCATTGGGTAATACACCATCGCTCGCAAAATACTATTTGGATCGATAATAAATGTTGCCCTTACCGCTGAAGTGTCAGCGGCTCCTGGATGAATCATGCCGTAGGATTTAGCTACGCTCATTGATAGATCCTCAATAATCGGGAAGTTGATCTCAACACCAAACTTCTCTTTTATATTTCGCACCCAAGCAACATGACTGAAATAGCTATCTATAGACAGACCTAGTAGATCAGCACCCTCAGCTAGAAACTCCTCATGATGTTTTGCAAACGCCATAAACTCGGTAGTACAAACCGGCGTAAAATCTGCTGGGTGTGAGAAAAGAATCAACCAACGACCTTGGTAATCCGATAAGCTTTTCTCACCATGAGTTGTTCTGGCTGTAAACGCTGGTGCTGGTTTATTAAGTTGCGGGAAAGATACAATATCTTGTTCAGAAGTTTCCATTTGAATTAGTCTCTCTTGATGTGATTAATCATAGCGCCAAACCAATATCATATATAAGTAATTTTGAATATAAGTATGATAGATATTGACTATCGTCATATTAACTCCCTAACCCAGCAAGAAAATGAACCCTTACTCCTCAATTGATAACAAGGTTAAAGATCTATTAACCCTGTTTTAACCCTACCCTTGCTATCTTGGACGGTAGTAGACGTATATGAGTGTTCATCTGCCCACAATCGCGCGAATACTTTGTTGTCTTAAGCCTCGTCTTTTATTTATTTATCAAGGAGCGTTCCACCATGAAATTCTCACGCTGCATCGGGGGGCTAGTGCTTGTAACGACTTTACTCAGTGGTTGCCAACAAGATAACGCACCAACGAGAAGTGTCTCGGTCCCTTCTGTTTCCTATATTCAGGTCGCCACAGCTACACATCAGATTGATACTAAAATGCAAGCTCGTGTGGTGGCATCTCAGATAGCGGAAGTACGCCCTCAAGTCAGCGGGATTATTCAGCAACGTCTGTTTGAAGAAGGAAGTGTTGTCGAACAAGGGCAATTGCTTTATCAAATTGACCCCGCCACTTTTCAAGCAGCTTATAACGAGGCAAAGGCAAATTTAAACAGTGCTAAAGCGTCACTAAAAACGGCACAATTAAAAGATCAGCGGTATACAAAACTGGTCAAACTTAACGGCATTTCACAGCAAGAGGCTGATGATGCCCATGCCACTTATTTAGAAGCTAAGGCCAATATAGATAAGTATCAAGCCGCCTTAGAGACAGCATCCATAAACCTTGAATACACAAGAGTTAAAGCACCTATATCGGGGCATATTGGCATATCGAGTGTTACTAAAGGCGCATTAGTCACAGCTCAACAATCCTCCGCATTGGCAACAATCCGCACCTTAAACCCTATCTATGTTGATATGACTCAAAGAAGCTCCGAGTTGTTGGAGCTACGTCAGCTAATTCGCGAAAAAGCGATCAAGCAGGGATCAACAGCAGTCACACTGACGCTAGAAAATGGTAGTGAATATGAGCACGAAGGCCAGCTTAAAATGCAAGAAGTATCAGTAGATACATCAACGGGCTCCGTCACTTTACGTGCAGAGTTTCCTAACCCTGATGGGTTGTTGCTGCCAGGGATGTTCGTTCGCACCCAAGTAAATGAAGCGGTCAACGAGAGCGCTATAGTGGTTCCTCAGCAAGGGATTTACCACGCAGCCGATGGTCAAACTTATGCTTACGTAATTGATGATAATAACCGGATAGAAAGACGTATAGTGCAGACCAGCGATGCTGTTGAGAACAAATGGGTTATCACTAGCGGTTTATCTGTGAATGACAAACTATTAATTGAAGGTTCCGGCAAAGTTCGCCCTGGTAGCGAAGTAAAACCTGTTCTTGTGGAAATGAATAACAATGGAACTATAGAAACCATCGCCCAGCCCGCCACAGATACTTCATCTGCCCAAGAGGGAGTGTAACTTATGTTTGCCCGTTTCTTTATCGACCGCCCCGTTTTCGCATGGGTTATTTCAATCGTTATTATGCTAACGGGTATAGCGTCTATTATGTCGCTCCCTATTGCACAATACCCCAGCATTGCACCACCCGTAATCAAAGTAAAAACCTCCTATACCGGTGCCGATGCGATCACCGTTGAAAACAGTGTCACACAAATATTAGAACAGCAACTGACCGGTCTTGATGGGCTCTTATACTTCTCCTCTTCCAGTACCTCTGATGGCTCGGCAGAGGTTAGTATCACCTTTGAAGAGGGCACAGACCCCGATTACGCTCAAGTACAGGTGCAAAACAAAGTCCAGCAGATTAACTCTCGCCTGCCTGATTCAGTGCAATCCGAAGGTGTGACCGTCACCAAATCAAACTCTGATTTCTTACTGGTCACCGCGCTTTATGATTCTACTGACCAAGCGAACGCCTTTGACATTTCTGATTATATCGCCTCTAACATGGAAGATAGCTTAGCCCGTATAGAAGGTGTCGGTGATACTAGAGTCTTTGGTGCACAATATGCGATGCGGATCTGGTTAGACCCAACCAAATTAGCAGCATATGAACTAATGCCTTCCGATATTGTAAGTGCCTTGAGTGCGCAGAACGTACAAGTGCCTGCAGGTAAAATTGGTGCAGTGCCTGCGCCCGCTCATCAAGAACTTAACGCGACCGTCACTGCTCAATCGATGATGTCAACGCCAGATGAGTTTCGTAATATCATCATAAAGCGTGATAGTTCCGGTGCGAATGTTCTCCTCAGTGATATTGCCCGGGTTGAGATTGGCAGTGAAAGCTACGATGTTATCCCCCGCTTGAATGGTCACCCCGCATCAGGGATCGCCATTATGCTATCACCGGGCGCTAACGCGCTTGATACTGCGACCCGCGTAAAAGAAAAAGTAGCGGAGCTACAGAAAAGTCTACCTGACGGTTATGAAGTTACTTTCCCTAGGGACAGTACCGAATTTATCAAAATATCCATTAGCGAAGTAGTGCAAACCCTTGTGGAAGCGATCGTCTTGGTCGTATTGGTGATGTGGATCTTCTTACAAAACTGGCGGGCAACATTAATCCCAGCCATAGCTGTACCGGTGGTCTTGCTCGGCACCTTTGGTGTGCTATCAGCCTTTGGCTTTTCAATTAACACCTTAACCATGTTTGGTATTGTCCTATCCATTGGCTTACTCGTGGATGATGCCATCGTAGTGGTCGAAAACGTTGAACGCTTAATGCGCGAGAAGAACCTCTCTCCGCGAGATGCCACTATAGAATCTATGTCAGAGATCAGTAGTGCGCTCGTCGGGATTGCCGTAGTCTTATCGGCAGTATTCTTACCAATGGCCTTTTTTGGCGGTTCCACTGGCGTTATCTATAAACAGTTTTCTATCGCCATTGTTTCATCAATGACGTTATCAGTGATCGTAGCTCTGACCTTAAGCCCAACGTTATGCGCAAGCCTGTTAACCAAAACAGAACACAGCAGCAACGGCAAAGGTTTTTTTGCTGGTTTTAACCGTATATTTGACCGCATGACCACCTCTTACACCGGCCATGTGCAAAGTATTATCAGCCGTAAACTACGCTGGATGCTGCTATACGGCATCATTGTGGCAATTCTTGGCGTACTGATCCTTCGTATGCCAACCGGCTTTTTGCCGCAAGAAGACCAAGGCAGCACCATGTTTCAAATTAGCTTGCCAGCAGGCGCATCGATCAAGCGTACCCGTGCGGCGGCTGAACAAGTGGAAAGCTACTTAAAAGAGGAGGAAACCGATACGGTTATACGTATGTTTTCGATCTCCGGTTTTAACTTTTCAGGTAGCGGACAAAATGCAGGTATGGGTTTTGTGTCATTAAAACCTTGGGATGACCGCCCTCGCGATGATCAAAGTGCTGATGCATTGATTCAACGCATGAATCAAAACTTATCTTCCATTCGTGATGCCAACGTTTTCGCTATGTCTCAACCAGTAATACAGGGATTAGGGCAAAGTAACGGTTTTACCTTTGAACTACAGGCAGCGGCAGGCACATCCCGTGAAGAGCTAACCGCCTTAAAGAATGAACTGTTGACCAAAGCACGGCAGAGCGAACTGCTGACAGCCATCCGAGAAGGCGCCTTGAGTGAAACCCCACAACTTAAGATTGATATCGATAACGGTAAAGCGACCACCCTTGGGGTCTCATTATCCGATGTGGCCTACACGCTAACCTCGGCTTGGGCAGGATCTTATGTGAATGACTTTATTGATGATGGCCGAGTAAAAAAAGTCTACGTAAAGGGTGATTCTGAGTTCCGCTCAAAACCTGAGGACTTGAACCAGTGGTATGTTCGCGGT
This sequence comes from Neptuniibacter sp. 1_MG-2023, assembly GCF_030547185.1. Classification (GTDB taxonomy): domain Bacteria; phylum Pseudomonadota; class Gammaproteobacteria; order Pseudomonadales; family Balneatricaceae; genus Neptuniibacter. Next base: position 21,213 of record NZ_JAUOQR010000011.1, read on the forward strand.
CAAGATGCTGACGGTAACACCGCTATGACACCGTTCTCAGCCTTTAGCTCTGTCTCTTGGTCAAGCACCCCGCAAAGCTTATCTCGCTTTAATGGTATTGCATCTTATGAGATACAGGGGGCATCGGCCAGCGGTGTTAGTTCAGGCCAAGCGATGGCTGAGATGGAGCGTCTGACTGAAGAAGTGGGACAAGGTAAGCTCACCTATTCATGGAGCGGTTTATCTTATCAAGAGAAACTCTCTAGCGGCCAATCTACAATGCTGTACGCAATCTCTATAATGGTCGTTTTCCTCGCGCTGGCCGCCCTATATGAGAGCTGGTCTGTACCGCTATCAGTTATTCTAGTAATCCCTCTTGGCTTAGTCGGTGCAGCCTTAGCTACCACTATGCGAGGATTAGAAAACGATATTTACTTCCAAGTAGCGTTATTAACGACTATAGGTCTAGCGGCAAAAAATGCCATTCTAATTGTGGAATTTGCTGAAATATCCTATCAACGGGGCATGTCTTTAATAGATGCCGCAATACAAGCCGCTAAACTCCGTTTGCGCCCAATTATTATGACCTCCTTAGCATTTATCTTTGGTACCTTGCCCTTAGCTCTATCATCTGGCGCAGGGGCCAATAGCCGTATATCAATTGGTACAGGTATTGTTGGGGGGACATTTACAGCGACCCTATTAGGGATCTTCTTTGTACCTTTGTTCTTTGTCCTGGTCCGCAGCCTCTTCCCTAAAAGACGTCCGGTATATGCCGACGATACCAATAAAGGGGAAAATACTTATGAGTAAAGTAAGGGTAAAAACAATGCGCAACTTTAGACTGTTACCACTCGCAGGAGCTTTATTGCTCGCGGGTTGCAGCTCATTGGCTCCAGACTATACCCGTCCGGAATTACCTGTCCCCAATGCGTGGGAAAACCAACCAATTGAAGGCACCCAAGGCTTATCGACACAACAAGCAGCGCAACTGCCTTGGCAAGAATTTATTAAGGATGAGCGCCTAACCCAGATAATTGAGTTGGCACTGAACAATAACCGAAGCTTGCGCCAAACCCTTGCCGATGTTGAAGCTGCGCGCGCTACATACCGTATCCAAAGGGCTGATATCTTTCCTCAAATTGATGCAGGACTTAACGGTACCCGTAGTAAAGCCTCAGGCAGCATAAGTTCATCTTATGAAGCAGAGGTAGGATTAAGCAGCTATGAAGTTGATCTGTTTGGCAAAAACCGAAGTCTAAGTGCCGCCCAACTGGAAGCTTATTTAGCCAGCTCAGAAACAGCAAAAGCAGCACAAATTTCGCTTATTAGTGAAATAGCTAATGCTTGGCTAACCTTAGCCGCTGATAAGAGCATTTTGAGTTTAGCCCAAGAAACCCAAAATAACGCCCAGCAAGCCTTAGAGATTACTCAGAAACGTTTAAGCTTGGGCGTCGATTCTCAAATTGATCTAGCCAATGCTGAAACTATATATCACAGCGCCAACTCAGATATTGCCTTGTATACAACACAAGTCAATCAAGACCTTAACGCTTTGCGGCTGTTAGTTGGTACCCAGTTTGATAACAGCTTACTACCTAGCGCACTGCCTGATAGTAGATCCCTAGTGAGTGATGTTCCCGCAGGTTTATCCTCCTCAGTGCTGCTCCAACGCCCTGATGTCCTAGCCGCAGAGCATAATCTGAAGTCAGCTAATGCTAATATAGGGGCTGCCCGGGCAGCATTTTTCCCTTCGTTATCATTAACCACTACTGGCGGTATCGCCAGCTCAGTGTTAGCTGATATTTTTAGTGGCGGTGCTAGCTCGATATGGACGATCGCACCGAGCTTAACACTACCCATCTTCGATAACGGCGCTAATGACGCTAGTCTCGCTTACAGTGAAGCCCAACAACAAAAACAGCTTGCAGCATATGAATATGCTATTCAAACTGCGTTTTCTGAGGTCGCTGATGCTTTAGCACGCAGAGCTACGATTCAAGAACAGCTCAATGCAGAGTCAGCTCTGGTGGCCGCTGCAAACCGCAGTTACCAATTATCTCTAGCACGTTATGAGAATGGCGTGGAGAGTTTTCAAAGCACCTTAGAAGCACAACGAACTATGTATAGCGCACAGCAATCACTGATCAGCACTCGGCAAACTGATCTAGATAACCGCATCACCCTATATCGGGTGCTAGGTGGTGGATTAGCAACGAATGAATCACAAGGCGAAAGTTAAATCCTCACCTCATAGGTTTACATGTATATTTGATCTAAGTGATCAGTTTAACAGACCTACCTTTCGCCGAACTAAAGCGGCTAACCGGTGGGTTATGACTCATCGTTTTTAAAACAAAAAACGGTGAAGATGAAGGAAAAATATCGGCATGACAAATGTACTACTGGTTGAAGATGATCTTGATCTTGCCACTACCATTGTTGATTATCTCGAAATTGAATCGATTGAGTGCGATCACGCCAGCAATGGTTTAATGGGGTTAAATTTAATAGAACGTAATCATTATCAAATGATCATACTTGATATTAATATGCCTAAAATGGATGGTTTAACCTTGTGCAGCACACTGCGCGAAAAAGGTATGGATATCCCTATACTTATGCTCACTGCTCGCGATAGCCTAGAGAACAAACTACAAGGATTTGAAGCAGGTAGCGATGACTATTTAGTTAAGCCCTTCGCAATCAAAGAGTTAGTTGCACGAGTACAAGTACTCGCAAAACGCCGCAGCGGTGAAGTAAAACGTTTAATTTTAGGTGATTTAAGCCTAGATTTAACCCAACACTCAGCCCAGTTAAAACAGCACAACTTAAAACTATCCCCTATCGCATTTAAATTATTAGAAGTATTAGTGCGCGCGAGCCCACAAGCGGTGAGCCGTCAACAGATTATGCAAGCTGTATGGGGCGATGAACAACCCGATAGCAATAGCTTAAAAGTACATATCTATCACCTACGTAAACAGCTAGATACAGAGGTCAGCAATATTAGATTAGAAACTATCTCAGGTGTTGGCTTTGCGATAAAAGAGCATATTGAAGGAGCATTATCGTGAAAATCAGGCCAAGTCTCAGGCTTTACTTCTTTATCAGTGTAGTCTTGCTTGGCTCAGCCATGGCGATTGGCTTTTCCCTACTAAGTGTTAATTACTTTATTAACGGGCTCGATAAAGGCTTAAACGGCGTTATGATCGATATCGCTAAAACAACCGAAGTAGAAGATGGACACCCTGTCAATGTCATCGGCTTTAATGTTGCTAAGCGCTGGCAAGATACTCCCGATGTAATTCAGCAGCGCTTTCTCACGCCACCACAAGAAGCTAATCAACTTCAAAAACTAAAAGATCAATCGTCTATTTTTTCCATTCCTGAAAATCTTTATTTTGTCGTATTAGTTTATACAGATGAGGGGGAAAAACGATTTGTCTCAAAAAATATCCTAGAAAAAAACAGAATTGAGCACCCAGACGCTAAAGCTCCAAAAAATCGTCTCTACTGGGCACTGTTTACCGCCCTTGCTGCCATTATTATCTTTTCATTTGCCTTAGTCATGATTATGCAAAAAATCGCTAAGCCTATCGAATCCTTAAAAAACTGGGCAAAATCACTTAACCAAGACAGCGTTCAACATTCACCGCCTGATTTCAGCTACAACGAACTCAATGTGCTCGCCTCATTAGTACAGAGCAGCCTTATCTCGGCCCATCAAAGTTTAGAACGTGAGCAGAGCTTTTTGAGTTATGCCAGTCACGAACTGCGCACCCCTATTTCTGTTATTCGTAGCAATGTTGACCTACTCCAACGACTCGGTGAAAAATCCCCTCTCAGTGACAAACAACAACTCACCGTACAGCGGATACAACGAGCAGGCTTAACCATGAGCGATTTAACCGAGACATTACTTTGGTTGAGCCGTGATGATGAACACGACATGGCACCAGAGCCAATTGATCTACATGAAAAAATTAACCTTTTATGTGACGAGCTCAATTACTTACTTAATGACAAAAACGTTGACGTTCATATAGAAGGCGATACATCTCAGGTAAGTTTGGGAGCGACTGCTTGCCATATAGTATTAAGCAATCTGATTCGCAACGCTTATCAGCATACAAACTCTGGTGAAGTGATCATTAAGCAGCTAGGCAGCCGTGTCACCATCATTAACAGCAATCATACAAATGACACAACATCTTCTCTAAAAGGCTCCCCAACGAAACAGGTAGCAAAAGGTTATGGTTTAGGTCTACAACTGAGTGAGAAGATTATTCAGCGTCATGGCTGGTTTTATGAGATAGCCGATGAAAAAGGCCGTTATCAAGTCACCGTCGACTTTGGTGATAACAGAGGCGTGAACTAATTAAACAGGTTTATGATTGATCTAAGGTGTAAAACGAGCTATCGGGAAGCTGTACCCCAACAGCACTTAGCATCTATATTTTGGTGTTATTTGTTATAAATCACGGGCATTTTCCCTTTCCATTTCAGCCACGTTTCCTTATTTAAGATCAGTTCAGTCATAAACTTCCCTACATTAATACGGCTCGTCGCACCCGAGTCGAATATCGCATTTCGAATGGGTGAATCATGTACTGTATATTCCGTCACTTTATCCTCATCAACTAAGGCATCAGGTCGAACAGCAACCCATTCAATCGCTTGATGACCTTGACCTATATGAGTACGTAAATAATCCGCGGCATTCTCATTATCCACATGCGGTGGCAACAAGCCCCTTAATATGGCGACCACTATACGTTGACTTAATTGCGGTTTTTCAGGGATATCTTGATTACTGACTCCTGTACTATTCATAAGAATAACTTTAACGGCATCCGCAGGTTCACTGTCAATTATCGCGCTACAGATACATTGCAGAGTATCGGTTACTAATAAACGAGGCTTACCAAATAGTCCTTTAAAAGATAGGTTGTGCCCAAGGCATGAAACAACCGCTGTACAGCCTTTAGTGTGTGTAGCCATTTCAGAACGATCAAGGTCATGAACCGATGCCTTAATTTTGTATAAATTTGGATGGTCAGCTAAGGCTCCTAAAGAACGAACGATAGCGCGCACCTCTACACCTTGTCTCAGTAACAAATCAACAACATGCTGGCCTGTGGCACCGTTAGCACCGACAACTAAAACGAGCATTTAAATCTCCTTTAAACATTCCCATAAGAAAGGCCACTTAAGCGATATTAAGGGGGCTTTGTAGGAGGCCAACCTTGGGCCACATAAGAGAGAAAATACCTGAAAGGTGTGCTTTCCACCACCTTTTCGCTCACGGAATGAACGCCTATAGAAAGCGATATTAAGAGGTTTTTGTAGGAAGCCAACCTTTGGCCGAAGAGATGTTTCAGCTGAGATAAAAAAATCCCGCACTGCGAATGTAACGCAGGCGGGATTTATATGCGGCGATTAGGCTAAATCAAAACGATCCGCATTCATTACTTTGGTCCATGCAGCAACAAAGTCCTGCACAAATTTCTCTTGATTATCATCCTGGGCATAAACTTCTGCATAAGAGCGAAGAATAGAGTTAGAACCAAAAACAAGATCAACCCGCGTTGCTGTCCATTTCACTGTATTCGTCTTACGATCCCGAATTTCATACAGATTTTCACCACTAGGCTTCCAGCTGTAATTCATATCCGTAAGGTTGACGAAGAAGTCATTGGTTAATGCCCCTTCTCGCTCCGTAAACACACCATGCTTAGTACCACCATAGTTAGTACCCATCATACGCATTCCGCCCACCAGCACTGTCATCTCAGGAGCGGTCAAACCCATAAGCTGTGTACGATCTAGCATTAACTCTTCGGCACTAACAACGTAATCACGTTTCAACCAGTTACGGAAACCATCATGCAGCGGCTCAAGCACATCAAAAGAGTCCGCGTCAGTCATCTCCTCAGTGGCATCGCCGCGTCCAGCTGTAAATGGTATATCTACTTCAAAGCCTGCAGCTTTTGCAGCCTGCTCAACGCCCAGATTACCCGCTAGAACAATCACATCTGCAACGCTCGCACCGGTCTCTGTCGCAATAGTTTCGAGCACACTCAATACACTTGCCAACCGTTCAGGTTCATTGCCTTGCCAATCTTTTTGCGGCGCTAGTCGAATACGTGCGCCATTAGCACCACCACGCTTGTCTGAACCTCGGAAGGTTCGAGCACTATCCCATGCGGTAGTCACTAGATCGCTTACACTCAAACCACTGGCCGCTATTTTAGATTTTACGACTTGAACATCATAATCAGTGTTACCTGCTGGAATAGGATCTTGCCAGATTAGATCTTCCTGAGGTACATCAGGGCCAATATAACGAACCTTTGGCCCCATATCTCGGTGAGTCAGTTTAAACCATGCCCGAGCAAACACGTCAGAGAAGTAAGCTGGATCTTTATGGAATTTTTCAGAAATTTTCCGATATTCGGGATCCATTTTCATGGCCATATCAGCATCGGTCATTATAGGATTGTAACGGGTCGATAAGTCTTCAACATCTACCGGCTTATCTTCATCCTTAATATTGATAGGTTCCCACTGCCAAGCCCCCGCTGGGCTCTTTTTAAGTTCCCATTCATAGTTAAGCAGCAGATCAAAATAACCGTTATCCCATTGGGTAGGATGGGTTGTCCACGCGCCTTCAATGCCGCTGGTCACTGTGTCGCGGCCAATACCACGCTTAGTTTTATTCAACCAACCTAGACCTTGATCTTCAAGTTCAGCCCCTTCAGGGTCAGCCTCAAGTAGTCCCGCATCACCATTACCGTGGCACTTACCTACAGTGTGACCACCTGCCGTTAATGCAACAGTTTCTTCATCATTCATGGCCATACGCTCAAAGGTAACACGTATATCATTAGCCGTTTTAAGTGGATCCGGATGACCATCTACACCTTCAGGGTTAACGTAAATCAATCCCATCATTACAGCGGCAAGCGGGTTTTCTAAATCACGCTCTCCAGAGTAACGACTCCCTTCACTGCCACTTGGCGCAAGCCACTCTTTTTCTGCCCCCCAGTAGGTATCTTTTTCTGGGTGCCAAATATCTTCACGTCCAAACGCAAAGCCAAAGGTTTTTAAACCCATAGATTCATAAGCCATTGTCCCTGCATAGGCGATCAGATCAGCCCAGCTAAGCTTGTTGCCATATTTCTTTTTGATCGGCCAAAGTATGCGACGTGCCTTATCTAAATTTGCGTTATCTGGCCAAGAGTTAATCGGCGCAAAACGCTGGTTACCAGTGCCAGCACCACCTCGACCATCGGCTATACGATAGGTACCTGCCGAATGCCAAGACATACGAATCATCAAGCCTCCATAGTGCCCCCAGTCCGCAGGCCACCACTCTTGACTATCCGTCATTAATGCATGCATATCTTTTTTCAGTGCTTCTACATCGAGGCTTTTAACCGCTTCTTGATAGTTAAATTGTTCGCCCATTGGGTTTGTTTTGCTATCGTGCTGATGCAAAATGTCCAAGTTCAAAGCTTTTGGCCACCACTCCATATTGGTCATACTGCTCTCTGTGGCACCACCGTGCATTACAGGGCATTTATTATTAGACATAACTCAATCTCCGGTTTATCGCGTGATAAGTAAGTTTTAGCGGTACGGTATTAAACGCTACTGACACAACACTATTGACCACTTTGAGCTTTATATGAAAATGTTTATCCCTATTCGATCCATAGGTTTTCACTATCAAGCTTAATAAGTGACTATTTAGACAAGCGCTAATTGATATATTGCTAATATGTATAGCACACAGAAAGGAAATATGACGGAAAGGCTTGGGATATATAATCTTTTATTGCGGCTCGTCGCTACCGGCTTTTACTTTTGTTATTTTAAGAGAATCTAAGGGTTAGGTCTTGCATTGTACGCATTACCTCTGGAAGTTAAGCGATATAACGCACCTAAAAATTCGATTCTTAACGATCGAGACATAATACAGGCGCCTTGCGAAAGGCTATCAAAAATAACAGTAAACCAACTTAAAAAATATGGGCTTAGTTAGGTATTAGTCACCAATATGCACGATGCAAGACCTGACCCCGTTCGTTGCTTTTCTGTGTGCCGAAGCGCCAGCGTAGGCGCGTCCGGCAACAGCCGCTTGTTAACCTCTTAGTTCAAGATCTTCCCGAATTACCTCTGGATGGCGAAAGGCAATCTCGATCAGCGCTTTTGCTGGACCAGAGGGTTTACGTCGACCTTGCTCCCACTCCTGCAGAGTACGCGGAGAGATATGCAGTACCTCAGCAAACTCTATCTGAGTCAGGCCAGTTTTGCCGCGGGCCTCTGCAACCTCGTTAGGCTCAACACGACTAATTCGTGCAGCTTTTCCGGCTTTCATTTCTTTAACAGATTGGAGCAACTTGTTGCCAAGTTCCTCTGCACTCAGAGTCTCGTTAATCATTTTCCAGTACCTCACGAATCGACTTTAGGATATACGCGGGTATGTTTTCCTTAACGGCCTTTTTGTAGATCACCAATAACCAGATCTCACCATTAGCCAACCGGTAAAGTAGATGACTCGCACTCCACCACGCTTCCCTGAACCCGCTACCGACCATCGAACCTTTCGACACCCGCCGCTACCAGGAATAGGATCGCCAATCTCTGGGTTGGCTGCCAACCAAGAGAAGAAGGCGCTTCGCTCCTCTTCGGTCCAGATTTTTCTGGCATCCGCTTCGAATGTAGGGGTTTCGATGATAGTAAACATGACAACCAATATACGTCATTGACGGAGTTTTGCAAGTGAGATGACTTGAAGGATTAAGGAACTTAAGAGTCAAAGGAACTTAAAGGTCAGGTCTTGCATTGTGCGCATTACCTCTGGAAGTTAAGCGATATAACGCACCTAAAAATTCGATTCTTAGCGATCGTGACAGAATACACACGCCTTGTGAAAGGCTATCAAAAATAACAATAAATCAACTTAAAAATATGGGCCTAGTTAGGTATTAGTCACCAATATGCAAGACCCGACCCCGTTGTGTGCTTCATTGCGGCTCGTCGCTACCGGCTTTTACTTTTGTTATTTTAACAAGTGAAGTTCAGTTGAACGCTAGTTAGTTTTCATTTTCGCCAGATAGTAAAAACTTTCGTAAATCTCGCTCTTGCCTTAACACGTGAAGAATATAAACTAAATCCTTATCAACTTTGTAGAAAACGCGGCAAGGGTTTACGACTAATTCTCGATAATTTAAAGTCGAAATCTCTTCAGGGATTCGGCCTGAGTCAGGAAATTGTTCGAGCCTTTCCACCTTATTGAAAACTTTTTCTACTAATTGCCTCGCAGCGAACGGATGACTCACTGCAATATACTCAGCTATATGGTTCAGATCATCTAGTGCCGGCTCAGTCCAAATTATTTGAGCCATTTACTCATCTTCTCTTTGGCTTGTGACATATCCACTGTTCGACCTTCACGGATAGCCTGCTCGCCTTTCGCGATACCTTCTAGGATTTTCATCCGTTCTACCATTAACTCGTAATCAGCTACGTCAAGCAAATAGGCTGATGGCTGACCATGCTCAGTTATAAGAATAGGTTCTTTTGACTCATGCAGATCAGCGAGCAGCTTTGTTGCTTGCCGCTTTAACGTCGTGACAACTTCGGTTCTCATAGTAACACCTTAGATTAAAATGTATCACTATAGTATCACTCCATTTCAAAGAAAACTAACATTTGTATATACGGGTCCTGTATATCTACCCCACTGCTATTGGTTAACAACAGATGTAATTATTTGAAAAGGAAGGAGAAACTAAAGAATCGAAGCACACTCTTCCGTGACAAAACGAGCATGCGCATTAACAATTGATCTACATTACCCTATAAAAAGGTGCTGTATATCTACCCATGCCAGACATCCACCTGTCTGATTTATAACTATTTTTAACCTAAGCTAGGTGGCAATACAAGACCTTCGCTCACAGGGTGAGCGCCTACATCGGGGTCTTTCATTTCTTACGAAAGTCCGTAACCATATAGGTCATCTTTATACGCATTTTATTGAGTAATTACATGGCCGGTATAGCAACAGGTACAGGCTGCTGGCGGTAAAACTGGCAGAGTAGCCTGTATACCTCAGGCATGTGCGCCTTCATATTTTTTGGATCTTCAAAGAAGGTTTCGCTGCATACGGCAAAAAACTCAGCGGGGTCTGTTAAAGCATAATCGTCTAAAGGGAGCGGACGGTGTTTTTTATAATCATGCTGTAAACGATCCCAGGCGGCGGTAAAAATGTCATGCCACTCTCCTGCTCGCATATTCGGATGCATAGGTGGGGCGCCATTAGCACCATCCCGCAGCATATCCAGTTTATGAGCTAACTCATGAATCACCACATTGCTTGCCTTAGTATGATTCACATGAGCACCGCTTTCACAAATAGAAGCCCATGACAAAATCACAGGCCCCTTGGACCACGCTTCGCCACTTAAGCCCGGACTTTTAGAATGAACCACCCCATCATCACTACGATAAGGACGGTTAGGGATAAAATCCCCCTCGTAAAGGATAAGGGTATACCAGTGATCGTACCAATCTAGGCCTAAGTGCAATATAGGCACACAAGCCATTGTGGCAACTTTTAAACACATTTCATTAGTAAACTGGAAATCACCACCCGATACAAAGTCCTTACGCACTAAAAAGCGGAATGCCATATCCCTTAACGCATCCCGTTCAGCACCTTGATAGCGTTCCATCACTGGCCAATCAGCGATGGCTGACTCCCACTGCTGCGTGGTAAAGCCCATTTTTTTAACGCGTCGGTTTTCCAACCAGTTATGGATTCGTTTAAACATGGTAAACTCGTTTACAGGCGGGCATCGTTATTGTCCGATAAATGGCGAATACACCGAGTGATATAAACGCCATAGTATAACGAAGCATTACGAAGAGGTAGCTAGGTTTATAGTGCCAGCTTCGCTTTTACAGTGAGCTGCACCGCCTGATCACATGCATGTGCTAACTCAACACCCTTCTTTATAAAGTGGCGAGAGAAATAGTCGTTATGCTCATCATGCTCATGAAAGTGATGGGGCGTAAGTACTGCGGTTAAAACAGGCACTTCTGTTTCTAATTGAACTTGCATTAGCCCGCTACAAACCGCTTGTGCAACAAAGTCATGGCGATAAATACCGCCATCCACCACCAATCCGCTACAGGCAATCGCTGCGTACTGGCCACTTTTCGCCAGCAGTTTTGCTTGCAAGGGTATTTCAAACGCACCAGGTACAGCGATCACCTCGATCAGTGATACATCATACCCACGTGAAGTTAACTCTTTTTTAAATCCATCCAGACAATTGAGAACGATCTCTTCATGCCAAGTCGCATGTAGAAACGCAATTCGTTGTGTTGCAGGAGTGAAATTCGTTGAGCTCTGATTCATTACAAAATCCTATAAATAGAAAGTGAATCAGGGCGAACGGACAGGAAAATACGCCACATAGAGCGACACTACACCACTAAGATAAGCGGCGTAGTTTAATATTTTGTCTGACACGTTCCCTATCATCCGGACTATAACCGTCGGCTCTGGAATCACACCAGATCTGCTGACCCTAAAAGAAAGCTCTTAAAGGCGCTCGCGGGCTTAGAAATACTTCTTTACCGCCGGTGGGGAGTTTCACCCCGCCCCGAGAACGAAATCGAAATTATTCGACGGCAGCGAATATACTGCCTTTTACCGTATATTGTCAAAATCTGATATTTACAGCCGGGCACTAACCTTGTGGGTTATCACTTATTTGCTTACCAGCAGACACTCCATCATCGGTAAAAGCAGATTAAGCTTTCTGAGCGGCCCTTAACATCCATGCTGTTTTCTCATGAATACGCATACGATCAGAAACTAAAGAAGCGGTAGACTCATCATCTGCAGCTTGCGCAATTTTTAACACTTTACGTGCAGTTTTGATCACTTGCTCATGGCCTTTTGTTAACAAGGCAACCATTTCCGCTGACGAGGGAACACCCTCAACCTCTTCGATTGAACTCAGTTTTGAAAACTCTTTGTAGGTTCCCGGCGCAGCAACATCGAGTGTTCGGATACGTTCTGCAATATCATCTACAGCAATAGCTAGTTCTGTGTAGTGCTCCTCAAACATCAAATGTAATTCACGAAACTGTAAACCTGTCACATTCCAATGAAAGTTATGGGTTTGCAAATACAATGTATAAGAGTCAGCTAAAAGCCGCTTTAAGCCATCTGCAATTTTTAATCGATCTTTTTTGTTTATACCAATATCAATACCAGTCATTTTATTTCCTTACGCTTAACGTCATTATGAATTACAAGGTTCACATAAGTGACCACAACACAGCTAAGGTCATACTGAACCTATTCTTAGACCCCTCAATTGATGCTTATTAGCAATCAAATTAAGCCTTTGATAAAACGATTATTATTGCCACCAGCACACCACCACCTAATGCAACAAAACTATACTTTTTATGCTCTTGCTCTGCCCTAGGTAAGAGATGTGTAGCACCTACATAAATTAGCGCACCTGCTGATAAGGATAGCAGAGCTCCTAAAATAGGTTCATTGATCTCACTTATAAATGGGTATGAAACTAGCATTCCCAAAGGCGTAGTAAGCGCAGCTGCCAATAAAGCAAGCATCATTGCTTTGCGATCACTAAAGCCTCCTCGGATTAATAAAAGATATGTGATTATTCCTTCCGGAAACTCATGTAAAACCATACCTGCTGTTGCGAGAAAGCCAGTAAAAATACTCACTGTAAAAACAATAGAGTAAATAAATCCATCAATAAACGAATGGAAACCAATCCCTATCATAGGAACAAGTCCAATCCCATACTGCTCTTTTTCAGGATCTTTATGACAAACAAAAGCGGTGATAAAACGGTTAAATAGATGCAATCCAAAATACCCAACTAACAGATAGATAGCGCTGTTAGGGTTCATGGATAAAGCTTTAGGAATTATATGAAGAAATGAGGCCGAGATAAGTACACCCGCGGCAAAACACATAAAGTAGGTAGTGTTGCGCTGCCCCCAATTGACATATTTACGTATGGTATAGATACCAACGGAAGTTACTATCGCTGCCAAGGCACTCGTGGCAAACGCTGTCCAAAATGTATTACCCATTAACGCCCCCTATTTAGAGCACCGCCCCCTTCCCTGTCCTTGTCCTTGTCCTCGACCATTGCCTCTGCCATCACCTCTTCCATTCCCTAAGCCTTTACCTTGGGCCCCTCCTCGTTCAACACAGCGCTGAAACGCAGGGAGATGGTTTTCTTTTGACGCTCTCTGCAACCGTTTTAAAACCGCTTGAACATCAGGGTAGTCGGTCGTTGCTTCAAGCAGTCTGTCATACATCTCGGCATTTTCAATTTCATCCTCAACGCCCAACATACATGCATCAAGGATCGATGATGGTATTTCAATACGTGTATCCCAGTCATCTTCAGGGACGGCAATATTGTATTTAGCAAACAAAGGTAGCAAAGCCTCAACATGACGACCTTCAGCCTCTACAATATTAATAAAGGGTCGTATCTCTCCAAATGTATTAATAACGGCACGATAAGTTGCTCGCGCTTTATACTCATCATTGATTGCTTCGACCAAAGCATTCTTTAATTTTTCAGACATGACTCCCTCTCCTCTCGCAAGAGTAGATGGGATTGATCTAGGGTATAAACGCAATCGTTTAATAAAGATTTACCCTTTCTTTTCCATCCACACCACCGATATATTAGATAATATTAATATATAGGCAGTTAATGATAAAAACAAGCCACCTTCCGTTTCTGTAAGGGCTTAAACCACTGCCCACCAATACATTACCCAGCGAAGTGCCTACTACCCAGTAATCCGAATCGCTTCAGCAACGAGTGCCCCATCGTACTGACCACCACTAGGTTAATGATTAAGTCAAAAGGTACGACAACAAATTTAGAACCCGAAAAATAATAATTCTTATCTTTTAGTCCACAACTACCCTGTTATTTAGTCTGCAGACTTGAGCTTAACAAGGTTGTAGATCTGCCAAATCCCTAACGGGAAAAAAACAAAGAGGATGAGAATAGCGCTATTAATATAGTTTATTAGGGAAACTCTCTTTTCCGCGAATCTATTTAGCTCTCGTAACGACAGTATAGGTAGAAAGACTAAGGGAATAGCGAAGAGACTAAAGCCCATCAATGCCCCCATAACAAAATCAGCGGTTGTTGACGTGGGTGAGTCCGTAGCCATAGTGCCTAAAAATAATGCCATAAAAGCACCCATGCCAGTCCCTAATACCATCTCGATATAGAGAGTTATTTTTAGATATTTAATTCTTCGTTCCATAAAGATTCCACTGATAAAGAGTTTACTGCCGCCCAACGAACACATAAACCGAATCCGCTAAAGCACACTTAAGATACTACCTATTGATACGACTTATTTATTGTTCCAATGCTTTATCGAAGGCATTAATAAAAGCACTATAGTCTTCATATTGCGGCATATGGCCTAGTCCTTCCAATTCAAAAAGGGTGGCACCATTAATCATGTTTTTAGTGTGTTTTCCCAGTTGTTGGTATTCACCCAACTTATAGGTAACGCCCGCTTTCAACCAGCCCCGACCCGGCCCTGTTTTATCTCTCGTTCCGATAATCAAAAACGTTTCATTCTCTATTTGTGGCAACCTAGCCACTATATTTTCTGAGAAGATAGGGCCATAAGTTAAGGCATTATTCCACGCAATAAGACTCCAATCCGGCCCTGCCAGCATCCCTTTTAAAGGCACCAACAACTGCTCATATTCACTGGACCATTTACCGTCATAGTAATTCTTTTTTTGGTAGTTCCGAGCCTTATCTAGCGTCTTATTCAGCTCATTTTTATAGAAGAAATCAACATCTTTAAACTCTGCATATTGACCATAGTTTTCTAAACCAATAGGGTTGATCAAAATCAGTTTGTTAACTGAAGCACTATAATTAACTGCAAACGTAACGGCTAACATCCCACCCATTGAGTGACCAACAAGATCAAACTTTTTAATACCTAAGCTATCGAGCAAAGATTTAGTATTGAGTCCAAGCTGACCGAAACTGTATTGGTAATAATCAGGTTTAGATGATTTACCAAAACCAATTTGATCCGGAATAATGACACGATAATTTTTCTTTAGAAGGTCTTTTGCCACCCGCTCCCAGTAGTAACCAGAAAAGTTTTTACCATGCAGTAAAACAATGACTTTTTCAGCGTCCTTATTCCCCACATCCATGTAACGCATTTTTAGGGTTTGATTTTGAGAGTTAAACTTAAATGTGCTGACCTCAAATGGATATTCAAACCCATCAAGTTCTTTATTATAAATAACCGTTTGTGCAGCAAATGCCGGTAATGTTAAGACAAAAATAGAAACGAAGATTAGAAGATATTTTTTCATACAGCCCCATAGGTTATATTGTTATCTACATTAAGATTTAAAACAGCGTCTACCCTGCTCCTGTGCCTTATTTCGTCAATACACAACAAGCCTTCCAGTATCTGTTTAGGTCGCAGGTTTTTACAATAAAGCGGGCTAGTCCCCGAGTGTACCTATACCTCGTGCTTCTCCGGTAACTAAGCCTATCTCCTTCAAATCAAATAAACCAAGTCTCTGCTCCTGATGGGGATGATCACACTTTTTATATTCGACGTGCTTACCCTGTTGTTCGACAAAAACACCTGAACTGTTTGGCCGAAAAACATGCAGATCTTGATGCACCGTATAAGTTAAATCCCCCCGCGTAAAAGAAAGTTCTGAGGTACTCCCTTTAGCGTAAGATAAAACGCCTAATTGATAGTTAGCATTCAGATCAGCGTAATTAGATGCAAATACCAATTCAAGATGATCTTTATCTCCATAGCGATAAGTTAACTCACCGACGGTTGGACTAAACCCTTTAGTTAAACATAGAGAGATCACTTTATTATCACTCGCACACGAGAAATAAACCTCTTCTAGATCAGTACACAGATCAGGCTCCCCCGCGATAGATTGATTCATCATCACTAAAAAAGCACATGCGACTATCTTGGTTTGCATTTAAAACTCCCTATTAAGATCCATATCCGTAGGTATATGTACCGACAAGCATCGTTACCTAAGCCCACTATCAATAATGGGTCATAGCCTAGCTTAAGTAGTTCGCTTAATACCTTGATTAGGCTCACAGAACAACGAACTAAGCAGAATGCTCTGCGTTCAGCCTACCTCAACCTTTCAGGTCTCTGATTTTTTGAGACAGCGTCCTCTTGGCTCATCCCCTTCATGCAATACAACATCAGAATGCAGGAATTCTGCGGCCTCAGCAGACCCTTTGACTTTGATGCCACTGCGCGCCAACATTTCCGTTTCAAACTCAGTTAGCACGCTTTCTCTTATCCCCACCTCTCGCCATTTAGATAAAGGTCTACAACCTTTTGCTATACCTCGAGCCAGCGCCAAAGCATCCAATAAGGCTTGATTAGCACCTTGACCTTTAAATGGGCTCATCGGATGAGCGGCATCGCCAATCAGTGTTGCCTGCCCCGCTTCCGCCAGCCGCTCGGGGGTTAGCAGTGCTCGGTCATACACGGGATAGCCCGAAACCAGTGATGGTTGGGTTGCAGCTAAAATCTGAGGTATAGGTTTATGCCACTGTGTTCTGCGACATGCTTCATCTTTAAGCGCTTGTGCACCTTGTTCACTCAACGCTTTAGCCTCCGCTTCAGACATTGGGAAGCTAAGCTGCCACATCACTGACTCTGAATCATAGGGCATCATGTAGATCCGCTCATTACCATTAGCCGTTTGAAATACTGTAGCCCCATCAAGTAGCCCAGACTCAAGACCATTTAGATCAGCTAAAGGGCAAATACCTAAAATGACAATACAGCCAAGGTAACGTAAAGGCGTAACCTCTTCATCCATGATTAACTGACGTACGGCACTGCGAATACCATCCGCACCAACGACAAGGTCAGCTTGAACCTGTTTCATCGATCCACCGACGTTAAAACTCAGGTTAACCTTTTCATCCTCAAACGTTTGAACATCGACTAGCTGATGCCCCCACTGCACCACATCGTGGCTACCGAGCTGATCCAGCAACGCTAAACGTAATGATTGTCGTGCAATATGAATATTGGTCCGTTTTGGCGATTTATGTGTAGTAAATTCCATCCACTTTCTTATCCCCCATTCACCTACCACTTTTCCTGTGGTCGTATGAACTAAGTGTCGTGTGGAAACTACACCCTCGTTTAAAGAAAACAGCCCTAGCCCTTCAATCGCTTTACTCGCTTGTTGCAAGGTAAGCCCATATCCCTGAGATCGAGCATCAAAGCAGTTATCACGTTCATAAAGGGTAAATGGAATCCCACGCTGTAGGCAGGCCACTGCTAGCGCAACACCGCCGATACCGCCACCAATGATGGCAAGGTGCGGATAGTTTTCACTATCGACCGAGGGGGGATGAGCAGAAGGCAGTAACCCTGAACCACCACAGTTTACGCAGTCTTCAAGATGGCCTTTAGGACGAACAGGCGCCATCGACGGTTCAGCATTCGTTTTTTCAAACGCATCCAACGCCCTTTGGTAACTTAGCCGTACTTTTTTACGTAGCCGTCGGCGTCGCTTACCGCGTCCCTGACATTCCAGACAAACCGTCCAGCTACTCTCTTCGTTTTCCACTGTGTAAACGTCTTATATAGTGAATGTGATGTTAACTGCTCGGTTATCAGAGATAAGAGAATGAGGGACTATCCCTTTTTAACTTCAGCCTTTTTATCTTCTGCTTTTTTAACACGTATTCTATTGTGCCCTACCGTTTTGTTGTTCAAGTTACTCATAGCGGCTTTTGCTTCGCCCGGCTTTGGCATCTCAACAAAAGCAAAACCTTTGGATGTACCGCCATCGCTATCAATAACTAAGTTACAGGATTGGACCGCACCGAACTCTTGAAACAAGCTCTTTAGTTCATCTTCAGTGGTTAAACGATCTAAGTTACGTACTAATAATTTCATATCTATTCCGATCAAGGGTTATTCGTTAAAGGTAGACGCCGTTTATTTATATGGACACTGAGCGGTGTTAATTAACCCCCGCTAACAAACACAGAAGTGACCTCCTACGCTAACTTATTCATATTGTTGGTATTCTTTTATCTTCAAACTTAACCTGTCAGCTAAATAGCGATTAGCCTCCCCTAAAGCCTCTAAAATAACCATGGCTTCATTTTTGTACTTGGCTATTTTCTCTTTACTCCAATGCTGGGGCGGTGCTTGCAGATTAGTAATTCGATCCGACAGTTTAACCATCCAAATCTCTTTAGGCTCTTTTCTGATCCGGTTCAAACTATCACTCATTTGCGCCTCTTTAGTGGGAAGCGTTTTATCTTTAGAGAGCGCCATAACGCCCTTAGCGACATCAAGGCCAAAGGCTGCTTCAATATCAGCAAATGAGGTCTCTGTGTCTTCAATAGTGTCATGCAATAAAGCACAAACGACTAATAGATCTGGCTGCTCAATAGGCTCATGAGCCACGGCAGCCATCGCTTCCATGGCAACAAGACCAATGTGATTAATATAAGCTATCTCTTTGCCGGGAATCTGTTGCCCATTATGCGCTACAGAAGCGTAGTTCCATGCTTTAATGTACCTATCTTGATTCCACAAACTCATTAAACCGTCCTTTATACTAAACTCGTATTCTTATACAACGTCGTGGAAGAACTAAGCGGGTTTTCTCAACGCGTTGACTGCTTCTTTATAACAGTAAGCCGAGTATACACCTTATTGAATAAGCCTCGGGCATTGCTTTTGCTTAGATAACCGACCATAAAGCCGGTAATTGTACTTTTTCCTTCATAATCGGTTAGGATTAACGCCTACTATCTTAAAACAACTGTACATTTCCCAGTTATAGAAGACGATTAATGACAAGCTCTCGCATTAGCTCATTTATTTTTACGTTGCTGTTTCTATGCTTTTGGTTGCTCCCCAATACGACTTTTGCTTCTATTCCTGTACAACTTATTCAAGGCGATTCAGTAAAACTTGAACAGTTTAAAATAGGCTACTTTGTCGATACGACAGAGAAAATGCCTTTTGAAAAAGTAAAACAGCAAACTTTTCAAACAACAGAAAACCGCGTTTCATTAGGTACAAACAAAAGGACGGCTTGGCTTAAAATCAACCTTGAAAATGCCAACAGCACGGCAACAAATATTTATCTTCATCATCCCTACGCTTATCACAACAAGGCGGTTGAACTTTATGAAGTAGTTGATGGAAAGTTGATCCGTGAACGCCAGCTTCGTTTAGATGATAAAGAAACACTTCACTGGATGTATCGAGGCAGCGCTGTATTTGAGATCGCATTACAACCACAGCAACACAAAACTATCTATATCAAAAACCTTGTCTATTCACACCAATGGCTCGCATTGAACCTATATGACAAGAATCAATCAAAAAGGGCCTTACTAAGCCAGTTTACAGACATTGCTCTACTCGTAGGCATGTTGCTGGCGCTTATTATTTATAACTTTTTATTGTTCTTTTCATCCCGTTTAAAAGAGCATCTTTTTTATGCCTGTTATCTCGTGTGTGGCGGCTATTGGATCGCACTCTCCTATGGACTCTTCGCAGACCTGTTTGAAGCCTACGGTTCAAGTACTTTTCAAGGACATTTAGCCTTAGGGGGCATACCTATATTCTTACTTCTATTCATGATGACAATTTTTGAAACCAAGAAAAACTACCCTATTGAACACTGGGCGTTATTGGCGACCCTTAGTTTATTAATAGGTGATTTTTTCTATGGCTTAATTGATATTGTAGGCTCCCTCAAGAACGCTACTACTCTAGCCTCTATCATGATGGCGATCACACTGTCAGTCACTATTTCAATGCTTATTCGAAAACACCCCCTTGCCCTTTTCTTTTTATTAGGTCACGGGCTGTTTGTCATATTTAGCACTTTAGCCGTCTTGTTTTATAAAGGTTCCCTAGAGTTCAATTACATTAATAGCCACGGTGTTGGCATTGGTATAATGCTCGAAGCACTGGTACTCTCGCTGATTATTGCCTACCGTATTCGCACCATTGAAAGCTTAAAAGCCAACCAAATCGACCTCCAAATATTGGCCTCCACTGATCCATTAACTAAGCTATTTAATCGTCGTCATTTTAATATCGCTGCCAATCATCTGTTAGAAAAAATAAAACTCTCACGACAACCTGCCTCCATTGCGATTATCGACATAGATCACTTTAAAAAAATCAATGACACTTATGGGCACGCCCTAGGTGATAAAGCGATTAAATCTGTTGCCAATATGATCAAGGGACAATGCCGCAATGAAGATATATTAGCTCGTTATGGCGGCGAAGAGTTTGTAATTCTTATGCCCGGAACTTCATTAAAAGAGAGCTATAATGTCGTTGAACGTATTCGAAAAGCACTAGAAAACTCATCCATTACAATCGATAAAAACCAATTAATTAACTTTACAATTAGTGTGGGTGTTGCAGAAATAAACCTTGATAAACCTAATTTACAAAACACAATTGATCAAGCAGATAAAGCGCTGTATAGAGCTAAAGATAATGGCCGAAATCAGTCCCAACTATTTGCAGAATGATAGCGCAGCTCGAACCTAGCTTTATCCACTTTTTGTACCACACTGAGCTAATATTTCATGAAGCTTAAAGCATATTTCTATTGAAGTAATTGGCCTTTTCTAGCTCGACAACATTAGCTCCAACATTAGGTACCGCAGGAAACAAAGCGGCTAAGCCTTCAACTATTTTGCGAGATAAATTAGATTTTTGCTCATCGCTTCTGCCTTCCATTATATGGGAAAAAACATGGATAAAATCTTCGATTTTATTCCCTGTAGAGTATTTTTTATACGCATTAACCCTTACTTTTATATCATTTTCATTAAACAACTCTGTCGACTGTGCAGCCGAGTGTACTTGCTCAATAATCTCTTCTTCAGAGTGCAATATAAAAATACTTTCAGAACAATCTACTAAAAAATGCGGCATTAGCTTTCCTTCTCTCTATTTACGCTTCAAACACTAACCCAGCGCTTTAATGCCTTAGGCGTAGAATTGATGAACTGATTTAATCTAATTTAAGGACTTCAGATACCCGTTGTTGCAGACTAGGAAGTAGCTCGGTTTCAAACCAAGGATTTCGCCTAAGCCAAATATTATTTCGTGGGCTTGGGTGAGGAAGAGGAACAACCTCAGGCCAATAGGTTTTCCACGCTCGCTCCCGCTCCGTAAGTGATAATGATTTCCCGCTAAAATGATAAGCTTGCGCGTATTGCCCCACAACCAACGTAAGTTCAAGCTGAGTCAGGTGAGCCAAAAGCAAGTCACGCCAAGCGGGCGCACATTCGGGGCGCGGCGGAAGATCTCCGGATTTTCCCGTACCCGGAAAGCAGAAACCCATAGGTAAAATAGCTACGCATTTAGGATCATAAAACAGCTCCCGCGATATACCCATCCAATCACGTAGCCGATCACCACTTGCATCGTCAAAAGGTATACCTGCTTCATGGGCTTTTCTGCCCGGCGCTTGCCCCACTATCAATATTTTCGCCTGAGGATCTATCTGTAAAATAGGCTTCGGCTCATAAGGCAGATTCTCTGCGCAGCGTGTGCAGGCACGAACCTCATCTAACAACGATGTAAATAAAGTCATACAGCCCCTCCTAAATATAATGCCTTGCTACACTCAGTCTAACACTCAATCCAGCTGGGGCAGCGCGTAAGCGAACCTTTAAAAAAAACCGGTGGGATATTATCTATTGAGAAAACAAAAAAGCCCGACATAATAGCCGGGCTTTTAGCTTTTTAAGTAGCGATTTCTAGTAGCGCATACTTAAACATGTCCATTACGTCAGCCAGTCCTCTCTAAACAGCAGCCACCGCTAAACTAGGCGTTAGAATACCTTCAGAAAAGCGCTCATCCCTCCCCTTCATTGATAGCAGCTTCTGGACCACGAGCATTTTTACGGTTGCGGAACAGATCAAACACAGGTGGAACAATCAGTACAATCAACGCCACAGAGATGATCGCCAGTGTAAGCGGCCGCTCCCATAGGAATGCCAAACTACCATCAGAGATCATTAATGCTCGGCTTAGATTCGTTTCCATCAACCCACCTAGAATATAACCTAATAGCATAGGTGCCATCGGAAACTCTAGTAATTTAAGGAAGAGCGCAATAAGCGTAATAACCACCATCATATGAATATCGAAGGTATTAAAGCTGACCAGATAAACCCCTGTAATGGAGAAGAACAAGATCATGGGTATCAAAATTGGCCGAGGGATAATCAATAATTTAGAAATATACGGAATCAGCGGCAGGTTAAGAACCAACAAGACCAAATTACCGAAATACATTGAGATAATGACTGACCAGAAAACATCAGGGTTATCCAAAAACAACCGTGGTCCCGGCTGAATACCATAAGCGATCAACGCCCCCAGCATAATTGCGGTAGTGCCTGAACCAGGAATCCCTAACGTCAGCAACGGTACAAAAGAGCCCGTGGAAGCCGCATTATTAGCCGATTCTGGCGCTGCTACGCCCCGTAAAGAGCCCTTACCAAACTTCAATTTTTCTTTTACCGAAGCTAAGTTACGCTCTAGGCCATAAGCTAAAAATGACGCTATGGTAGCACCCGCACCCGGTAAAACCCCGACCAGAAAACCAAATACGGATGAACGAGCAATTGTGGGAGCAACCTCTTTTATCTCCTCTTTACTGAGCTTCATACTGCCCAGTTTACTCATATCGACCTGCTGTTCCTCCTTCCGATGTTCGCCTTTTAAGACCGTCATGATCACTTCCGTCAACGCAAATGTCGCCATCGCTAACAATAAGAAGCTAATACCATCAATTAGATCAAGACTACCAAAAGTAAAACGGGTCGCGCCGGACATTGTATCTGTACCTACCGTCGCAATCATCAAGCCAAACACTGTCATTATCAGTGCTTTAATCACCTGCCCTTTACCTGAAAAAGCGGCGACAGCAGTAAGCCCCAAAATCATCAAGGCAAAATAGTCGGTCGATTGAAAACTAAGGGAAACTTTTGCTAACGCCGGTGCCGCAAAGAGTAGCGCAAGTGCCCCTATAGTCCCCCCTGAAAAAGAGGAATACGCCGCCAACGCCAACGCTTTACCTGCCTGATTTTTCTGTGCTAAAGGGTAACCATCAAATGCAGTCACTACCGTACTGGCACAACCCGGCGCGTTAATAAGTATAGAGGAGGTAGAACCACCGAATACCGCACCATAGTAGACCCCCGCCATCAGGATAATGCCCGATGAAGGATCCAAACCATAGGTAATCGGGATCATTAAAGCCACGGCAGAGATAGGACCTAAGCCTGGCAGCATACCGATAAAGGTGCCCGCAAAACAGCCGACAACCACCATCATTAAATTAAAAGGCATAACCGCTGTGGATAGCCCGGTAAAAATTCCGTCTAACATCGCCTTAGCCTCCAAAAATTTGCATATACAACTGACCAGGTGCCAGATAGATATCCAGCAATTTGGCCAAGATAAACCAAATACTCACCGCAAATGGGACCGACACTAGCAACAACATTTTGATGCGCCGCTCACCCAACATCCAGAAGCCAGCTATCAAAAACAGCATGGTCGCCAACATAAAACCGGTCCACTCCAGTGCAAGACCAAAGCAAACAATCAACAGCAACAATTTGGCTACCAAAGCAAAGTCATAGCCATTAAGGCTCAAACGATTTTCGACGGATCGTTTTGCCGTAAGTAACAATCCCACTGATAATACAGCGCCTAAGATCGCTAATGCATAAGGTACAGTGCGTGCCGTGAAGGGTTCAAACTCATCCCCCGGCAACATATCTATACTGCCGGCATAATAGCCGTAAAGAACCGATAGGCAGAGAAATACCAAACCACCAATATGGTCTTTAGTTAACATCATAAAAGACTCCCAGACAGAGGCACTCTGTCGGATAAAACAAAAAGCTCCGGGCTTTCAACAATGATAATCTGCTACCCGTAGAGATTACCTGACCCGGAGAAGAGCTAAGAAATATTCCCTATAGCAGACACAAGCGCTGGTCTCACTTGGCCTGCTTATATGATCCAAGCTTTTAGGTTTTACTTAAGAAAACCTAATTCGCGCATCAGAGCACCCACCTCTTTTTCTTGCTGCTCTAAAAAAGTAACGAACTCATCATCAGGTTTAAAAAGCTCAACCCAACCATTACGGGCACGTACATTTTCCCAAGCATCAGTGTCATACATTTTTTTCAGAGTCGTCACAAACTCCGCTTTTTCTGTATCACTGATACCAGGCGCCGCAAAGAAACCACGCCAATTAACAAAGCTAGCGTCATAACCTAGCTCTTTAAGTGTCGGCACATCTGGAGCTGCTTCATTACGCTCTTCACCTGTCATTACCAAGATCCGAATTTCACCCGAATCGGCTAAGGTTAAGGCTTCACTAAAACCGGTAGATAGAATAGATATTTCACCAGAAAGCAGACCGGCCATCGCCTTACCACCCGCATCATAAGCCACATAACGTACTTGGCGAGCATCACCACCAGACGCTTTAAAAGCCATAGCAGCAACTAAATGATCCATGCTGCCACGGGCTGAGCCACCCCCAATTTTCACAGAACGAGGCTTCTCGTTAAATTCAGCCACTACATCGTTAAAACTGTTGTATTTAGAATCCTTCCTGACAACAAAAGCACCAAAATCGCCTACAGTTGCAGCAATTGGTGTTAAGTCTCGGAATGATTGAGGAAACACCTTAGACAGTGAACGAATCACAATTGGAGTCGAGTTCACCATAAGTGTGTCATGCTTCTGATTAGCTGTTTCAATAAGATGGGCAATCGCTTTACCGCCACCGCCACCTGACATATTTTCATAAGAGATGCTGTCGACTAAACCCGCTTTACTCAACGCCTCACCAACGCCTCGCGCGGTACCATCCCAACCACCCCCGGCACCACCGGGTACCAAAAAGTGGATCGACTCCATAGCTGCTACATGAAAGGATGCGCCTGCAGTCAAACAGGTAGTTAACACCGCCGCTATTAAGGTTTTCTTATTCGCCGTTTTACCAAACATTGTGATTCCTCGCTCGTTAACGCTCATTTTTATAGTGCGATCCACAATAGTTTCCTGTTACTTTTTAATAAAGTTTATGGATTTAAAGGCTTTTTAAGACATAAAAAATATTTTGTTCATAATGTTCACGAGCCAAGCTAAAGCAGATTGATTACTATCTAAGCACGGGAAAAAAGAGAAAAGCTCCGACAACAATTATTAAGTACGAGTGCGTACCATGAAGCTTCCGCAACTTAAATTGAAACAGCGAATGATCCTGATACTTGGGATTATGGCGCTCATACAGACCGGCTTTATTGGTCTATTTGCCCTTCACTATCTAGAGCGTTCGCTCGATGAACAGATTGCTCAACGCGCCTTAGATGTAGCTAAAACAATTGCGGTAATGCCCCATGTTGCTGAGGCGGTCGAACAGAAAAACAGCACCTATTTACAGCCTCTTAGTCTGTCTTTAGCCAAAACAACAGGAGCACGTTTTGTTGTCATCGGTGATAATAAAGGCATACGCCTAGCACATCCGATACCAGAGAAGATTGGCTATTCCATGTCTGACGATGATGGGGATAGTGGCTCCCAAGCACTGATTCAAGGACATGGATATATAGCTAAAGCGGTGGGGTCACTCGGTTGGTCCATGCGAGGAAAAACCCCTATTATCAATCCAGAAGGTAATATTGTAGGCATTATCTCTGTTGGCTACGATCTTGACCGAGTTAATCAGATTATCAACCGTTATCGGCTCACACTTATCTTAGTTATTCTCTGCTCTTTTATGCTCAGCGCAGTCATTGCCGTCTGGTTCGCTAGCCATTTTAAAAGCGCTATATTTGGACTCGAACCCGAACAAATAGCCCGGTTGTTTGATGAACAACGCGCCACACTAGAATCTGTCCGAGAAGGCATTATTGCCATCAACAACGCCAGTGAAATCACCACCATCAATCAGGCTGCTATTGAAACCTTAGGGCTCCCTAAAGATATCAACCTGATCGGCCGTAAAGTTGATGAGATCCTGCCAGACAGTTCAATGCTGAGCGTACTAAAAAGCGGTGAGCCTCAATTTGATAGCGAGGTCTGGCGAGGTGATCACTGTATTATAGCCAACCGCCTCCCCTTAAAACAGGGCGATACAATCATCGGTGCAGTATCCAGTTTTCGACGCAAAGATGAGCTGGATATGATCAGCCAAAAACTGACTAGGATTCAACAATATGCGGACACTTTACGCAGTCAGTCCCATGAGTATTCCAACAAACTACACACCATCGCCGGACTTATTCAAATTGGCGCAACCGATCAAGCTTTACAGCTAATAGGGCAAGAAACCCAAAGCCATCAAGCGTTAATCAAACTACTGATGAAAGCGGTACCCGATCCAGTATTAGCAGGATGCTTATTAGGCAAATATAATAGGGCACGGGAGATGGGACTAGCCTTAGTCATTGACCCTGAAAGTGAAATGACCAGTCTGCCCGATAAACTCCCCCGAGAGCAATTAGTCAGCATCCTCGGAAACCTGATCGATAATGCTCTGGAAGCGACTCTAAACTATCGCGCTGGCGAAGGTAAAGTACAGCTCTCGATGACCGATCTAGGGAACGATCTAATTTTTGAAATTGAAGATCAAGGCCCAGGTATCCCACTAGAACAGCAGGATAAAATTTTCGAAAAAGGCGTCAGCAGCAAAAGTAACGATGGCCACGGTTATGGACTACACTTGGTGAAAAACTTACTTGATAAGCTTAATGGAACAATCACCATCGAGAGCAGTTCTGATGGTGGCAGCCGCTTTACCGTCTATATCCCTAAAAATAAAAAATAGTACGGATTGAATAACTGATGATAAAAGTAATCATTGCCGAAGATGATCCACAAATTGCCGAAATTCAGCGGCGCTTTCTCGAACGAATTGAGGGGTTTGAACTGATCGGTATCGCCCATCGCCTAACCGATGCGGAAGATCTCATCGAGATCATGCAACCTGACCTTTTACTACTGGATATCCAGTTCCCAACGGGCACAGGATTTGACCTTCTTCGCAAAATCCGTGCAGGCAACAATGCTATCGATGTAATCATGATCACCGCCGCAAAAGAGGTCGATACCCTTAGGGAAGCTCTTCATGGCGGTGTGTTTGATTATATTCTTAAACCGCTAGTCTTCGAACGGCTACAGGAAACGCTACACAACTACCAACAACACCTAGAAAAACTACGTGCCCTAGAAACCTTAGCCCAATGCGATGTCGATCGAGTACTACCTCGCAGCAACACTCAAGATTCCACTACACAGGAAAACATACGCTTACCTAAAGGAATTGATGCGATCACTCTAGATAATGTGAATAAGGTATTTGCCGAACGAGACGGTACACTAAACGCCGAAGAGGTCGGTGAAATTATCGGGGCCAGCCGTACCACCGCCCGTCGTTATTTGGAATATCTGGTTAGTTGCACCGAACTATCTGCAGAGGTCAGCTACGGCACAGTTGGACGTCCAGAGAGACGCTATCAAAGATGTCACTCTTAACCTCCAGACCTTGACCTTAGAGCACTGCTGCCTCAGATAAAATAGCATCTACAACACATAGTCAGCTCACCTCTAAAGGCTTAGTTTTCAAGTGAACGACGTATGAGCTGTTTTGTTTCTGACACATTGGCTATATCCAGTAATGCTGAGGCTTGTAGCCACTCCTGCTCTGCTTGCTCCTGCATACCGTTTTTTTCAAAAGCAAAGGCAAGCATGCCTCGATAAAGGCCATGTACTCTTTGAACGCCTGCATCATCTGGATCTGAGGGGTTATGAATTCTATCAAGTACTATCGCAGAAAAGGGGAATTTAAAATCCCAAAACTCTTGGTCTGCCTGAAAAATCGATTTACTGGAATTTGATGTACTCTCGACAAGGTTTTGGAAATGGTGAGCCGCTAAGAAATATTGACCATTACCTAGCGCCTCTTTAGCTGAGGTTTCCTCTTCTAGTTCATAAACTACTTTGATTAAATCAACAAAAGTAGAGCTCGCCCTTTTTGACATAAAAAGCATTGCAGAGCCGCCAATTATGATGCCCACAAGAAGACAAGTTATATATTTAAAGGCCTCTTTCATTTTTATTATTTCTCTTCTAAAAACATTGTTATCACAGATAAAACTTAGCGCCTAAGCAAAACTAACAGCTTCTTATATGTTTAATGACTCACCGTTTTCGAGAAAACATTGATAACAACTACACCCAAGATAATTAAGAGCATTCCTATTATTGCGGGCAGATCGGGCACCTGCTTGTAGACAACAGCACTTATTGATGCAATTAGACATATCCCCATACCGGCCCAAATAGCGTAAGCGATACCTATAGGAATAGTTTTAAGTACTATAGATAGGCAATAAAATGCAATGGCATAACCCACTACACAAATAGCTGTAAACGTAAAATTAGAAAAACCATTAGATGCTTTAAGTGCAAGTGTTGCTATCACTTCAGCAGCAATAGCTATTGCTAAATACCAGTAACCCATACTCAACCTTCTATAAAAAATAACGCTTTGCTCACCACAACGTCAGGGGGGCCCTACTTGCTTCGTGTTTTAATCACAAAACACCCAAATACTTACTTTCTCTTTTAAGGCTTTCTCACAAACCAACAACAATTTATCGAGCGGCTGAGTGAAGGCGTCATGTTCAGACAGTAACGCTTTGACCTGATCGGTTTCATCCATCAAAAAAACCAACTCGTCAATATTAAACTTTGTATCGCTGTAGTAATCCTCAAGCCTTGTGAATAGAGGAAACTCTGTTGCGGTAAGGCCTAGCTGAGTAAAAAGCAGTCGATGAAGCTCAAAATCAAATGACGCATCACTATTTTGATAGGATGCCTCTTTCTGATTATCACCTATGTGGAAATCTAGCGCCATTTTTAGCCTCGTTAAACATAATGCAAGAATAGGTGAGATTTTGACGTACTTAAGGGTCAACTAGTAACTAACATGCACGATGCAAGACCAGCCCCTTAGATTCCTACTTAGGCTCCTAAATTAGAAAACTGGAGGCTCATAACGCCCACCTCAGCCGATGCTTTGCCGTCAGCGGGATGGCTTGTTATATTTCAATTCGATCACCATGGCTCGGTGGAGTTGATGTTACTGTAAATACCAAATCAATTTCGTGTTGGTTGCTTAATTGATGCCTTGAACCTGCGGGAATATGAATACCCTCATTTGGGTTTAACCTGAAGATTTCCCCCTCAAGTTCCATAGTTGCAATACCGGATAATATAAAAAAGAATTGCTCTGCTTTAGTGTGGAAATGGCGAGACTCAGAACAACCAGAGGGAACTCTTTCTTGGATTACACTTAAGCTTTCAGTTTTTACAAGGTGCCAACCGTCACATTGATTTCCCCAAGTATAGTGTTCGGCTAATTGAGTGCTAATGACTGCCAAGAGAGCTCCTTGAAATATAATAGTTGTATATATGGAGGGCCGTGTATCTACCTATACTAGGCATACATCTATATGATTTATAAATATTTTTAACCTAAGCCTAGTATAAATACAAGCCCCCTTTTTTTACTCCCCATCCGTAAAAGCAGCATAGATAAGGGTGAATAATAATGAATGAGTTACAAGCTTCCATGCTTAGTCTTTCATTATGCGCCTGTCGTGATTGAGTCTTTCGCTATAACCTTTCGCTCACCGGGTGAGCGAAGGGTTAATAGAGAGTGATAGAAGCATTAAGTTATTTAATAGCATCTATCCCAGTAATTAAAAACTCATGCTAATATCACCTAAAAATGACAATTTATCGATTCTAAAACAACGTACCCGCCGCGCCAATTCTGTCTTTATATTAGTGGTTTCGGTAGATCAGAAAATTTTATTCAACCTATTTTCATAAATATGGACTACCAAGGACTCAATAAAAGAGACACTAATGACTATTATAATAAATGGCGCACTCACCCTTGTTTTGACCATAATGCTCGCTTGTATCTCTCCTTATTCATCTGCCACAGAACATGAAACAGATACTCTCGAAGAGGTCATGACACGCCTGAAGAGTGCCTATGGAGAATATTCTAATCAAAATAGAGAACCTATATCCATACCTGAAACCATAGTAAGCCAATACCAAGCCCTAAAAAGTACTCCAGATCCGTCACCGGAAAAACTAGACGCATTTATCCGTGAAACAGAGCAGAACATAGCGAACTTTCACACGGCAGCGGAATTCCAGCATAAATCAGATAACATGGCCTATGTCTATGAGATGAGGCTATTAAAACGGGGTATTAAATATGGGCTGCCTGACACTGTCCTCGCAATAGACAATACATACTTCGACATCATCGAAAATCCAGCCTTTACGGGTGCGGACATTCTCGCGTATGAAAAGCGTTACTATGCAGCCATGCAAGACCATACCAAAGACATCTTTAAAGTACTTGATGACGTAAGTAAGTTATATGATATAGGCCATACATTAAGCCGCCGCGTAAACGAGCTAAGTGAGACTGAACGGTTAGACATAGCTGAAAGCATCACTGAATTTGACGCGACGGTAAACAAGTCCCATGAACTATTAAAAAACAAAAAATGGTCTCTCGCCAGCTCTAATATTCAGTTAGGATTAACCTTAGGTAATCGCCTTGATGTTAAAATAGACAGCATAATAGACAACCGCCATAATCAAAAAAAAGCGCTGGTTGAGCGACACCACAGGTTAAAGGCAGAATGGGAAACACTGGACTCCCACATCGAAAAGCTAACAGATAAAATTGATCGGTATGAAGACAAGTTAGACTCATCATGCACCCAGACCATTGTCGACTATTCTTGTGCCGACCGTTGTCCAAAGATCCGTAAACTAGATATTATCTTTAAATATTACAAAGACGAGCCTGATTTTCAGTGTTTGTCACAATGTAGCCATGCGGAGCGCGAAGCTCAAGCGGATTACGACCGCGAAACTGAAGACTGCGAAAACGACCAACACCGAATAATATCTAAAGCCAATGATCTGATCGAAGAAAAAAACAACTTATCTTACCGCTACAACCAAATTTTAGATGAACTAAGGTCTATAGAATCTAAATTAAGTACAGAATAAAGTATCAGCAAGCAACGAACCTAAACCGCCCACATTTACAGGCTCATCTCAATGAAATATACAGGTAACATTGTTTTAACCCTGACCTCTCTATTTGTGCTGGCCGCCTGCGTTCCTGTTATTAGTAAAATGTATAATGGGCCAGAGGTCTCAGGTGTAGTTTTACGCTTATCAGATCTAACGCCCATCGACGGGGCCATCATTTCTTACGATGGCGTTAAACCATCCGCAACAGCAACCCAGTCGTCAATAACGAACGCGCAAGGGCATTTCATACTAATTCCCACCAAAGCATTGAATGTAGAGATGCGCATGCCGGCGTATACACCACTGTCCGTCCCTATTTACACTCAACATTCAACCTACGGGCACTCCACAGATATAGCCGTCGCCCAATGGAAAGGAAGAGAATATGAAAAATACGATATTGGCACTATCATTCTTGACGAGGAACCCAAAGTATACGCCCCGCCATTAACTGAAGATGGAGTCGACCTTAAGGTATTAGAAAAGGCGGTAGAGCCTCAGGGGTTGTTTAGCCTATGCAACGTAGATGATGCCGGCGGCGCAATCAATAAATTAAATATCGTCCGAAAACTTGCGCATAAAATTGTCCACGCTAAACAAGATCCCGCACAAGAAAAACAGGTAGCCGCTTATATCCAAGAGATGAAAAATAGTACCAGACATAGCTGGTCGTATTTTGCTCACGACTGCAGCCAAATCATCTCATCCATAGAACTCGAACACATTAAGAGGCGCGTATTTGAGGAGCTAGATAGCCTTTAGTAATGGACTGGCACACGGCTGAACCGCCCCTAATCAAATGACGAACTCGCCAGCCCCCTCACCTTTTCTTGTTATCAATTTACAGCGTTTTAGCATTCACTCACCCAAACACCCACATCCATTTTTGACTCAGCCGTGCCCGCGTATGACCCCGATATGGGCGGCACCGCTTCAGCTAAACGCGATACGGCCACGGGAATATGATCCGTGCCTACAATATCACCTATGGTTGGGTCAAAGCCCTTCCAGCCGCCACCCGGCAGATAGACTTCGGCCCACGCATGGGTCGAACCCACCTGATCAGACATCAACGGCGCATGCAGATAGCCACTGACAAATCGCGCCGCAAACCCTAGGCACTTAACCGCTTCCATAAAGAGTAAAGCAAAATCACGACAAGAGCCCGACCCAAGGGATAAGGTCTCCTCGGCGGATTGCACACCCGGCTCCTCTCTCACTTTGTAAACCAAGGTATTATGGATAGTCTCCGTCAACCGCTGCAATAAGGTATAGGTTTGTACCGCCTCGCCTCCACGCCAAACACTAAATAACCAGTTATTTAATAGCGTTCGGGTATTTTCATCGGGCAGCACTCGGTAAGGTGACAGCAGAAACTGATCGCTTTCGTGATATGAAAAAGGATAATTAATCGCATAATCCGCCACCAAAAAATCTAAGGGGGATTCATTATATTGCTGAATCACCACCTCGCTTTCGATCGTCAACTGTTGCGCTGGGTTGCTGAAATTGGCAATCGCTACTGAGTTACCTTCCACATCGCGATGCCAATAGATTTTTGCATCGGGTGTAATCTGCAACGAGAAAGACTCTATACGTAGCTCATGATCTTCTCGGGGTCGCAGTAACAACTGGTGCGCGCCCAAAGTCACGGTATCCGTATAGTTATAATAGGTACGATGAATGATTTTATAACGTTTCATAATGCCCCTAAAGTGAAAGTTCAAACTTACATAAGAGAACCTTGCAGCCAACCTAAAAGATCATATAAAACTCACAGATCTAAACAAGATCTACATCGATTCACAGACAACCCATAGTGTGAATTAAGGTTTGATGCTTTTTGTGGCCAAGACGCATGCCTTACAAATACACGCAGTATTGAGGTGCGATGCAGACACTTGGCTTACCAACTCATGGGGAAACTCTATTTGGCTATCAGAACACCAGCAAGAGAGAGCCTCACCACTTGAGTTGAGATGTCCACAATGATTATCTTTGCCACACAGAGGGCATTTATCGGATGGGCACAGGTCTTCTTGATTCAACGTAAGCAACCCCAATGAAGTCGTCGCATTAAACAATAAGTTTAACCCATTAATCGCCACCATGATCCATTAATCTTTCAGATCAATCCTATCGCCGCCAAAGCCACATATAAGTACCCATGGGGTTACATCGCGTAGATGCTTTAATCATAGAACAAAACCAGACCAGCGGATGAATCTCAATGCGAGTCAACCGAGACAAGAAACTGCGAAAATAGCTGTTCAACTACTTCAATCGAGCTATTAAGCCGATGATCACCGGAAATGAGATGCAATGAGCAATCCACGGCTTTGGCAAAGCGAATCGAGTTTTCGACGGGAATAACATCATCCGACCAACCATGCACAACTTCCACATACCCATGGGGATGATAGTTTTGCTGCTGATAGTCCTCGTCCTCCATATAGAGTGCAGGAGCCAATAAGAAAACACCTTTGGCATTCACCTGTTCTGAAGCAACCAATGACACATAACCCCCCATACTAGAACCGACCAACACAAACGCTTCGCCGGTTTCACCCAGTACACTAAGCAAGCGTTCAACTCTCAGGTCAGGGTCTAAAATATCGGAATAATCAATACTATCGACAGCGTAACCTTTCTGTTGAGCGATACCCGCCAATCGTTTGATTTTACTGCCCCATGGCCCACTCTCTTTACCATGTGAAAAATAAACTTTCATAGACACTTATCCCTTTTATCCTGTGAAGTGATGCGGGTAGCACGCTGTTAAAGACCACACAGTATCATGATATGGCCAGCTATATGGGTCAAACACAATGGAAATACTCATCAGTCCAAGATAAGTATTTTCTAATAATTTTTCGCTCTGGCACCCTGTCAGACATAAAGGATGGGCTCCCACGGTCACGTCGTTTAATTCTAGATATGGTATTCGCCCTTCTTCCTGTTACCTAGCCCTCCTTTCTGTGACCTAGTCCTGCTTTGGTGATGCCTAGGTACAATGATCGCCCCTATTGATCATCGAGCATGGAAAGTGAAGATAAAAAGTTAAAATCCACAAATCCACGCATTTAACGCACATTTATGTAACAAAAGAAGCACAACGCTAGTGCAAAGGGACTCGCCCACAGCCAATTTATAGCCTGTCACTCGACGTTCTTTCCTTCTATTGAGCTATAAATGCTCGCTAGATAGGCATAATATCGTAAAAATACGTTTATTTTATTCCTATTACGAATTTTATATTCTTGTGGAACAAGATTTGCTTATAGATAGTGCTTACTGGGTACTCCTTTTGGAATTAGCTATGACACTATTTAATAAACTTTTTGGTAAATCACAGAATACAACTTCGGATACCCAAGCATCTATTACCTATGCGCCAGATTCCCAGACCATCGACATTCCTCGCTTCTCAGATGATGAGAAGCGTTTCTATCGCGCATTACAACTGATTAGTAGCCAAACAGCACAACTATCCCGGCAAATATTCAGAGCATTAGAAGCACAAGAAAACTTTCTCTCAGAGATTAACCAACGTGCCACAAAATTAGACACCGAACTCAATGTCGCCAACGATTACTTAAACAGCTCTAACACTAAAGTAAGCTCTCTCCAACAACAGATTAAAACAGAAGTAGATGAAGTAAACAGCTCAATTAGCCTATCACTAGATGAGATAAGCAGCTCCCTTGCTGATAAATCTAGCAATGTAAACGAGGTGCTTAATGGTATTCTTAAGATAGGGAAAGGGATTAACCTTTTAGCACTTAATGCCTCAATTGAGGCTGCTCGAGCCGGTGAACATGGTCGCGGATTTGCCGTTGTTGCCGATGAAGTAAGACGCCTAGCAAACGTGACTACAGAGCAAGCCAATCAAGCAGCCGAACAGCTCGACTTTTCTCAAGTGAATGCTGAACTAAGTAATATCAGCGCAGCCAATACTGAAAAATTGGACAATTTCGTCCAAGTCACCCAATCAGCGACAGAGCAATTAACCGAGCTATTTAACTCTATAGCAACACAACTCAGTGCCGTCATGGAGAATACTGCGGTCATCTTTGAAACCCTAGAAATGAGCAACGGCTCAATGCAGCGCATCAGCAATAAAAACCAGCTGATTAATCACGTTGTTGAAGATATGTCGAAAGGGTTAGATCAAGTCGATATTCATAGTACTGATATCCATCTAGCCTCTAAAGCGATCAATCAAACGCTAAATAAATTACACTTAGTTGCCGATGCCGGACATGACCAATTAGACGACGTACTCCGTCGAGGCAAACTACGCGTCGCCATTGAACCTAGTTTTGTTGGTTTATCATTCCGTGAAAAACTGGGGGAACCGCTTAAAGGCTTAGATGTTGATTATGCACTCGCATTTGCCCGCTATCTCGGGGTCGAATGCGAATTTATCGAAGCACCCTGGGATATGTGTACAGAACTACTAACATCAGGCAAAAAGTTCGGCCAACCACCCGCCGACATTGTTATCAGCGCCTTACCGCCCTCCGCCGAATATGACAATGTTGCCTATTCTGAAGCGTATACCTACTTACCTTGGGTATTGGCCCGTCGTAAAGGCGACGATCGAATCAACAGTATCCAAGATCTACAAGATAAAGTTGTCGGTGTGATCAACGACCCTGCAGCCCTAATGATTTTAGAGGATCTAGGCGTCCGCTGGAGTAGTAACGAGAAAAAACCGGGGGGCAGCATCACGCTGAATAACCTAATCGCCTACTCCGATCAATCTCGCATACACCACTGCCTTGCCGATGGTATTGTCGATGCCTTTGGTATTGATCTACCCATCTATTACTGGGCATGTAAAAACCCAGCAAGCCCTTGGTACGATAAAATTGAAATAATACCGGGCAACTTAGCGCCCCGACCATTTTTTTATACTATGGTCGTTAATAGTAGCGCCTCTAGCTATCGCTTATTAGCCCAAGCAAACCGTTTCATCCATTGGTTTAAGCAACAAAGAGAACGCACCGCGATTGAACAGACATGGCAAGGTACCGCTCTCAATGGCGACGGCTCCTATCGCGACGAACCCGGTAATCTATTAGGCGAATCCGAGCTAAAAGCACGTTATGAGGCCCACTGTCACAAATTCAATTTAGAACCTAAACCCTTAAAAGCCCAATAACCGGTGCAACCTTAAGGAACCGTAAAACAACAGAAAACTTGAATTAGGATCTCTTATAAGTAGCCCCCTAGACTGAAAAGCTTTAGGGCAAACGTCATCGACCAATATAAATAGAATCTATATACCCTGCACCGTAGTTAAAACTACTGCACGAGATATAGACGAGAAAAGAGCGATAAAACAATAAAAAGGCAAATGCTTTTCAACGGTTCTTACAGATGGTGATCTAAAGCACCTGGCACAAATAATAGATTCGGATTGGCATGCATATTTATTGTAGCAACCTGAACTGGCTTGTGATGGCCCAGAGTTGAAGGTTTAGAAGAAGCCGTCAGTTTTAGATAACCATTCATATCAAATGGCCCACCCTTAATGCTTATAGGCGCGTTTCTGGGCTGATCAGAACCGACAACTGCTGCCTTGTTCAAATAACCTGCCATATCATAAAAACCACCTTTATATTGAGTGGAAACACCTTCAGAACCTGCAACAGCAGATAAAGAAAAAACCATCGCCGAGAAAAAACCTATTCCTATTTTTAAATTCATAACACAGCCTGCTTACGGTTAATTACTCATTACCCTTTTTTACAGGGCACTAAATATTCTGATATGAAATTGCAAAGATAGTTCCATTAGTTAAAAATAGAGGCCGTTACACCTAATCACCATGTGTTAACGATTGAAATCAATTGGTTACAAATTAACCTTAAAAAATATTTTATTTCATCATAAGAACAATGATGTAAAGTCTGTTTCTCTTTTGCTACAGCTGCCCTAACAGCTGTAGCAATAAAGCTACGCCCTAAGCCCCTCAGGTTACACTGAGCCTTTCGCTCACAGGCTGAATTCCTACCTAATGTAGCGTGCTTGACCGACAGGAAAAATAATCAAATAGGCTCTAGGCAAGACGCCCCCTAGCCCCACTCTCTATTTGCAAAGCTGGTGACTATCTAATCTGATCACACAACTCTTAGGATTAAGCGCTTGCCAATAGACTTTATCAACAACGGCATTACAGCCGGCATCTTCTATAAGGGCAATATCCTCATCGCATAATAGAAGCACCGCATTGTCACCTTGCACTTCAACTTTGATGATATATTCGGCAAAAGGGGCAACCTTATCCGGTTGCTCAATCGAAACACGTTCTAAGGCTTGATGACCATTTTCAATCGCAACCTCTCCAAATTTAATAGAACCATCAACCGTTTGAGACAGGTCTTTAAATTGTGACGCTAAGTCATACATTTTTTCATTGTTATAAGGGTTAGATGTAGAGCATCCAACGATTAGCATAGATACAATAATAAAGAGTAGATGTTTCATGTGTTATTCCAAGCGGTTAAATTTCCGTCTTCACAGAGGCCGGTATCTAAATTCCAGTTTAAGAACATATCAACACTCCCCTCATCAAAAACAGCATTAGCCAAACAACAGATGTATTCCCTTACGTTTTCAACAGCACGTTCGAAAATAGCATCGTAATCGGCGACTCCATCAGGCGTTTTTAAAGCTTTAATATAAGAGGGATCGATGGCGTCTTGATTGGGATAAACTAACCCTTGTTTAGCCGCAACATGCCGAGCAAAAGGAAAAAGTCGATAACCTTCGTCGGCGTTATCCACGATGAACCGAAAACCTTTATGCCAACCATTAATATCTGGCGGTGTAGCATTCGCTTTTTCAGGGAAGATCTCCGTTAAACAGCGTCCCCATAACGTCGTGATGGTTTTATCTAAATCCGATGGATTATGAGCATCATTACAGGCACCAATATTATCTCTAACTCTATCGGCATAGCCGATTTTGCCTAAGTTCAGCTTTGGCCAGATATATGCGTCTTGGTTCATTTCACAGATGCGGTGCTCTTTTGCATTCTCCTTATAAGGCCCAACTCTCAGCTCAATCACAGGGTGAATTGTAATATCAGTAATCACATGGGCAACAAAACCACACAGCCAAGAAAACGCTTTCTCTTGCTCTTTATTCGGCAGCACCTTCACAAGCAAGATTGCTTTTTTTATTAAGACACCTACTTTTTCATAATGCATCTTATCTGCCCACGCCTTTTGAGCTGGGCTTATTAACATCAAATAGGGATAGTCAGGACTGACACAGCCCAACTCAACAAACTTTTGATTTCTACTTAGGATTAACTTTGCCCTCTTAGGCATATCTAGTTTTTTGAGGTTTGCATTACTTAGTGCGAAATTAACCGCTGCAAGATGTGCGAATGCACCAGGCATGGTTCGTCCTTATTATTAATAATGTATCCGTTATGTTACTGGCTTAACCTGAGGCCAATAAACTCGTTGCCAGCAAAACCAAAACAGAAAGCGATTCGAAATATGATTTCAGGCTCCATATGTTTCCCATGTGGCTTTTGACGCAGCTACTTGTTATGTGAAATTATTTTATTTAAGTAAATTTTATAAATCGTTGTTTGTAAAACAATAGGAATAGCAAAAAACGCGATTGATTGTAAATTATTAGCGATAGAAGTATTGGGAGCATTAAACACCCCTAAACATAGGCTAAAAAATATTGAAACGGCCAAATAAATAAAAATACTAGGGTTATTACTTTTTTCTATTAGCCTGCTGATTGGCATACCGATAAGAAGCCAGCCTAATAAGGATATCAACACATAGAGAAACAAACCCATTAAAAGTGCAATGATCCATTTAAACATGACGCTAAAAAAGATAAGCACACTATTATCTATATCTGAAGGAGCACGAAAGTCGAGGGCCACAAAAAATATAATTAAAATAGGGAAAGGACTCACCAGCACTATCGATGTAAAACAGGCTTTCCATCTACTCTCTAACCTAGCGAGACTCATATAGAACACACTCCCATGTTTTTAGGCGGTTTTTATTTTTTTGAAACACAAAGCCTTACATAAAGAACCGAAACCAAGCGGCAAAGCCGCAAAGTGAAGGTTCAGCACCGCAGGAACGCCATTGATTAATTTGTTAGGCAAGACTGATAATTCCTGCGGACTCTAAGATAACTATGAACAAAATAGCGATCAATAAAAAGCTATTACCCAAGCAATGCTCATTCCGAAAACCTTCCAGCTAGACTGAAAATCATACTTATATCTTCAAGATTAACCATTTTATATCCTATGCATAACGCCCGCTTAAAATATGCAGCCAAGCGTCATTTTTGAAGTGCTTGTTATACTTTGAATCGATCGACTTAACGAGGCGGGTCAATATTATTATTAATTGAATTGTTAACACGAAACCAACCAGCAATAGAATACCTATCCCTAGTAGCGGGCAACACCTCATGAGGAAACTCTTCACTCAGAAAAAACACTAAAGTTCCGTATAAAGGAACAACTTTTAACCCTTCACGATCTTGATCATCACTATATAACACCAGCTCACCACCATCAGAGTGTCCCCAGGCTGGATTTAAGTATGTTACGACCGATAGAACGCGGTTTGCCTCTCCTCGAAAAGCATCGCGATGTCTTTTGTAGTATGCCCCCGGCGAATAATGTGCAAAATGACTCTCAAAAGAGAATAAACCTAAAAAGAGCCTTTGATTTAAGAAACGCTGTAATTTAGATGTCCAATCGATCCACTTCTTTCCCGCATCCGACTCTTCAACAATCCAAAAAATCTCATCCGTTCTTACAAATTCGGTCTTTAAAAAGTCCTCACCACGCCCAATACCTGCATCAGCGTATTTGGCCGCATTTAAATCTTGTTGGTATGAATACAAAGAACTTGATATATCATCAGGGAGAGCTCCATGCCGAATGCTGTACCCTTGTTTTTCCAGATCATCGGCGATAAGACCAAATAGTGTTTCATCAAAGGTATTTCCGCCACTCGCTTTGGGAAATTTTTTTAGCACTGCCAATTTTATTTACTACCTATTCAGAATTAATACTTCAACTCATCTTGGATAACGTTGCATTCTCAGACTTGCCCAGTGCAACGCTTTGTTAAAGCCATTGGCTAGTATAACCTTATATTTATTAACTGAACTATCTTGTTGTAAAGCAGCCAGAGCTTTCTCTATTGATGTTCGATCAACCCGATATGCCTTCAGCAGATTCCAGTTCAAGGTTGTCAGGCAAACTACTTATTTTTAACTGCCCATCATTGATAAACAGAAGAAAAAGTGGCATCCCAATATCATCATCTTCACAGGTAATTGCCCCAACATAACCAATTGAAGTACTAATGGTTGCAAGCCAACAAGCAAATGGGAGTTCGCTAAGAGCCCCTTCCAATTTATGGCTAGGCAGATATAAATTTACGCCATAATTCATTTGACCATCGGCTGCACAACCAGGGGAGTAGACTGATTGCCAAAACTCAGATCGCCAACCCCCTACTGGAAACTCCTTGTATGATTTCCAGTAAACATAGTTAGGTAAGCCGCTAGAAAAAAAGGAGTGATTGGGTAAATCAGTCGGTGGAGAGCCATTACCATTAAGAATATATTCTAATGTGGCAATTTCTGTGGCCATTAGATTGCGTTTAAGTTTTAAATTCAACGTAAAAGTATAGTGATTCGACATAGTATTATTTCTGCCCCAACCCTGAGTACTAAGCGCATTGATATACACGATTCAACTATTTGGGTTTTTCCTCATGCACAAGCATTTCCATATATTTTGTGAAACGCCTTTGTCTAGTTTCAGGTTTCTTTGCGCTTGTTAAACCATAAGCGATAACATAACGACTCGATTTATTAAGTGTCTCAAAAAAAAATTTTACTCTTGGCTGATTATCCAATGCTACTAAGAAATCTGCAGGCACTTCCATTTCACTTACTACATAGGCGTTTTCCCACCGACCGTCAGCCTTTGCTGCACGCACATGTACAAGCCCAGGTTCCCTCATCCGGTCTTCGCCGATCAAACGTTCCACATGCTCTGTGTTTCTTTTAGACCAGTTGCTTCGTGCTGTTCTAGGAGTTATGCGTTGAAGATAGGCTTGATCATCAATTGACTTTTTTACGCCGTCAATCCAGCCCCAGCATAAAACTTCTATCACCACATCATTCCAAGTAACACTTGGGATTCCAGTATTCTTTTTAAAAATCTTTACCCACAACTCACGTTCCCTTGCATGATTCTTCTCGAGCCACTTGCCAAGATCTTTTGGCGTTGCAAATGCAATAATTTTTAATGGATCAGGTTCTGGCATCTAAATTAGATTCTCTTTAGTGATTGGTTGGCGTTATAAAAAGCTATCACGTTGCTTGGCCTTATTTAATGTTTATAGCGCCATATGCAACAGCGGATAAGACTTGCCCTGACCACCAATTGGTGAACGGCCCGTAACAGAAAAACCAATATTCTGGTAAAAACCTAACGCTTGCTCATTCTGTTCATTAACATCAACTTTGCTAGCCCCTTGGGACTTGATCGCATAAGTAGCTAACAGAGTTCCTAAACCTTTGCCACGCGCATCAGGTGAAATGAACAGCATCTCAATGTTTCCACCATGTACACCACAGAACCCCAATATTTCACCCTTACTATTTTTTGCACACCTTAAATCAACGGCGTCAAAATACTGCTCTAAGATCAGTGGCTTTAATTCCTGAAGATCTTCTTCCGCCAAAAAATCATGGGTTGCTCTCACAGATCCTTCCCAAATTTTTAGCAGCCTAAGATGATCTGCTTTTTCTACAACTTCAATATTCATCACTAAACCTGATTGAAAATTTAACCTTTGGCTTTCCGATATGCCGGAGCATAGATGCGTCCACCAACAGTATGTGATAGTAGCTCAATCAGGCAACCCCTCGAACTTTGGTACTTCCCCTAACTCCTCATCCCAAGCAGCTCTGCTGGACAAAAAGATATGCGCTGTAGGCACCATAGATATTTCAGTGTCCAAGCACCCTGCGGGAACGACGAGCAAACCTTCGATCTGAGTATTTGGCAGTGCTGAACCACAGACCTTACAAAAGCTTTTGTTATGACGACTGCCAGGAAGCGTAAAGGACGTCACAGCATCGGCACCCGACCGCCAGACCAATGTTGCTGACCGTGAGAATAGGTTTGCCGCATGAGCCGAACCCGTATCTTTTTGGCAATGCTGACAATGACACAGGAAAAAACTATCAAAATCACCCTTTATCTCAAAACTCAC
This sequence comes from Neptuniibacter sp. 1_MG-2023, assembly GCF_030547185.1. Lineage (GTDB taxonomy): Bacteria > Pseudomonadota > Gammaproteobacteria > Pseudomonadales > Balneatricaceae > Neptuniibacter. The sequence goes on from NZ_JAUOQR010000011.1 coordinate 63,831, forward strand.
AGTGCCACATAGACAAGAACCCACATAATCAGTCATCAGAACCTCCTCCTTGGTCTTTGGATAAAACACACCTAACGCCATGATAATCTATGCCACATATGGAATGGCTTTTTGGGTAAGGTGGCGTAGCCACCCCAAAAAGGCGCGGAGTATGGTGCATCAAGTTGATAACCTTGTTAGCCTTTTCTCTTGCCGAACCAAAATTGGATGACAACCCAGCTGCAAAAAGCAAGCGCCGAAAAATGGATGGGGGCCCAATAAGGTACCCATGGCTCCAGAGGAAAAGATTCGAAATCCGTTCCCGTTGCAATGCTACAAGGATGCTCACCTTTTAAATTAATGCCGATGATATATCGAACTACATGATAACTGGACAACGGTAACGCCAATAACACAGGCAATGTGAACCAGCGTACAAAAAGTCTTCGCGCTCGCCCAATGAGAGCAACGCCAGAAAGACCTACAATTGCTGGCACAAACACGAATAATGATACAAGCCAAACATCGAGACTACCCTGAGTACACGTAGTTACTTCTACCAATGTAGTCAGGAAAACCACAAAGCTCAGTAGCAAAAGCGAGATGATCGATACCGTTGTTGTCATATTCATACCAACGCCTCAATAAGCGGCGATCGCGCTCTTTGCGAACGTCCGTCTTCACTGATTTGTTATTAGCCAATGCCCTTATCTTAACTCACTAAAAACTTCAGGATGTTGTTCAGCTATCCTTAGTAATGCAATTGCTGGTCCTTGAGGGTTTCTTCTTCCCTGTTCCCAATCCTGTAAAGTTCTTGTGCTTACACCGAGTAAACCGGCAAACATAACCTGAGACATTTTTAATTTAGAGCGAATAACCTGTGGCGCTGATGGCTCACTTAATTCGTTATTGCGTAGAGAAACCTTTCCCTTTTTATATTCCTTAATCTCATTTATACCTGCAAGAATTTCGGCACCTATATCTCTATTATTCATTGTCGATTGCCTCTCCTATTTGTTTCAACACATGACCTGCGATAGTCGCTCGCTCCGATTTACTGTACATAGTGAGCATCCATATCTCATGTTCAGCCTTCTTCCAATAGTAAATAGCGCGCACGCCACCACTTTTGCCTTTTCCTGAAGAGGCCCACCTTACCTTTCTGACACCACCAGAGCCCTTTACAATATCCCCGGCGTCTAGTTTTTGAAGAAGGTAAGATTGCAAACCACGATATTCATCATCTGATAAATAATCTGTAAGCAGTTTAGTAAAGAAGCTTGTTTCTATAAAGATTATGAGGCAACAATACGGCAATGCCGTACCTTGTCAAGCGATGCCTATTGCCGAATAGACATAATGACTCCCACGAGGTGCTGACATCCATTTTCGTGGGTTAGTTAGAAGCCAGAGCCATACTGTATCTGTTAACAATACCAGTCGGAGGTCAGCATGATTAACAGTAGCATAATTTTTATTAGCTTAGACACTCACAAAAAGTTTACTGAGGTCGTAAAGGGCTGACCCCTTCAATTCGTGGATCCAGCAAAACGTTTATCGAGAGTTCCCGCATAATGACAGGTTTAGAGTTAGTGCATTGGATCAGTCCACGGCAGTGGCATAATCTCCGACGGCGTTAGGCAGGCAGCTGTGTGAACAGTTGATCCACGAGCATAGACTGAAGATCAGTGCCACGACGGAATAAGTAAGGTAGGCGCTGCTCATTTAAGAATGAGTAATCCACGGATACCAGCATGAAAACCGACGAAATTACCGACCTCATTCGATGCATTAACTCTATTTAGTTAGACAAAAAGGCTTTGAACGAAAAAGCAGGTACAACTGTGTTTAAACTTGACAGTGGGAGTCATACCAACGCTTTACTAAAAGGCCACATTGGCGCAGCCATGTTTTTTGTGGTCCTTTTTAAGTAACTTGTTAGCCTGATAGTAATAGAGATCTTTATAAGGCATCACTAAAAAGCAGACCTCTTTTGCCTGAAAATTGATGTGGCTAATCTTCAAGCCTAGCTCTCTAATCCTATCTACATAAGCTTGTTTGAATTCAGGAAATGGTAAATCAAAGTCAATTATAAAAACCAGAACGCAATCCCCGTAATCTTTTAGGGATTTATCAGACGCAGTTTTCTCTATGAACGGTACTAATAAATCTACATTTTCACCGATACTATAAACTCGTATATTCCCATAACCACGCTCATGCAGATTACGTGTGCTTAGAGCACATTCTTTCCCATCATGAGGGTACGTTAACTCTATTTTTTCGAACAAATCACCTTTGTCATCGTATACCTCTGCATCAAACCCTTGATTTCCATTGATCGGAATAATCCTGAACCTATTTGGATAGCGTCGCCTAGCAAAGACTTCCAAAGGGATAACCTCATCTCTAAAGAATTTATATATTCCTTTTTTCGATTGAGCTAACCTTCTTTGCTCTTTATCCCTGAAGATCTCCCTTTTCCACTTTTCGTTAAAATACATGAGTCCTTTTGGGCATCGATATTTTTCAATATCGTCAGAGTTCAACATATGCACCCCTTATGGCTAACGCCCGCATTTGCGGCTGGTTTGAAGCGCAGCGGAAAACCAGTCCGACAACATGCGCTTGTTATGCCTAATTAATCCATATAGACAAATTTGCAAATTCACCCACAAGCCTTTTTATATTTGCGTGGCCAATGGCGATTCCTACGCTTGTTAGCATAAAGCTCTTCAAGTCTGAGCTAGACCAAGCATCAAACACTTGTGCCATATAAGGCCTAATTTCTATACATTTTTCTTTAATTTTCCCTTCATTCATCTTACCCAAATTAAAAAGAGCTAATATTTTCGGACGATCTTCCTCAGGTACATTTAACTGCTCCATATTTTTCTCCAAAATTTCTTTGGAGTTCGCGCGAACCTGAAGTTTTTCAGGATCGTTCAGGCATGGAATAAAAAAGTTTTGATCAGTTCCTATGGACACTTCTCGCTTAGTTATTTCCTCAGGATCAAACCCTTTTAAGAACAACCCCTGATAGGTTTGACCTAAAATATTCTCCAAATTGACTGAGCCCATACTGATAGCCCCGCAGCCAGAAAATTGAAGATGCTGATAGGAAGCTTGATTCTTGGGTATGTTTTCTGCAAAAGGGGCGCAATGCGCATCCAAATACTGCCCCAAAGATTCATGATTCCCAATCCCAAAATTTTGCGTATACCGAAAAAGGAACGCTACAGCCAAAGCGGCCAAGTGTTCTTTTGTGAGCTTGGGTGCAATAGATAGAGATTCATTCAATACTATTTGCAAAATGTCTCGCTGGTTTTGCTTGCTGCGATCTACAAGTAGATCAACAAGCAATGAGCCCAAGTCTTCATCACCTGACCTTGCATGTTCTTTTTGTACTGTGAATAAAGCATGTTGAAAGTCAGGGTCTTGAGCTTTCGAAAAACCATCAGGATTTTCTGCTTGAAGCTTGGCGAGAAAGTCTTCAGTAATTTGCGACGCGCGCGATTCTGCAATAGTTTTTGCTTCACCTGCTAGATCATAGAAGTTAGCTTTAAATACATCAGTGGCAACCTGCCTGACTTCTGCATACGTTAGTCCTTGAACTACGTTAACTTCTTCAGCTTGTATGTTGGTGGAGTTTTCCCCGCCTTTTTGTACTTGCTTACTCACCTTTATCTTTCTCTTTTATATTGATGCTGCCACCAATTTGTATATTTGTAGAGCCTTTTCCACCTTTTTGCACTTGCTTTTTGCTCTTTGATGAAAGCGCCCATCCCGCTATAGCTAATGGAATGGCGATTGCTATTCCACTAAAAAGCCATTCTTTATTTTCGATAAGCCAATCCATTCCTTCTCCTTAGTTTACGGGGGCATAACGCCGCCAGCAGGGGCCGAAAAACCAGAGCGAAGCGGCGGTTTTTTGGTCCCTCTGGCTGGCTTTGTTAAGCATTAGCTATGTTTAAATATTTGCAGCATGATATGAGTAACTCTGATAAAAGCAGACAGAGAGGCTACAGAAAGACCCACCCAAAGAATTGAATACCAACTAGCTGATTGCTGTGAGAAATACCCGATTACATCCAAAGTGCAGAAGGCAAGGTTTAACCAAATAGCTTGGCCTATATAGGAAACAAGCTCATTAATATAGCCGCTGTCTTTTAGATCATTAATCAACGGGGAGTTCATGCTGATTAAGATAGCTTTACTTGTGGCGAGAAAGCCTACGAAAATACCTGACACACTTAAAGTTGAAGAGATAATAGCATCGCTAGTTGGGAATTGAGATTTGCTTTGCCACCACAATACGCAGGCAATAATGCCAAATAAGTATGGATAGGTTTTCTCAAAAAGAAGCTTCATTATCTTAGAATCCGGCTCCATCCGTTCTTGGCTCGCAATAATGCCCGCCACCGTTCTTCACGAGGGTATCTTAAGTCAGCACCAACCCGCAAATCGTTAAATTCGGAAGATAAGCGATGGCCGATCAAATCAAGTACCTCAGTGACCGAGTCTCTTTCCTCTCTGCCAGCAACCTCCAATTTAGTTACTGCGTCGGGATTCTGGCCCAAAATGTTCTGGAGCGAAGCAATCCCTTCTTTGGCTTTATCTGCCAAACCGCGTTGACGCTCACCACTAACAGAGATTTCAACCTTGATCTTATCAGCACCGGCCTCTCGACCATAACTGATGGCTTCAGATAAGGCTTGTCCACGCTGGCGATCTTGGGCAGACATTTTGCTTACATCTAATGTAAAAGCGACTTTTCGTGTGATGCCTTGGTTTAGTAATCTGCGCTCAACATCTTCATCATACTTTGGTTTAAACGTGTACAGGTTATTACTTGTGCCATCAAATGCACTCAGGTAATCAGCGATTACCCCTGCGCGGACACCAAAGTGATTATACTGAACCAATATGTATCCTGACGCAGGATCATAGAGAGCAGCCGTTTCTTCACCAAATCCCTCTTCATCATCAAAATCAAACCCCTCCACTTCTGCATCACGGCTGACTCGGCCTGGGCCATGATCAGTCCTGATTCTTACAAAGTCGATTAGCCATACATCATCGCGCAACTCCACTGTTTCCGCCCGAAGTTCTGCCTGATTGATAATTCTAATTCGCTCACGTAGGTTTCGCTCCCTTTCAATAAGAGAGAAAACATCTTCAAGCGGTGAACTTTCATCTGTTCTCTCTACTTTAAACGCATGTACTTTCACATCTATTCCTTGTACTACTGAACTTTAATCTTGGTATTGCTTAACATTTGTATATACGGGGGTCCGTGTATCTACCCACATAGCTATTAATTAAAAATAGATGTAATTATTTGAAAAGGAAGGAGAAACTAAAGAATCAAATCGTACTCTTCCGTGACAAAACAAGCATGCGTATTAGTAATTGATATACCTTACTACTATTAAAAGCAGCTCCGTATATCTATCCATGCCAGACATCCATCTCTCTGATTTATAACTATTTTTAACCTAAGCATGGTGACAATACAAGTTCCTTTCGCTCACGGGGTGAGCTCCTACATCAGCGTATTTCTGTAGGAGGCCAACCTTTGGCCGAAGCCCTATTAAAGGTTGGCACCTCTTTTACTCGTTGGCTAGGATGCCTTTAGACCTTTTTCTTGCCCATTCGACGAACGATAAAGATTAAGGCTAGAGACACTAAACCAGAGATCGCTAGGTGATCCGGCTCTGTCATAAAATGAACAATACCGCTCATAATGCTGGCGTGTTCTGAATGCGCCAGTGCAGGTAGTGATGTCGTTAATGCAGCGGCGCCAGTCAATGTACTAATCGCTATTTTTTTCATTTTTTAATCCTTTCTTTCTTTAAATTTTTTGGCGGTTTATTTAAACAACAGCAACGGCAGGTGGTAAGGTTTTAGCCGTTAGCATGCCTTCGCTAATAATAAATTGGATAATATCATCTAAACCTTTCGCTTGTTTTAGATTAGCAAATACAAATGGACGTTCACCACGCATTCGCTTTGCATCGGTATCCATCACTTCAAGAGATGCACCAACAAGAGGAGCTAAGTCGATTTTATTGATAATGAGTAGATCCGATTTAGTAATACCCGGCCCACCTTTGCGTGGGATTTTATCACCTGCTGATACATCAATCACATAGATAGTAAGGTCCGACAGTTCAGGACTAAAAGTCGCGCTTAGGTTATCGCCACCGCTTTCGACAAAGACGACATCTAGATCCCCATGACGTTCGATTAGTTGGTCGATTGCGGCGAGGTTCATTGAGGCATCTTCACGTATAGCAGTATGGGGGCATCCGCCCGTTTCTACACCGATAATTCTGTCCGCACTTAGTGCTTCGTGTTCAGTTAGAAACTTAGCATCTTCTTGGGTGTAAATATCATTAGTGACGACCGCTATATCATAATGATCTTTCATAGCGGCACAGAGTGATCTCAACAGTGCCGTCTTACCTGATCCGACGGGGCCACCTACGCCAACTCGTAGTGTTTGCTTTGGTTTACTCATCTATTGTTTACCTCTGTTGTCATTCTGTCGTTATTCCGTAGTTATTTTCTGTTTGTATAAATATTAAGAACGAAATAACCGTGAATATTGTTGTTCATGTAAGGCACTCGCGATAGCTAATGCGGGTAAGCCAGCGCCGATCTGTTCTTCTTCTATTGGTGCAGCTATTTTTAAGGCGCGGCTTAGTATAGGTTGCAGATCACCTAATAAGATCTGAGCTTGGGTCTGCCCTAGCGGAACTAGCTTAGTGGCCGCTGCCACTTGGTTTTCTAACCAAGACCATGCAAAACCTAAGGCTGCACTGGCGTAGTTGATCTTCCAATGGGCAGCTGCGATAGCAAATAGCGTTATAAAGCTAACCTCTTCAGGAATGCTGCCTCGGCCATGGGCAAAAGGCTGCTCTATATTTAAGCTATTGAGTAAGCGAACTAAGGCTTCGCCCATTGCGGTATCGGTTAGCCTAAGTTCTTTGCTTTCGCGGCAAGCTAACACCAGATCATTTAAGCGTTTAATCTCGTTCCAATCTTTGCGGTTTGCTGCATCCATCAATAATCTAAGTGCTGGGAGATCTACTTGGGCGACCGCGTGCAATAACTGCATCTCCAACCATTCATGAACATCCACCTGTTTACCAAGCCAACCGCAATCAATGGCGTACTCCAAACCTTGAGAAAAGGAGTATCCCCCCACGGGTAAACTCGCACTACTAAGCTGCATTAAACGGAACAGGGCACGATCATTAGTTAAAATGGCTTCTGCGTCCTCAACAGACTTAGTCGTTGGCGTCATAGTTTCTGGCTGCAGCATCGTCGCCTTAGTGATGGGAGTGACCATGACTATAAGCTCCAGATTCAGGAACAAAGATCGCTTCTTCATGCGTAACAACTAAACCTAACTGTACTAGCATCTCCTCTAGCACATGATCAGGCTTAATTCTTAACCAGCGCTCACCCACCTCTATTTTTGTATGACGGTTCCCTAAGTGGTAACAAGCACGGGAAAATTGGTGCCAATCATCACTCGATGCTAAGGCAACCGATTCAACAGCGCCCGCCACTTTGATATAACGTCCGCAGGTGGTTTTTAGATATTCGCCCACCAGCAAAGGTTTGCCGCGCTCAAGAAAAACACGCACCTCTTCACCTTGATCACTGATCAATTTAAGGCGGCCTCGATCACGCTGCTCGTGGGTTAGCACTACACGGCTATCCGCTTGATGATGGCAGTGTGTGCCTAAACGTTCATAAACTTCTAACATCTAACGTCTCACTCTTTATTAAATCTCGCGCTTATAAAACAACCTTAAAACAGGGTATATAGCTGCGCTAAAGGCAGCTCTTCTGCCGGTTCACAGGTAAGCATTTCACCATCTGCGCGGACTTCATAGGTTTGTGGGTCAACCGTAATATCAGGCATCCAGTCATTGAGTACCATATCGGATTTGCTGATATTTCGTGTGTTCGCGCAGGCAGATAAACGACGCTGCAAGCCTAAGCTCTCGGCAATATTATTATCTAAAGCGGCCTGACTGACGAAAGTTACGCTGGTTTTAGCGGGTGCTGAACCACAAGAACCAAACATAGGACGATAGTGCACAGGTTGTGGAGTCGGAATTGAAGCATTTGGATCCCCCATCGGCGCGGCGGCAATCATACCGCCTTTAATAATCATGGAGGGTTTTACACCAAAGAACGCCGGTTTCCACAACACTAAATCCGCCAACTTGCCCGGTTCGATAGAACCGACTTCATGCGAAATACCGTGGGTAATAGCCGGGTTAATCGTGTATTTAGCGATATAACGTTTGGCTCTAAAATTGTCAGTACCTCCGGCTAAATCTTCTGCCAATAAGCCAAACTGCGTTTTCATTTTATGGGCTGTTTGCCAAGTACGGGTGATCACTTCACCAACACGTCCCATCGCTTGGGAGTCGGAGGAGATCATGCTGAAGGCACCTCGATCGTGGAAGATATCTTCGGCGGCTATGGTTTCTTTACGAATACGGGAATCGGCAAAGGCCACATCTTCAGGGATATTGCTATCTAGATGATGACAAACCATCAACATATCCAAATGCTCATCCACCGTATTTACCGTAAACGGACGTGTAGGGTTAGTGGATGATGGCATTACATTAGGATAGGAGCAGGCCCGAATAATATCAGGCGCATGGCCACCGCCCGCTCCTTCTGTGTGGTAGGTATGGATAACACGGCCTTTAAACGCACCTATAGTGTCATCAACAAACCCCGATTCATTCAGCGTATCGGTATGAATAGCCACTTGTACATCGTACTTATCAGCAACGGTTAAACAGTTATCTATTGACGCTGGGGTCGTTCCCCAGTCTTCATGTAGTTTTAAACCACAAACACCGGCCTCAAGTTGCTCTTCTAACGCCTCAGGTAAACTTGCATTCCCTTTACCTAAAAAGCCTAAGTTCATCGGCATATTGTCGGTTGCTTGTAGCATTTTTCCAATATTCCACGGACCGGGTGTACAGGTTGTTGCATTAGTGCCGGTTGCTGGCCCTGTACCACCGCCAATCATCGTGGTTACACCCGACATCAAGGCTTCATCAATCTGCTGAGGGCAGATAAAGTGAATATGCGCATCGATACCACCCGCAGTAAGGATAGAGCCCTCCCCTGCGATAATTTCGGTTCCGGGGCCGATCACTATATCCACATTATCTTGTATATCCGGGTTCCCCGCTTTACCTACTTTGGCAATACGCCCCTCTTTAATGCCCACATCCGCTTTAACTACACCCCAATGATCAAGTATGAGTGCATTGGTAATAACCAGATCCATGGCGATATCGTTGGTAAGCTGGCTTTGTCCCATGCCATCACGAATCACTTTACCACCACCAAACTTTACTTCGTCGCCATAGGTGGTGAAGTCTTTCTCAACCTGAATCCAGAGATCTGTATTACCTAAACGAACCTTATCCCCGGTTGTTGGACCAAACATCTGCGCATAACTAGTGCGATCCATTGTTTTTGATGAGGTTTTTAATGAGGCGCCTGAAGATGACCCTTCGAGCTCAAGCGTTCCCATTACATCGCCGCGGAATCCATAGATCGTTTTACTGCCCGCATACTCAACCAATTCAACTTCACGGCCTTGGCCCGGCTCAAACCTTACCGCCGTACCCGACGCTATGTTCAGGCGATAACCTTTCGTCGCTTCACGATCAAATTCTAATGCGGGGTTAACCTCAAAAAAGTGATAGTGAGAGCCTACCTGTACTGGACGGTCGCCACTGTTTTCAACTCGGATGGTTTGCGTTTTACGGCCAGCATTAAGCGCTATGCTTCCCTCTGCTGCCTGAATCTCGCCTGGAATCATGGTTCTATCCTCTTCGCGCCATCAACATTTAGTTAATTGGGTTATGAACGGTGACTAATTTAGTGCCATCGGGAAATGTCGCTTCCACTTGTACTTCGTGGATCAATTCCGGTACCCCGTCCATCACCTGCTCAGCTGTTAAAAGGCTTTTACCGTAGCCCATCAATTCAGCCACTGTTTTTCCATCACGTGCGCCCTCTATTATTTCCATACTGATATAGGCCATCGCTTCGGGGTAGTTCAGTTTCAAGCCACGGTTAAGACGTCGCTCTGCCAGTAATGCTGCCGTAAACACCAGCAACTTATCTTTCTCTCTTGGTAACAGTTCCATTACTCACCTCTTTGGCCAGGTGTAATTAAATTTGGATGCTTCATTACAATTCATTGTTATATTTTATAGCGGGCTTTTAGGTTGCCCAAATTCTTGGTTCGCACGCCTCCCGTTCGATCAACGCAGGTCGTAATAAACGCCAGCAACGAGTAAACAATAAGCGAGCCTGTTCCGAGCAATCACCTAAATACCTTATCTGCATAAATTCGCCGTTCAAGCTAACCGCAGCCAGTGCAGGCGGCGGGTTATTCGCTGCTTTTACCTTTGTTAATTCAGTACATTGCGTCTGCAAAGCGCTAAGTAGCTCATCAACTTTATTCTCACCTGAAAACGGGCCAGCAATGAGCAAGGCATTTACCGATCGGTTCGCTAAACCTGCACGGCTATGCATAAAATGATGCTGTTCTGGATTAAGTGATAAGGCTTCGCGTACTTTTAAACGTCCCGCTTGGAAGATCTGCAAACGCTGTGCTAATTGGCCATGGTTAAAGGGTTGCTGGCTGGCTTTTAGACCAAAACAGCTAATCTCCCAACCAATAAAGCGACTATTTTCAGCAAGATGAATATCTGTATGCAACTGAGTATGTGCGCCGGGGTAGATGATATTTTCTAAAGGTAACCATTCTAAGCTACTGCCGGATGCTAAACGCAATTGAATATGCTGAGTTTGCAGTGTTTTATCAGCACGGGCTTTATAAACCCGCCCCGCACCGGGAGTAGTGATAAGCCCATGGGCATTAGGTGACATATCTACATTGATACGTAGATCATCACCCGACACCATACCGCCGGGCGGATGAAGAAGGTAAAGATGAGCAAGATCTCTACCTTCTGGATAAAACGCCTTCTGCACATAAAGTGGGCCTTTATGAGCACAGGTTTTAAGAACTGACCCGCGGGTGGTTTTGCTTAACCCAAGGCTAAGTTCGGCTTCCCACTTTGACTCTTTACCTGTGTTAGGCAATCGTTCTGTTATAGGGTTTACCCAATTATTCATCTATATTCGAACCTAATTCCAGGCTAATGCTTATACAGCAAGGTACTGTTTTATCAGTTCCTCACTTAGATTAGCCATCTGATCACTGGCAACCACACGGCCTTTTTCCATTAAGCGAAACTCTTTGCCTACCCTACGCGCAAATCCTAACTTTTGCTCGACTAAGATAACGGTTAGTCCCTCCTCCTGATTAAGTTTGAGGATAACATCACCTATCTGTTGCACAATATTAGGCTGAATACCTTCATTAGGTTCATCCAAGATCAACACTTTAGGTTCAATCACTAAGGCACGGCCTATCGCCAACTGCTGTTGCTGGCCCCCTGATAGATCACCACCGCGGCGATGAAGCATCTCCTTTAATACAGGAAAGAGTTCAAAGATCTTCTCCGGTATCTGTTTCGCTTTATCTTTACGTATAGGTAAGCCAATTCTAAGATTCTCTTCCACTGTTAAGGTTGGGAAAATATCTCGACCTTGAGGCACATAACCTATACCTGCCGGCGCTCTAAACTGAGCGGGTTTTGTATGCAGAGGCTCACCTTCAAGTAGAATTTCACCACTCTCGACCGGTAGCAAACCCATAAGGCATTTTAACAGCGTCGTTTTACCCACCCCATTACGTCCCATAATACAGGTACACGAGCCTGGTTTAATATCCAAATCCAAATCCCAAAGGATTTGAGTTCCACCATAACGTTGATTAACTTTTGAGATCTCTATCATGGTGCTTCTCCCAGATAAACTTCAATAACATCAGGGTTATTTTGAACTTGATCCATCGTACCTTCTGCTAGTACAGAGCCTTGATGCAGCACAGTAACAGTACGGGCGATACTGCGCACAAATTCCATATCATGCTCTACCACAATCACGGTACGCTCGCCGGCTAATGAGGTAAGTAACTCGGCGGTCCGTTCTGTCTCTTGGGCTGTCATACCTGCTACAGGTTCATCAATTAATAACAATCGAGGCTCAGCAACCAGTAACATACCGATCTCTAACCATTGCTTCTGGCCGTGCGATAAAGCCCCTGCTTGCATAAAGCATTGCTCTTTTAAACCAATCACATTGAGTACTTCATCAATACGATCAATTTCCGTTGGTGTTAATCGAGCAAATAACATAGGGATAACTGATTTTTGCTGTTTGAGCGATAACTCTAAGTTATCAAATACGCTATGGGCCTCAAACACGGTTGGTTTTTGGAACTTACGTCCTATACCCAACTGTGCAATATCGGCCTCATCATGCTGTAAAAGGTTAATGCTCTGGCCAAAATAAACACTGCCGGAATCGGGTGTTGTCTTACCGGTAATCACATCCATCAAGGTTGTTTTACCCGCGCCGTTGGCACCAATTAGGCAGCGTAACTCGCCATCATTTACATAGAGATTCAGATCATTTAGTGCTTTAAAACCATCAAAGCTCAGATTAAGCCCTTCAACGTAAAGAATAACGTCATGGGAAACATCAACCGGCTTTTGCTCATCTTTTAAAAATGACCACACTTGGTCTCTACGCATTATTTCGCGTACATCAGTTAATGTACTCATGCGTCACCCCCTTTAATTGCAGGTGCGGTATCCACCTTATCATCTGTTGGCCTAGCATCATTATCGCCACCACCAGAACGGCGCTTGTTGACCATCTTTTGGTATAGACCCATTAATCCTTGAGGTAGATAAAGGGTGACAAAGACAAACAGCGCACCTAAAGCAAACAACCAACCATCAGGCATAATGGCGGTAAATTTAGTTTTCGCAAAGTTGACAAGCAGCGCACCAACAATGGCACCAATCAATGTGCCACGACCACCCACAGCAACCCAGATCACCATCTCAATTGAGTTAAGTGGTGAGAACTCACCGGGGTTGATAATCCCCACTTGAGGTACATACAGCGCACCGGCAATACCCGCAATCAATGCAGAGTAAACAAACAACCAGACTTTAAAACGCTCGGTACGGTAACCAATAAAACGTGCTCGACTCTCACCATCACGAATGGCAACAATCACTTTACCCATACGGGATTGTAGAATTTTGTGGCTCACCACTAAGATCACAGCTAAGAGCAGCGCAGTTATGGCGAAAAGCGTGACACGGGTTGTATCTGCTTGCAGATCAAAGCCTAAAATATCTTTAAAGTCGGTTAAGCCATTATTACCCCCAAAACCCATCTCATTACGGAAGAAGGCAAGCAACAACGCATAAGTTAACGCTTGGGTCATAATGGATAGATAAACACCCGTTACACGGGAACGAAATGCTAACCAACCAAAGACAAAGGCTAAAATACCAGGGACAAGCAAGACCATCAGCATCGCAAACCAGAACTGATCCATCCCCTGCCAGAACCAAGGCAGCTCAGTCCAGTTAAGGAAGACCATAAAGTCAGGCAGCTCTGGATTACCATAAACACCGCGATCACCGATCTGGCGCATAAGGTACATACCCATAGCGTAACCACCTAAAGCAAAGAATGCCCCATGGCCTAAACTTAATATTCCGCAGTAACCCCAAATCACATCAACCGCTAAGGCCAACATGGCATAACATAGGTATTTACCTAATAAAGTGATGGTATAGGTGCTGACATAAAACGCTGAGTCTTCAGGCATCAATAGATTACCCATAGACGCTAACAACGTTAAGATAACTAAGATCGCGACAAATGGCGCAACTTTACTGTCACCATGTAAACGGCTAAAACGCATTAACTGGTTCATTCTGCAGCCCTCCCTTTCTGGGGGAATAAGCCCTTAGGACGTTTTTGGATAAAGAGAATAATAAAGATAAGTACAAAAATACTCGCAAGCACTGCACCGGTAACCGGCTCTAAGAACTTGTTCGCTATCCCTAACGAGAACGCAGCGACAAGGGTGCCCCACAAGTTACCCACCCCGCCAAATACAACGACCATAAACGAATCGATAATATAAGCTTGGCCTAAGTTAGGGCCTACGTTGGTCAACTGACTTAAAGCAACACCGGCGATACCGGCTATACCTGAACCTAAACCAAAGGTCATAGCATCGACCCAATCGGTACGAATACCCATGGCTTTTGCCATATCACGGTTCTGGGACACTGCCCGTACATTAAGTCCTAAGGAGGTTTTACGTAAGATAATCAGCAATAAACCAAAAACCAGAAGCGCAAAGGCCAAAATATATAAGCGGTTCAAGGTTAAGCTCAAAATAGGGTTAATTTCTAATGAACCACTCATCCACTCTGGTGATGCCACTTGACGGTTGAGGGGAGAAAAAACAGTACGGACTAGCTGCTGTAAAATTAAGCTAATACCAAAGGTCGCAAGTAAAGTTTCCAATGGGCGACCATGTAAATGACGAATAACACCACGTTCAATCAGAATACCGACACAACCAGACACAACAAACGCAAGGGGTATCGCAACCCATAGTGAATATTCAATCGCATTTGGCATCATTAACTGCACAACATAAGTCGTGTAGGCACCCAACATGATCATCTCACCATGGGCCATATTGATAACACCCATCACCCCAAAGGTAATGGCTAAACCAATTGCAGCTAATAGAAGAACCGAACCTAAACTTAAACCAAAGAAGAGCTGATCAATAAAACCATAAAACTCTATCTTCTCATTAATCTGTTTTAGTGCTTTGGCTGCGGCTACTTTAACTTGTGTATCAGTATCATTTTCAGCAAGTTTTACGAGTTTATTTCTCGCATCACTTTCGAGGCTATCGGCCATAATATTAACGGCGATCAATCGTTCGGCTGAATCTTTCGAGTCCGCTTGATATAAAGCCAATGCCAAATCAATCATAGCCTGCACATCTTCATCCGCTTCATTTACACGGGCGGCTGTTAAGGTAGCGATAGTGTCATCTGACAGATGTGTTAACAGGGCTTGCACCGCAGCTAAGCGCTTATCGGCGTCAGGATGAGAGATATGTAAACGTGCTATAGCTTGCTTTAAAAAACCACGAAGCTTGTTGTTTACACGAATTTTTTTGAGCTGGCTCTTACTTACATCGGCCAACTGCTTTTTGCTTAAAACACCTTGCGCCGTTAATTCGCCATCAACCGTAGAGATGATAACGACCTCTTTACTGGCTTTAACAAAATACAAATCACCTTCTAGCATGCCTTTAAACATCGGCAGCATATCTAAGCCGCCTAGTGTTTCTAGTTGCTTAAGTACAGGCAGCGCTTTACTTAGCTTGACCTCTGTTAAATTTGTTAAAAGCCCAGCAACAGAAACTGGCTCTTCAGTTTCTACCGTTGTTGCTGAAAGTGGGGGGGAGGAAACTGCCGCGACAGTTGCGGGATCAGCATCGACCTCTATTGGCTCATTTGCATAAACCGATGTTAGGGACGCAGCAACATAGCAGCACAGTGTAGCAAACAGACGTCTCACGTGAATTCTCCTGTATAGACCGCCGAGTCCGATTTGTGGGTAAAAAGTAATCGTAGTATCAGCGAATCAGGAATGGAAAGTGGCTACACTTAATCAAAGAGAACCACTTATTAACGTAGTTAAAGCTTATATTTACTTGGCAAACAGGCTTCGTAAAACTTGTGGAGGTATCCGTCACTTTTCATGAACGAGATACCTCCACTACTTACTACTGGTCGTTTATTTAGAACCAGAACACTCTTTAGTTACGGTGTTGTAGTTACCGCACTTAATAGGGCTCGTCCAATCAGAGATCAGATCTTTAGAACCTGGTAGGAAATCAGACCATGCATCACCGGCAACAACACCATCAGTTTCCCAAACGACTTCAAGCTGACCATCATCCTGAATTTCACCGATCAGAACAGGTTTGCTCAAGTGGTGGTTTTTGTTCATTACAGCCATACCACCGGTAAGGTTAGGGGTTTCCTGACCGATCATCGCCTGCTCTACTGCGTCAACATCTGTTGTGCCCGCTTTAGTAACCGCGTTAGCCCACATGTTGAAACCTATATAGGTTGCTTCCATTGGGTCGTTAGTTACACGTTCTTCACTTGTAAATGCTTTCCACTGTTTAATAAATGCAGCGTTCGCATCATTTTCAACACTCTGGAAATAGTTCCAAGCAGCTAGATGGCCCACAAGCGGTGTAGTATCTAGACCTGAAAGCTCTTCCTCACCTACGGAGAAAGCCACGACAGGAATATCTTCAGAAGAGATACCTTGGTTACCTAGCTCTTTATAGAAAGGAACGTTTGCATCACCGTTGATCGTAGAAACCACGGCTGTTTTCTTACCTTCACCACCAAACTTTTTGATATCCGATACAATTGACTGCCAATCAGAATGACCAAAAGGCGTGTAGTTAATCATGATATCTTCAGCCGCTACGCCTTTAGCTTTAAGGTAAGCTTCAAGAATCTTATTGGTTGTACGTGGATAAACATAGTCGGTACCTGCTAGAACCCAACGTTCAACACCAAGATCATTTGCTAAATAATCAACCGCAGGAATCGCCTGCTGGTTTGGCGCTGCACCTGTATAAAATACATTTTTAGATGACTCTTCACCTTCATACTGAACAGGATAGAACATCAATCCGTTTAGCTCTTCTAACACAGGTAGTGCAGATTTACGTGATACAGATGTCCAGCAACCGAAGATTACATCTACTTCTTCTTTTGTTAGTAGTTCACGTGTCTTTTCTGCAAATAGAGGCCAATTAGAGGCAGGGTCAACAACAACGGCTTCTAGCTGTTTTCCTAACAAACCACCCTTTTTGTTTTGCTCTTCAACCATCATTAGGACAGTGTCTTTCAGTGTTGTTTCACTAATAGCCATAGTGCCTGATAGCGAATGTAATACACCTACTTTGATCGTTTCAGCCGCGATAGCGCTAATACTGATCACTGAAGCACCTAATGAAAGTGCAACCCCTGCCGCAATACTTTTAAGTTTCATATCTGCCCTTCCCCTGATTATAAAATTAGCTGCACTAGTCAAACCGCTTTCAATAAAACGGCTTCTTTGTGCGATGCAATAAGACTATGCCATCGAGGTCAAAACAGGTATGCGGTGATTGACGCACACCTATACGTCATTTGACGTATATAGTATGAGAATACGCCGTCAGCCGTGCTTTTTCGCAGCTTAAATTGAAGTTTTATCAATCCTTGCTACGCCTAAGCGCCGATCAGTGCTATAATTGTGCGGTTCCGAAGATCAAAGCGAACGAGTCTTAAAGCTTTAATTACTCTAAAAGACCTGTTGGCACCGTGTTTCAAGCACTTCCTAGCATTTATGCAGGGGCCTTCAGAGAGCTTTAGATAGAGTGAATCCTTCCTTTCACATCGATTCTAGATAACAAACAAATAGAATTAACACTGCGATAGCACTTATTTCGAACTGCGCGTTCGATTAAGTTTTAATGCAATTCTGTAAATACCATATAGAGAGCAACAAATGAGTTTTGCCGACCTGGGCCTTTCACGCCCAATTTTGGATGCCGTTTCCGCTAAAGGATACGACACCCCATCCCCTATTCAAGCAGCAGCCATTCCTGCCGTCATTCAGGGTAGAGATTTAATGGCTGCCGCACAGACCGGCACAGGAAAAACAGCAGGCTTTACGTTGCCTCTTTTAGAACGTTTAAGTACGGGCACGCCAGCACAAGGGAATCAGATTAGAGCGTTAATATTAACGCCAACCCGCGAACTGGCAGCGCAAGTTGCTGAAAGCGTAAGTGATTATTCAAAGAATTTACCATTACGCTCTGCCGTTGTATTCGGTGGCGTAAAGATCAACCCGCAGATCGCTAAACTGCGCGGCGGTGTGGATATTCTTGTTGCGACCCCTGGGCGTTTACTTGATCTATACAACCAACGCATTATTAAGTTTTCTCAGTTGGAAGTTCTTGTGCTTGATGAAGCCGACCGTATGCTAGATATGGGCTTCATTAATGACATTAAAAAGATCTTAGCGGTCCTACCAAAGCAGCGCCAAAATCTTCTTTTTTCCGCAACCTTTTCTGCAGAAATACGAAAGTTAGCAAAAGGATTAGTTAATGATCCTGTAGAGATATCAGTAACACCGGTCAACTCTACAGCGACAACGGTAACGCAGTGGATTTCACCCGTTGATAAAAACAAGAAAGCGCCCGCACTTATTGAGCTGATTACAGCTAATGGCTGGGAACAAGTGCTTGTTTTCTCACGTACTAAACATGGTGCAAACCGCCTAGCTAAGCAGTTAGATGCAGCTAACATTACCGCCGCAGCTATTCATGGCAATAAAAGCCAAGGCGCGCGCACAAAAGCCTTATCTGAATTTAAAAGCGGTGCAATTAAGGTCTTAGTAGCTACAGATATTGCAGCCCGCGGTTTAGATATTGATCAACTACCCCATGTAGTGAACTTTGATCTACCGAATGTGCCTGAAGATTATGTCCATCGCATCGGTCGTACTGGCCGTGCCGGTGCGTCAGGTGAAGCGGTATCTTTAGTTTGCGCTGATGAGTTTGAACACTTAGCCGCAGTCGAACACTTGATTGGTAAGATCCTTGAGCGTAAAGAACTGAATGGTTTCTCTCCGGTACATCCGCTACCTGAATCAGATCTAAGCAAGAAACCAAGCAAAAGAAAGCCAAGCCAGAAACGCGGTGGCAGTGGACATAAAGATGGACAGCGTTCAGCAGATAATGCACGCGGCCATAAACCACAAGGTAAAAACAAAACCCATCGTTCTAGTACATCGAAACCAAGAACCGCTAAAGGCAGCGATTCTAGCTCAAACAGAAGCTCTCAAGGTGCAGCAAACACGAGTGCACCAGCGAATAATCGTCCTACTCGACGCGTTAGAAAAAGACCTGCAACCCAGTCTGCTCGTTAATTAACGCCAGAAAAGCCTTAGTTTATATCTGAGGTTTACTATAAAGCACTTAGCCAGATCGCGTTAGACTTGGCTAGTGCTTTATTATTTAGGGCCTGAATAGTTTAGATTCCGTTGTGTGATGAAGGCCAGATCAACCAGCTACCTCTCAATATTTCTACTCTGTAGCTAAAACCCTTAACGCAACACCTGCCGCAGCGGTTCTATTCTCTACCCCTAATTTAGGGAAGATCTGCTCAAGATGTTTATTCACCGTTCTAGGACTCATCTCAAGAATCTCAGCAATCTCACGGTTCGTTTTGCCATTAGCAATCCAATGCAGCACTTCCGATTCCCGTTCCGTAATGGATAGCTTACTTTTTAAAAGTGTTGAACCTGTAGGCCGATTTCCATCAATCAGCCTAACCAATATTTGATCGTTATTTTGATAAGCGACAAGTTTAAGCTCTAAAGGATAACTAAGGTTTTTCACCTTTAATGTTTGATTTTGAGCAAGTTCAGGCTGCTCAAGCCAGCGCTGTATTTGTGGGGTCAGCTCTTTAGCTTGTCGCAGTGAGTCGATTCCCGCCTTGGCTAGTAAAGCGTGAGCTTGTGGCGTACCCCATAACATTAGACCTTGCAGATCCACAGTAACTAAGTGCTGCCCACTACTATCAAGGGCTGATTCGACACTGACCGCCTGACGCGCATTAGCCAAATGGACACGCATACGAGCCAATAACTCACTTGGATTAATAGGTTTTGTAAGGTAATCAACCCCTCCCGCCTCTAGCCCTCGAACAACATCACAGGTATCTGTTAAACCTGTCATAAAAATCACGGGGATTGAAGCTAGTGAAGGGTCAGCTTTAAGCGCTAAGCAGGTTTCAAAACCATCCATATTAGGCATAATCGCATCTAATAAGATAATATCAGGCCGTATCCTTTTTGCGATCGTCAGCGCTTGGCGTCCCTCTAGAGCAACCAACACATCCATACCCGCGTGCTCTAGAGCATCATTAATAAGGCTCAGTGCGTCAGGTGAATCATCAACCACCAGCACGATCTCTTTCCCTAGAGCGGTATTCATAGCGTATATGCCTCGATGTGTTGTGCGAGTTTTTCAAATTGAAATGCTTGAGATAAACCTTGTAGGTGCCCAAATGCTTCAGCGTTCAAAATGCCCTCTTCATCAATCTGCTGTAATATATTATTAACACCTTTTTGATAACCCATTTCAGCATAGGCTTTAAGCTCTAACAACAGACTATGTTTAGGAAGGTTTTTAACCGGCGGCCTTTCCGCTAAACCGGTCGGATTCTTCAAGTTATCAGTTGAAGCTCCTCCATTAGCTTCTAAATCAACTTGCAAGCTACTTGGAACAACAATTTCTAGAGATTCAGTACGGTACACCCAATCCAAATCAAGGTGCTGAGCAAGCTTATCAAGCAGGAGATGATTACCAACAGGTTTGACCAGATAGTCATCATAAACCGCTTGGTAGTCTGCTTGTTGATTATATTCTTGTGCATCGGCAGAGAGCATTATTATCGGCTGTTTATACCCTTCCCCTCTTAACTGACTGGCAAGCTCTAAACCACTCATTCCAGGCATTGAGATATCAAGCAAGAATAGATCAGGCCTCATCTGCTTAACCAACTGCAAACAGCTGTAAGCATCATGGGCTTCAACAGTATTAAACCCTAAGGGAACCAGTAAATCTGATAATAAACCTCGCAGCACAGGATCATCATCCACTAAACAGATCGTTCTTTGAAAACCTTCATAGCCTATGGCTTTGCGCAATTTAGGCTCATCCTCATGCGCACTATCAACCCAAGGTAATAATAAGCTAACCCTAAATTCGGACCCTTTATTAAGCTTACTATCAACCTGAAGATCTCCCCCCATAATCTCCGCTAGAAGTTTTACAATTGTAAGCCCTAATCCTGTACCCGGAAGGCTTGCCGTATCTCTATTGCGAACCCTTTCAAAAGGATCAAAAATACGTTGTAGATGGTCTTCATCTATTCCAGGGCCCGTATCACGGATACAGAATTCCGCTACTTGGTTGCGGTAGTTTATTTCAAAATCGATATTACCTTGAGGCGTGTATTTAATCGCATTTGAGAGAAGGTTAATTAAGATCTGTCGTAACCGCTTTTCATCGGTAATAACAACATCAGGTAAAGGATTATTGATTCGACAGGTAAATTTTAGATGCTTTTGTTCCGCTTGTACGCCAAACATTTGTGCCAATTGATCAATAAGTTCAGGTAGTTTCACTTGATTACGGTATAGATCTAATCGGCCTGCTTCTATCTTTGATATATCAAGTAAACCTTCAATTAAATCAGTCAAATACTGCCCACTACGATGAATAATCTTTAAGCCTCGTTTATGTTCATCTGCAATGCTTTCTTTCTCTCCCAGTAACTGTGCGTAACCTAAAATTGATTGCAAAGGAGTACGAAGTTCATGACTGATACCTGTTAGATAACGACTTTTGGCAGCATTTGCTCGCTCAGCATGTTCTTTAGCCTGCTGTAGCTCTTTATCCGTCTGCTCATGGGCATCGATCTCACGGGTTAGCTTTAAGCTTTGACGATTAGATTCTTTTTGCGCTGTGACTCTACTCTCATGGGCTAATAGAAAAACCCATGTAGCAACGCCTGAAGCGATAAACAAGGTAATAAATAAAGAGATAAAGGTTTTTTCAAGCAGCATAATTTCTGCTGCGTTGGCAGGCTTCATCTGAATATAGATCAGCAACAGCAACCCGCCCAAAACGAGGTTCACACTAAATACCCAAGTGATAAACCGCCCTAATCTAGAGTAGATTGAGCGTACTGCCATACGGGGAAGATAACGGTATAAATTTTTTAATACACTTTGTGAAAAACCTGTTTTTGGCTTACAGCCATCTAAACAACGCACATCCAATGAGCAACATAATGAGCAGATCGGCTGCTCATAAGCGGGGCAATAAGCCATATCCTCCAATTCAAATTTGTTCTCACAAATACCGCAGGTCAATGTTGTTAATGCTGCCGGATGTATACGCTTTTCTTTGCTCAAGAAATGGCTCAGATTGCTTGATTCTCTAGCGATGTAATAACGTCCCTTGGTCAGCCATGCGATCAACGGCACACAGATAAAGCAGGAGAGCAAAGTAACAAAATGACATAAAGGCTTAGCCAGCTCCCCTAGCAAGCCCAAGTAGGCAAGCATACCCAATATGGTTGAAATCAGCATAGAGCCGATGCCTACAGGGTTAATGTCATATAGGTGGGCACGTTTAAACTCAATATTTTCAGGGCTTAAACCTAAAGGTTTATTAATTAACAGATCCGCTGATAGTGACCCCAACCAGCCCAGCGCAAGGATAGCAAAGGTACCTAAAATCGCTTCTAAGGCTTGATATATACCCAGCTCCATCAATAATAAAGCTATAGATACATTAAAAACCAACCACACCACTCGACCTGGGTGACTATGGGTTAAACGGGAAAAGAAGTTTGACCAGGCTATAGACCCTGCATATGCATTAGTCACATTAATCTTCATCTGACACAGAATCACCATGACCGCCGCGAGAATCAACGAGATAACAGGTGACTCCGTTAATGTTAGAAACACTTGCTGATAGAGATAGGTAGGATCTGTAGCTTGCTCAAATGGCATTAGCTGAGTAAAGGCTAAATAAGCTAAAAACGAGCCTAATAACATTTTGATAAACCCAACCCAGACCCAACCGGGGCCAGAGAGCACTAACCAAAACCACCATTGTTTTCGATTTTCTTGGGTTTTAGGTGGCATAAAACGTAAGTAATCGGCTTGTTCACCTATTTGCGCAACTAAGGCAATAAAAATAGATACAGCAGACCCAAACAACACTAAGTTAAAACTATCCCCTTGCGGCGCTTGCGGCGCTACAAATTCAGTCCAGCCCTTTAAACTATCGTATTCGTAGATCAACACTACTGCCAAGGCTGAGCATTGTAAGAGCAGCCATATATATTGAGTGCCTACCTGAAATTTACTGATTGCAGTAATACCGTGGGTCACAATAGGGATAACAGCAACCGCACAGATAACATAGCCAATAAATAACGGAATCCCGAGCAAAACATTTAAAGCAGAGGCGAGAATAGCGGCTTCAATGGCAAAGAAAATAAAGGTAAAGGAGGCATAGATAAGCGAGGTAATAGTAGACCCCAAATAACCAAAGCCAGCACCACGGGTAAGTAGATCTATATCTAGACCATGTTTCGCGCAGTAATAAGCTATAGGAAATCCGGTAATAAACAGAACTAAACAAACAGCCAACATGGCCGTGATGGTATTAGTAAAGCCATAACTGAGAGTAACCGCCGCCGCTAAACCTTCGAGAGCCAAAAACGAAGCAGCGCCAAGGGCAGTCATCCCTACCTTGGAAATGCTCATATGACGACCACCCACCGCAGTAAAACGCAGTGCATAGTCCTCTAATGTTTGGTTTGCTACCCATTTATTGTAATGTCGCCGCTCTTTCAAAATACGCTGCGAAGCACTCATACTCACCCACCACTAGAAAATGCCCACAGAAAAGCGCACCACTAAAGAGCAATTGCGCACAAAAACAATGCATTCAATAAATAACATCATCAAGATCAAGCAAACCTAAGTTGCTTGCATAGTTACTTATATAGCTGCTTGTATATACGCCAGACCCTTTATATAGCGAGAACGCGATCAAATTGAGCACGAAATTCTATAATTTGCATTTAATTAGTGCAGTCTTCATGCCAGTTATAGATCAACCAGCAGTAAACAATTACACGCTAAAGCCTTTGTAATTGCAGCCCTGCTTTCTGTTTATAGACTTGCCAAGTGCTTTCGATCACCGATACTTCGTTAATAATCCATTGGCTAAACACTTTCACTTTATGCCGCTGAAAATAAGATTCAGGTGCAACTAAGTAATAACTAAAAACAGAATGCCAATAAAAATTAACAGGGCACACCAACTGCCCTCTCTGAATTAATTCAAATGCTAAACTGTAACGAATTGGAGCAACGCCTTGACCATTAAGGGCTGCATTCATAAGTAAGCTTGAATCTTTTACTTGTAAAGCGACTTTACTGGTTCCGCCAAACATAGCTTTAAAAGCATTATTTAAAGTCTCTAATTCCTGTGAGCTATCCAAAAGAATTGGCATCTCATCAATCGTCCTCTCTCCCCTATTAAGCTGTTCTAATAACATGGGATGGCAAAGTGGCAAGATATAATCATTAGCGATCATTCGCTCCTCTAATCCCACAAACCCTCCAGAACCAAACCGAATAGCAAGGTCTTGAGAGTCATCACTAAAATCATGTAAATCTAGAGAGGTGGAAACAAAACAGCTCAAGTCGGGATGCTGTGTCTGAAAGGCGCCTAATTTAGGAATTAACCACTGAGCAGCAAACGAGGGAATGGACGTGATTTTCAATTGATGGGGAAAAGAGTCCTGCTCCAAGGTTTTACTACCCTCCTCAATTAAAGCAAAAGCTTGCTGAATATAAGGTAATAGCCTATGAGCAGATGGGGTTGCCCTAACTTCTCGATTAAGGCGTAAAAATAATGGCTCACCAAAAAAATCTTCTAACAGCTTTATCTGCTGACTAATGGCCGCTTGCGTTACATTGAGCTTTTCTGCCGCTAATTTGAAGCTGCCACTCTCTGCAGCGAACTGAAATACTCTGAGTGCTTTTAAAGGTGGCAACCTAGTCATAGTTAATTTTTTCTTAAGTGAATTTAAAAATATATCGTTTGTCAGTATAGCAACCAAACCCTCAAAATAGACGAAAATCCAACAACAAAACCTATTTTCAGGGGGATACCATGATACTTTTATCTAGATCATACTTAAAAAGCCAATTAGAATCGCAATTTCAGATAAGTTTTAATTTAAATTCTGTTCTACAGAATATAAAACAGCGATTAGAACTGTGGCAGCATAATTATCAATCCAGAAAGCAGTTAGCCAGACTAGATGCTGATCAACTAAGAGATATAGGGCTCACTCTTAAGCAAGCAAAACTAGAATCTGAAAAAGTATTCTGGAGATAACGAGAGCCGCAAATTAGAAATAATATAAGCCAATGCAAAATATAGTCTATTTATCCTGTATAAATAGAGTAAATATCAGCGGTTATTAAGGATACTAATGAGCGGACATTTGTACTATCTCATGGGCGCATCAGGATCGGGAAAAGATTCTCTTCTCCAAGGTTGTCGCCAACGATTGGAACATAGCCATAATGTATTTATTGCACACCGCTATATTACACGCGCCGTTAGTGCCGGTGGCGAAAACCATGTTCACTTAACTGAATCAGAATTTGAGTTACGCAAAAATAATGAAATGTTCTGCATGCACTGGGCCTCCCATGGACATCTATATGGCATAGGGAAGGAGGTAGAGATATGGGTCGCCCAAGGACATCGTGTGATCATCAACGGCTCTAGAGGCCATTTAGCCGAAGCTAAGGAGCACTTCAAATCTATTACACCGATCATGGTCACTGTAGAAACGGAGCAATTAAAAAAACGGCTTATTCAGCGAGGGCGAGAATCACTGACTGAAATAGATCAGCGTCTAAAACAGCATGCATCACTTCTCCACCTACTACAGGATGATTCAATGCGATATATTGACAATAACAACTCCCTTGAAGCAGGTATAGATGCATTAATGAAGATCATTACTACGGAATCTAATCTCTCTTTAGCCGAAACTTAACGTCCTATAGGAGCAGGTATTATAACTGGGCGGAGTGCTCTACTGATCACCCTCTACCTATCCCTACTTATATAACCTAAAATCCATTCACTAGAGCAGAACTACGTATAAATACGGGTTCTAGTTGTTCCCTAAAATGCGAAAATGCTCAATTAAATCTCTATTTACTTAATGACTACCCGCTTATGACTTTCGAATTATTAGTACTTTTTATTGCAGGCTTTTTAGGTGGGATTTTAAATTCCGTGGCCGGTGGAGGAAGCTTTATCACCTTCCCAGCTTTACTATTTGCTGGTGTCCCCCCCATTATCGCTAATGCCACAAATACCTTTGCATCCAGCGCAGGCTATATCAGCGGAACCTTTGCTTTCCGTAAAGAAATTATGGCGCATAAAACAGAGCTACTAAAAATAACTATTCTGAGTTTAATAGGCGGAATTGCTGGGGCCTGGCTATTACTACAAACCCCTGAAGCCGTTTTTATGGAAGCTGTTCCTTGGCTCTTACTATTCGCAACACTTCTCTTTATCTTTGGCGGACAACTAAACAGCTCACTAAAAAAGCTGGCGACTATACATCGACATGCATCATCTATGGGAACTCTGTTGCTGGCACTTTTACTGCTGGGCGTTGCTATTTATGGAGGCTTTTTCAATGCGGGCCTAGGTATCATTACATTAAGCTATCTAGCCCTTGCAGGTTATAGTGATATTAACGTGATGAATGGACTGAAACTCTTAGTCTCTTCTTTAGTATCACTCATTGCTATCATACTGTTTATGATTGATGGGGCAATTGATTGGTATTCAGGAACTATAGTACTTTTAGGCTCCCTTGCCGGTGGGTATGTTGCCGCAATCTTATCCAAAAAGCTTCCGCAGCAAGCCGTACGACTATTTGTTATTTTTGCTAGCATTGCTATTACCGCTTACTTTTTTTATGACACTTATGGTAGTGCATTTGCTGGCCTAAATTAGTAGTAACCATTTTTCAGGCTATATAAAGCAAGATGTAAACCTCCGTTTTTGGCGAATGGTTTACATCTACCTAGCTATTTTTATATAGCTTTTAACATAGATTTTAAATCTACAATCAAGGTTGCAAGCTCTTCTGATGATTTCATCATCTGTTTAGATATATCACTATTTTCAGTCGCAACTTCACGAATATTACAAATATTCCTACTAACCTCTTCTGCAACGGCACTTTGCTCTTCTGACGCTGCAGCAACTTGAGTGGACCTATCCGTAATATTGACCATTGCACCGTTCACATCATCAAATGAACGGCCTGCATTTTCTGCTCTTTCAATATTCGAGTGTGCATATTGATTACAACGGGTCATAACGTCTACTGTCGATGATACTTGTTGTTGAATAGAATCAATCGTTGCTCTAATCTCACCTGTAGACTCTTGCGTGCGCTGAGCAAGCACTCTGACCTCATCTGCCACAACAGAAAAACCGCGCCCCTGATCTCCCGCACGTGCGGCTTCAATTGCAGCATTTAAGGCTAATAAATTAGTCTGCTCTGCGATACTGTTGATAATATTTACAACCTG
Organism: Neptuniibacter sp. 1_MG-2023; assembly: GCF_030547185.1. Taxonomy (GTDB): domain Bacteria; phylum Pseudomonadota; class Gammaproteobacteria; order Pseudomonadales; family Balneatricaceae; genus Neptuniibacter. The sequence continues at coordinate 91,158 of NZ_JAUOQR010000011.1, forward strand.
CTCAACCTCTGCTGCTTTTTCTTTAAGCACTTCAGATGAATGGCTAGCATTTTCAACTTCCCCGACTAGGTCTTTAATACCATCAATCATATCTGCAACAATAACCTTCCCGGTATTGGCTAATTGAGCAGTTGATTGGGTTGCTTCAGAGGTTTGCGCAGTATTCTCAGCAATTTCATGCGCAGTCGCAGACATTTCTGTAGCAGCACTCGCTAACATATCACTTTCAAGGTTTTGCTGCGTAATACCCTGTGATGTCTTTACAATAGAATGTTGAGTTTCTGTCATAAAATGACTCAACATATCGATACTATCTTCTACTCGTCCAATCACTGCTCGAAGTCGCGATTGCATCATAAAGTTCGCCAGTTCAGCAGAACCCACTTCGTTCATACCACTGGTCATTGCATACTGTGCTAAAGAATTATCATAAACCTCTTGGCTATATTGCCTAATTCGATTAAGAGGCTTTATGAGGTAGTAGTTTGAAAGCAACATCAGCAGACAACAGCCAGTAACAACTAAGCCCTTCACGGCTTCGCCTAATGGGCTAAAAGTAACAGCAACAATCGCTACACAAAAAAGTATTGAGAACGATGTCACCGTTTTTACGAGGCTTTTAGGTTTAATAGACACTGACTTACGCGATAACTTAGCATAAGTTGATTCTGCACGAGCAATCTGCTCATCTGTAGGTTTTGTGCGAACTGATTGGTAACCTACCTTTACCCCTTCTCTGTCAAAAAGAGGCGTAACATAAGCTTGAACCCAATAGTAATCGCCATTTTTGCAGCGATTTTTAACTAAACCTACCCAAGGTTTATTACTGCTAGCATGAGACCATAAATCGTTAAACGCAGCCGAAGGCATATCAGGGTGGCGCACAATATTGTGTGGCTGACCGATTAATTCATCAAGGCTGTATCCCGCTATTTTACAGAATTCAGGATTGGCATAAGTGATCTCACCTTTAAGGTTAGTTGTAGAAATCAACCTTACATCGCTTGCGTATTTCTGTTCATTGTTTGTGCAATGCATCCCAAACTCCTGTATAGACCAAACATTCGGTCTTTCCTTAATTAATAACAATCACTCAAATTACTGCAACGCACATAAAGCTAGATATCACACACTACCATTAAGTATGGTACAGCCTATTAAAAACTAAGCACAAGTAACAAACAAGTGATAGATGAACATAATATTATCTTTATATTTCAACGGATTAAAAAACACACAAAGACAGCCCAAAAAACACCTTTCGATCGTACAAGCTACATATATAACAAAAAATAGAATGATGCATCGCAACAGCAATAATAAATTGATACAAATCAATTTCCACTTAGCGATGCACTAGAGATCAAGCCTAAATAAAAAGCCACATTAAGCTAGGGAGCTTTTCCCTTTGACTAGCGGACAAAATAATAGCGATAAGAAAGGTAAAAGAGAGGTAGTTATAGAGAGATATAAAGGTTTTTCTACTTGATCACTTAACCAGAAAATCTGGCGTTTCTGGTTAAGTGATAATCCGGTCATTTAACTAGGGACTAAAGGCGCTAAACCCTCAGCTTTACTAGATTTATCCGCTGAACTGTAATTTTTTATTACACACCAGAGCTTCTCACCCTCCCAGTTCGAACGCTCTTTATTATAACAACACCGATTGAGCTCATTAATTAAATCGCGGCCTTCGGTAGAGAGCTTTAACTGCAAGCTATTCAAATTAGTACAGCCTGGGAACCTTACCCGTCCCCACGCTAACAATGCATCACGTGCAGATTGAGGGTTGTTCGTTTTACAGGCCTGATGCAACTTATTTAAACTAGAACTTAAACTAAGCGCCTGATGATCTTTATTAGTTTTAACTTCGCCCCCTTGCTTTTTAGAACGTTTATACCAAAAAGCCGTTATAAAACTCCCTAAAGCAGCCCCAAAAATCACTAGAGCAGCGATAAATAACCACGACGTTTTCGCCTGAACCGGTTCCATTGGTATTGATGGAGTATCCCCCTTCAACAAGGGCTGTGCTTTTGTTGTCTGAGCGGAGTTCAGTACAACATCATCATGAGATAATGCTGCATTAGGCTGCAGGCTCGCGCTTTGATCCAGATTTTCTGTTGCTTTACCTGTGTCAGAAGGCGCAACACTAATAATCTGTTTTTCTAAAACAGCCACCTCTTCTTGATTCGTCTTTGTATTCCACCAAGCGACCCTTATTTCAGGTAAAACAACGTCCCCTTGCTGGCTAGGAATGATGGTGATCTCTTGTGTCATATTCACACTGAGCTCATTATCTTTCTGCTCTTGTTCATAAATAGGCTTAGCCGCATATTGCTTAATACCTGAAACCTTTGGTAGAACAATCTCAGTCAGCTGATCTTGTCCAACGCCTTTAGCTACAAGCTTAATCGTCCGAGTAACCGGCTCACCAACCTTCCATCCTTCACTACTGACTTCACTCTCAAGGCTTAATCCACTTGCCGCTAACCAATTCTTGCCACTAAAGTTTTCAGGTATAGGTGCCACATCTACCTTATAACTATCGGCAGAGATAAAAATACGCCGCATAGCCCGTGGATCATTCATAGAACGAAAAGGAGTATTCCCCCCATTTAGGCGACGAACTTCTGCACTAAGTTTTGCGCTATCAATCTCTAATGTCCCACTCTGTTGTGGTGTGATCAGCCAAGACTGCTCAATGACTAATAACTCACGGCCATTCAACGTTTCCCTATATTGACGCTGTTCACCTAATGTCTGAATAAGCGCCTTACCTTGTTTTATGGTCGGTTCTTGGAAGGATGCGTTATAAATGCGTTGCCCTAAAACAAGATTCATCTGATAAATAATCGGTTGCTGAACCATCGGTGATTTGTCAGATAAGGTTGATAAAAGCTCAACCCCACCGTCAGCAGCGGATAACTGTTTTACCGGCTTAACCTCAATACTATGTGCTTGGCTTTTCTCCCCCTCTAAGGTCAGTGGAGGAATCGTTAATTTCCCTGCACGCTTAGGTGCTAAGGTAATAATCAACTTAGTGCTACTTTCCAAACTCCCGTTAATAAATGTGGTACTCGATTGATGACTACGACCAATAATTTCAAAATCTTTTTCTAAAGGAGACAGGTCCACTTGGCTAGAATTATTTTGAGTAAGGTTAAGCATTAATAAAAAGGTTTGGCCCTGTTCCACTACATTTCTATCTACCTGACTATCTATAGCTGCATATACCTGAAAACTGACCAGTAGCGTAAATACTATGGATACTAATTTAAACAATCTCACCACTGTTTCTCCTCTACTGCTTGCCCATTAGGCTGCTGACGATATTGATAGATAAACTTCCGTCGCCATAACCCCGCGGGATCATCCTCTACTCTATTTAATAGTTGCTGCCTTGCTTGCTGCTCCTCATCAAGAGGCTGGCGGTCTTGCTGGGAACCTTGTGCGCTCATATTTTCTGCCGGATCATTATTTTGATCTTCAGCCTTATTCAATGCAGAGGCTTTTTGCGCCTCATTTTTTAATTGTTGATCGATCTTGTTTTTTACTGCTTGCTGTAACTGTTCGTTTGCTGCAGTTTGCTCGTCATTATTCTGTCCATCCCCGGAAGATCCCTGATCACCCGACATATTGTTTTTTGCATGTTGCTTAGATGCTTTAGATTGATCGTCAAAGCCGCCATTCTGCGCATTCCCGTTTTGAGATGAACCCTCTTGCGGTCCACCCCCTTGGCTACTTTCATTTTTAGACGTCTGACCCTCAGAGTCTTGAGAGTTTGCCCCTTGAGCATCTGTACTTTCGGCATGATCCTCTTGTGAGGCACCCTCTTTTTGATCACTTTTTGACTGATCATTATCATTTTTATTAGCTTGTTCCTGCTGCTGAAGCAGTTGCTCTACAACCTCTTTATTATGCAAAGCATCATCAAAATCAGGCTTCATCTTAAGCGCTTTTTCATACGCACTAAGTGCGGTATCTAACGCGCCTAAACGAGTCAATATATTCCCTTGGTTATACCAATCAGCAGCGGTTTCAGGCTCACCTAAAGCATCTAATGCTTGTTCATATTGCTGGCTTTCATAATGAGCTAACTGCTTCCAGTGGGGGTTTTTAAACTTTGCTGCAGCACTTTGCTTATCACCTGAACGATAAAGTTCCAAAGCTTGCTGATCTTGTGTTTGCCACAGGTCTTTCCACAACGACCCTTCGTTATTGACAGGGGCACTAACCTCCACTCCTTCAACAATAGGATCTGCTTGGAGCTGACCGCTATGTCCCATAGCCATAAACAGCATACTAGGCAGCAACAAAGGCATTAACAGCGCAAGAATTCCTTTACGAAAAACCATTAAAACTAAAGGCAAAGCTAAAAGCACAAACCATGGCCCTTCGCTCACCCACCTATCTATTTTTTCGTTAGATTCTGTTGGACGCTGATCCCCCCGCTGGAATTGAGCAATCAGATTATTAATATCTCGGTCATCGGCGGTTATCATTTGCGCTTCACCGCCCCCTAAGCTGGCAGATTCCTGCATAAGATCGGCTTGGGTTTTAGCGATAACAATCTGCCCATTTTGATCTTTTAATACGCCTCGCTCTGTTTTTACGGGCGCACCTTGCTCAGTTCCAACGGCTAATATAGAAATCTGTCGCCCCTGACTTCTCAGCCGTGTTGCTGTAGCTGCAATCTGGACAGGTAAGACCTCATCACTAATCAATAAAATATTGCCTTGGCTGATACCCGCTTGGCTTAGAAGTTGATCAGCAAGGGCAATCGCTTTATCCGCACGACTGCCTTGAGCAGGCATAATTTCGGGGGTCATCGCCGGTAATTGCGCCAATATAGTATCGCTATCATCCGTTAGAGGGGTCACACTAAAAGCATCAGCTGCATAAACTAACAACGCAACCTCCGCATCAGGCATTCGCCTAAGTAGATCTTCGATTTTAAAACGCGCACGTTGCAAACGGCTTGGTTTAATATCTTCAGCATTCATCGATGCTGAAAGATCCAATGCAATCACTAACGCATCGCCTTGCTTAAATACCGGCTGCGGCTGTTTTTTCCATACGGGCTGGGCCGCAGCAACAATCAAAATTAAGGCTGCAATCAATAAACTAATCGGTAGCCATGGCGAGCGCTCCTCCCCTTTCTGTTCAAGAAAAGGGAGAAGTTCGGGATCACAAACGGCTTGCCAATGGGTCTGATTAATACGTTTATTTACCGTGAAATAAGCAAGAACCAATACGACGGGTATCAACAATAGCCAGTAGGGCTGTAAAAAATGAAAATCAGCTAGCATAGTTTAAGAACCTCCATCGTTACCCTCTCCCTACTCGATTGGATAACAACATCAACCATAAAAGCCCCAATAAAAGGCCCGCAATTAGGGGCCAATGATAAAGCGGATCTATCGGACGGAAGAATTCATTATCTTGCGCTATAGGCTCAAGCTCATCTAACAACTCATAGATCTCTGCCAGCTGATCAATATCACGCGCTCGGAAGTATTTACCTCCGGTCTTCTCAGCAATAGACGTAAGTGTTGTTTCATCAATATTACTGGTCGGGGAGGAGGCCTGTATGTATGAGTTAAAGCTTGAGAGTGAATTTAAAAGACCTAAGCGGGTATCTGCGCCAACCCCGATAGTATAGATTTTCAATCCCTCTTTTGCCGCTAACTCTGCCGCTTCCGTAGGCGCTAATACACCAGCATTATTGGTACCATCAGTTAGTAAGATCAGAACCCGCTGTTTGCTATCAGATTGCTGGAAACGCTTGACCGCAAGACCTATTGCATCACCAATAGCCGTAGACTTTCCGGCTAAACCTATCTGTGCTTCATCGAGTAAGGTTTTTACCGTTTCACGATCATGAGTTAATGGCGCTTGCACATAAGCCTGCTCACCAAACAAAATTAATCCAACGCGATCCCCCTGTCGTCGTTCAATGAAGTCCCCCGCAACAATTCGGGTAGCAACAAGGCGATTAATCAACTGTCCGTTGAGCTCAAAATCCGTTTCAAACATACTTTCAGACAGATCAACAGCCAGTACTAAATCTCTACCCTCTAATTGCTGTGGGATAGGTTCACCTAACCACTGTGGTTTTGTCGCAGCCGCGACCAACAGTAACCATACAACAAAAGCGAGAATAAACCCGCTGTAGCCCTTACGACCCACAATATTACTCTGTCCAACTACGGCCTTTTCCATTTGTTCAATAAAAGGAACATTAAGCGCATTTTTACTAACCCCTGTTGCAGGAGGCATGAAAGCTCTGACTAAAAAAGGCAGTGGTGCAAGTAACCATAACCAAGGCCAAGCAAACTCAAGCATACTTAGCTCCCTTGACCTGTTTGATCCACTGCCGACAAAACTGAATTAACCGGGTGTGATCAATCCTATCTGAACGTTGTCGCTGATAAGGGCCTTTGGCCAATAGTTCACGTGCGACCTCAACAGAAACACCGCCCGTATCTTGCAGAAATTGACACCAATTATCGCCAGACAAACTAGCCACCTGCTCCCGTGGATATAGGGAAAGCGCTAATCTTTTTAACAAACTATTACTCTGCATAATCAATTGATTAGTGTCTTGATGCTGTGAATAAGCCTGTTCGATACTCTTCAATTCTCGTAGAGCATAACGTCTTGGGTCACTCAACTTTTTACGCAGGTAGCGAGCTAAATACACTAACGAAATGAGCACGATTATTAACACAACCCACCAGCCATAAGCTAATGGCCACCAACCTATCGCCTCCGGCATCTGCATATCGCGCAAAGGAATTTGGCTATAATCCATGTTGCCCTCCGCTCATTGTAAACAGTGGATGATGGTTACTTTGCCAATGAGCAAACTCGACCCCTCTCAAATTATGTAGCTGTTCTAACAAATCTATACGTTGTTGAAATTGAGAGTAATACTGAGCTTGCTGTTGAGTATTAGCATCCACTACGACCTCACGCCCCTCACCGATAAAGCGATAATCTCTGCCTGATGGCAACTGGGCTTCTAACGGATCAGATATAAGTACCATTTTTAGTTCACAGCGCTGGGCTATACGCATAAGATGCTGCTGAAGGGTAGAATCAACATCATGAAAGTCGCTGAACATATAAATAATAGTGCCACTACTTAGTAGTGATTCCACTTCCATTAATTGCTCTGCAAAAGAAGCATTGTTAGTGGTTTCTGTTGCGCCATGAGTAAAGGCTGTAGATAAGGCAGAGATCATCTGCATCACTTGCTGGCGATTGTTGGTAGGCTTAAACAAACCACTCGCGCCATCATTAAGAATACGCCCCCCCACTCGGTCACCATTCGCAATAGTAGTCCAAACCACCATTGCCGCAGCGTAAGCCGCTAACACAGACTTGTAATGACCTCGCGTTGCAAAATGCATAGGCTGGCGAAGGTCTGTTAAGACAAAGACAGGACGTTCCCGCTCTTCCCGATAAAGCTTGGTATGAGCTTTTCCCGTACGTGCCATTAAGCGCCAATCAAGATGCCGAATATCATCACCGGGTTGGTATTCGCGCACATCATCAAACTCCATACCCCGACCACGAATATGACTCAGATGATGGCCCTCGCGAATGGCCATTCGCTCGTGCTGACGACCTCTAGCAGGTGGCCAGTGGCGTAAACTTACCAACTCATCTAGCGTTAGTAAGTTACGGGCAGCAGGAATGGGCCTTGGACTGTCTCCCTGAAACATATGAACTACCGCCTATCCGCTATGGTACAGCTACACGAGCAATCAGCTCAGCTATCATTTGGTCTTTGTCTAACCCTTTAGCCTCAGCCACATAACTCAAGCCGATACGATGACGTAATACGCTAGGCGCGATCTCTTGAATATCATCAGGGGTTACAAAATCACGACCGGCTAACCACGCTTTAGCTCGAACGGCACGATCTAATGCAATCGTCGCTCGCGGACTAGCACCAAAAATAAGGCTTCCTTTAAGGTCGTCGCCGTAGAGTTCAGGCTGACGTGTCGCCATAATCAAAGCAATTAAATAATCCTCAAGATTCGGCGCCATATAAGTTTCCATAATGGCAGATCTAGCACTAAAGAGTTCATCTTCAGTCAATGTAATTTCAGCAGATGCCATTTGTCCATCTAAGCTTGCAGTATGCTCATGGCGCACAAGGCGGAGAATCTCTTTTTCCTGTTCATGGTCTGGGTAATCCACCCTAATATGCAGCATAAATCGATCCAACTGCGCTTCAGGTAGAGGGTAAGTCCCCTCTTGCTCTAATGGGTTTTGTGTGGCCATTACCATAAAGAACTTGGCTAAGGGATAAGTTTTTCCTGCCACCGTGACCTGGCGTTCAGCCATTGCCTCTAAAAGCGCTGATTGCACTTTAGCGGGAGCTCGGTTGATCTCATCAGCCAAAAGTAAGTTACAAAATAGAGGACCGGGGCGAAAGCTAAACTCACCCTTCTGAGTGTTATAGATCTCGGTACCGGTAATATCGCTCGGTAAAAGATCTGGCGTAAACTGCGCTCGATGAAAAGTACCTTCTAAAAGATCACTTAATGCATGGATCGTACGTGTTTTAGCCAGCCCTGGCGGCCCTTCTAACAACACATGTCCGTCAGTGAGTAGTGCGATGAGTAGATACTCGATAAGTTCATCTTGAGCTACAACACGTTTTTTTAATGCATCCGACAGCGCAATCAACTTCATTTGTAACGTTGTCGTATCGACAGTCCCTGTTGCTACTTCTGCTGTCATATATTACTCCTAGCACCTTTTAAATATTAAAATTCAACGAGTTATCTATAATATATTAGGTCAATTGTTTTTATTTCAAGCGCCGACCAACATAATCTGACTATAGATTTGAGAAGAAGTTCCAGATAAAAAACCTGACGTTTAACGCTTAACAGATAAAAAAAAGCCATGCATTTCAACATGGCCTATTTAAAATTATTTAAGGGATAAATTTACTGCTCTGAGAGTTGATCCTCACTCAAAAGACCATACTTTTTGATTTTACGATGTAGGGTCGATCGACTAACTCCCATTGCTTTTGCTGCACGCGTAACCACCCAGCGATGCTGTTCCAAAATACTTTCTAACTGCTCTTTTTCTGAAAGCCTGCCAGAATCACTAGCAATAGATAAAACACGTAACGGCGGTACTGTGTTCACATCCTCATGCTCTTTTTGTAACAGCGCTTCGCTAGAAAAAACCTCATCAGGCAAATCATCTAGGCGTATCATATCTCCTTCTTTCATACATAGCGCATACTGAAGGACATTTTTAAGCTGCCTAATATTTCCAGGCCAGCTATATTGACTCAAAACGTCCATGGCTTCTGGATGAATTTCCACTTGATCAACCTCCCCCTCATCAAGACAAAGAGCCTGCAGCACTTTATCAATGATAACTGGCTGATCACTACGCTGTCGTAAACTAGGCAAAGTAACTTGGAAACCACCTATGCGATAATACAGATCTTCCCTAAACTCTCCCCGTGCAACATACTCTTTTAAATCACGGTGGGTCGCACAGATCACGTTCAAACTAACACCTACAGGCTCATGCTCACCTAAAGGAATTATTTCACTTTCAGCCAGCACACGTAGCAAGCTAGCTTGAAGCTCTAATGGCATATCACCAATTTCATCAAGAAATAAGGTACCGCCATCACTCGCTTGTATCTTACCCATCTTGCCGGCTTTAAGACCACCCGTGAATGTGCCCGCACCATAACCAAACAACTCACTTTCAATCAAAGACTCAGGAATAGCGGCGCAATTAAGTGTGATAAACGGTTTATCTGCTCGATCACTACTATTATGTAGTGCTCTTGCCCACACCTCTTTACCTGTTCCCGTTTCACCTTGTAAAAGGATACTAATACCTTTGTTAATAATTCTCTGGCAGCGAGTTGCTTGCTTAAGTAGTGTTGGCTCTTTCCCAGCCGCTAAAATGAGTGGTGTATTAACGGGAAGATTACTATCAACCTCTAACGGTTTAGCGGTCGTAGTTCTCGGTTGGTGGCTCTGAATTTGATATGCATTATTTTGTAAAAAATTCACATGGAATTTATACGGTTTCCCCATGACTTGCATATAGTGTTCGACACTACCGGAACCTGCGGCTTCCAGTTGTTCAAAGCTTAAATTAAAGACATCTTGAAATTTTTTACCGACAATCTCATAACGATCACGACACCCTAATGTCAAAAGAATAGGTGTCGTCGCAGCCACAATGGTACCGCTGTCATTAACAGCAACTAGCGCTTTGGTAATAGACACAACAGGGGAAACCGAAAAGCTGACAACACGCTGATTATGATAAGCATCTTTAAACACCAATGCTTCAATTTCATCAGCGGTCTCACAGACCATATTTAATGCTAACGCCTGACCAAGCCGATTGCCATTGGCAAATGTGGACGCGTCAATAGCACCAAACGGCGTACCATCAGGGGAAATAAGTGGGGCAGCGGAACAACTAAAGCTTTGTAAATTATTACCGTAGTGCTCTTCAGCATAAACAGTGACGGGACTACATTCAGTTAAGCATGTTCCGACCCCATTGGTCCCAACAATACTTTCTGACCACAAGGTGCCCTGCCTAAGTCCTTTTGCAACTAAATCATGACCGACACTGGATTCGGCAAACGATTTAACCGCTACACCCTCTTCGTTAGTAATAAGAACCGTATAACCGCTATTTTTGGATAAGGTTCTTATCTTATCGAATACGCCGATTGAATCACTCAGTAGCTTTTCTAAAGGCTCGCGACGTTCTTTAAACTCAGAGTCGGTAAGCGATACAAATTTCACATCAGCATGCTGCGAAATTTTGTATCTATCTCGGCACCTTTCCCAAGAGTTTTCAATGTATCTATCAGTTAAAGCATCTTCGTTCTTTGGAGGATTTCCAGCGTGAAAACCCTTTTCATTAGAATGATCTACACTTTTAGAAGACATCTTTCCACCTGCTCATCCCCGCCCCGCTAAAGTACTACACAAAAGTACTACAATGAGGACAAGGTATTTTTTTTATATTTATATGCGTCAGTCTGCGGCACTTTAGGACAAATAATCAACAGTTTTTTGTATTAAAGTCACCACTTAGGCTATTTTTTCAGCCTAACAATCATTTTTACAGCACAAAAACTCCATTAAATTATAGCTTTGATATTGTCTTCGAATGCATACTCGTCAGCATGGTAAGACGATCTCACCAAAGGCCCACATGCTGCGTGCACAAAGCCCATTTCCATAGCCATATCATGTAGCCGATCAAACTCCTCCGGAGTCACATAGCGGTCAACAGGTAGGTGATGTTTACTTGGCTGCAAATACTGCCCTATTGTAATCATGTCGACATTCACATCACGCAGGGCTTGCATCACCTCATAAATTTCACTTTCACTCTCGCCTAAACCAAGCATTATGCCGGATTTAGTCATAATCTCAGGATGCTCGATTTTAAAACGTTTAAGTAAGGTTAAAGACTCTTCATAACTAGAACCTGGACGGATTTTTTTATACAACCGAGGTACAGACTCTAAATTATGATTAAGAACATCCGGCACACAATCCGTGAACTGAGCTATAGCCTCATCTAACCGCCCTCGAAAATCCGGCACTAAACACTCGATTCTGATGCTTTCGCTACGTTGACGGATCTCTTCAATACAGGCAACAAAATGCCCTGCACCGCCATCACGCAAGTCATCTCGGTCCACTGAGGTTATTACTACATACTTCAGCCCCATACTAGTCACAGCTTCAGCAAGCTTAGCGGGCTCATCATTATCAAGCGCATTCGGGCGGCCATGTGCCACATCGCAAAAGGGGCACCGACGAGTACAGATATCCCCCATGATCATAAAAGTAGCTGTTCCTTTACTGAAACACTCATAAAGATTAGGACAACTCGCTTCTTCGCAGACTGACGCCAAACTGTGTTGTCGTAAGGTCTGTTTAATCTCATTAACTTGAGGTGAATCGTTATAGCGTACTCTGAGCCAATCAGGCTTTTTCAGCTTTCCCTCTTCCGTTGTCGGTATAATTTTAACGGGAATACGATCTACTTTATCCTGACCTCGTTGTTTAATTCCCTGCTGAATACTTACTTTCTGCATAACAATGCAAACTCCAAAAATAAAAAAAGGAGCGCGGAGTGCGCGCTCAAAAGTTCTGCTTTGGGAGCGCAGAAGCGGAGATGACAACAACATTCATCGCAAATCCTCAAAGAGAGGAAACACCATACTCATTTAAAAGCTCACCTAGTGTTCCATCTTTTTTAAGATCAACTAAGGTTTGGTTAAATGCCGCACGAGTATTCTGATCGGCTTTTCTTAAGCCCAACGCATAATCGTAATTTAACTGAGCATTTAATATTTTTTCTGCATCGACCTCGACCAACTGCAAGCCATGCTGACGCTGAAACCAGCCACTAGATACATTACTCACTACAGCAGCATCAATTAAGCCATCAGCAAGCGCCTGTAAGCGACTAGCCTCATCAGCAAACCGTACAGCTATACCTATCTGCTTTGAACTAAGCGCGTGCGAAGCGATACTGCCAGAAGAAACCCCAACCACCATAGCCCCAAGATCATCAAGGTTTTTAATGGTTGGCTTATTTTTTAACGTAACAAGTTTAAACTCTAGGCGCAGGTAGGGATCCGAAATCAACATATACTTAGAATCACCATCGCCCAACCGAGCAACACCTGAATACAGATCACAACCTACTTTCTTTGCTTGGCGCCTAGGCATAATCCACGAAACATTGAGCGCAACATCTAGTTTTTTAGCAATCGCTTTAGCAACATCAATTTGGAAACCTTTAGGCTTTTCTGCTCGTGCAGAAAAAGGCATTTGAGCTGGATGAGCGCATAAATGCAGCTCACCCTTTTCTAAAATCTGTTCAATTGTTCCTGCTGACGCTAGAGGGCTCAGGACAAAACAACTCAACACAGTTAATTTTTTTATTGTTGTAAACATTTTGAGTCTCCAAACTTATTTTTCTTCACTTAAAGACAATATATAAGTCACCAACTCCCAACGTTGTTCAGGTGTAAATGTTCTTTTCCACGGTGGCATAACAAGTGAGCCTCGTTTTTTACCTTTTGTAATCGTTTTGAAAAGGTAGTCAGCGTCGAACTCTCGGCCTTGTAACTTACGCGCTTTACCGCCTGATCCTTCATATCCATGGCAATAGACACAGGTCTGATTAAAACGTTTTTCACCAATAGCAACTGAAACACTTTCTTTACTAAATACTTTCGCTTTCATTGCGGCGATATGTTCGGGCGTTTCTTTATCTTTTTTCTTTTCGGTTTTACTCTGATCATCAACGGGTGGAGCTACGGCATAAGCAACACCACTTGTAAGTACAAGTGCTAATAAACCAATACGAATAGGTGTGAAAATATTTTTATTATTCATCGTTATCTACTCCCAATAGATAGCTTTTACAAAACAGAGGAGATGGCTGTACTTCACCATCTCCTCATTACAGCTCAGCGAACTAATCTTCCAAGGTAAATGCAACCAACGCTGCACCACCCGGTAAGCCACCTACTTCAGGAAATGCACTCGCCATAAAACCAGGCGCATGAGATCCGAAGCCTGTTGAAGCAAGGATATACTGCTTACCATCAACCGAATAACTTACGATACCGCCACGAATACCTGAACCGGCATTAAACTTCCAAACTTCCTTACCGTTTTCAGCATTGTAAGCGTGGATAACACCATAAGGGTCGCCATTGAAGACTAGATTACCGCCAGTGGTCAGCACGCTACCTAGACCAGGTAACGGATAATCAATAGACCATTTCAATTTACCGGTAATAGGATCACGGGCATCAAGACGAGCAGAGGCTTTTTTGCCAGGAGGTGGAACAGCAACCAGTTTGCTAACACCTAAATAAAGGCCGGCAATACCGATATTTTCATGTTCCTGAGGGGCTGGTACAACGATGTTACAAACTTCCATCGCATTGGTGTACCACAAACCTGTATTAGGATTGTATGCACCATGGTTCCAGCTACGTGCGCCTAGAAGATAAGGACATATAGTGGTTTCTTCACCAACAGGCATCGCCTTACGGCCAATTAACTCGCCTGTTTTAGGATTAATCCCTTTAGTGAAGGTGATGTTCTCAGCCAATGGCCAAACATTTTCCACTTCACCCGTGCTCTTTTCGAGTACGAAGACATAACCACTTTTATTCAGGTGAACCAGCACATCTTTGCCGTTATGGTTCAGGCTAAGTGCTTCATAAGCTGCGTCATAATCCCAAACATCATGCGGAATCTCTTGACGAGCCCACTTCAACTTACCTGTTTTAGGTTCAAGCGCCAAAAGGCTGGCACTGTGCTTGTTATCGCCTTCACGTTCAGCGCCATAAAAGTCAGGCGCGGCGTTGGCTGTACCGATAAATATAGTATCGCTCTTGGCATCATAGGTACCGGGTAACCATGCACCACTACCACCGACTTCGCCCGAATCACCAGGCCAGCTTTTCGGATCATCCTTTTGAAGAATATCAAAGGTCCACATCTTTTCACCGGTAATAGCATTTACCGCGAAGATTTTACCTTGCGTTGGCTGATCACCACCGGTAGTACCACCGAACAGCACATCACCTGCGAGCTGTGGTGGAGATGAGAAAAGACAGCCGTAACATTTTTCTAGATCAGTAATCTGAGTAGACCACTTCTCTTTACCTGTTTTCTGGTCAATCGCAATAAAACGACCATCCAAAGAACCGACATAAACATTACCATGGCCTACAGTTACACCACGGCTGGCTGCGACATAAAAAACTTCATCTACGATTGAATCAAGGTCTGGCTGATAATGCCAGATGGTTTTACCTGAAGCTGCATTTACAGCGAATACATTATTATTAGGGCCTATGTAATAAGCTACGCCATCAATAACGATAGGAGTCGCTTGTAGACCCATCTCGATATCACCAGGCTGGTGAATCCATGCAACTTTTAACTTATTAATATTACCTACATTAATCTGATCTAACGGACTAAAGCGCCATGCATCAGAGGTTCTGTGGTATTGAGGCCAATCATTGGGATTTTCTGTAGCGGGGCTCGCTGCAACCGATGTAGTTGCACCAGACAATGCAATACATGATGCGATACTTGCAGATAGCACTAGTTTTTTTATTTTAATCACTTCTCGTTCTCCATCTATCGATATAATGCAAACTTACACTTAAGCGAATAAGTCCACCCTCATATGTACAACTCAAGCAGCAAAATGCAGGCCATAAACAAAAATACGAATCTATATCATTGATATATATGGATAATAAAAAACCTCACAGACTGAATAAAATCATTAAATGTCGGAAGAGCATGGGTTATACGTCACAAACTGTATCAATCAATGGAACAGTCTGTAGTGGTATATTTAATAATCCTCATTCACATGGAAATAACGACTAATCCCAACCCCACATAGTAGAAACCTAGCACTGACTTAGACCACCTTACTCCAAAACAAGCCTCACAAGCAGAAAAACAGGTTCTCAGCTAACAAAGAGTTTTGAATTAGCCTTCGGCATAATTATTGCTTTCGCCAATAGTGACTTAATCGTCATAAAAATGATTATTAAAAACAAGAATCAAAATTGAAGGAGTATTTTTATGAACTGGACAAAACCAGCCTATACAGATCTTAGAATTGGATTTGAGGTAACAATGTACTTTGCAAACCGTTAAGTAAACGACTGAAACATACGTGCCCGCCCCTGTTTATGCAGGGGTTCTAAGATTAATGCCCTCCTTATTAGAAATAACCACTGCAACCAATAAAGACGGTCTGCCTCAGCCCCTGAAACAGTGTGATTCAAAACCTTGACACACACTGACCCAAGCCATGCTTTAAGTGTTATAGAATTTCATCATCAGCAGTAAATACGTGGCCTACAGAGCATAAAAAAACAAGCTGAGAACTGGCATAAAAAGTGTATTTCTCTATACAAACACTAGTAAAACATGGAGTACACAAATGAAAAAAACAAAAATAATTACAGCATGCCTATTCCTTTTAGCCTCGTTTGCACAAATAGCTCAGGCGGGAATGCCAGGAATGCGCGGCGTTCAACATTTAGGGCTCACTGTCCCAAACGTAAAGGAAGCAACGGCATTCTTTAAAGATGTCATTGGCTGTGAGTCATTTTTCTCCATTGGCCCATTTGGACCTTTTGACGATGATTGGATGACAGAAAACCTTAATGTTCATAAGAAAGCGGTCATAAAAACAGCCCACCTTATGCGTTGCGGTAATGGCCCGGCTCTAGAAATTTTTGAATATTCCGCACCTGATCAAAAACAAACACCTCCTCGCAATAGTGATATAGGCGGTCACCATCTTGCATTTTATGTAGATGATATGAACGAAGCTGTCGCATTTTTAGAGAAGAAAGGCATCAAAATCTTAGGTAAGCCTCATACATTTACCGATACAGGTATGAAAGATCTGACTTGGGTTTACTTTATGGCGCCATGGGGAATGCAGCTTGAAATTGTGAGCTACCCATTTGGCCAAGGTTATGAAAAAGAGACCGGTCGTAGAATGTGGGACCCGCGCTACTAACAGATACTTCACTCTACTATTTGAACCCTATTCATAGCCCCTCCATTTTAAGGCGGTGCTATGAATAGAAGGTGGCCAAAATAATGAAAAAAATATTCGCACTATTTACACTACTATTCTGTTCAATCGCTCAAGCGCATTTCACACATTTTGAGCCCCGTATCATTCATCTTTATCAAGATAATCAAGATACTATTGCCCTAATGCGTATGCCCCTACCTCTAGTCCTTCTCGACAACACATGGCAAGGTATAGATAGCAATCAAGACCTACCGTTCACAGAACAAAGAGCTACACCGGAAGGGAATGATTATTTTATTAAGCATGATGAAGTGCGAATAACGCTTGATCGTTTAAAAAACTACATCAGCCAAGGCTACACATTCACAAAAGATGGCGTTACTCAGCCCTTCTCTGTTGAACAGATTCATATTTTCAATACCGACAGCCGCAAGCCCTTTAGCAATCTAGATACCGCATTAGAGAACTTTAGCGGCGAACTGGCGATCACTCCTGATGCAACTAAGCTCTTTGATTCAGGCATTGATATTCAATTACGCTTGCCGCATACATCAATTGTCGAAAATGATATTACGATCACAAGCTATTTAGGAGATAAGTTTAACGCCATCAATCGATTAGCCAACATCATTACTCTCCACATAGATGAGCAGCAGATCTCTGAAACTACCGTCGGGATTTTAGACTACTCCTCTCAGCACCAACCTACGCTTTCTCATAAATTAATGAGCGGATTTAAGGATGGGTTTAGTCATATTTTGATTGGCCTAGACCACGTGCTTTTCGTCGTTCTTTTGTTTTTTAGTGCCCCAACATTTTTAAGACTTTTATCACTCGCTACGGCCTTTACTATTGGTCACTCATTTAGTTTATTTGTGGGAGATAGCGCGCCGATCTCATCCCCCCTTTTCACCCCAGGCATCGAACTCTTAATTGCTCTAACCATTGGCATAACAGCCATCGCTCTGCTTTTTAATAAAGCACAACATTTAGGCACAACTCCCCTACTTATTATCGGCGTTATCCACGGCTTTGGCTTCTCATTTGTATTTAGTGAACTGGCGCAGGAGGGAGCTCAAACTAGCCTTATTAACCTGTTCGGTTTCAATCTTGGAATAGAGGCGGGACAGTTATTTATCTATGTAGTGATTTTTGCATTGACTTCACTGCTCAGTAAAAAGCTGATATTCAACAAACCGCTTCCCTATTATGTCTCTATAGGTACGCTCGCCATATCAAGTTACTGGATAGTCACTCGCGCTATTCCTCTCGTAGAATACGCAGCAGCCTAAGAAGAGAAGAGAAGAGAAGAGAAGAGAAGAGAAGAGAAGAGAAGAAACATCTTAAAACAAAAATTCAGAGCCAGGATAACCTGACTCTGATTTTTTTTATCCTTTACGGCGCGTAATAACACCTTTCTGAGGATCATAACCAATCACGGCCAGAACAAAGAATAAGATAAAACATCCACTTACTACAGCAAGCGCAGTGAGACTCAGTTGTCCATACAAGGCAAAGCGTACTAACTCAACTGCGTAGCTAAATGGATTATATTGCGCCACTTGATAAACAACCTCAGCTCCAGACTCCTCCAGCTTCCATAAAGGATAAAGTGCTGGCGAAATAAAGAACATAGGGAAAATAACGAAGTTCATCATGCCGGCAAAGTTTTCAAGCTGCTTGACGGATACAGATAACAACAAACCTAAAGAACCAAGCATCAACGCTGATAATATAAAGGCTGGAAGCGCTGTGAACACACCCATAAACGGTATATCTACATCAAATAACCAACAGATTACTAAGAAAGCATAGACCTGCAATAGAGAAAGTAATGTACCAGCTAATAGCTTACAAAATAGAATATACCAACGGGGTAGCGGTGCCGTAAGCAATAAACGCATCACCCCTACTTCACGGTCATACACCATTGTTAATGATGATTGCATGCCATTAAAAAGCATCACCATACAAAGTAAGCCCGGTGTTATATAAACATTATATTCAATATAGGATTCGTAAGGCGGTATAACCGCTACGCCAAATACATTTTGAAACCCAGCAGCAAACACCAGCAACCAAAGTGCCGGACGCACCAACGCAGAAAACAAACGTCCTTTCTGACGAAGAAACTTACCAGTTTCTCGGGCAGATAATGCAGTGAACGCATTGAAAGCATGCGATGTATTCATTATTTAGCTCCTGACGCAGTATTTTTGGACAAATCACACTGCCCCTCTCCACGATCATTACCTAGTACATCTAAATTATTTACAGGGTGTAAAAAGCCTTCAACTGGGGCACGGCCAATCACTCGATTAAGTGATGTTAAAAATATAGGCTGTCTCAGCTGATGATTCCAAGGCTTGAAATTAAGAGGGTAACCTTTAGCACCATCCAATTTAAAATCTTCAGCTAATAAGGTATTTAACAGCAGATCAGGTGCGAAGTTTTCTTGTCGCAGAACACCTTCGGCGATCACTTTCACGGCCATCCAAGCGGACCAGTCATAGCCGGTCATTTGACGCTTACCTTTTTTGAAAAAACGTTTATTTACCTGAGGAGCGCCATTTCGTTCCCATGCCCAATGCCACCAATCAGCGACAAGGCCTGCAGCACCTACGACCGGACGCGGCTGGATAATTGAGTACGGTACATCTACTGCAAATTCACCACTATGATCAACAACATAGACTACATCGTAATCATCTTTAGCTGTCAGTAGAGAGATATTATTACGGTAGCGTTGACGCGGGTCATTACCCAACTTAAACGGTTTTTCATTAACTATATCAACACCAAACTTTTTCGCTGATACTTGTAAAGACTGCAAATAGCGTGAATCTGCTTCGCTTTCACTGTAAAGCACCAATACCTCTTTCCACTTTTTGGAAACAAGATATTGCGCCATAGCATCAGTCAACATACTTCGACTGGGTGCTATATGCAGTAAATTAGCTTGGCAATATTCACTACGTAGATCGTTATCCAAGGCACTTAAATTAAATAATAAGCTCTCTGGATTTTGGATGGCTTTAGATACAAGCCTAACCCCTTCACCTGGTAGATCTAATAAAAAGAATCGCGTTCCTTGCGCTTCTAATTCTTCGATAAGTTTAGGTAAGGCACTCAGTTCAGAAACCGCTTCGCGATCAAGTTCAAATTTAACCCCTTTTTTCTGAGCGGCAAATCTTGATTCTTTTATCGCAAGTTTTGCGGCGTCATTTAAACGCCCCCACGGCTGAGCCTGATACCGAGCATCGATAATGTTATCTCTATATCGAGGATCTTCTTCATACTCGATCAGCGCAATGCTAAGGGTCTTCAACTCATCTGCTGACATCACCAAAGGAGAACCCAAAAGGGTTAACACTGAGATGCAACAAGCCAAGAACGGTCTAATTATTTTCATAAACTGAATGCCTCCCAATCTTAGTCGTCTACAACAACATCATGAGGCACTCGGCCTGCTGGTACTGATTTGATAACCTTTAATTTCGCAGTATCAATCACTGCAAGATCATCACTCTTACCATTTGTGACATAAAGTCTGCTCTCATCATTATTCAGACTAATACCCCACGCGCGCTTGCCAACAAGAATATAATCCAACACTTTATGAGTCGCTGTCTCAATAACGGCTACATGGTTAGCGTTACCTAAAGTCACATAAGTAAGCTTGCCATCTTTAGTCATTGCCATACCTACTGGCGAGATGCTCTCAGCGCGCATGCCTTTAGGAGCAAAACTTAGCTCAGCGGTCTGCTCATAAGTTGTAGTATCAAGAATGGTGATCGTGCCGCCCACCTCGTTACTCACCCAAAGCTCTTTCAAATCGGGTGTTAGTTCCATTCGGCGTGGACGGTTACCCACAACGATGTTCTCGATAATTTCTCTGCTTTCAACGTCAATCACATGGATCATATTCGCGACTTCAGATGCCACATAAACTAAACGGTTATCAGGGCTAACTAATACACCTTCTGGCTCTTCGCCTACTTCAATCTCAGCAACTTTTTTGTCTGCTTCCAATGAGTAAACCGTTACAAGACCGTCATCTTCATTTGAAGCATAAAGAAATTTCTCATCCGGTGAGATATCAAAACGGTCTGGATCTTCACCTATATCAATACTTTTTTTGACTTTTAGCGCAGCCACATCAATTACATCAATGGCGTCATCATCACCACAGGCTACATAAAGAAGAGAACCATCTTTACTTAGCTGCATAGCACGAGGACGTTCACTGGTTTTAATCTCAGTAACTTTGTTCATACCCTTGGCATCAAAAACAGTGACCACATCATCTTTTTCACTGCTCACGAAAACATAGCCTGATTTAGCTTGAACATGAGCCGCAACACTCAACGACAAGGCTAACGCACTGGCCTGCAATCCAAATTTCATTCCTTTCAAAAACTTATTCATAAGCGACTCCTATTTCTTTGTTATTATTAATCAATTGTGAAAAAGCATCTGCGAGGGACAAACTAGGTTCAATCCCCTGCGACTGTAATTGTTCGGGGGAAGACTCAGCTAATATCTTGCCTTTATCTAATACGATCACACGATCAGCAGCTTGAACTTCTTCCACTATATGCGTACTCCATAACACGGCGATTTCCCGCTCTTTACAGAGTGAAAGCACATGGTTTACAAGTGATTTGCGCGATTCAGGATCGAGACCTACAGTTGCCTCATCCATCAACAAAACTTTTGGCTGATGTAATAAAGCACGAATAAGTTCAATCTTACGGCGGTTTCCGCCACTCAAACCACGTACTTGTTTATCTCGGACAGCCTGCATATCAAAGCGCTCTAATTCACTATCAATGCGCTCTTCTGCCAACTTTCGGCTTAGCCCATGAAGTAGACAATGAAATTTAAGATTGCCATGTACCGTCAGGTCTAAATCTAATGTTGCTTGCTGAAACACAACACCTAAGGTTGATAAGGCACCAATGGGGTTACGACTAATATCATGCCCGCACACATGAATCTGGCCTTCATCACTATTAAACAAACCGGTTAACAGCTGGAACAACGTGGTTTTACCTGCCCCATTCTGGCCAAGCAGGCCTATGAACTGAGCTTGTTTTATAGACAAATCTATCTTATTAAGTGCTGTTAGCTGACCATAACTTTTACTAACACCAACTAACTCTAACGCTGCAGGGGTATTCATATAAAACCTCCTGAAAATGACTCATATTCAATACCGTCGGCCTGTCCTTCTAACAAGCCAGGGTTTTGACTGAGTAGATGTTTTTTCCAATTCTGAAAATGGATATCCTCATCAGCCCGTGGTCGAGGAAGATCAACTTCCTTATCAAGTAGTACCGTGCCGGGGGATGAAGATAAGAAAATGATACGATCAGACAACTGAATCGCTTCATTAAGGTCATGCGTAACAAAAACAACCGTTGTTTTATGCTCTAACCACAGTTCAACTAAAAGAGATCGCAAGCGGTGGGCATTAGGGGCATCAAGAGAGATAAAAGGCTCATCTAAAAGCAAAACATCTGGACGAGTTAAAAAAGCCCGAGCAATACTCACTCGCCGTTGCATACCACCTGACAGCTGCTTTGGATAACAATCTGATTTACCTTTTAAGCCAACCTTATCCAGCATCTTTTCTATCTCAAACGGTGCAGAATCAGGCATAACTAGACGAAGGTTATCAGCGACAATAAGCCAAGGCATTAGACGCGGTTGCTGAAAAATATAACTCAATTTACAAGGAGGGCTACCTGCCAAAAGCTGATCATTAAATCGAATAGAGCCGTCTTGAATAGGTTCTAGCCCTGCGATCATATTCAACAATGTGCTTTTACCCGTTCCTGACGGGCCGACAAGAGAAACAAATTCCCCCTGTGAAACGTTAAATGCAAGAGGGCCTAATACATCAGGCATATTTTTCGCGTAAGATTTCCGTTCAATAGCGATCTTAAGATTAACCATTACAGTCCCCCCTTATAGCGACCATTATCGCCCGCACCGCTGTCGTTATAATTTCCTCTCGCTATATAACGGTCTAAAGGACGCATCAATAGCCCTTCAATAACCAAAATAATTGCTGCAAAAGCTAAGGTGTATGCCAAGATACTGGCAATATCGAAGAAGTGAAAAAAGGTACCTAGCTGGAAACCCACACCATCACTGCGACCTAAAAGCTCAACAACAAGGACAACTTTCCATATCAATGAAAGTCCTGATCGAGCTGACGCCATGATGAACGGATAAAGCTGAGGTAGGTAAACTTTGAAGAAACAACGAAACGGAGAGACTTTAAAAACTTGAGCGACTTGAAGCAGGTCTCTATCTACTACTCGAGCCCCCTCTCTTACCATCACGATCACGGTCGGAATTTTATTAATTGCTACAGCAGTTATAGCCGCGGCTTCGACTAAACCAAACCAAACGTAACATAAAATTATAGTGACAAGAGCCGGTACATTCAGCGCAATCACTAACAACGAATCCCCCGCTTCATTCAAGCGAGGAAACGCTCCCATAACGATGCCGATCATTACGCCAAAAAACATAGCGATACAAAAGCTTAATGCAACACGGTACAGCGTAACCATTAAGTGATACAGCATGTCACCATTAACCAAATGGGACTGTAAACTAGAAAAAACTTGGACTACGCTAGGCACATTATCGCTAGCCAAAAAAAGAGCCGTACACTGCCAACCTAATAGAATCACACCTAATGGAATTAGCCATCTAAGCAAAGATAGTGACATTACTTTGACCTTAGATGTCTGATTAGACTCTGTTTCACTCTCTGTCTTAAGCTTTTCTAAATCACGACCTTGAAACGTACGACTGTGGCTGTGACGCATTATTTAGCGCCCCCAGCTTCCAGTTGTATTACGCCTTCATTCTGATCAGGCAACCAAAACAATGTACGATCTAATTGCTCTGCGCCCCCCGTCAATGCAGCACCACCTTCTTTAGCCATAATGCTATACAAGCTATCAAGTGCATTTAATTCGCTTAATCCAAATTGACGAAGCACACCTTCTCGGTAACTTTGCTTAAGCGCCAGAAAGACTTCATCACTTTCCACCCGCATAAGAGGTCTAATACGCTGCCACTCTTCATCTGACGTCAATAAAATATGGCGAGCTTGTTGTGATGCGATCAAAAACTGGCCTAAAAGCTGTTGATTCGCTTTGCGCCACTCTTCGGAGAACACCCAACCGACAAGCGGTACTTGGGTATCAACGCCTAAGCCTTTAATAATCTCATCAACCGTAATAATCGGTTTAAAACCCCGAGCCTTAAGCTTTGCACTGTAATGCCAAAAGTTCAGGCTTAATGCTAACTTTCCGTCATACATTAATTTGTTTAACAACGGCGGTGCGGCAAAAACAGGCTCTATAAGCTCTTTTAGATCTCGGCCCAAATGCTGTTTGCTATAGGCTTGCAATAACAACCAGCTTTTATCTACGGAACCGCCAGCAATTCCAACCCGCTGACTATAGAGATCGCTTAAAGAACGAACAGCACTATCGGGTTGGGCGTATAAGCCTCCAGCTGCCGCTGATACCGGCGAGAAACCAAACATGCGGTTATTAAAACGCTGACGATTCACCCAGATCCAATCACTAAACATTAGATCAACGGCTTTACTTTGTAGGGCAACAGCACTTGAATCTTTGCCACCTACAGGCATAACAGCCAGCGTGAAATTATTTTTTTCATCAAGGTGGTGGTGACGGATAACATCCATCTCCCAATTGACAGTACCATGCTGCAAAGTTGCAACACGTACATCCGGATAGTCTTCAGCACTAGCCTTCAAAGCAATAAAGGCGATTAGTAATACAATTAAGTAATGTGGCATAACCTTATCTTTTTTATTTATTGTTGTTATCAGTAAGCCCATAAATGCATAACAAGAAGATCGCTACATGGATAACCATCAACACTGCGCAATTAGGCTTTGCTTTAGTATTCAGCAACAACTAGGCCAACCCCAAAAATCCTTATGATTAGGGCGTTTCAAAAGGAATTGCTACAGTATTAGCAACAGAGTGTCGCAAACAAAAGAAACATATGACCCAGCAAATACCAACAAGTGTCGCAATAACTACTCACTTGACGACTAACAGCAGGACTTTAAATAACAAAAAAGGCCCAAACCCTCAGAAAGAATGGGCCAATTAGAGCCTTAACCTTTAGCAAATACTTTAGAGTTACGCTCATTTCTGAAGGTAAACTCATCAGGATTATTAACCACCGCTTCCGCACGTTCCCGCGCTTCTTCGATCAGGTGATGATGCTCCGACTTAGCACAGACAGGATCCGCATTGTACATATCCCCTGTCAGCATAAAGGCCTGACAGTGACAGCCACCAAAGTCTTTATCTTTCTCATCACAGCTACGGCAAGGCTCTTTCATCCATGCATTACCACGGAAGTGATTAAAACCAGGACTCGTATCCCAGATCTCTTGCAAGCTCATCTCAGTGACATTGGGGAACTCGATCGGCAACATACGTGCACTATGGCAAGGAAGCGCTTTACCATCCGGCGTGACCGTCAAGAACACTTGGCCCCAGCCGTTCATGCAGCCTTTAGGGCGCTCTTCGTAGTAATCGGGCGTCACAAAGATCAGCTTGATCGGATTACCTTCAGCCGCCAGTTTTGCACGGTATTCATTGGTAATACGTTCAGCCCGCTCGAGTTGCGCACGGGTCGGTAGGAGCTGCTCTACGTTTTCATAAGCCCAGCCGTAGTATTGGCAGGTGGCTAACTCAACATAGTCTGCATCAAGCTCAACACACAGCTCTATAATACGGTCGATACGATCGATATTATGCCGATGGGTCACGAAGTTAAGCACCATCGGATAACCTTGGGCTTTAACCTCTTTGGCCATTTTTAGCTTTTGCTCAAAGGCTTTTTTCGAACCGGATAACATGCTGTTAACGGATTCATCACTGGCCTGAAAGCTGACTTGGATATGATCTAAACCCGCTTGCTGGAACTCAGCCATTTTATGTTCATTCAGGCCGACACCTGAAGTAATCAGGTTCGTGTAGTACCCCATCTCATGGGCGCCCCCGATCAGTTGGATCAGGTCCTGTCGTACTAAAGGCTCACCGCCTGAAAAACCCAACTGAACCGCCCCCAGATCTCGCCCTTGCTGGAAGACATCCAACCATTGCTGGGTGGTGAGTTCTCCACCAAAGTCAGAAAAATCAAGCGGATTGGAGCAGTATGGGCATTGCAGTGGGCATTTATAGGTCAGCTCAGCGAGCAGCCAAAGAGGCTGCCCGTGAGATTTGTCATCGCTAATAATCGGCGGTGTCGGTTGTGCGTTACAAGGTGATCCAGTGTTGGCCATGTGCTTCTCCTAGAAACTCGATAATATCGCCACTCAGATCACCCGCATCGGGGAACTTGGCTTCCAGCTCTGATGTAATGGCCGCGACGGAACGCTCGCCATCCACTAGACCTAGAATCTCTCCAGCGGGACCGTTGAGTTGAATCATCCCTTCAGGGTAAAGCAACACAAAACAGTTCTGTGCTTTTTCCCATTGAAAGCGAAACATCTTATTTAACACCGGCACTGAGGCCGCTGTTATCTCAATATCACTCATTAAATAGCCCTTTGTGATAAACCCGTTGATCCGTCACGGTATGGTACGGTGGACGTTTCAGCTCATAGGCCATGGTCATTGCATCCAGCATGCTCCAAAGGACATCCAGTTTAAACTGGAGGATCTCAAGCATACGCTCTTGCTGCTCACGGGTGGTGTAGTGATCAAGGGTAATACCTAACCCATGCTCTACATCGCGACGGGCTTCGGTTAGGCGGTTTTTAAAGTACTGGTACCCGTCCGCTTTGATCCAAGGGTAATGCTGCGGCCAGGTATCTAAACGATTTTGGTGGATCGTTGGCGCAAACATCTCGGTGAGCGAGGAGCTTGCGGCTTCTTGCCACGACGCACGACGGGCAAAGTTAATGTAAGCATCTACCGCAAAGCGTACGCCGGGTAAAACATGCTCACAGGAGAGTATCTCTTCACGGCTCAAGCCGACGGCCTCGCCTAAGCATAACCACGCCTCTATTCCACCCACGGCGCCGTTGTAGCCATCATGATCCAATACCCGTTGAACCCAATGTCTGCGCACATCTCGATCAGGGCAGTTAGCCATAATCGCGGCATCTTTTACGGGAATGCTAATTTGGTAATAGAAACGGTTAGCTACCCAGCCACGAATCTGTTCGGGGGTGCATTTACCGTCATACATGGCGATATGGTAAGGGTGTTGCGTATGATAAAAATCGCC
>NZ_JAUOQR010000012.1 GCF_030547185.1 Neptuniibacter sp. 1_MG-2023
GCTCTGGCTCTGGCTCTGGCTCTGGCTCTGGCTCTGGCTCTGGCTCTGGCTCTGGCTCTGGCTCTGGCTCTGGCTCTACAGTATTGTCCTTAGCTACCATTTCGATCACAACATCTGTTTCTTCGATACTCTCAGAAACTTGATTCTTTTCTTTTTCTTCAGCCGCCATCTGTCTATTTATGGCCGCAATCTCTGCTTCAGTATCTATACCTGCATCGGGATCCGACAGAAGAGACTCTAAATAATCAAAAACTAATTTCTGAACACCTTGAACTTCATCCAACGTTTCTAGGTTCTTTTTGGACTTACTCATAGAACCTCCTGCTTTTGACGCTCAAGCAACGAACGCAATAATCGTGCATATGAATGAACCCCTCGGCTGCTTGAATCCATAACAGAGGGAACAAGTCCTCGGATACTAGCATTACGGAACTTGGTATCTACTGGTATGACTGCATTGGAGATTTCATTCGGGTATTTATTATGCAATTCACGCAAACTACTAACAGAGGCCTGGGTACGGCGATCATAAAAAGTTGGAATGATCGTAAATGATAGTTTCTTATTTTTACTACGGGCTCTATTAATCATACTAATAGTACGCACCATACGTTCTAAGCCTTTTAACGCTAAAAACTCTGTCTGCACAGGAACCAATAAATGCTGACATGCAGCCAAAGCATTAACCATCAACACGCCTAAAACCGGCGGGCTATCAATCAACACATAATCATAACTATCACGAACTTGAGCCAAAGCTTTTGCGACCTGCAGCCCCATACCTTGCTCGCCTATAGCTTTCCTTTCTAGAGTCGCCATAGCAGTGGACGCTGGAATCAGATCAATACGTTCATGGCTACTTTTCAACAATAAACGTTTAACCCCTTCACGATTAATTTTATTCTTGGTCGCAAACAGGTCATAAACACTATACTCCAACTCATCTGGGTCATAGCCGAAATAACTTGTTAAAGAACCATGAGGGTCCAGATCGACTAATAAAACGCGATAACCGACCTCGGCCAGTAGCCCAGCTACTGTCACAACCGTCGTCGTTTTACCGACCCCACCTTTTTGATTGGCTACAGACCATACATGCATTTATCTTTCTTCCTGCTGTGAAGAATCAGGCTCTGCTCGTCGGAACAAGACCTCGCCATCACCGGTTTCAATTTGCTCGATAACTGGGAGCTCTTTTTTATCTGGATTAGCGAAAACAGTTGATACAGCATCAGCACTTACTTGCTGACTACCAAATGAAGAGACTGTTCTCCGCACTTTTTCATCTCGAGATACAACAATCAGCACTCGGCGATTTAATCTTTGCCCTTCCGCTGTTCTGTTGCTGTAAGCCGGCTGAAATTCACCATAACCTACAGCGGCCATACGTTCAGGTTCTACACCAAAATACGCAAGCAACCGGACGACAGCGGCTGCACGTGCAGCAGAGAGTTCCCAATTTGACGGAAATGCGTCTGTAGATATTTTTTGGTTATCCGTAAACCCTTCCACATGGATAGGATTTTCTCTACCTTTCAGCATTTCCGCTATTTTATCTAATAATTCATCTGCTGCAGCATTAGGTAATGCGCCACCAGAGGGAAATAAGTAATTTGACCTCAATTCAATTGAAAGCCAAAGATCATTACCTGTAATTTTAATCTGTCCATCATCAATCAATGAGGAAAAATCAACTTCCATCTCCTCTTGTAACGCCTTTAAAGCATTCGTTTCTTCTTGATCCGGTACTGAAATCGTTACTTCTGGCGCATCAACATCTGTTTTCCCACCCGTAAAAACACCAAACCCACTATTACTACTCCCTTCAGTCGTTGTTTTATTGACCTCTTCACCTTGATTCAGACCAACAAACACGCCAGAAAGCGCTTCCGTTAAGTGTTTATACTTTTCTTCATTGACTGAAGAGATAGCGTACATGACGACAAAAAAAGCAAACAGTAGGGTAATAAAGTCCGCATAAGAAATAACCCATCGGTCATTTCTTGGGCCGCTGTCTATTTTTTGTCGACGTGGCATCTAACCTAAATACCCTTGTAAACGCTGTTGAATTGCCTTGGGGTTCTGTCCTTCTGCTATAGACATCAACCCATCCAAAATCATCTCTTGATGCTGGTAACGCATTAGCACTAAACTTTTAATTTTATTGGCGACAGGGATCAAAAATAAGTTCGCAATACCTATACCGTATATTGTAGCAACGAACGCAGTAGCTATACCTGCACCTAATGCAGCTGGATCTGAGAGATTACTCATCACATGAATTAACCCAAGCACTGCACCAATAATACCTAATGTCGGTGCATAGCCGCCCATACTTTCAATCACTTTTGCCCCCTGAAGGTCTCGTTGCTCTAAAGTAACAAGCTCAACCTCTAAGGTACTACGGAGAATGTCTGGGCCTTTACCATCAGCAAGCAAAAGCAAACCTACTTTTATAAAAGAATCTTTTTCTTTATCTGCTTCAGCCTCTAAAGCTAATAAACCTTTTCGCCTAGCAATAACACACCAGCTAACGATTTTATCAACATTCTGACTGAGATCTTGTTTATTACGCCCAAACGCCCAACCAACAAGCCTGAATGCTCTTGCAACATCTTGACCCGGTGACTGGATAATAGCCGCAGCGAACGTCCCACCAATAACAATCACCGCCGCGGGCACGTTCAGTAATTCCTGTAACTGCCCACCTTCAAGAAGATTACCCCCAAGTACCGCAGCTAGGGCTATTAAGACACCAAGTATTGCAGTTAAGTCCATAGATTAAGGCCTTTTACTACCGAGAATAGAAACTAATTCAGTGAGATCAAAAACAGCATCGGCCAGTCCCGCATTAATAACTGCCTGAGGCATTCCATAGATAGTGCAACTTTCTTTATTTTGAGCCCAAATTGTTGCACCTTGCTGCCTTAGCATTCTTGCGCCATCACAACCATCCGCTCCCATGCCTGTTAATATGATCGCTAACACTTTTTTACCAAAACTTTTTGCCACGGACGCATAAGTAACATCCACACTTGGCTTATAGGTCAGTCTATCATCACCTGGCATGATCTTAATTTTATCACTACTGCGTGGATCAATAATCATCTGACACCCGCCCGGTGCAAGCAATGCTCTACCCGGCTTCAAAAAGTCGCCATCTTCCGCTTCTTTCACTGCAATATCACACTGTTGATCTAAGCGCGTAGCAAACACTGATGTAAACGCTTTCGGCATATGCTGAACCAGTAAAATAGGATGGGGGAAGTTAGCAGGAATCTGTGTCAAAATTTGCTGTAGTGCAGCGGGCCCTCCAGTCGATGAGCCTATAACAACGACTCTACAATCAGGCACGGCCTTTTTACCATAAGCGCTTTGAGATGGACGAGGGGCTGTCTTCGCGGTCTCTTTTGTCTTCCCAGCTTGAGCGCTATTAGATGCAAAACGATTACTGGAAGTCGGTGATCTAGGCGAAGTAACATCCAGCGATGTCTTGAGTGTCGATACTGGTTCTGACTTAAACACTCTAGATGAGCTAGCACTTGGATCAGAAAAACGATTCCGCAACCCTGCATGCCGAGAACGTCCTAACGCCACAACCTTGTCACGCAGTTGCTTCTCTAAAGAGCCGGAATGCGCCATCCATGCACGCATATCCTTAGAAAGGTAATCAAGTGCCCCTGCCTCAAGCGCTTGTATAGTGACTCGTGCTCCCTCAGATGTTAATGATGAGAGCATCAAGATATTTGTAGGGCATTCACGCATTATGACCCGAACAGCTTCAATACCATTCATTTGGGGCATTTCAACGTCCATAGTAATAAGGTTAGGGCGCAGGGCCTTAGCTTGCTCTATAGCCTCCTTACCATTTTTTGCGGTGCCTACAACCTCTATTCGACAATCCCCAGAAAGTAGATCGCTGATACGATGTCTAAAAAAACCGGAATCATCAACAATCAGCACCTTAACTGGCATAAATCACGCTCCTATCGAAGTTATTAAGAAGCGTAATGTTTAAGCAAGTTGGGGATATCAATAATCAATGCAATCCGGCCATCACCTGTAATTGTCGCACCAGAAAGTCCTGGAGTGCCATGTAGAATAGTACCTAATGGCTTGATCACGACCTCTTCTTGACCAACCAACTGATCAACAACAAAACCCACTCGTTGCGTACCTACAGTTACAATAACCACATGCCCTTGCTCAGGAAGGTCAGCACTTTGCAGGCCATCAATCAACCAACGTTTTAGATGGAAAAGCGGTAACGCTTGATCGCGCACGATAATTACTTGCTGCCCATCAACTACGTTTGTTTTTGTTAAATCAAGATTGAATATTTCATTTACATTTACAAGAGGCAGAGCAAAGGCTTGCTCCTCTAAGATAACCATTAAGGTTGGCATAATAGCTAATGTTAAAGGAACCTGAATCGCTATACGTGAACCTTGACCGATCACTGAATCAATACTCAATGTACCATTCAGCTGGGTAATCTTAGTTTTAACTACATCCATGCCGACACCACGGCCAGACACATCAGAAATCTCTTTCTTAGTTGAGAAACCTGCCGCAAATATCAGGTTAAAACATTCCTGTTCAGTCAGCCTGCGAGCAGCTTCAGCATCCATCATACCGCGCTCAATAGCGAGCTCTCGTAGCTTCTCTGCATCCATTCCGGCACCATCATCCTGTATTATCAACAGAATGTGATCGCCTTCCTGCTCTGCAGATAGAAGCACATGACCTTCACGATCTTTACCTGCAGCAGCCCTGACATCAGGCGCTTCGATACCATGGTCAACCGCATTACGCACTAAGTGAATAAGCGGATCAGCCAAGGCTTCAACCAAATTTTTATCTAAGTCTGTCTCTTCACCCCGTAGCTCAAGGCGAATCTCTTTCTTTAAATTTCGAGATAGGTCTCGAATTAAACGCGGAAAACGGCCAAATACTTTTTTCACCGGCTGCATTCGCGTTTTCATCACCGACATTTGCAGATCAGCGGTTACCATATCTAAAGTGCCGAGTGCTTTTGCCATCTCTTCATCTTCGCGGGTAACCCCTAAACGGACCAGTCGATTCCTGACAAGTACCAGCTCACCTACCATGTTCATAATTTTATCAAGTAAGCGCGTATCTACACGCACATTACTTTCTGGCTGAGGTTTGGCTTGTTGGTGAGCCGCTTTAACAACGGCGGAAACGGCGCTTTCTTTCTTTTCAGCCACTGGCGTTGGAGTAGGCGCTACAGCAGCAACAGGGGCTGGCGCTACAACAGCGGCCGGCGCTGGAGTAGGAGCGGGAGCGGGTTCATGTACTGCTTCAACAGCAGGCGCTTCCACAAAAGCACCTTTACCTTGTGCTTGTAGCTCATCTAATAAAGCTTCAAATTCATCGTCTGTAATTAGCTCAGGATCCGCAGAATCATCAACAGCAGGCGGCTCTTTAGTTGCTACCGCTGCATCCGGCCCTTTACCTGGACCATGTAATTCATCCAACAAGGCATCAAATTCATCATCGGTAATAAGGCCATCATCTACAGGCGCTTCATTAACCTCCGGAGCGACCTCAGGCAAGTCACCAAGATCATCCAACAGCATATCAAATTCATCAATTGTTGGATCCTGTGAATTAGGCGCACTCGATGCCGGAACTGGGGCTGGGGCTGGGGCTGGGGCTGGAGCTGGAGCTGGAGCTGGAGCTGGGACAGTTTCAGCGGCAACAGGTTTTGGGGCTTCACCCTTAGTAAACGCTACTAGAGCTTGGATCAGTTGTGGATTAGCTTGTTCGAGCACCTCGCCATTACGCACAGCTTCAAACATAACATTGACACTATCTAAAGCTTGGAGCACAACATCCATAAGTTCAGAAGTGACTTTAATGTCACCATTGCGCAGCATATCAAATAGGTTTTCTGCGTTATGGCAACAATCGACCATAGGCTCTAATTGCAAAAAGCCTGCGCCACCTTTTACTGTATGGAATCCTCGAAAAATTGCATTGAGCAGATCACTATCGTCTGGACGCTGTTCCAGGTCGACTAACTGTTCGGATAACTGCTCAAGGATTTCTCCTGCTTCGACAAGAAAGTCTTCAAGAATTTCCTGATCCACTTCCAAACTCATATGGCGCTCCTCTTAAAAACCCAGACTGGATAACAAATCATCGACTTCATCTTGGTCACTGACAACATCAGCATGTTCTTTCCTGATTTGCGGCCCTTCAGCCTGAATAGGATTCTTATTATTAGTCTGCTTATCGTCAGACTCTATGGACATATCAACGCCCGATATTCTTTCAACTTGAGCAGCCATTCCCATCAACGCGACGAGATGGTCTTCAACATTTGTAACGAGATTAATGACTCGGCGAATTAGTTGGCCGGTAATATCTTGATAGCTCTGAGATACAACAATATCTGTTAGTTCTTCACGCAAGGTACTAATGGTTTGTTCTGACTCTTCCTTTACCGCACATGTTCGGTCATAAACACCCTTAAGCGAATCATGTTCTTTTTCTAACTGACCAACCAAAAGCAGTAAATCTTTAAACCGTTCACTCTGTTTATCTAATTTATCAACCAGTACTAAAGCTTTATCAACACGATCCATTGTCTCGTGAGCATTTTTTTCGGTTACTTCAATGACATAGTTTAAACGTTCAGCAGCATCAGTCTCAGCTTGAGGAGTTCCATCAATATTGAGGCTTCGTCCTAACTCACTTGAGAACGATTTAATGGCTTCATGCAGCCCTCTCGTAAGATGCCCTACTTCACTAAAAAACGTCTGGTGACGAAACTCATGAAGTTCGCGAATAATCTCCATCGCATCAGGTAATTTACCTTCGTTGAGAACAGAAACAAGTTCCTGCGCCTTCAACTGCAATTCCATTTCAAAGTGACTTAAGCCATTGCCTGTTTCTGAAATCATTTAAAACTGACCTTTTATTATTTAACTCAGGCGCTCAAAGATTTTGTCAATCTTTGCCTTAAGTACCGCAGCAGTGAACGGTTTAACGACATAACCATTCACCCCAGCCTGAGCGGCAGCAATGATTTGCTCTTTTTTAGCTTCAGCAGTAACCATTAATACTGGCATTGCGGCCAAATTAGGATCAGAACGAACCTCTTTCAAGAGATCAATCCCAGTCATGCCTGGCATATTCCAGTCAGTCACTAAGAAATCAATACCGCCTTGCTTCAGAATTGGCAAAGCAGTCTGCCCATCATCCGCTTCAAGAACATTTGTCATGCCCAAGTCACGTAATAAGTTTTTTATAATTCGTCTCATTGTGGAGAAATCATCCACTACAAGAATCTTCATGTCTTTATTCAAGACCAGCCTCCAATTAACTCTGCGCAACCCATTGAGTCTACACTAAATTACCGCAATTACGTTGAGTCTTAGCAACCTATTATTGCCATTCGCTTAATCGCGACCGCAATCTTAGTGCTGCCTGACTATGAATCTGGCTTACCCTAGATTCACTAACCCCTAAAATTTGACCAATCTCTTTTAAATTAAGCTCTTCATCATAATAGAGCGCTAATACTAATTTTTCCCGTTCCGGCAAATTATTTATAGCGCCACTTAGTGCTTTTAAAAATGATTCTCGCTCGAAATGCTGATTTGGCCCAGGGTCATCATTGGCAAATGATTCACCTGGCCCTTCATGCTGAGGATTAATCATCTCTTCAAAGCTAAACAAACGGCTATCAAGGGTATCTTTTAACAGATTGTGGTATTCATCCACAGAGATCCCCAGTTCTTTTGCTACTGAAGCATCACTCGCATCTCGACCTGTCCGTGATTCTATTTGCTGAATTGCCTCAGTCACTCGCCGACTATTTCGGTGTACTGACCGCGGAGTCCAATCGCCACGGCGCACCTCATCAATAATAGAGCCACGAATGCGAATCCCTGCATAAGTTTCAAAGCTAGCACCTTTTGCAGCATCGTATCGTTTGGCCGCCTCAAGCAGGCCAATCATACCCGCTTGAATTAAGTCATCGAGCAACACTGTGGCTGGCAATCGAGCCAGTAAGTGATGGGCGATACGTTTAACTAGCGGCGCATACTGCTGAATTAACTCATCACTCGATTGTAATTGCAGCTGGTTGTACATACTGCCTCTTTATCAATCCGATGGGCGAGCTCCTTGTACAAGCCGCTCAACAAAAAACTCTAAATGACCTCGGGGCACAGTCTGAACTGGCCACCCATTTACTTTATTCGCTAATTGACGATATGCCAAGGATACTTTGCTCTTTGGAAAAGCTTTTAAAACAGCGACTTGGCGTTGCACCGCTTTACGAACATTTTCATCATAAGGGATTGAACCCACATATTGAAGCGTGACATCAAGAAACCGATCAGTAACTGTTAATAACTTACCAAACATATTTCTACCTTCATTGTCCGTTCTTACCATATTGGCAAGGACACGAAAGCGCGTCATTTTATAATCACGATTTAACAGTTTAATTAAAGCATAGGCATCTGTAATTGACGTAGGTTCATCACATACAACAACCAGCACTTCCTGAGCGGCTTTAACAAAACTAACCACAGAATCCGAAATACCTGCCGCGGTGTCAATGATTAACGCATCAATATCATCAGAAACCTCATTAAAAGCATGGATTAACTCTGCATGTTCATGAGGAGAGAGCGCTGTCATCTCCTGCGTACCAGAACAAGCAGGTACAATTTTTAAATTTTCACAGACATCCAGCATGACCTCTTTTAGCCCACACTCACCACTTAAAACATCTGCAATATTTTTTTTCGGGCGCAAACCAAGCAACACATCAACATTCGCCAATCCTAAATCAGCGTCCATTAAAACAGTACGGTGCCCTAAATCACTTAATGCCATCGCCAAGTTAACAGAAACGTTTGTTTTACCAACGCCTCCCTTCCCGCCAGTCACAGCAATTACTTTAACGGGCCTATGTTGATCAATCATTATTTCACCACTAACCCATTTTATACGCTGAGTCTAACGCGACCGCATTTTTTTCAGCTTCAATTGCTCTTTGCGCCGTAATCACAGCTCGACTTACAAGCTCATGTTTTTGGGCAATATCGATATCATCAGGTATGCGCTGCCCATCAGTGACATAAGTCACAGGCAGGCGTTTTTCCACAATTAGCGAGATCGCCTCACCCAAACTACCTGACTCATCCATTTTGCTTAAGACACAACCATTCAACCCAAGACTTTTATAAACATTAAAAGCTTGTTCGACGACTCGGCGCTGACTACTACAAGAAACGACTAATAGTTTTTTTAGACGCAAAGTTACACTTTCAAGCATCTCCAACTGCGCCTCGCTATGCGGCTCTTGCGCATTCAGCCCCGCCGTATCAATAAGTACGAGACGTTTATTTTTCAGAGAGTGCAGAACATCATCTAAGCTATTCGCTGCATCAACAACCCTGACAGGGACATCCAAGATACGCCCAAATGTCCGCAACTGTTCATGGGCTGCTATACGGAAGGTATCAGTTGTCACTAAGGCTAAGCTTGAACTGCCATACTTCAATACATAACGCGCCGCCAGCTTACCTATAGTGGTTGTTTTACCTACACCTGTAGGTCCTACAAATGCAACCATACCACCACGCTCAATAAAATCTTCACCAAGCACAGGAATAGAATCCGATAAGCGAGACAAAGCATTTTTCCATGCTTTATTAGGCGGCAGCCCCACTTCCATAGAACCTAAAAGATGGGCTGATAATTTTTCACTAACGCCCAACATCTCCAACTTTCGCTGCAATGGGGGCTTGGAAAAACTAGAATTAACATTTGTTGCCGATAAAGCCTGCTGACTTAATAGGTTTTTGAGCTGTTCAATTTCATTCTGCATTGATCTAATTAAGCTACTTCCCATCTCCTCTTCAGGCTGAGAGATTGATAGCTCTTCACGCAGATCGAGACCAAGATCGGCGTCATCAAGCACCGAACCCGTCATGAAATTTCGGTGAGCTGCATCCGCTTTCTGCTTCTGCCTCTCTTTAAGTGACGCTAAGATTGCGCGCAGTTCATCATCATCATTATCAAGCTGCCGATTAACTTTGCCAGATGTGTCATAATTTTGACCACCCCCCATCTCAGCTTCAGCGATTTGCATTCGGGCCTTTTGCAATTCACTTGCAAGATCCCCTTTTTGACCATGAGTTAAAACGTCAATTTGGCTTTGGCGCTTCTGCTCTATTTTCTTCTTACGAGAAAACTCTTGCTGTGCCGCTTCATAATCGTTTTCATGGGCAGCAACAACCTCAACACCACCCGCAACGCGATGGTTCGATACAATGACGGCATCAGGACCGATTTCATCCCGAACCCTACGCATGGCCTGTCGCATATCTGGTGCGAAGTAACGTTTCACTTTCATATCAATTCCTTATCGGCCAAATAAGGCTCAGCTAAAATATACTTAACCATTAACTTCACCTCCCACCGTCGCAACGATAGTGACCTTTTTATTTTCAGGAATTTCCTGATAGGAGAGCACATGGATCTGATGCTCACCATAACGAACAAACTTAGACATTAACGGCCTAACAGGCGCTGCAACCAAAAGTACTGAAGGACGCCCCATCATCTCTTGCTGTGTAGCCGTTTCAGATAAAGACGATTGTAATCGCTCAGCCATACCCGGTTCCAAAACTAAACCATTATCTTGCCCTTGCTGCACAGAATTCAATAACAACTGTTCCAACTGTGGAGCCAAGGTAATAACAGGTAATTCAGGCTCTGAACCATTAATATTCTGAACAATTAAGCGCGCTAACGAAATTCGGACAGCCGCTGTTAATCCGAGTGGATCTTGAGTTCGACTCACGGCATCAGCCAGTGATTCCGCAATCGTTCGGAAATCTTTTAAAGGCACCTGTTCCATTAACAAGTTCTGCAATACCTTCAATAGCACACTGAAAGAGAGCTTGCCCGGAACCAGCTCTTCCACCAGCTTAGGGGAAGTTTTGGTCAACATATCAAGAAGCTGCTGCACTTCTTCATGGCCCAACAACTCATGCGCATGCACTTGAAGCAATTGATTCAAATGCGTAGCAACCACTGTAGACGCATCGACAACCGTATAACCTAGAGACTGAGCCTGTTCTTTTTGAGACTGCTCAATCCAGATCGCATCAAGCCCAAAAGCAGGATCTTTAACCTCAACACCCTGCAACTTACCAAAGACCTGACCTGGGTTTATCGCAAGCTCTCTATCTGGATAAACTTCAGACTCACCCACTACAACACCCATTAAGGTAATACGATACGCACCCGGTAAAAGGTCAAGGTTATCGCGAATATGAACAGAGGGAACCAAAAAACCTAAGTCTTGAGATAGCTTTTTACGCACCCCCTTAATACGACTCAGCAGCTGCCCACCCTGCATTTTGTCGACCATAGGAATCAAACGGTAACCCACTTCAAGACCGATCATATCAACCGGCATCACATCATCCCAGTCTAGATCTTTCTTCTCAGAATCGTCTTCTTTTGGCAATTCGGCCTGCTCTTTCGCCAACACAGCTTCATCAGATACCTTCTGTTTCTCTTTCTGAATAATCCACCATGCACCCCCTCCAGAAGCCGCTGCTAATGATAGGAAAGCCACATGAGGCATACCTGGAATAATCCCCATAATAGTCATAATTCCAGCAGAGACAGCCAACGCCTTTGGCGAAGCAAACATTTGGGAAATAACTTGCTTCCCCATATCATGGGATACATTTTGACGGGTAACCATGATCGCCGCGGCGGTAGATAGTAATAACGACGGTATCTGCGCAACCAACCCATCACCGATGGTTAATAGGGAATAGAAACGCATAGCGGTTTCAAAGTCTAAATCATGCTGCAGCATGCCGATGCCCAAACCGCCCAGCAAGTTGATGACCAAAATCAAAATACCCGCTACAGCATCGCCACGAACAAATTTTGAAGCACCATCCATAGAACCATAAAAATCAGCTTCTTGAGTCACATCTTGACGGCGAGCTCGCGCCTCTTCTTGCCCAATAAGGCCAGCATTAAGGTCCGCATCTATGGCCATCTGTTTGCCGGGCATTGCATCCAACGTAAATCGAGCACTTACCTCTGATATACGTCCGGCACCTTTAGTCAC
The DNA here is from genome assembly GCF_030547185.1 of Neptuniibacter sp. 1_MG-2023. Taxonomy (GTDB): domain Bacteria; phylum Pseudomonadota; class Gammaproteobacteria; order Pseudomonadales; family Balneatricaceae; genus Neptuniibacter. The sequence goes on from NZ_JAUOQR010000012.1 coordinate 12,149, forward strand.
CACAACAAAGTTGATAATGATCAGAATAAGGAAGACAACAAAACCAACTACATAGTTACCGCCGACAACCACCTCACCAAAGGCTTCAATCACCTTACCGGCAGCATCACCACCCTCATGGCCAGCCAAGAGAACCACACGGGTTGAGGCTACGTTCAAGGAGAGGCGCATCAATGTTGCAATCAGAATAATGGTCGGAAAAATAGCAAAATCGAGAGGGCGGTCTGAATAGACACAAACCAAAAGAACAACAATAGAAAGAGCAATATTAAACGTGAACAACACATCTAATAAAAAAGGCGGAACAGGCAATGTCACCATCGCCAAGATAACAAGCAGCAGCAAAGGCACACCTATATTGCCTTTACTTAATCCGCGAACATTATCGAGAATTACCGCTTTATCCACCCAAACCCCAAACCGTCAAAAAAACATCATTTAAAAGTATCATTCGACCAATACAGCACATACTTACACAGACAAACAAAAAAATACGCTGTTTTTTTGACGAATAATTACACAATGGCAAGAAAATGCAATTTTCGAGCCATTTATAGATCGTCTTTAAACTCATCAGGAATAGGTAATTCATCCACCTTGACCTCTGTAGGCCGTTCAGCTTCTCGACTTTTAAAACGCTTAAGCTGAAACACATAAGCCAACACTTGAGCCACAGCCATATACAACCCTGAAGGGATTTCATCATTAATTTCAGTAGAGTTATAGATAGCACGCGCTAAGGGCGGAGCAGATAGTATAGGTACATCATTTGCCTCAGCCACCTCTCTAATTTTCAGCGCAACAAAATCCACCCCTTTAGCAACCATGATCGGCGCCGCCCTATCATCTCCCTCATACTTCAATGCAACCGCATAATGAGTAGGGTTAGTGATCACTACATCGGCTTCTGGAACTGCGCTCATCATCTGCCTCTGCGCAATCTCTCTCTGCAACTGACGGATACGCCCCTTAACTTCAGGCTTCCCCTCAGTATTTTTCAATTCATCTTTAACCTCTTGCAAGGTCATTTTCATTTTCTCGGTGTATTCATAGAGCTGATAAGGTACATCAACCATTGCAACCAATATCAACACCGCGCTCAATGCCATAAACACCCAGATAATAATCTCTAACGCAGAGTCTATTGCAGGCCTAGGCTCGAACGTAGCTAGAGCCAAAAGTTCCCCCCTTATATTCCAAAGAATAAGAATGGCAAACCCACCCACCAAAGAGAATTTTGCTATAGCTTTAAATAACTCGACTAAAGACTTCAGGGAAAACATTCGCTTAATACCCGCCAACGGGTCAATGCGACTACCTTTAGGCGCAATAGAATCAGCGCTAAAATTCCATCCACCTAAAGCGATAGGACCAACAATAGAGGCAACAAGAAGAGAGAAAAAAACACCTGCCAAACCCAGCAATGCATCCCACACCGACAGATCAAAGTGCGCAAGCATTTTATTCGGATCAAAAATAGCTTGTCTATCAAGCACAAAATTACTCTCCATCATGCCAAGCATATGCTCAGCAAGCTGGGAGCCAAAAATAATGACTGAGAAAACAGCAGCCATCAAGACCAAGGTTGTTGCGAGCTCCTTAGATCGCGGAACATCGCCTTTTTCCCGGGCTTCACGTATTCGCTTGGGGGTGGGGTCTTCGGTTTTCTCTTGACCTGAATCTTCTGCCATAAGACCCCCTACAGAAACAAATGCTCAATATAATCTAATACAAAACTAGAGATTCGCATATATTGATCGAGAAACCCTCCCAAGTTAACCCAATTGATAAACAATCCAAGCACCATAGTAAAAGGGAAACCAACCGCTAGGATATTAAGCTGGGGAGCGGCCCTAGACATAATACCGAACGCCATATTAACCACTAACAATGCAGTAACAGCTGGAAGCGCCATAAGCATTGCAGCAGAAAACATCCAACTACCCGCCATCGCCACTTTCCAGTAACTTTCACGATCTAACGCAGAAAGACTGACAGGCACTACATCAAAACTTCGCACAATAATCTCAATCATCACTAAATGACCATTGAGCGAGATAAATATCATCATAATCAATGTCAGGTAGAACTGCCCCAACATAACCACAGAAATACCGTTAGTAGGGTCCGTCATAGATGCGAAACCTAAACCCATCTGCATAGCGATAATCTGCCCACCTAGCACAAAAACCTGATAAAAAACCTGAAACAGAAATCCCAGCATTGCACCAACTAAAATCTGCTGACCAATAACAAGGTAGGTATTCACACTCAAGCTATCAAGAGGGGGCATATCAGGCAATAAAGGTGCAACAACAATAGAGACAGCCAGAGCAAGCATTAATCGAACACGAGCATTAATTAACTGACTACCCAGCAAAGGCACAGCCATAAAAAATGACGCTATACGGAAAAAAGGCATAAAGAAAGCCGAGATCCATTGTTCAACCTGTAGAACACTGAGCTCGAACAAAGGGCTAACCTATAAGATAAGGAATATTTTTGATCAATCCTGAAAAGTGCTCCATCAAGGTATTCAGGATCCAAGGCCCCGCCCACATAATGACAAGGATCGTCATCAATAAACGAGGAAGAAAGCTCAAGGTCTGCTCGTTAATCTGTGTGGCAGCCTGAAAGGTTGAAACAATTAAACCAATAATCAAACTCGGCACAATAATCACCGAGACTAAAAGAACAATTAGCCAAAAAGCCTCACCAAATATACTAAGTACAACCTCTGGAGTCATAGACGACGTCCCGATTCTACACTTTTAAATTCCAAAACTCGCCGCCAAAGTACCAATTACCAGCGCCCAACCATCTATAAGAACAAATAACATTATCTTGAAAGGAAGTGAAATAATGACAGGCGACAACATCATCATACCCATCGCCATTAAGACACTCGCCACTACAAGATCTATAACCAGAAAAGGAATAAACAACATAAACCCTATCTGAAAAGCCGTTTTCAATTCGCTCGTAACAAACGCAGGCACCAGAACAGTAAATGGAATCTCGTCCGCACTAGCAACCTCAGGAGTTGCTGAGATCTTCATAAAAAGACCCAGATCACTTTCTCGTGTTTGCAGCATCATAAAGTCACGAAAAGGAACACTCGCTTTCTGAAACGCTTCTAACATTGGCAGCTCTTCATTTGCATAAGGCTGCACAGCTTCCACATACACTTTATCCAAAACGGGCGTCATAATAAAAAGCGTGAGAAACATAGCCATACCTACCATAATCTGGTTCGATGGCGTTTGTTGCAACCCTAACGCTTGACGCAAGATGGAAAAAACAATGATGATTCGTGCAAATGAAGTCATCATGATGAGCATAGCTGGCAAGAACGTCAGCATAGTCATCAACGCAAGCACTTGCAGCGTTACGCTGTAGTTTGTTTCGCCGTTTTCACCCGTCGTCAATGTGAGTGCGGGTATACCAACGTCCGCAGCTTCCACTGTAAATGCAGTCGCCCCTAAAGCAACAAAGAGAAGAACTGAAAACAGCTTATTCATCTCTATCTCCGCTCTTCTCTTCAGAAGCTCGACGCTGTTTCACAACCTCAGCTAACCGATTAGAAAAGCTGTCTGCTTTCTTATCATTCGCTTCCTCAATCTCACCTGGCTCAAAAGCATGTAGACGGGACACTCGCCCAGGCGCAACACCTAGCAGTAGATGTTGCTGACCAACCTTAACTAGAACTGCTTTCTCACGCGCACTCAACGGCAAGACGCCGACGACACGCATATTTTTTGTCATAGAAGATATGCCAGAGAAACGTTTTAATACCCAAGACAATATAAATATGATTGCAACGACAACGCACAAGCCTACTACAAGCTGGATCAAAGCCTCCCCAGAGAAAGGCTCTTTAAACGCTGGAGGTATAGAACTCGGCATAGAAGTATTTGCTGAGGATGCTGTCGCCCCTGCAAAAACCGAGTTCGATAGCATCAGGAACGCTAAGAAAAGTATTGGACGCATATCCCGCTATTTCAGCCGCTTAATACGTTCTTGTGGACTAATAACATCCGTAAGCCTGATACCATAGCGATCATTCACTACAACAACCTCACCATGTGCAATTAAAGTCCCGTTGACCATCACATCTAATGGCTCACCAGCAACTCGGTCAAGCTCGATAACAGAGCCCTGATTTAGCTGCAATAAATTACTAATAGGTATATCTGTCTGACCTACTTCCATTGACAAAGTCACAGGAATATCAAGGATGACATCTAATTTTGGATCAGATACTGGTGTCCCTTCATCCTGTAATTCATCAAGCTCAACCGATGTTCCAACAGCACCCGTTGCAGCTAACAACTCATCAGGATCAACCGCGCCTCCACCCTCATCAGTGACCTGCTCTTCCATTGCTGCAGCCCATTCATCAGCTAGTGCTTGCTGATCTTCAGTTTCATCACTCATCTATTTTGCTCTCTAATAATCTTATCTGCCGTTTATTTAGGGCGTACTATCTGATCAACAATTTTTACAGCCAAGTTACCCCGAGCAACTCCCATAGTACAACGATATACGGGCACCTTGTTAGCCTTTAACTCAAACGTAGATGGCAACTCTATAGGTATTACATCACCCGCCTCTAACTCCAACACATCACGCAATGTCATATCCTGCTGCGCCACCACCATATCTAGTGGAAGCTGCGCCATCAAAATATCTCTCTGTAACGCGATTTGCCAGCGCTCATCTTTTTCATCTTCGTTATTCTGGAATCCAGATACGAGCAGATCCCTGATCGGCTCAAGCATGGAGTAAGGCATTGCCACATGAAACTCACCTGATCCTCCTTCAAGATCGACCTGAAAAGTACTGACAACCACCACCTCAGTGGGGTTGATAACATTAGCCATTGCTGGATTCATCTCATGGCCTAAATGCTCAAAACTTAGCTCTTTAACTGGACGCCATGCCTCCTCTAGATCCAAAAAGAACTGTTCCAATGCTTTATGAATAAGGCGGGTTTCTGTAGGTGTAAACTCTCGCCCCTCTATTTTTGCGTGACGCCCATCTCCACCAAAAAAGTTATCCACCAGCTTAAAAACCAGCTTAGCATCCATAATAAAGAGTGCGGTGCCACGAAGAGGGGAAACCCGTACAAGGTTCATACTGGTAGGAACATATAGCGTATGAATATAATCGCCATATTTCATAACCTGCACACCACCAACAGTAACATCAGCAGCACGGCGCAACAGGTTAAAAAGACTTAATCGGGTGTAACGCGCAAAACGCTCGTTAACCATTTCAAGTGTAGGCATTCTGCCACGAACAATACGTTCATGACTGGCTAGATCATAAGGACGAACTTCTCCGTCCTCAACCTCAATATCTTCAGAAGTTTCAACATCACCATCGTCCACCCCATGTAAAAGAGCGTCGATTTCATCTTGTGAAAGCAGGTCTTTGACTGACATCTAGCAAGGTTCCTCAACCAAATACAATCGCATTACTGCATAACCATATTAGTAAAGAGAATAGCTTCAACACCGGGCTTACCTATTTTGTCTTGCATAATCTCACACACTAATTCAGTGGCATCATTTTGCAAAGCTCGTTTACCTTCCAATGACTGTAAAACTCGAAAATCTTGCGCACTAAATAAGTTATTTAGTCTAGAAACAATCAATGGCATATGAAGGGTCAACGCATCAGCAACTTTTTGATCGCGAGTTTTCGCCTCTACATAAAGCTGCATATAATGCGAACGCTGATCGTCTGACTGGAGAGTAACGACAAACATCGGCTTACCCCCCATAGTTCTCACCTTAGTATAAATAGCTTCAGCCTTAACCGGCTCCGCTGACGCTGCCTCTTCAGTCGAATCATCTCCACCTAGAAAAAGAAATGCTGCAGTAGCTCCACCGCCACCAATAATGAGCGCAAGTACAACGATAATAATTAATTTTAACTTAGACGATTTTTTTGGATCGCCCTCTTCTGTACTCGGTCCCTGCTCTTCAGCCATGTATAGATCCTCAGCAACATCACGGCAAGTGCTTTACGATAGCCGCATGGTAAAAATAGAATTAAGCCTAATATAACACACTGATTTTAAGGCTGAAGATCAAGAACCACAAAAACTACTGTTTTTATAGTAAACATCGAACAAGAAGCCGAAGCGCCATTATAAGAAAAAGAAAATAAGTAGGTATATTAATCACCAAATACACCTATCAAATAAGAAACAACAAACTAACAACCTGATTTCAAAAATATTCTACGACAATTTACAGGTCACCTATCTATTTAACAATCATCAACAAAAGCGATCTAAGCATAGTAATCAACCAACGACATCGGTTTAGACTCCACTTGAGAAAGTGACTCTTCACCACCCGCTTCCCCTGTTTCCATATATGAGCTTCCTGAAGCACCTTTTTCACCCTGCTCAGCAAACTGTTCTCTACGTTGCTGATCCGCAGATTGATCGGCCACAGATGAATCCTGCAAAGATAAACCTTGCTCAGCAAACATCTCACGGAGCCTTGGCAAACTCTGTTCCACAGCATCACGAACATGCGCATGAGGCGAGGTAAAACTAAGACTGACTTGGTCTTGATTTATATGCACTTTGATACTCAAAGCGCCAAGTTCTGGAGGATCTAACTGAATATTAGCTACATTTAAATTCTGTGTCGAAACCATAATGGCGCGCTCACCCAATGCATTTTTCCATGCGGGTGTATTGATCTGAACTTGTTGCGGCATCATAAGGTTTTGAGCATCAGAAACCACCTTTTGAGCCTGTGTCGGCTGATTAACTCCTGACGCCTGTTGAGTTTGAGCCAATACAAGCGTTTCCATACGCTGATTAAAGCTACTATCAGACACTTTCTCGTTAGACGTAACTTTCTGCAACAGCTGTTTTGACAGCTCCAACGCAGACTCAAATTTTTCAGGAAGCTCTTTTCCAGATATAGGTTTTGCAGCCACCTCTGCTTTTGCCGCCAAATCAGCGGCCATCTCTTTTTGATAGTTAGCACTCAACAGATCAGCTCGCTCAGAAACACGACCTACAGCAGAGTTATCTCTTTTTAAACTAGGATCAAGTGTACTATCGACCCCATCGTCAACAGGCTGAGACAGCACAGTACCGGATGCTCTTTCATTATTCGATTTAAGAGCTAAATTCTGTGCAACTACAGAAGAAGCAGCCGCTTTATTCATTTCATCTGAAGCGCGTAATTGAGCAGCAGCGGCCATGTCGGAAGAAGAATCATCCGCCGCGACCTGCGCTTGAAACAATGCAGCACGCTCATCTCTATTGGCATTAATAAGCGCAAGCTGATCAGCAGAACGTTGATTCACAACCTCAGATAAATCTTTCAATCCATCGGCATTAACAACATTATCGACCAAGCCAGCAATTCGCCCATTTTGCCGAACAGCGTCATCAGAAATTTCTGCATCATCAGATAACGCAGCAGCGCCTGAAGAGAATTCATTAAATTTAGCTTTAAGCGCATCATACAGAGCGCCATTACTCATACTCTCTTCAAGATCAGATAAAAGTATAGGAGGACCAACAACACCAGCAACCGCTAAATCATCCCCTACCTCTACATCAGATGACTCAACCTCTGCCACCTCACCTTCGTTTGATAATGTCGTGCGCTGCTCTGCGAATTCTTTCAAAGCTTGAGCAAGCTCTGCTGTAATCTCTGGAGGAAGCTCAGCACCCTCTCCATACTGTTGCTCTAACATCTGTGCGATATAGAGCATTTTCTGCTCCATGGTAATGTCCGGAAGCAAGCCATCATCGCTGACTTGCGGCAAACTAGCACCCGATTGCGGCAAAAAAGCGCCGCTGGCAAGCCCAGCTCCTTGTTCAGGCAATTGACTCAGCACTGAGCCAAAACCACTAAACAAAGCACCACCAGGAGCTAGCGAAGAGCCACTTGATGACGATACTGATAGATTTAAAGTTAATAGCCCACTACCTGCAGGCATTGATATTTGCTCGCTCATTCTAGGCTCCTATGAATTTGCCTAGTACAACAAAAGCAAAAAAAGGGCCAAGATTACAGGAAGGAGTTTTTCATTACTTGAGCACGCTCATCTATCTGCTTTTGCAAAGCCTTTTCCTCTGCTTGCATTTCAGTTTCGAGCGCCTTATCCGTCAGTTTTTGCATACCCTTCATACGTGCGTATGAAGTTTTCCAATGCTGTTCAACTGCCTCAAGTTCTTTTAAGTTCTGAGCCATGGCATTGGTCTGAGTATCTTTGGCATCTTGTATCTTCTGCATAAAAGCTTGCTGTGCATGCAATTGCGCACCGGTACAGCCTTCCGCATTGACCCCTAGATAATTTTGATGGTATTCAGCTAAATATTGATCCAACTGCCCCATAGTTCTCTTATCTTGCTCAACTCGCTGACGACTAGCCGCAAGAAACTGATCCGCCTGTTTCTTTTTTCTCTCGGCAAGATCAAGAACCAACTGTAATCGCTTTGAACGTTTACTCATTTCTGCAAGCCATTATTTGCTGGGCGACGTATTTGCTGGTTTAACTCCGCTTGTGGAGGTGTAGAGATAACCATAAACATCTGCTGCATAGATTCTTTTAGCGCGAAGGATTCATTCATACCCTGACACAGATAAGCGCTAATTGAAGGTAAATTTTCTATCACAAAATCAGTATCAGGATCACTTCCCTTAACATAAGCCCCTACATTAATAAGGTCTTCATTTTGATGATACTTAGAGTATAGCTGCTTAAACCGCATTGCCATTTTTAGATGATCCGCTTCAACAATCTGCGGCATCGCACGACTAATTGAGGCCTCAATATCGATTGCAGGATAATGTCCTTGTTCAGCCAAACGACGCGATAGAACAATATGCCCATCCAAAATCGCACGTGCCGAATCAGCTACAGGATCTTGCTGATCATCCCCTTCAGTCAATACCGTATAAAACGCAGTAATAGAACCACTACCCTCTTCACCATTACCTGCTCGCTCAACCAGTTTAGGAATTTTAGCAAAAACAGAGGGCGGGTACCCTTTAGTTGCAGGTGGCTCACCAACGGCCAGCGCTATTTCACGTTGAGCTTGAGCATAACGGGTTAGAGAATCCATTAGCAAAAGTACATTTTTCCCTTGATCGCGAAAATACTCAGCTATACGTGTCGATAATTGTGAAGCCCGAAGCCTCATAAGAGGCGAATCATCTGCAGGTGAAGCAACCACAACCGAACGCTTTAAACCCTCCTCACCTAAACTATGCTCAATAAACTCTTTAACCTCCCGTCCTCGCTCACCGATCAGACCTACAACAATAATTTCCGCTTCAGTAAAGCGCGTCATCATCCCCAGCAATACCGATTTACCGACACCACTACCAGCAAATAGACCCATTCGCTGACCACGCCCGACCGTCAACAAACCATTAATTGTGCGGATACCTACATCAAGAGGCTGTTTTATTGGCTCTCGCATAAGAGGATTAATAATCTCTCCAGCTAAATCCGTTTCAGCTTCAGGCTGCAAAGGCCCTTTACCATCTATAGGCTTACCAACACCGTTTAAGATTCGACCAAGAAGGTTCATTCCGACAGGGACTTTTCCGGACTCAGAAGAGGCTATAACTCGTGTTCCAGACTGTAATCCATCGATTGGATATAAAGGCATTAAATAGATGCGGTCTCCAGAAAACCCCACCACCTCAGCCTCAACTTTATTTGTTTTGGATAACTCAATAAAACAGCATGCCCCCACAGCACACTTAATACCGACAGCCTCAATCGTCAAGCCGATCATACGCGTGATGCGACCCTCTACACGCGGGCAAGGAGGATCTATTCGGTATTGAGAATAACGGGATAGTTTTTCTAGGAGCTTACTCATGATCGCCAGCGGCTTCATGTTTTAGATTGTTATAGAATTGCTCTACAACTTCGGAAAAACGCGCTTCAACCTCATCTTGAATCAAAGTACTTTCAGTTTCAAGACGAAAGCCACCAGCTGCAATATCAGGAGAAACCTCAACCACAAGAGATGCCCCTGGTAGAAGTAGTGATTCCTCAATAAACTCAGAATCATCTGCACTTACTTTGAGAAGCACTGTCGTTATGGGTTCAGGCAACTGCTGTAAGCCTTCTCGAATAGAAGATAGAAGCAAATCCTTTCTTGTTAACAGCTCAGCACCTACTGTTTTTTCAGCTAATAAAACAACAAGTTTCACTAACTCTTCTTCGATAGCTGCGGTCGATTCGTCCAGTGGGGTTTGTAATTCAGACAACAGATCTTTAAGCATTGTTTGAAGCCTTGCGACCTCTGACTCACCCTGCTGAAAACCCTCTTTGTAACCAATTTCTCGTCCCGCAACTAAACCTGCAGCATGTCCTTCCTCTTGACCTTGACTACGCCCTTCCTCCAAACCCGCTGCAAGACCTTCAATACGTGCGGTTTCTCGAATAGCTTCAAGTTCAGCGACAGTAATCTTTTCTGCAGCAATAACTTCATCAACAACAGTAACTTCGGCAATCGTTTTATGCTGAAGCGCAGTAGCGGTCGTAGAAGACTTTCCCATTTGAGGTAAAGTCCAGCTTTGGGCATCACGCACATCTTCAGCCCTAATACGTTTATACGCCTTAGTTTCGTTAGACATATATCAATTACACCATCGCCTCACCACCACCGCCAAGGATAATTTCACCATCATCGGCAAGTCTGCGTGCAATGGTAAGCACCTCTTTCTGTGCACCTTCAACATCACTAACCCGCACAGGACCTTTCGCTTCAAGGTCATCCTTCAGCAATTCGGCAGCACGCTTAGACATATTTCTAAAGATTTTTTCTTGCAAGGCTACATCTGCGCCTTTTAGTGCAATCACTAACACATCCGTTGACACTTCACGCAAGATAGCTTGAATACCCATATCTTCAACATCAAGTAGATTATCGAAAACAAACATTAGATCAGAGATGCTAGACGCTAAATATTCATCCGATTCCTTAATGCTCTCCATCAACTCCACTTCCATATTAGAGTCAATAAAGTTCATGATATTCGCAGCTGATTTTACGCCGCCCAAGGTAGCAGTGCTCGCACCGCCTGCGCCAGCAAATTGACGCTCCAATATATCATTCAACTCCTGTAACGCTTGCGGCTGAATACGATCCAAAGCAGCAACACGCATAAGAATATCAAGGCGTTGTTTTTCATCGAAACACCCTAAAACACCCGCCGCCACATCAGGCTCAAGATAAGCAACAACCACCGCCTGAATCTGCGGATGTTCATAACGAATAATTTCTGCGATTTGTCGAGGCTCCATCCAGCGCAACGTATCAAGGCCAGACGTATTGGTGCTCATAAGAATACGATCGAGGAGAGTTTTAGCTTTTTCTTCACCTAACGCCTGATTAAGCATAGAGCGAATATAGATATCGTTATTAATGCCTATACCGGTTTGGTCGCTAACCAATCCCATAAAGTCACCTACAACCGATTCTACTTTTGTTTGAGGAACATTATTTAACTGTGCCATCGCCTCCCCAATCATTTGAACCTCTTTAGGGCCCATATGTTTGAGAATCTCTGCAGCGTCAGTTTCACCCAAGCTAATCAGCAGGATGGCGGCCTTATCAATTTCACGCCCCCCCTGATCTGCTCCGTCACTCATTATCACCTACCCATTGTTTAACTGCCTGCGCTACTCTCGCAGGATCTTCGGCCACCATACTACGAATAGCATTTAACTGATAATCAAAACTTTCATTGGGGGTAGGTAGTAATTCATCATCACTGCCAAAGGTCACAGAATCAGACGAAAAGTCAGCGCCATCTAACCCAGCCAACTCAGCACTCACATCACCAGCAGCACCTAGACCAGCCACATGACCAGCAGTACCGGCTGTCGCCAAGTTACGTAAAATCGGTCTTAAAATCCCAAAAACTAAGACCAGAACAAAAATAACAGCCATTGCTTGCTTAGCGATATCCCAGATCCAATCTTGCTTCCAGATCGGAATATCCTCTGTCACTATAGGTTCTTCAGCGACAAAGGGAGTATTCACAACATTAACACTATCACCACGCAAGGCAGAAAAACCTACAGCATCTTGGACAAGTATACGTAAGCGTTCTAATTCATTCTGATCCCAAGGCGCTCTGATCGCATCACCGCTTGTGGGATCCACGCTAGACAGATCATCTACCACAACCGCTACAGTTAGACGTCTAACACGCCCTTGTTGATGCTTGGTATAACTGATCGTTCTATCCAATTCATAGTTTCGAGTCGCCTGCTTACGAGCAGAACCTGGAGATCCACCTTCCGCCGCAGCGCTGTCACCTGACCCTACTTGTTCAGGAACACTACTTGGCCCCGGCGGCTGATTAGATAATGCACCAGGCACTCCAACAGGTGCGCTTCCGCTGACACGAGATTCATCCATCGTTTGCTCACTACGCAACGCTGGCAGATCCGGATTATAAAGTTCATCCGTTTGCTCAACGGCCGTGAAATCCACATCAGCAGACACTTCGGCACGGAAGCGCCCAGCCCCCACAACAGGCTGTAGAATACTATTAACCCTATTGAGCAACGTTCCTTCTAAGCTTCGTGTATATTCAAGTTGCTTCGCTGCTAAAACGACATTAACGTCTTTGTCGCGCATATTCAGCAAACGGCCCTGCTGATCAACCACTGTTACATCTTTAACATTAAGAGCAGGAATACTTGAAGCAACTAAATTAGCAATTGATGCAACTTGATCCCGTTCGAGAGCTCGACCAGAAAAAAGTTCTAAGAAAACTGAGGCTGTAGGCTTACGAGTGTCACGAATAAACACCGTATCTTTAGGTATAGCTAAATGCACCCGAGCATTTCGAACGGCCGTCATACTAGCGATTGTGCGCGCCAGTTCACCCTCCAAACCTCGTCTATACCTTGTCGTTTCCATAAACTGACTGGTACCGAGGCTTTGCTCTTTATCCATTATTTCGAAGCCAACAGTTTTATCCGCAGTAAAACCTTCAGCCGCTAGCTTTAAACGTGCTTGATGAACATATTCATCAGGCACCAGTATAGCCCGACCATCCGCATCAAAATTATAGGGCACATTGTATAAACGAAGTTGTTCGATAATCTGATTCGCATCAGAAAAAGAGAGATTACTAAAGAGAACTCGCTGTTCAGGCTTTTGAGACCACAGAACAACAGCAAAGCCTATAGCGACACTGGCAGCCAACCCAACCATCAAACCGAGTTGACGTACAATGCCTAGCTTATTAAAGCCTTGCATTGGGTTTCCACTTAACGTTTCAGAACCACCAGCCACAGCCACTCACCTTGAATTTCTATTTTTTATTAGATCGGCATATTCATAATATCTTCATAAGCTGAAACCAAGCGATTACGTACTTGGGTCATAGCTTGAAAAGATATAGACGCCTTCTCGGCCGCAATCATTACTTGCGGTAAATCGATACTCGAATCACCTTGCTCGTATGCAACCGCCAACTTTTTGGCATTCACCTGAGTATCATGAACACCATCAACGGCATTTTTTAAGATATCCCCAAACGACGTTCGTCCTACAACACCATTTTCCTTCAAACCTTCTGGCGCAATATGCGCCACATCAGAAGAAGTGGCTTGGACCTGCGCTTTAATAGTCCGCATTTGCATAAGAACGCTATTTATATCTGCTCTTTCTACCATACCAACACCAAGCGGCAATTTATTGACATTATAATCACACTTAGCACTTCATCAATAGAGGATAACAAAATAATGTCATTATTTTGTCTATTAAAACTATAAATGAGTACATACGGTAGAAATAAAGCAAAAAACGGGCCATAAGGCCCGCTAATCTTTTGACGTATTATCGATTAATAATGCGCTTCTGGCGGATCGCCGTATTTTAGACGCACATACATCAAAGCTACGGTCAAAGCATCACCTATAGCAGTATGCCGCTCCAACATGGGGATATCTAACTTTTTCGATATAGTATCAAACCGTAAATCGACATTACCACCGACAGACTTCCACTTGATGATATCGTGGTAGACGTGCGAAAGCTCCACCGCTTTATTCGGCAAACCAAAGCCATATAGCGGCCTGATAAATTTATCTAACATCCGAATATCATAATTCACGTAATAGCCTAAAATCGGACGATTACCGACAAATTCAAGCACCTGCTGCAAGGCATCTTCAATCTCTATACCTTCCGCTAAATCGCTCTCACGAATTTTATGAATTTTAATAGAATCGCCACTCAAAGACTTGGGTGGCTTTAATTTAATATCTAACCGCTCACTCGCGAGTACTTTTCGACCTCTAATCTTAACCGCACCTATAGATACAATTTCGCCTTGTTTCACATCTAAATTAGTGGTTTCACAATCAAGCGAAACAATCTCGTCGCCACTATAGGATTCAAAAAGATGGGCGAACGGACCCGCTTTGTGATCATATTTCTCTTTTATTCTTCTAACCGCTCTGGGTATTATCATCAACTAACCCCCGAGGTGATATCTAAGCTCAAGATGCTTCTTAAACCCTTTTACAATATGCAAAGCATCTCGCAACAGATCACGCTCCATTTTATCTAACGACTGCAATTCAATTAAGTTAGGTGTTTGATCATGCCCACTTTCACTGCACTCTATGCGTTTAATTTGCTGCCTTAACCTTAAACTAATAAACAGACTTAGCGCTTCTGCTAGTTCACTACCATGTTTTTTCTGTAACTGATCCTGCTCGACCAACGCCTCAATTCGTTCAAATGTATTTGTCGCCTTAATACGATACTCAAGCGCAATCGTTCGAATACCATGAACAACAGGAAATATCCCACCCTTCTTAATATCTAAGTGCCCTTTATCTTTTAAGTTACCAAAGAAGGTTAACGGCGTATCAAACTCTAAGGATGCTTTTGCAAAATGAGAGAAAAACACATCATTATTACGTAAATGACGCATAAACCAGTTACGACTCGCTTTAAATATAGCAGGGTTACCCGCTACAGGTTTAGCATCTATAGCGATAGCCAAGTTCATCTGCGACTCACAGTCGCACTTTTCAGCCCACTCCCTCAACATCTGAGTCCACTCACCCAATGAACGAACCCAAGCGGGATTTGATACCATAATATTACCTGGGCACGGAGGAAAACCAAATCCGATCAAAGTCTCACTAAATCGATTTAAGGTCGCCTGCATCTCCGGCCAAACCAAACCATCTCGATAAATAACAGCATTATCTTGATCTGTTTTCATGATTTGCTCACCACGCCCTTCCGAGCCCATCACTAAAAGGCAAACATGGGGCTGCATATCAGAAGGAATGATAATATTGAATAATTTAGCAATAATCCGGCCATTCATTGCAGCCAAGAGATCCATGGCAAATCGAGTCTTAACACCATGGGAGACTAAAGCCTTAATTAAATCATCTAAGCCCTGAGCAGCCTCTCTTAGATCTTCAACCGTTTGCGCTCTCTCAATCCGCAAACCAATCACATGAGAATGACTCGAAAAATAGCTCAACACATCCGTGAGCTCTACTATCCCACTCATCTCAGCTCCCTGCATAACCACAACACGTTCAATGCGCTGTTGAGTCATGATAATCAACGCATTGAACAGATAGTCATCTGGCTCAACTGTGATTAAGCGGTAACTTGCTATCTCCGCTAGATCCGTATCCATCGACATCTCATTAACGATAACCGCATCAAGCAAGTCAGTTCCGGTAACCATGCCATATCGACTTCCTCGTCTAACCAATAAGCAATCCGATTTATGCTCTCGCATAATCAAGGTTGCTTCACGTATAGAAGTCCCTTCCACTATAACCAATGGCTCCCTAATCAACCCATCGGATACTTTAGCCAACATAAATTCGGCCATATCTTGATCTTTGCCATGCTGCTGAACAATTTCAGTTTTAGCGGACAGGTTTTGCTGAAAATAGTCTGCAAACAGGCTATTCGTAGACATTAAATCTAATAAGGTTTTAGTCGGCAAAACATGACATATTGTTTCTTCTTCAGCGATAAAGTTATGAATAGCCTTACCTCGGATTGCAGACCAACCCCCGAAATAATCTTCATTCGTGTAATAAACAAAGATCTGCTCACGGCTTGTCTCCCCCTCCTCTATAACTTCGCTTTCACCCACCCTTCCTTTCAAAATAATAAACACACCTTCAGGCTCCTCCCCGGCAGCCATAATTACCTCGCCCTTTTGGTAGTAACCTATATCAAGGCTCGAACGCAGTATGTGTTCCTCTTTTTCATCCAACAAACTAAACGGAAGGTTTGTCATTTTGAAAGAATCAGGCATCTCTATAATCCTTATGCAATGTTCACAAAAAAGGGCGCTCCAACTTTACGCTGGGCGCCCCTTCCGTAAGGTGATTACTCGATCTTAATGATCATGAGCCTCAGTAGCGCCACGTGGAATACGTAGATCAGCTACAATCTCCTGGATTTCTTTTGGTGGTGCCGCAGTCATACTAGATACTACGAAGCCAACAATGATATGCAGAACCGCACCAACAGTACCGAAGCCACCTGGAGAGATACCTAAGAAGTACTGATCAGGCGTACCACTACCGAATGCGAAGTAGTACATGTAACACATTGTAGATACAAGACCTACAAGCATACCGGCAATCGCACCTTGTGAGTTATGACGAGTCCAGAAAATACCCATGATAATTGCAGGGAATACAGACGCACACGCCAAACCAAACGCTAAGGCAACAACCTGAGCCACAAAGCCTGGAGGGTTAATACCGAAGTAACCGGCAATACAAATCGCAACAATCGCAGCTAGACGAGCATAAAGAAGCTCCTGCTTATCGCTGATATTCGGATTGATAGTTTTCTTCATCAAGTCATGGGAGATCGCTGTTGAAATTACCAACAACAAGCCCGCTGCAGTAGATAGTGCCGCTGCAACCGCACCCGCTGCTACTAACGCAATTACCCAGTTAGGAAGCTGCGCAATATCAGGGTTAGCCAACACCATAATGTCTCGGTCGACATATACTTCGTTAGCAAACGGCTGTTTATTTGCATCAAACTCAGCATCATCTTTAGCGTTAGTTGCTAGACGCTGACCATATTCGCCACGATCTTCAAGGAACGCAGGCTTACCTTTAGCGCCATTAAATGCATCACCAGCAGCATACTGAACTTTGCCATCGCCGTTACGGTCATTCCAACCGATAAGACCTGTATTTTCCCACTGCTGGAACCATTTAGCTTCGGTTTTTAGAGCTTCATAAGAAGCACCAGAACCATCAGCGCCATTCAGTGTTTGGATAAGGTTTACACGACCAAAACCAGCCACACCAGGAATCGCAGTATAAAGAAGCGCAATGAAGATCAATGCATAACCTGCAGAGATACGTGCATCTTTAACACGAGGTACAGTGAAGAAACGTACGATTACATGAGGAAGACCTGCAGTACCGCACATTAGAGCAACTGTTAAGCAGAAGATATCAATCGTAGATTTCTTACCGCTAGTATACTGACTAAAGCCTAAATCAACTGAAAGCTGATCCAACGTCGCTAGTACAGACATACCACTATCTAATGTAGCACCTAAACCGATCTGTGGAAGGATATGACCCGTAACCTGAGCAGATAGGAACAATGCAGGTACAGTAAACGCAAGAATAAGTACGCAGTACTGTGCAACCTGAGTATAAGTAATACCTTTCATACCACCGAGTACAGCGTAGAAGAATACAATCGCCATACCGATAATAACACCTGTGTTGATATCAACGTGTAGGTAACGAGAGAACACGATACCAACACCACGCATCTGACCAGCAACATAGGTGAAAGAGATTACAATTGTACAAGCCACTGCAATTACACGCGCAGTTTGCGAGTAATAACGGTCACCGATAAAGTCAGGTACTGTGAACTTACCAAACTTACGTAGGTAAGGTGCTAACAGCAGTGCTAACAATACATAACCACCAGTCCAACCCATTAAATAAGCTGAACCATCACGACCGATAAAGGAAACCAAACCGGCTAGAGAGATAAACGAAGCTGCAGACATCCAGTCAGCCGCTGTCGCCATACCGTTTGCAATTGGTGGTACACCACCGCCTGCCACGTAGAATTCTTTGGTTGATCCTGCGCGCGCCCATATCGCAATACCGATATATAGCGCAAAGGAGCCACCTACAAAGAGAAAAGTTAAAACGTCGAGACTCATAGCAATGCCGTCCTAATTGAAATTATTATTGTTATTCGTGAACGTCATACTTCTCGTCAAGCTTGTTCATACTGAACACATAAGTCCAGATCAAGATGACGAATACGAAGATTGACCCCTGCTGGCCGAACCAAAAACCTAATGGGAAGCCGAAAAACGGAATCTCGTTAAGCTGTTCAACGAACAGGATTGCGCAGCCGTAGGAAACTACAAACCAGATCGCAAGGTGAGTCATAATGATGCGCAAATTTTCGCGCCAGTAGGCTTGCGCCTGCTCATTACTAATTGACATAACACCATCCTTATTTTTGTTATTGAAAAATTGGTGAAAATTTAAGACAGGTAGAGACTATCAGACACCGTCGCCAAACAAAGCTAAACTTTAGTCGACTCGTTATATCCTTATGCCTACCAATCTCCCTCTGATTAGCCGTTTTCCGTAGAGTCTAGGGCATAACCAAAAAACCTATTAACAACAAACACCTATACAAAAGTATTAGTCATTTAGATACATATCTATTCGTTATTCTGCAAAAATCAGGTAAATATTGGGTTCCTGCTAAAAACTAGTAAACTAACTACCTGATAATCTCACCGAGGAATTGTGTTTATGCTTTCAGGTTGGTCGATAATTCTTATATCGCTTGCCTACCTAGGCTTGCTTTTTGCCATCGCTTACTACGGTGACAAAAATGCTCAAAAAAATCCTCGGGCAGCCAGTAGACCAATCATCTACTCACTCTCCCTTGCTGTCTACTGTTCCTCTTGGACCTTTTATGGAGCAGTAGGCAGAGCAAGCACTAACGGATGGGAGTTTTTAGCCACTTATCTGGGACCAATTATCGTATTTATTTTTGGCTGGCAATTAATTGAGAAGATGGTGCTGATCAGCAAACAACAAAATATTACAACCATCTCGGATTTCATCTCATCTCGCTACGGAAAAAGCCAAGCCTTAGCTGTACTAGTAACCATTATTGCCGTTACCGGCACTATGCCCTATATCGCCATGCAGCTTAAAGCTGTAGCGATTAGCTACAACGCCTTAACACCTGGAACAGAAGAGGTAATAAGCAAAGGGAGTGATACCGCACTCTTTGTGGCCATAGTCATGGCAATTTTCGCTATACTTTTTGGTACGCGGCAGATTGATGCGACCGAACACCATGAAGGCTTAGTACTCGCCGTAGCTTTCGAATCCATTGTAAAACTCGCAGCATTTATAGCCGTGGGTATTTTCGTAACCTTTGAAGTTTTTGATGGTTTTGGCAACCTTGCTTACAATATCGCCTTACAGTTAAACAACAATAACAATTACACAACATCACTCCTTGAAGGCAGTTTTTTAACAGAGACACTTCTCGCCTGCGCGGCCGTTATCTGCTTGCCCCGTCAATTTCATGTCACCATAGTAGAAAATACAAATGCTGGACATTTAAAACTGGCTCGCTGGTTATTTCCTGTCTATTTGATTTTACTATCGGCTTTCGTTTTACCCATCTCTACAGCAGGTGTGCTCTATTTTGAAGGTACAAACGTTGATGCAGATACTTTTGTACTTATGCTCCCCTTAGCTGCGGATTACAAACAACTTGCGACCTTCGCGTTTATTGGGGGATTATCCGCGGCCACCAGTATGGTTATCGTAGCGAGTATTACCTTAGCCACAATGGTATGTAACGACATTATCATGCCGCTTTTATTTCGAATTTCATGGCTCAGACTCTCGGATAACAAGGATATCGGCTCCCTTTTACTTCGTGTCCGACGTATCACCATTTTATGCCTAATGATCTTGGCCTATTTTTACTATCGAATTTTAGGCGACCAATCCCCTCTAGCGTCTTTCGGCTTACTTGCATTTGTAGCAGCAGCACAATTCCTACCAGCGATTATTGGCGGAATTTACTGGAAATCAGGGTCTCGTAATGGGGTTATTGCCGGTCTAATTGGCGGATTTATACTATGGCTTTACACCCTTGTACTTCCCTCTTTTAGTGAAGCTGGACTACTGGGGCCTGAATACCTAAATAACGGGATATTTAATATTACTTGGCTTTCCCCAACCCATCTATTTAACCTCGATAGCCTAGATGTTTTATCCCATGGAGTATTCTGGTCTCTATTCGTTAATACGAGTCTTTATATTCTGATCTCTCGCTACGCAACTCCACGACTTGTGGACCGTATACAAGCAAGCGCATTTGTTGACGTATACAACAAGGATCTAACCGAAAGCTCAAGACAGTACGGGCAAGTCACTGTTGGTGATTTACAAATGCTGACAGAGCGTTTTCTAGGGATCAGCCGCACCCAACATGCGTTTACGGGCTTTGCTCTACAACGGGATGAAGACCCACCTTTATCTGATGATAAAGCCACGCCTGAATTAATCCAATTTACCGAACGATTACTGGCGGGCGTGATTGGTGCTTCATCTTCACGCATAGTCTTAGCGTCCACCTTGCGTGGAAAAGACATGCACATTGGCGATGTTGTAACTATCGTTGATGAAGCCTCTCAAGCACTCCGGTTCAACCGCTCACTTCTGCAATCGACTATTGAGAATATCAGCTTAGGTATTAGCGTAGTCGATCAGCAAATGAGGCTTGTAGCATGGAATCGAGTTTATGTAGAGATGTTCGATTATCCGGAAGGCCTTATCTGCGTTGGGCGCCCAATTGAAGAAGTATTTCGTTTTAATGCAACCAAAGGAGAATACGGCCCCGGTAATAACGAGGAACAGGTCAAAAAGCGTTTATCCTTACTTAAATCAAGCCAACGCCACAGTTACGAGCGTTTTCGCCCCAATGGCACAGTCTTAGAAGTCCGCGGCAACCCAATGCCTAACGGCGGCTACGTTAACACCTACATGGACATCACCACTTACAAACATGTAGAAGAAGCGTTAAGGGAAAGCGAACAAAATATTCGCATCTACACGGACAATGTACCTGTACTTATTGCATACCTTGATCCAGAACGACGCTATCTTTTTGTCAATAAGGCTTATGCAGAGACCTTCCACTTAGATCGAAACTCAATCTCAGGAAAACCCTGCTATAAAATCATGTCTGAAGCAGAATATGAGCTTAGAAGCCCTTACATTACCGAAGCACTAAAAGGTAAACAGCAGCGTTTTGAAACGACCTTACCGACTTCCGACGGAAGCAAGCGATACGCAGAAGTAAAATACATTCCACATATAGGTGATTACGGCGATGTACTAGGTTACTTCTCTTTATATCAAGATATTACAGAGCGACGTAAAGCAGAAATAGCCCTTAAAGAGACTAACGAAACCCTAGAACAGAGAGTGAGAGAGCGAACGCACGCCCTTTCTGTAGTCAACAAAGAACTACGTAAAGAAAATACAATCCGCTCACTAATGGAAGATGAGCTACGTCAGGCCAAATCGGACGCGGATGATGCCAATATAGGCAAGACACGTTTCTTAGCTTCAGCCAGTCATGACCTATTACAGCCTTTAAATGCG
Organism: Neptuniibacter sp. 1_MG-2023; assembly: GCF_030547185.1. GTDB lineage: Bacteria > Pseudomonadota > Gammaproteobacteria > Pseudomonadales > Balneatricaceae > Neptuniibacter. Next base: position 33,887 of record NZ_JAUOQR010000012.1, read on the forward strand.
GCACGTCTATTTACTTCCGCACTGGCCCAACAGAGCCATAGCGAGGAAACAAGTCAGCTGGTAGATAATCTAAATGGTTCTTTAACTGCGGCAGAAGAGCTAATTACCGCTTTACTCGATATATCTAAATTAGATGCCGGTGCATTAATTCCTTCAATTAGTGACTTCTGCCTAAGCGATATGTTTAACGCGCTGAATACAGAATTTACAGCCGTTGCAAAGAAAAAAGGGCTAAGGTTTCGTTTCGTCCCATGTAACAAGATTGTTCGTTCCGACCAACAACTTTTACGCCGTGTAATTCAAAACTTCCTATCCAACGCTATCCGTTACACACAAGAGGGAAAAATTCTGCTGGGTTGTCGCAGAGACAATAACATGCTGAGAGTTGAAGTATGGGATACCGGTGTCGGCATAGCTGAAGACAAACTCAACGAGGTATTTGAAGAGTTCAAGCGAATAGACAACCCAAGACACTCCCAAGTACAAGGTCTAGGACTAGGACTAGCCATCACCGAGCGTATTGCCAACATGCTAGGACACAGCCTGAATGTTCGCTCATGGCCAACCAAAGGCACCGTATTTAGTATTGAAATACCTTTAGGTGATCCAGCAAAAGCTATCAAACCTAAACCTGAAAAACGCGGCTGGATTCACAGTAAAGGGCTCAAAGGAATTAAGGCATTAGTGATCGATAATGAACCTAAAATTCTTGAAGGGATGTCAGCTTTACTTAATGGTTGGGAATGCGAGGTTAATACAGCACTATCAACAGCGGATGCGATAAAACAGATTAACGCGGGCTTCCAACCCGAAATAATTCTGGCAGATTATCATCTTTCAGAAACACTAACCGGTATTATGGCGCTGGAAGATATTCAACCACTGCTCAACAAAAAAGTACCGGCCATTATCATTACCGCAGACCGCACCGAAGCAGTAAAAGAGGAGATAGCCGCTAATGGCGCTCAACTACTCACAAAACCGATTAAGCCTGCTGCACTAAGGGCCATCATTAACAAAACCATCGCAACCGCACGGGCCAGCTAAAGCACATCCCCCTGTGCTATAGACATGAAAAAAGGCGCATCAAGCGCCTTATTAAAATCAACGAGCTACAAGTTACTCTAAATCAGTTTTAGGCGGTTCTACACCCAAACGTTGTGCTGCGATTACCGCCTGTGTACGACTATGAACGCCCAATTTACGTAAGATAGCAGTTACATGCGCTTTGATGGTTGCTTCTGAAACATTTAATTCATAAGCAATCTGCTTGTTTAGCAGCCCCTCAGTCAACATAGTCAAGACGCGAAATTGCTGCGGCGTTAAGGCCGCTAAAGCGACTGCAAACTTCTGATCATCTTCACTTACATCAGGAAGATTATCTGCAACCTCCTGTGGCAACCATTCCTCCCCTTTTAGTACCGCAACAATCGCATCCGCTATTGTTTCTAAAGAAGAAGATTTTGGAATAAAACCAGAAGCACCATAATCAATTGCACGCTTCATAATATGAGGCTGCTCGCTTCCGGAAACTACAACCACAGGTATACCTGGATTTTGACCACGAAGAAAAACTAAACCTGAGAATCCATTAGTACCTGGCATGTGAATATCAAGCAAAACAAGATCAGCATCAGAATGCTGGTCAACAGCCTCCTGAACAGCCGGTAGAGAATCTGCTTCTATCGTCTCGACGCCGGGCAGTGCCTGAGCAACCGCCTGCTTCAAAGCCGCGCGAAATAGTGGATGATCATCTGCAATAATAATTTTTTGAGCTAACTGCATGCGTTCAATTCCCCCTTAAGAAACTGTTACTCGAACGCCGACCGTAAATGGAACGGTTTTCCAGTGATTTAACTACTACTATAGAACAAAAAACTCCCGTAAGTCTCGGATATTCCGAGTCCTACGAGAGTTTTTTAGACTAAATATTAAAAAATATTACTTAGCACGGTTCATTCGGTTATTGATGAGATCATCTACAACCGACGGATCAGCCAGTGTTGAGGTATCACCTAATGCATCAAAATCATCTTCAGCAATCTTACGTAAGATACGGCGCATGATTTTACCAGAACGCGTTTTCGGCATGCCTGGTGCAAATTGAATCAAGTCAGGCGAAGCAATTGGACCAATCTCAGAGCGAACATGCATACGCAGTTCTTTCAGTAGCTCATCTGATTGCTCGTAGCCGGACTGTAGCGTCACGTATACGTAGATACCCTGACCCTTAACTTCATGCGGGTAACCTACTACAGCGGCTTCAGCTACAGCAGGATGCGCAACAAGTGCTGACTCAACCTCAGCGGTACCCATACGGTGACCAGAAACGTTAATTACGTCATCTACACGACCTGTGATCCAGTAATATCCATCTTCATCACGACGCGCACCATCACCTGTAGTGTAATAGCCTTTGTAGGTAGAGAAGTAAGTCTGGATAAAGCGCTCATGATCACCCCAGATAGAACGACTCTGACCAGGCCATGAGTCTTTAATAACTAGGTTGCCATCTGTAGCACCTTCTAGCTCATTACCATCCGCATCAAGCAACGCTGGCTGAACACCAAAGAATGGACGTGAAGCAGCGCCTGGTTTAGCAGCAGTAGCACCAGGTAGAGGCAAGATCATCATGCCACCTGTTTCTGTCTGCCACCACGTATCAACAATTGGGCAACGGCTCTGACCAATAACACGGTAATACCATTCCCACGCCTCAGGGTTAATCGGTTCACCTACTGAACCTAAGATACGTAGTGAAGATAGGTCGGAATCACCTAGAACATCTTCACCTTGCTGCATCAAGGCACGAATCGCGGTTGGCGCAGTGTAGAATTGATTAACTTTATGTTTTTCAATAACACGACCAAAGCGGCTGTTATCTGGGTAGCTTGGAACACCTTCAAACATCAAGGACGTGCCGCCGTTAGCAAGCGGTCCATACACGATATAACTGTGACCTGTAACCCAACCTACATCAGCAGTACACCAGTAGATGTCACCTTCTTTATAATCAAAGGCATACTCATGCGTCATAGACGCGTAAACCATGTAGCCGCCGGTTGTATGCTCAAGACCTTTTGGCGCACCCGTTGAACCGGATGTGTAAAGGATAAACATTGGCGCTTCCGCTTCCATCTCTTCAGGAGCGCAATCTGCAGAAGCATCGGCTACAAGATCTTCATACCAAACATCAACCTTGTCATTCCAAGCAACGTCTTTATCAACACGGTTAACAACGATTACGCTCTCAACACGTTCTTTCGCTGCTTCATGCTCTAACGCTTTATCAACATTAGCTTTAAGCGGTACAGATTTACCTGCACGTAGGGAGTAGTTTGAAGTAACAACGACTTTGGAATCTGCACCTTCGATACGCGCAGCTAATGCTTCCGGCGAGAAACCACCAAATACGATTGAATGCACTGCACCAATACGTGTACATGCCAGCATCGCAACAGCAGCTTCAGGGATCATTGGCATGTAAAGAGTTACAACATCGCCTTTTTTAACGCCACGCGCTTTAAGCGCATTTGAGAACTTACAAACACGTTCATGTAGTTGACGGTAAGTAATATTCTCAGACTCACTTGGGTCATCTCCTTCCCAAATGATAGCAACCTGATCACCGCGAGTTTCTAGATGACGATCAAGGCAGTTGTATGAGGCATTTAACGTACCATCTTCGAACCAACGGATATCAACATTATGTGGATCAAAAGATGTGTTTTTAACTTTAGTATATGGTTTGAACCAATCTAGGCGTTTACCTGCTTCACCCCAGAATGTGTCTGGATCATTCACAGACTGATCGTACATTGCTAGATATTTATCATTATCAATGTGCGCCTGTGCCGCTATCTCCGGACGAACTGGATATATTTTTTCACTCATCGTGATGCCCTTAGCTTGATTGTTGTAATTATCAAATACCCTCAGATCGTCTATGTTTTTGGTATTTTTTTATTATCAGACGCAAACGAGGTTAAATATCTGTCCTAGGTTTATACAGAAGGGAGAGCAATACCCTGAATTAGACCTTGGTATATCCGAGCTAAGACCTTAGTCTCAGCAAACCAGCAACCTACTAATTTATAAGGACTTTTTTATTATCACTCAATTCTTCAACGACCGAGCAATTTATCCAAATCTAAGCCTAGCTCACGCATTTTTGCTAATTTATAACGCAACGTTCGGGGACTTATCCCTAAATTTTCAGCGGCATCCTTGCGGCTTCCATGAGTTGCTTTCAACGCATCGATAATTAACTGGAATTCATGTTGGCGCATACCTTCGCCCAACTGACCCACCAAATCTTCATCATCTAATTCGGTCTCTACTTCCGATATTTCCGCCTGGGGAATGTCAGCAGGATTAAGCATAAGATCAGCCATTCGAATCTCAGCCCCCCCTTGCAAAATCAAAGCACGCTGAACCACATTATCTAACTCCCTAACATTCCCCGGCCAAGTATGCTCAACTAGCGCATTAACAACTTCAGAGGACAAACCAACAGGGGAACGCTGCATCTTTTGACAATACTTGCTAAATAAAAGCTCTGCTAAAGGCACTATATCCGCTGGCCGCTCTCTCAAGGGTCGCCATTGAAGAGGAAACACATTTAAACGGTAATAAAGATCTTCTCGAAACTTACCCTCAGAAACATAAGTTTCAAGCTTGCGGTTAGTCGTAGCAATCACACGGACATTGAGTGATATCACTTTACGCCCACCTATACGCTCAACTTCTTGCTCCTGCAAAACGCGCAACAGTTTTGCCTGTAAACCTAAATCCATTTCCGACACTTCATCTAACAGCAAAGTCCCCCCATCAGCTTGTTCAAACTTACCGGGAGAGCTGGTATATGCTCCAGTGAACGCCCCTTTTTCATGCCCAAATAGCGTAGCTTCCAACATATTTTCAGGGATAGCTGCGCAATTGATGGCAATAAACGGTTTATCCGCTCGTGAAGAGTGGTTATGAATATATTGGGCTAAAACCTCTTTACCCGTTCCTGATTCACCAGAGATAAGCACTGTAGAATCTGAAGCTGCCACCCGTCTCGCCAATTGAAGTAATTGCTTACTACTACTCTCTTCGGCAATGGGCTGTTGTGCTTCTGGTGCTACAACAGCACCCGAGGCAAAACGACGTACCGCAGAAATAAGGGCTTCAGAATCAAAAGGTTTCATTAAATAATCAACAGCACCTGCCTTAATCGCCTCAACCGCTTTGCTCACTTGGCCAAATGCAGTGATTAACATAACAGGTAGCCCTGGATACAACTTCCGAATCTCATCTAAAAGCTGATGACCATCCATACCGGGCATATTCACATCAGTAACAACCATATCGACCTGATGTTTGGCGAGTAACGCTAAGGCCTCTTCAGCATCAGGCGCCTCAATATAAGAGAAACCCGCTAGCTCTAACGTATCGCAAAGCGCTTCTCGTAACTCATTGTCATCTTCAACAATCATTATCTTATTAGGCATATTGTATATCGCTCAAGCTTAGAGTTATTTGGTTGATAGGCACGGCAATACTATAGTAGCAACAGTGCCCTCCCCCAGAGTGGAGCGTATTAAAAATTCACCATGATGAGCATGAGCAACCACCTGAGCCACAGCTAAACCCAACCCTGTACCATGGGACTTAGTTGTATAAAAAGGCTCTAGCGCACGCTTTACCTGCTCCGGCGCCATACCTTGCCCTTGATCAATAATCTGCAGGGCTATGCGGCCCGCGTCATCCGTAAAACGTATAGTTAATTCGCACCCTTTACCACTTGCCTGCAGCGCGTTTTCAACCAAGTTAATACATACACCTAATAGTGCATCTTTATTACATTGAAACTCATAGTTAGGGACATCATTGATACAATCACAATCAGCATCATAGCTGACTAGAGGAAGGTCGAGCATATCCTCTAACTCCCGCATAAATGCGGAAGAAGAGATCAGATCATCCAACCGCATCTCTCCCCGTGCAAAAATCAGCATATCTCGCACTTGCTGCTCAAGGTTGGTTAAGCGAGATTTAGCTTTACGTGCAAACTTCTGTCGCTGTTCAACCAAAAGATCTGGGCGCATTAGGTGATCAACATACAGTAACGCAGCGGATAGCGGCGTCCGAATCTGATGCGCCAATGAGGCCATCATACGACCCATTTCAGATAACCGTTGATAATGGGAAACACGTCCTTGTAACAACCGTGTTTCGGTTTGGTCTGTCAGTAACACTAACTGGCCCGGCTCACTATCCATCGCACGGGTCATCAAACTTACACGGCGACCATCTTTTAAAGAAACTTCATGGCCATCATCGCCACGAGGTGCAAAACTGCGGTTAATAATGTCAAACCACAACTGCCCGATCAAAGGGGTACCCAAAAAATTTTCCGCTGCAGGGTTGGCTTCAGCCACTTTACCTGCGCCATTAATAAGGACAACACCAGCCGGCAAAATCGACAGTAAATTTTGAAAGCGGTCACTAAGCCCAATATTTTTATCTTCATTTTTTTGACGTTGAAGAGATTCATTTACTAGAGATTCTTGCGCCTGACTTAAGGCAGCTTCTAATTCCGTAATACGGGCTTTATAGCGTTCGATATCATTCATATTACTTACGTTGCATCCCATATTTACGCATTTTTTCTACTAAGGTCGTTCGCCTAATTTTTAACAACTCAGCGGCTCTAGCAACAACACCATCATGTACTGCCAATGATTGCTTAATTAAGCTCCGCTCAATAGCTTCTAAATGAGCCTTAAGATCCAGCCCTTCTTCAGGCAGATGGTCTAAATGAGTGGCAGAAGCTATAGCGCCAGTAACAGAGGATGATTCCAACAGCTCTTCCGAATTCACATAACGCGCTGGATCAGGTTCTTCAACATGCTGAAAACGGGCCGGCAACTCAGAAACACCAACAACGCCATTAGGAAAAAGAATTGCTAGCCGCTCAGCAAGATTGGACAGCTCTCTCACATTACCAGGCCAAGGATGGGCCTTTAAGGACTCTAGAGCGCTCATTTGAAATCTGACAGAGTCAAAACCTTGTTTTTTTAATCGGCCCAATAATTCATCCAGTAACAGAGGAATATCTTCGGTTCGCTCTCGTAATGGCGGCATCTCAATTGGGAAAACATTGAGGCGATAATAAAGATCCTCTCTAAAGGTCCCTTCTTCAATCATCTCTTCAAGGTTTTTATGCGTTGCGGCGATAACACGTATATCCGCTTCAAGTGTTTTAGTGCCACCGATACGCTCAAACTTTCGCTCTTGAAGCACACGTAATAGTTTTACCTGCATAGATAAAGGCATATCACCTACTTCATCAAGAAAAAGCGTCCCCCCTTGAGCCAGCTCAAAACGACCTGAACGACTAGAAACCGCACCCGTAAAAGCTCCCCGTTCGTGACCAAACAACTCACTTTCAAGCAAATCTGCAGGAATAGCTCCACAGTTAATCGGCACGAATGGGCCATTTTTACGTACAGAATAATCATGCAGGTTCCGAGCAACCACCTCTTTACCAGTACCCGACTCTCCTGTAATTAAGACATTGACATCACGTCCCGTTACTTGAGACATAGCCTGTCGCACCAGCCTCATAGGCCGACTACTACCGACTAAACTTGAAAACAGCTCTGAAGGAGGATTATTCGCATCCCCTGCCCCCTGAGGCGGCCGAGAATAAAGTTGAGCTTTATGTAATTGATCGAGTAACTCTTGATAACTAAAGGGCACAGTTAACTGCCCTGTCACACCACTTTTCAGATCATCAGGCAGCTCAGCAACTTCAGACCATTCATCTAAAGTAACAACAGCAGCATCAGGTGTTTTTTGCTGTAAATTGCGTAGCAGTTTTTCAAGGGATATAGGTAATTCACTTTGTCCAAGCAACACTAAAGAGACTTTATCACCTTTGAGCGTCTGCTCATCTGACTGCAACCAATCAACAAAGCCATAAAATTTGAAAGGCCGACCTAAGAAGGAAAGCGCAGCGGAGATCAACTCTCTGCGACTTAGATCATCATCAATAATTAATAGTTTTGGCTGCGCAGTCATTCCTGCTTATCTCTACCTGATTTGAGTAGAACCAATAGTGGCAACCACAGCACAGAATGTCAATTATCTGACAAAATCTAAGGAAACAAAAATATACGCCTATATTTTGACGCACATGAGAATACCCCCTTGCAACAAAACCCTATTTTATAAAATCAGTGAATCCAAAAAAATTAACGTTTCTACTATAACTTCAATAAGATAAAGTAATTCCCTATAAGCTCATACAGAAAGCAGGAATAAGATGAGATTCATAATTACAGGAGGAGCAGGATTTATTGGCTCTGCAGTTATCCGCCGCCTACTAAAACACACTAACGATACTGTCATAAATATAGACAAGCTAACCTATGCTGCCAATATAACTGCACATAACTCATTTTTACAAAACGAACGCTATCACTTTGAACAACAAGATATATGTGATGCTACAGCTATCAGCAATATATTCACCAAATACCAACCTGACGCAGTAATGCATCTAGCCGCAGAGTCCCATGTAGATAGATCAATATCCGGACCAAACGCTTTCATTCAAACCAATATAGTCGGCACTTACACACTGTTGGAAACATGCCGCCACTATTGGACAACACTTACTTCAGAACGTAAATCAACTTTCAGATTCCATCATGTATCAACGGATGAAGTCTTTGGTGATTTATTACCCACCGATCCCCCCTTTACAGAAGAGAGCAACTACAATCCTAGCTCCCCATATTCAGCATCAAAAGCAAGCTCTGACCACTTAGTTAAAGCATGGCAACGCACTTACGGATTACCGACTCTTATATCCCATTGCTCAAATAATTATGGGCCTTTTCAATTCCCTGAAAAACTAATTCCTTTAACCATCCTTAACGCTCTACAAGGCAAGAAAATACCTATATATGGAACAGGCGATCAAATCCGTGACTGGATCTATGTAGATGATCACGCAAAAGCCTTACTCCAAGTAATCAAACAAAGCGATATTGGAGAAACCTATAATATCGGTGGCCAAGAAGAAAAAAAGAATATAGAGGTGGTAAATACAGTCTGCGATCTACTCGAAGAGCTCTGCCCAACCAACAATACACCCTATCACTCCCTTATAACTTATGTCACAGATAGAGCTGGGCACGATAAAAGATACGCTATAAATTCAGATAAAGCCTATTCACAGCTAAACTGGAAACCCGACCATTCTTTTAGTGACGGTCTAAGAGAAACTGTACACTGGTACTTAAACAACAGCGATTGGTACAATAACAACAAAGCATCCACCATAGATAACAAAAATAATAATGACTAAGAGAGCCAAATTATGAAAGGTATCATTCTTGCTGGCGGCTCAGGAACTCGCTTATATCCCATCACCCGAGCCATCACCAAACAACTCCTACCCATATATGACAAGCCGATGATCTATTACCCGCTATCAGTACTCATGCTCAGCGGGATACAAGATATTTTAATCATTACGACCCCCGAAGATAACGATAGTTTTAAACGACTCTTAGGGGATGGAAAAGACTTCGGCATAAGACTCAGTTACGCAATTCAGCCTAAACCTGAAGGCCTAGCACAAGCTTTTATTATTGGCGAAAACTTCATTGGTAAAGACAGCGTATGCCTAGCCCTTGGAGATAACTTTTTTTATGGTTACGGTTTCTCTCCTAAACTACGAAGCGCAGCAGCCAGAACATCAGGAGCAACAATCTTTGGCTATCAAGTCAAAGACCCAAAACCCTTTGGGGTTGTGGAGCTTGATAAAAACCGCAATGCAATCTCCATTGAAGAAAAACCCAAAAAGCCTAAATCTAACTTTATCGTCACAGGGCTCTATTTCTATGACAATGATGTTATAAATATTGCAAAAGAAGTAAAACCTTCAGAGCGAGGTGAGCTTGAGATAACATCTATTAATCAGGCCTATCTCGATAGAGGGGCATTAAAAGTTGAGTTACTCGGACGAGGATTTGCTTGGCTGGACACCGGCACTCATGGCAGTTTACTAGAAGCCGCGCAATTTGTAGAAACAATAGAAAAAAGGCAAGGCTATAAAATAGCCTGCCTAGAAGAAATTGCCTATAGAAACGGTTGGTTAAACGAAGAGGACATTCGAAGAATTAGCAAGCCCCTTTGTAAAAGCCATTACGGTGAATATTTATTGAGTATGTTAGATGTCGATACCTTCAACTAGACCTTACCTTCCAAACAGACAAATATTAGATAAATATATAGATCGTATCTATGACTCCGGCTGGTTAACCAATAATGGTCCGCTTGTTAACGAGCTAACCCAACGTCTAGAAGAACTCTTTGAATCGGACCATATCCTGCTGGTTGCTAACGGTACTTTAGCACTGCAGATAGCCTATCAAACGCTCATAAACCCGGTAGATGATAAAACGAGCCCCATTGAGGCGATCACTACACCGTTCACCTTTATCGCCACAAGTAACGCATTAAAGTGGGAGGGGATCACACCGATATTTACCGATATAAACCCCACCGACTGGTGTTTATCTGCCAATTCGATTGCAGAAAAAATAAATAAGAACACCCAATTTATTGTCCCTGTTCACGTTTTTGGAAATGCTTGTCCAATAGAAGAAATTAACGAAATAGCAGAGAAATACGCGTTAAAAACAATCTACGATGCGTCCCATGCGTTTGGCATTAAGTACAAAGGTAGAAATATAGTTCAGTACGGCGATGCCAGCATTATAAGTTTCCACGCAACCAAGCTGTTTCATACCGTCGAAGGGGCCATGATACGCTTCAAACATAAATCAGACTTAGCCAAAGCAAAAGAGATCATAAACTTCGGATTTAACGATAATAAAGAACCTTGCAGGCTCGGTATCAATGCAAAAATGAACGAGTTCGAAGCCGCCGTAGGCCTCTCCATTTTAAATGATATTTCAGACATCATAAAAGAGAGAAATAACATAACTGCGGTTTATCAAGACGAGCTCAAAAACACCCCTTCGGTGATCAAATTAAATATAACCAATAACAGTGCATACGTGCCTATTCTGCTTGATTCAGAAGCGACACTTTTATCGACTTTAAAAACCCTAAAGTCACATAACATAGAAGCCAAACGCTACTTTCACCCCAGTTTAGATACAGTAGAACATCTCAACCCATCAAACAGATGCCCCATATCTCAAGACATCTCTACTAGAATACTGTGCCTTCCCATTTATAATGGGCTAACGACAAAAGAGATTAAGCATATCTGTGAAATCATTAACCACACAATTAATACTCACTCAATAGATAACCTAGATAATAACCACTAACGAAACAGGCGAAAAATGAAGAAGCACGGCCATGTCGCCATAATGCAGCCATATATTTTTCCTTATCTAGGCTACTTTCACTTAATCGAAGCTAGTGAGCTATTCATTTTTTATGATGATGTGAGTTACATAAAAAAAGGCTGGATTAACAGAAATAGGATTCTGCTCCAGCAAGAACCTAGCCTGTTCACTCTACCCATTCAACAAGCCAGCCAGAATGTTTTAATTAAGGATACTCTGACTTGCATGGATACACGTTGGAAAAAGAAGTTTTACGCAAAATTAACTCACTCCTATCAAAAAGCCCCACACTTCACTCAAGTTATGGAGCTCATTGACGCCTCACTCAAACACACTCAAAACGAATCAATAGCCTCCGTTGCAATCAATGCAATTCAATTAATTTACCAATACCTAAATCACGACATTACATATAAAAGATCCTCAGACATCTCGCCTCATACACAAGGCATGGACAAAGCAGAACGCCTAATCAAAATAACAAAAGACCTAGGCTACACATCTTATCTAAACGCCCCTGGTGGAAAAGAGTTATACAGCAAGGGAGATTTTAAAAACCAAGGTATTGATCTTCATTTTATACGTAGTCTAGCGTGTCACTATTCTCAGTTTCATCATGATTTCATCCCTTCTCTTTCGATCATTGATGCTTTAATGTTCAATACGATAGATGAGACAAAAACACTGTTTCAGCATTTCACGGTAGAATAAGGATGACACTTTGAGCAACAATACAGATACGTTGATTACTGTTGCGATACATGGAGCTCCGAGGTCTGGCACCACGTGGATTGGGGAAATAATCAACAGCTCACCTAACACCCTATACCGCTATCAACCGCTATTTTCATACGCTCACAAAGACTTCTTAACACCTGCATCAACTCAGGGAGATATTGACAGCTTTTTCACGAGATTAAAGTCTTGCAACGATAACTTTACAGGCCAGCTAGAACAAAGACATAAAGGGATATTGCCAGTATTCCAAAAGGAGCAGATAACACATATCGCTTATAAGGAGGTTCGGTATCACAACATACTAGCCAACCTTATGGCAAAAAAGCATGATCTGAAGCTCGTCACCATCATCAGAAACCCATTATCAGTGATAAATTCATGGTTGAAGGCGCCAAAAGAATTCAGGGCAGACCTTAACTGGAATATGCTTAATGAATGGCAATATGCTACGAAGAAAAATCAAAATAAGCCGGAAGAATACAATGGATTTGAAAAATGGAAAGAAGCCAGCACCTTATTCCTCGACTTAAAAAAAGCGTACCCAGACAGGGTCCATTTGATTACATATTCAGCTTATTTAGCCAACCCAACCCAAGAAACAAAATTACTATTTAACTTTCTAGACTTAAGCTACACAGATCAAACTATAAGATTTCTAAACGAAAGCACAGGCCAATACAATGTAGACCCCTACTCCGTCTACAAAGCACAACAATCTGATGATGCATGGAAACAAGAGCTCCCCAAAGAAATATCTGAGAAAATCCAAAGTAACCTTAAAGACACACGATTAGAAAGATTTTTAACATAGCATTCAAACCAACTAAATATAGTTTATTGAAGACGCTCCATAATACAATCAAAGCAACTCCGTTATCCGTACAGGTAAGCATATGTCTTTCACATTTTTAATGTGCTCCGAACGCTCAGGTAGCAATTTAATTACCAAACTACTGAATGCTCACTCAGAGATCTGCGGCCCTTCAACTAAGCACCTAATCAACCCCGTTGCTCGGAACTTATTTAGATATGGCGATTTATCAAATCAACGCAACTGGTATGCCCTAATAGACGACATTCATATACTGCTATCTGCGGGCTTCTCGATTTGGAAAAAGGAGTTCAAAAAGTCAGAACTGAAAGGGCTAGCACCCTGCGGGGACATTGTTTCTTTACTCAAAAATATTTTCATTGAGGAAGCATCTGAAGACGGAAAAGACAACATTTTCATTAAAGAGAACCATCTATACGAATTTCTGCCTTTTCTGCTAATAAACTTCCCAGAGGCTAAATTTATTTACCAAACCAGAGACCCAAGAGACATGGCATTATCGTGGAAAAAAAATAAAAGCCATCCCGGGGGCATTATTGTTGGCGCCAAACAATGGTCCTATGACCAACAAAGATTTCTAAGTAACTACCATATACTACGTAAAGTAAATAAAGCATTTCTTATCAAATATGAAAATTTAATAGACAACCCCGAAGAAGCTTTATCTGCAACCTTGTCATTTTTAGGGCACCAATTCCAACCATCTATGCTCAAATTCAATAATGACGAAACAACCCGTCTCAATGCACAAATACAGGAAAGCTGGTCCAACCTGTCGCGCCCCATAATAACGAATAACAGTGCGAAGTATACAGACGAACTCACGTCAAATGAGATCTCACTTGTGGAGAAAATATGCTATTTCGAGATGAAAGAACTTAACTATACACCGATAAACAGCCTAGAATATTTAGACACGATTTCATCGCAAAGGATTAATATGCTTGAGCAACAAGAAAGACAAGATATTCCTGCTCAGCGCTCGGCAGGCACGTTAAAAAGTATGGATGCTAAACGAAATTTCTATCGACATGAACATGACAATTAATGTGGTGATGGCGACACACTACATGCGATGAGCCCTCAGAGGCGAGTCATACTTTTTCAATATAACGGAACCACATATCACTAAAAGCACTTTCTAAATCTTGTGCCATTAAGGAACCATTGTATAACCGTGATTCACTAACCTGCTCCCTTAACCCTTTACGCACCTCTGATAAGGCATGAATATCTGCACAAACTTTATTGGCAATCTCAATATATTCACCTTCATTCTCTGCAACAAACTGATCCAAGCCTGCCTTATATAAAACTGCTGCCCCCCGTCGAGAGATACGATCACTACCCAGTAAAGAGATATAAGGCACACCCATCCACAGCGATTCTAAATTAACCGTTCCCCCATTAAATGGGAAAGGGTCCAAACCTATATCAATACGCTTGTACGTATCAAAGTATAGCTCCCTTGCTTCTCCCATTTCGCAGTCAATCCTCTCCGGATCAACCCCAAGTAAAGCAAACCGATCTTTAATACTTCTCGTAGTCGCTGCATCACAAAAAGCAGTATCTTTAATCAATAACCTTGCAGAGACATTCTCATTAAGAATTGTCGACCAGAGCGCAACAACGTCATCGTTCAGCTTGGTAATCTTATGTAAGCAGCCAAACGTTATATACCCATTTTTAAGCGCGGGCAGATCCCCTACAGACACATCAGTATCTGGCGGAAAGAAGCAACCTGATATATTTAAGTGCCAAGGCGCCTCAACATAAAAGGGTTTAATAGAATCAGGGAAATTCCATTGATCACCAATGAAATAATCGATCTCAGCGACCCCAGTGCTTGCAAAAAAACCCATCCACGAGATTTGAATAGGTGCAGCCTTCCAAGCAAACAAAGGTAATCGGTTATGCGCAGTATGCCCTGACAAGTCAATTAGTATATTGACCCGATCATCATAAATCGTCTGTGCGATATCGCTATCTGATCGGTGAGCAATTTTACTCCACTTAGTAAAACAGGGCTTTAGCTCTTCAGTGACTTCATCTTCGTCGGAATAGTTGCTATAGGCAAGTAACTCGACTTTACTGTTATCAAGTTTATCGATCCAACTCTTCAAAAAATAAGCAACAGAATGTTTCCTTAAGTCACCAGAAACAAGCCCTACTCTAATTTTCGGCTTATCTATCTTTTCTAATAACGGCCACTCTGTATAAGGTTCTGCTTTTGCGCGCGCAGCTTTACCATAAACTTGGGCTTTAATAAGGTATTCCTCTGAAGACACAGAGGGTTCGGACGCCATACACATTAATATATTACTAAAAATATCTAGGCGGGAAGGATCTAGATCATAGGCGGCTTGATAACAGGGAATAGCTTTTAAAAGTTCTGAACGTTTACGATAGACACTCCCCAAATTATTATGGGCCTTAATCAGCGTTGAATCGTGCTTTAAGGCCGTTTTATAAGCCGCTATTGCATCCTTATATCGCCCTAATTCAGAAAGCGCATCCGCATAACCTAGATGCGCTACAGCTAAAGAGGGCTGCAACTTTACCGCTTTGATAAAACACTGACTCGCTTTATTTGCATCACCTAGGCCTTTAAATGCTAAACCTAAGTGATGATTAACTTCGGCATCCTTTGGTTTCAAACCAAGAGCCTTTGCCAATAAAAGCTGCGCTATTTTGTAATTCTGCTCTTGAAGAAGAATAATCCCGAAGAAGTGCAATGCATAGAAATTACTATCATCGAGCTGAAGTACTTTTTGAAATAGTGCTTTAGCCTGTGGAAAATTAGAGTTCTGATAACTTGAAATCCCAAGAGCGAGAGCCTTTTTTACAAGATCATTTTTCTGATTCACAGGCAACTACTACACATAATTTAACAAACTAAAAACTAATCGTTCTGAAGCTCTACCGGCATACTCGACCAGCCCTGCCTTATCTCCAAAATAAGCCCCATCACTTCCTGAACTTTATCAGCATTATTTTCACGATTAGCCACTATTAGTTGACGTATCATGTAATTATAAAGTTCGTCCAGATTAGCCGCCACTTCGCCGCCCTTTTCTAAATCTAACGCACCTTTTAAACCGACGATAATATCTGAAGCTTTGTTTAAGTGTTCAGTTCTTTCTTCAATCTGTTTACGTTCGATAGAGCCTTTAGCTTTGGCCAAAGAGGTCAACGCCCCTTCTAATAACATCGAAATAAGCTTATGTGGACTCGCTGTTTCTACAGTCGCCCTAAGATCTACACTTTTATACTCTTTTAGGGCGTTTAAATTGACGCTCATAAAACATACCTATCCAATAAAATATTCTAAACTCATGTCTAACTATAAACGCTGTGTTAACTACTCGTAGATGTAAATGGCAACTGTTCAAGTAAACCGTCTAACTGACTACCGGTGCTTTGAAAGCTGCTAACAATTTGCTCCATCGCTAAAAACTGTGCAGACAAACGCAACTCAAATGTTTCCATCTTACGCTCTAGCTCAACACGATCATCAGCAACATCTTCTAACGCTTGATTAATATTGTCTTCACGAAGCTGAATACTACCTGATGAAGAAAGAAAACTAGCAATAAGTTTATCAAGTTCACCAGCAAACCCACGAGAGAAATCAACAGTAGCAGTGCCTGCGGCGACTGCATTTTCACCTATGGTAAAGTTCAGGCCATAAGGATCAGAATCGATGGCTGGCAATAAAATATTACCAGAGCCGAAACCCGCTTCCCCATCAATGGTACCCACTACATCAACACCATTATCTGACTGTGTAATAAAACCCAGCTCAGCGATATCTGCACCAAAATCAGCCGTATCAAAAGCAACACTCGAGGCTACGCCATAACTTCTGGATGTAAAAGCAAATTGATCTGTGGCTTCATCATAAGTCACATCTACAGCAACATTAGCTCCGCTAATATTACTATCGCCATTAATTAATGACTGCAGGTCTGCACGAATTTCATCTGCAGTTGTATAACTACCTGTCAGCGTAATCGTGTCAGACTCAACCCCGTCCACAGTCACCTTAAAGGATAGGTCTAACAAAGTGGCGTCAGCTATAGCAACGGTATCAGTAGCACTATCAAAACCAATAGCACCACCATCAGCCATCGCATTAGCGCTCACCGATGCTTTTTCTGGATTCGTGGTTATAACAACATCATAATTACCCGGAACAGTACCTGTCGCATAACTCCCCACTGAAACTGATACTTCATCACTAGATGATCCTGTATTAGTCGCAAATAAAGTCTCAACTAATGCAAAATTTTCATCCATTGCTCGACTGAAATCATCTTCATCAATAGACAGCGTTCCATCTAACTCAGTACGTATTCCTACATTTGTTAGCGCGGTAAAACCATCATCAATACCTGGCACTAAAGATCCGATCGTAGATCTAATCTGGTTAAGCATTGCTTTGGCTGTACCGTCAGTGGCTAGATCACCTTTGACTGTCTGGTTATCCTCATCCGTACTATAACCCGTTAAATTCTGCGCTGTTTCATAAAAGAGATTATAAGCTTCAACAAAATCTCTTATCGCTTGCTCGGCTATGGATGTATCTTCACTAACAGTAAAGGTAAAGCTACTACCAGGTTCAGCTTTATTTAACGAAAAGCTAAACCCCTGAATAACATCATCAATTTCATTTGTCTCACGAAAGACGGTAAGGCCGTTAACTTTTAGCTCTGCATCTTTCGCTTGCTGCGTTTCGATAACTTGAGACGATTCTGTTTCATTAAATTCAAAAACACTTAAACCTGTTGCATCACCTTTAGTGGCATCATCACTGCTCACTCTCAACGCATTATCTGCACCGGAAGGGGCGGTTAATAACAACTGGTACTGGCCATCAACCAATAAAACTGATGCTTGAACATCCGCATCTTCAGCATTAATTTTATCGGCTATATCCTGTAAAGAGTCTCCAGCTTCGACCGTAATATTTAACGCTGCCCGCTCGTCATTAGTCGCAAAGGAATAAGGATCCTGATCAGAATCAGCATCAGCTCCCGGATCAACGTCTTCATCATAAGTCCAAGTACCAAAACTAATAGTCAGCGTACCTGCCTCATTCAAGGCTTGATCTTTATCAGAGTATGCTCCTGTCGCTAAAGACTGGGCTTGAGCAACTTCAACAACCTCTATTTGATAGGTACCCGTTTGCGCACCTGGGTCTACTGAATTAGGTGTAATCACATCAGTATCAGGGAATGACACCGTACGCGCATTAAAAGTGTCGTTATCTGCAAGGGGATCAAGCACTGTTTGCAACTCAGACAAGCTACTTTGTAAGGTTCCGTATGCTGATATCTGAGCTTCCAGTTTCTCTTCGGTATCATTTAAACGCTCCTCTCTAGGAGCCTTCTCAATGTCTACGAGCTGGGAAACAATGCTGGAGGTGTTGATACCAGAACCGGCTCCCAGTGAGCTAATAATGCTATCACTCATGGTTTTTGCCTCTGGTTTTTAAGTGGGTGGAAGAAAGACTTTAAAGGTTAGGCTTTCTTATCAAAAAGGAATCCTATCATCCGATCCAATGATTCGGCAAATGCTAGCGCCTCTTCATTTGGAATCTGACGTATTACTTTATCAGTTGTTAAATCACGCACTTCCACAACAACCTGCTCTGAAGCTTTATCAACCGAAAAACTCAACGAGCGCTGGCCACTTTCCATCATCTCATTAAGACGATCAATAGCAGCATCTAACTTCTCTGCTGAAACCTCTTGGGTCTGTTGAAACTGCTCGTTTTTCTGCGGTGCTTCAACAGGCTGAGGCTTAACCTGACTTACGGTTTGTTGAGTCTGCTGTGACGGCTGAATGACATTAGCAGCTGCCCCCATCGATTCAATACCCATAACTCAATCCTCTTATTTAACCTTGTGAAAATTCCCCCATCATCGTTATAGACTCAGGGGGATCAACACTCTACTAGGCACTTAGCTTAATAGTATAGCTAGTATTTACTGAAGTAGAGATAGTACTTGCTGTGGTGCAGCGTTAGCCTGAGCCAACATTGCTGTACCTGCCTGCTGTAGTACCTGAGCTCTTGATAGGGCTGCAGATTCTGAAGCAAAGTCAGCATCTTCGATACGTGAACGGGCAGCCGAAACGTTTTCAGATACGTTTGACAAGTTATTCACTGTAAAGTCTAGACGGTTATTAACCGCACCCAAATCACCTCGAGTGGAGTTAATCTGCTCAAGTGCAGAGTCAATAATATCTATAGCTTCCTGTGCACCACTAGCAGTCGAAATATCGATACTTGCTACGCTACCACCAGCACCTGCTGCAGCATTGGTTTCATTTAGACCAAAGATAGTCTCCATCGCAGCTTCATCACCATCTTTGTATGAGATAGAGATATCACCACCATCAACGGAGGTAAGTTTTAAAGCATCAGTTACGCCATTAGCACCATCTAGAGACGCTGTCACACCTGTTTCATCTGTGTAAGAGTTCAACCAAGCAACCAAATCACTTTCTTCACCAGCAGTGCTGTTACCGTCATAATCAACAGTTGAATCGTACTCACCAAGCGTTACGCCATTTATAGTAACCTGACCCGCATCAACATCGCCCTGCGCTTGAGCTTGATAGCCTGTTACAGTACCCGCTTCTAAACGAGTATCTAAACCAACAACATCAGCATGAGCTGCATCATTATATTCAATGGTTACAGCATCGCCAGAATCGTCAGAGATGGTAAGCGCAGCTTCAAACGTTGCATTCGTAAATGTACCAATGGCATCATTTAACGTAGCACCACTTGCAGAAAGCGCAACATTATCAGCACCCTCTACAGATACAGTCAGGTAGCCATCATCATTAATCTCTGCCTGAATAAGACCGTTAGATACTTCGTTAGCTTTATCAGCCAACTCCTGAAGAGAACCCGTCTCAGATACCTGGAACGTCTGCACATCGCCATTCGCCATAGTTACTGCAAACTGAATGTATTCACCTGAAGCAACGATACCGTCACCCGATGTTGTCGCTGTAGCTTCAGCCAATGTACCAACTGTCACGCCGGCAACGTTGGAGTTAACTGTATCAATAGCATCCTGCAGAACAGTTTCAGCAGACAAATCGCCGATATCAATACCGTTAATAGACATTGTCTCTGTGCCGTCAAATGTCTGCAACTGAGTCAATAGGTCATTGCCCGAATCTGTTGCACCAATAATAGATGCACCCGTACCATTACCTAAAGATTGAGTATCTGTCGCACCAATGTTTAGCGCGATAGTTTCATTGGCATCAGCACCGGCTTGTAGCTCAACCTCACCTAAAGTGCCGTCAAGAATATTAAGGCCGTTGAATTTAGTTGTTTCAGAGATACGATCGATCTCAGCAATCAACTGCTGAACCTCAGCATCCAATGTTGCACGGTTACCATCATCGTAAGTACCGTTGGCAGACTGGATAGATAGTTCACGCATACGCTGTAGGATGTTAGTTGTTTCATCCAACGCACCCTCAGCCGTCTGAATTAGAGAGATACCATCGTTTGCATTTCGTACCGCTTGATCCAAACCACGAACCTGTGAAGTCATGCGGTTAGAGATTGCCAAGCCCGCTGCATCATCTGCCGCAGAGTTGATACGTTTACCACTAGATAAACGCTCCATTGCCTGGTTCTGATCATTCTGTGAAAGCGTTAGGTTACGCTGAGCATTCAGCGACATGATGTTTGAATTAATTACCATTGACATGAGTTTATTCTCCTCATACTCAGCCGAGTTTGACCGACCGTAATAAAAATATTTTCTTTTTGAATTTCCAACTTTAAAAAGACTGAAAATCCAAGCTTGTGTAGGTTATCGACCATTGACAAAAACCCTTTAGAAAAAACATTTACTTTTTTCCTAAGCATTTTTCCAAGTAGCCCAATGCCTCGTTGATTTTTGTTATCGGCACCTTCAAACTGATCATTAGTATTTTTTGGAGAAAAGCATGAACCCTTTAATAAAGCTCGCAGAAGAAGCACTAGAACAATCCACCAATATGGAGGTATTAGCGCAAGAAGGAAGATGGGACGAGTTAACCGACTTACAAAAGATACACACAGCCACTATAGAAAAAATAATGACAGCAGAAGCCGATGATGCCATTAAATCTCAACTACGCGCTTTATTATTAGAGATAAAAACAACTAACAACCGCACAATGGATCTAGCTGGCGACTATAAATTAAAGCTCGTTAAGGAGAAGAAAACCTTAGGACAAGGTGCAAAAATGCAAAAAATGCTGAACGCATTAAAGTAGATAAAAGTCATTACCACCACTCTCACCTACTTTAATACTGCGACAAACCAACAGGCCTACCTAAGCGCCAGCACTCTATTCATTGATTTTTGGATGTAACAAGCGCGCAATTGCGGGTAACAATATCAACGCACCCAACATATTCCAGATAAACATAAAGGTAAGTAGAACCCCCATATCCGCTTGAAACTTAATAGGCGAGAAAGTCCAAAGAACAACCCCTATTGCCAACGTCAATCCAGTAAATGCGACAGACTTACCCGTACTTTGTAAAGTTTCAAGATAGGCCTCAGCCAAGCTATGACCTTTCTGCAGATAGGTCTGCATTTTTGAATAAATATAGATACCATAATCCACACCTATACCAACACCTAAAGCGATCACCGGTAATGTAGCGACTTTTACGCCAATACCTAATTTAGCCATCAACGCCTGACATAGGATTGAGGTTAATATCAAGGGCGCGATGATGCAGACTACCGTACGAAGCGATCTAAAGGTCAATAAGCACAGGAAGCTCACCACAGAATAAACCCAGATCAGCATCTCATACTGGGCCATTTCAATCACTTCGTTTGTTGCGGCCTCAAAGCCTGCTTTGCCTGCCGCCATATTAAACTTGATTGTATCTGTCTCGTATTGAGCAACAAAACCATCGACAGCAACTGTCACCGCTTTTAATGTTTCTGCTTTATGATCATCAAGGAAAATAATAACCGGTAATAAAGAGCAGCTACTGTTCATCAGTCCCGCTGGAACATAAGAGAGAGAGGCATTAATCACGTACTGATTACGTATTACCGAACGCCATTTCAGACTCCCCTCATTCAAACCTGCCGTTACACGTTCCGATACATCCACCAGCGAAATACTGGATTGCACCCCAGAAACATTCCGTAAGTAAAATTGGAAACGATCGACTAAAGCCAACGTTTCATAGCGACTACAATGTTCTTTTGGCGTAGAAACCATCACAACAAACACGTCACTCGAAGTAGAGTAATTAGCGGTAATAAAACTATTATCTAAGTTATAACGAGAATCCTCTCGCAACTCTGGGGCACCCACATCCAAATCGCCAATCTGTAACCCTTTACTCCCATAAATACCTAAAACCGCGAGACAGATAGCAATCACAACAGCGACTATAGCTCCTTTTTGAGTAGCGAAGACACTTAACAAGTGCCAATGGGAATCCTTTTTCTCTATTCCTTTTTTGGCTTTAGTTATAGCGTTACGACCCACCCCAAAATAACTCATTAACAAAGGGAGCAGCATTAAATTGGTTAAAATAATAACGGCAACACCAATAGATGCAGCTACAGCCAGGTCTTGAATAACTTGGATCTCGATTACCATCAACGTAATAAAGCCGATACCATCTGAAATCAGCGCCGTTAACCCAGGAATATAGATTGTTTTAAAAGCATGCTTTGCCGCTTGAAGCTTATCAGCCCCATTCGTAGCAGACTCTAGTGTGATTGTATTTACAATTTGAACGCCATGGCTGACCGCAATAGCAAACACCAAAAATGGCACTAACATCGAATAAGGGTCGATTCCATAACCAAGGAGATTCAATACACCTAACTGCCATATGACCGCTGCAAGAGAACAGATTAAAGGAATAATCGTACCCATTACACTGCCGGAATAGAGATAGAGCAGCACCATAGTGACCACAAAAGCGATCGCAAAAAATAGAGCCACCTCAACCGCACCATCAATCAGGTCACCAACAATTTTCGCAAATCCGGTGATATGAATACTGATATTTTCAGAACTATATTTATCTCTAACCAGCTTTTCTAACAGAGCGGAAAACTCTTTATAATCAAGCTTCTCCCCTGTCTCTGGATCTTTATCAAAAAGAGGCACCTGCACCATAGCTGAGCGAAAATCATTACCTACTAATATTCCCACCTGACCTGAGCGAAGAATATTGGTGCGTACGAGCTCTAAACTTTCTTTTGAACCATCATATTTGGCAGGTATTACTGGACCACCAACAAAACCATCTTCAGTCACTTCAGTCCAGCGTACATTAGGTGTCCAAATAGACTTTAATGCGGAACGATCAACCCCAGGAATAAAAAACAGCTCATCAGTCACACTTTTGAGAGTTGACTGAAATTCAGCACTAAATATATCGCCATTTTTTGCTGCAACAACAACACGAATACTATTACCTAAACCCGCTAAATCATCTTTATAGCGCATATAGTTTTCAACAAACGGATGTTGAGCAGGGATCATTTTCACAAAACTAGCATCAGGACGAATCTGTGAGGCCTGCCAAGTAAAGAATAAAGTGGCAATCAAAAAACCGACTAAAAGCAATTTCCGATAACTAAAAAGTACCCGCTCAGCTAGTTTTTCACTGGTATTAATCGGCCAGAGCAGTATTGAGGACAACCTTTTCATTAGTCAGTCCCTCCGTTCAAATCAATTCGAGAAACACCACCTTCGCCGACTACAATAAGATACTGCCCTACAGACTCGACAGCACTATAACTCCTAAGACCACGTTTTTGGAAAGGCACAAAAGCCTCTCCCTGCTTTTGTAATAAAGCCCCCCCCTGCCCAACAAGATAGGCAATATCATCAACCACTATTGCGTCATTAATTGTTGCAGTTGAGCCTATATCAATTTTATTCCAAACAGTGCTGCCCAATTCATCTCGAGTACGCTTAAGCACAGTACCTCTCAACCCCATTAGATAAAGACTATCTGCCTCAACTGCTGAGAAAAGGGAACCTTGGTAAGGCAACTCAACTTTATGCCAGCTCCCCCCATTATCAAGACTCTCAATCAACAGCCCAGCCTCACCTAAGATCAACAAATGCCCCGCTTGCGTTTGGATTACTCTATTCAAATGCAAACTGTCTGGATTAGGTAATTTATACCCTTCGTAAACCCAACTTAAACCACCATCATTTGTTTTAAGAAAAAGCCCATACGCACCTACCGCATAACCCGTTAGCGAGTCTAAAAAGATAATATCAAGTAGTGGAGAACTAGGACCCTCTTCAACAGCTATTTTTGCATCATCCAGCTGGTAACCAAGATTTTCTAATAAATCAGCATCAACAGCGCCCAAACTGTTTTGATAATTAAATTCAGTCTCAAGCGCATCTACCCTTAACTGATTAATCACAGCACCATCTAATCTCTTTTGCCAAGACAGGCCACCATCTTTAGTCCCTAAAATGACACCATCATGCCCTACAGCCCAGCCTGTTTGTTTATCAAAAAAGTTCAAGCTTGTAATTAAAGTGCTGGTAGGAACTTCCGCTTGCTTCCAAGTTAACGCACGATCTCCCGAATAGATAATCACCCCTTGCTCACCCCCAGCAACCAAGCGTTTACCAGCACGTGAAATAGTAAGTAAAAGGGATTTTTCAGGAGCCGCCTGCTGTATCGCAGACTGAACAAGACGATCAGCTAATACACATTGAGATAATGCTAAAAAGCAACCAAAGACCACACTGTAAGAAAACGTTATTTTGCTCATCTAAAGCCCAGTTATTATTTTTTTGTCGGGAGTTTTAATAGCTAAAAAGCATCTACCTTTAACGCAAACACAGCAATAACATTCTTTCCCATTATCACTAACAATATAGGTCACTATAGCAAACCCATCTACACATCTATCATAACCATAATGCAATGGAAGGCTTATATTGACTAGCGTCATTCAAAACTAATTTATCAGCTACACCTATCAAGCGAAGCACAAAAAAGGCCCTAAAAACACGTTGCTCTGCGTCCGCTCTTCTTTTTAACGCCTAAACTCAGGCTCTAAGGTCGATCCAGCTATTTCACGGTCATAGAATGTTTTTATCTAGACTTAGCCATATTCGGCAATTATTGTTTCACATAGCGTTTGAGATTGATTATCATTAACAAAAAACTTGCCGAGTTCTCTATGTCAAAACCAAAAACCTTATGTAAATTAAAAAAGGCAGATATAGAAGAGCAGTTCAAGACACTTGCAAGCTATACTCGCTCCAGCTGCTATCTATGCAAAAAGTGCGCACGCTCTGCTAACGCCAAAAAGTGGTTATGCAAACCTGAAATGATTTAAAATCCGCTAAAGATTATTTTAAAAGGATCCAATTATTATGCTAAGCCCTGCAATGCTTGAAAAACTTAACGAGCAGATAAACTTAGAGTTTTTCTCTTCAAACCTCTACCTACAGATGGGGGCATGGGCTGAATCTAAAGGCTTTGAGGGTTGTTCCGCATTCTTATACAAACATGCTGACGAAGAGATGTCACACATGAAACGTTTATTCACTTATGTGAATGAAACCGGCGCAACAGCAATGATAGGTGCTATAGATGCACCCGATGCGGAATACAATTCAATTAAAGATCTCTTTGAAAAAGTATATGAGCATGAGTGCTTCATTACTGGAAAGATCAATGAATTAGCCCACACCGCTTTTACTCACCACGATTACTCAACCTTCAGCTTTCTCCAATGGTATGTCGCAGAACAGCATGAAGAAGAGAAACTCTTCAATGGCATTTTAGATAAAATCAAGATTATCGGCGAAGATGGCAAAGGATTGTTCTTTATCGATAAAGAGATTGGCGAATTAGCCAAAAATGGTTCAGGTGGCAGCGTTATGGATGGTGCATCAGATAAAATATAAAAACCATGATTATCAATCAGTTATGAAACAACTCTACAAACAACACCAAGTTTTATCAAAAACTTTCTGTTTTTTATAGATTTTATTCTAAAGATTTTGATAGGCTGTCCGATAAATACTTTCAAAGCAGCCTCTCATGCCTAATACAGGGAAGGAGAATAAAGCGTGAATACTGATTGTGTACTTTGTTTTGAGCTAGTAAAAACAGGGAAAGAACACCCTTCATTAAAAACCGTCAGCGACCTTGGCCATTCACAAATCTGTAAATGTGGCGAATGCGGCTCTCTACTAATGAGTACAGCAGGCGAATGGGAGACCGTACTTAAAGGCTCCATTTCTCGACGCCAAAAGCAGAATAAGAAAAACGCTGCATAAGAGTTATTTTTTTACTAAATAACTTGGCAGCGAGCGCCTCTACGCGTAGTTTTATCCTAACTAGTAACAGGATAAAACTGCGGTACTTATGGACTCTCTGCGCGAACTGATAGATCAAGACAATAATCACAATCTATTAGATCTACTATCGAGCTTATGCCAAGGCTCTATAGCAGTAGATGAAAATTGCAACATCCTATGGATGAGCAATGCATATAAAGAGCTTATAGATATAGCCCCCGACGTCGACCCAACTGGCTGTCATGTAGAGCAACTCCTCCCTACTACCCAACTCCCTCGCGTTATAAAAAGCGGCAAACCTAGTTTTGTTGACCTTATGCAGATAAAGCATCGCTGGTGCGTTGTCACCCGTTTACCCATTAAAAACGAAAATCAGCAAACTATAGGTGCGATCGGCTTTGTTTTTTATGATGACTTAGAAAGCTTACAACCTCTGTTTGATAAATTTGCCCGCTTACGCCGCAAATTTGAAGATGAAAAGATCCTAAGACCTAGTCGATATGCATTAGACGACATGCTTGGCCGCTCCCAACCGACAGAATTATTACGACGCCAAGCGCTTCGAGCCGCACAATTAGACACAACCCTCCTTCTTCTTGGCGAAACCGGCACGGGTAAGGAATTATTAGCCCAAGGCATCCATCACGCATCAACCAGAAGAAGCGCCCCTTTCGTGGGCATTAACATGGGAGCATTACCTGAAGCCCTAGCCGAAGCGGAATTATTTGGCAGCGCCCCAGGTGCGTACACTGGCGCCAATAGCAAAGGACGTATAGGCAAAGTACAACTGGCCGATGGTGGCACACTTTTTCTTGATGAAATAGCCGAAATGCCATTAGCTATGCAAGCAAAACTACTCCGAGTACTACAAGAAAGAGAAGTTGAGGCCTTAGGCTCCAACCGCTTAGAAAAAGTAGACGTCAGGATCATTGCAGCCACAGCAAAAGATCTTCGAGAACTAGTAGAAAAGGGCCTGTTCCGAGAAGATCTGTACTACCGACTCAATGTACTCCCCATAAATTTGCCACCTTTAAGGGAGCGACGAGAAGATATCCCAGAACTCTCTCAACATATGTTGCAGCAGATCCAACATCAATCACAGCTACCAGAACTATCCCTTTCACCAGCAGCCTATGAGTGGCTTAAAAGCTATCACTGGCCTGGAAATATTCGAGAACTAAGAAACAGAATTGAACGCGGCTGCGTGATGGCCGAAGGAGAATTCATAGAAGCCAACGATCTAGGCGCATTAGACGATTTACCCCACACTACATCAAACCAACCAACAGCAACCGATTTAAAAAGCAAAAGAGCACAAACAGAAATAGACGCAATAAAACAAGCCATTCAAAGCTGTAACGGAAACAAAACCGCCGCAGCGAAAATGCTTGGCATATCAAGGGCAAGTTTATACTTACACTTAAACAAAGCGTCCAATAATTAATACACCCAAAAAAAACAAACGTCTAACATTTAAGACATATCTAGTTATTTCTCACCCCACAAAAAAAGCAACCCCTTGTTTACAAACATGTTTAAAACATTGGCCATCCATTTGCTACATCTGTAATACTAAAAATAATAATAGACAATTAGGTCCTCCATGAGTCAACGTCCAAGCAAGCTCATTACCGCATCACGAGCGGCAGAACTAATTCAATCCAATGACATGATTGTTACAGGCGGATTTATCGGCATTGGATTCGCAGAAACCTTAGCTACCGCCATTGAAAAGCGCTTCCTAGAAGAGGGCGAACCTAATAATCTCAACTTATTCTATGCAGCAGGGCAAGGTGACACTAAACATCGCGGATTAAACCATTTTGGCCATCAAGGCATGGTGAAACGTGTTATAGGCGGACACTGGGGACTAGCTCCAACGCTTGGCAAACTGGCCATAGATAATCAAATTGAAGCCTACAATTTGCCTCAAGGGGTTATCTGCCATATGTTTCGAGATATAGCTGCAGGTAAGCCGGGAACCCTCACTACAGTCGGCTTACATACTTTTGTGGATCCAAGAATTGAAGGCGGAAAAATAAATTCACGCTCCACAGAAGATCTTGTTCAACTACTCGATATAAACGGCCAAGAGTGCCTGCTTTACAAACACTTTCCCCTGAATATTGCACTACTTCGCGGAACAACTGCAGATAGAAATGGCAATATATCAATGGAACGGGAAGCACTCCCCCTCGATTCCTTAGCCATCGCCCAAGCGGTAAAAAATTGCGGCGGAATCGTCTTAGTGCAAATAGAACAAATAACAGACGAACACCTGCTGACTCCCGACCGCGTCCGTATCCCTGGCATCTTAGTAGACCACATTATTCTTTCCACACCCGAAGACCACCCACAAACATTCGCTGAACCCTTTAACCCAGCGTATTCAGGGCAAGTACGAAACACAGCCCAACAATCAGGCAAAACCTCTCTCGATGCCCGCAAAATCATTGCACGCCGAGCCTTGGTGGAATTAAAAAAGAATTCGATTGTAAACCTAGGTATAGGCATGCCTGAGATGATCGCCACTGTAGCCGCTGAAGAAAATAAGGGTGATGATTTCACTTTAACAGTAGAGCCAGGCGGCATTGGCGGCCAACCCGCAAGTGGATTAAGCTTTGGTGCGGTCAGCAACGCCCAAGCCATTATTGATCAGCCGGCTCAATTTGATTTTTACGATGGCGGTGGATTGGATCAGGCTTTCTTAGGCCTCGCTGAGACCTGCCCAGAAGGACATGTAAACGTCAGCCGCTTTGGCACAAAACTAGCGGGCGCTGGCGGGTTTATAAACATAACGCAAAATACACAGGATGTTTATTTTTTAGGTACATTCACCTCAGGCAAACAACAACTAGAAGTGATCAATGGCACGTTAAAAATTACTACTAACGGCACCCTAAAAAAATTCAAGAAGAACGTACAGCAGATCACATTCAATGGTAACTACGCTATGGAATGCCAACAACAAGTAACATTCATCACAGAGAGAGCTGTATTCAAACTCACAAAAAACGGCCTACTCTTGACCGAAATAGCACCAGGGGCCGATCTCCAAACTGATATTTTAGATCAAATGGAATTTATCCCGCTTATCGATGACAACCTAAGCTTAATGGATGCTAGGCTTTTTCAAGACAAACCAATGCATCTTGAACACCCCGGTAGTCGCTCGATGACACAGATGCGCTCTTTAATGAAAAATGTTTTAAGCCGATCAGAATATCCACAACCTGAACAGGCAACAAAAAACACAAGTTGAGCGCGACCTACAGTCCATCCACTTAGGTGTGAATGATTAAGTTTATCTATATAACGCGTGTGCAGCGCTATTGTGCAGAAGGTAAACAAGCCATATCACACCTAAAACCAGAAAACAGGGAATGATAAAGCATTGTACAAAACCTAATAGAACCGAGATAAGAACACACGCTTTGTTCTACCTTTAGGCTAGAAAACGCTATATCACCCCTGTTTTCAGGATGGTATTAAAACAATTCTTATTGCATCAGGCAGCAAAATAAATATTTGATGACTCGCATTTACACAAATATCAATTAATCTTTATACAGCCAATTCCTATTTAATCGTTGGGTACCTCAAATGAAAAAGCTCACGTTGGTGCGCCATGCAAAATCCAGCTGGAAGCATCCTGAATTAACTGATTTTGAGCGTCCACTTAATAAAAGAGGAAAGCGAGATCTCCCTGCAATGGTTGAACGCTTAGCCGATTACCAATTAACACCGGATACGCTTCTTAGTAGCGGCGCTACACGAACCCTCTCAACGGCAAAAGCGATCTGCAGCCGACTCGCTATACCACAAAACCAAATACTTGAGATTCCAGAGCTTTACGAATCATCCGCAGAAACACTCTTGCTTGTATTACAAAACATGCCCGAATCATATAAGCACATTATGCTTGTAGGCCATAACCCTGGACTCGAACACTTAGCATCGATCTTACGCCAAGAGAGCGTCACTAAATTCCCCACCGCGGCTGTTATGCATCTACACTTAAGTATCAAGAACTGGCATGAGCTAGCAGAAGGTTGCGCAAGCTTATCCCTGTTTGATTACCCGAAAAAACACATAACAAGCAATGAATAGAGGCAATGCTACGACTCTTAGATAAATAAGCATCATCTATCCCTTAGCATTAAACACCTATGCTAAAATAGCGGCACTTTTTACTTATAGGGTAGCCCAAAGTGGAACTTTATCTTCACTCACTTAGCTTTACTGCCAATATAGTTGCACCAATTTTCTTTATCGTCTTTCTTGGTTATTTGCTCAAACGCTTGAAGGTGATTGATGAGGGTTTTATCCACACAGCCTCAAAACTGGTATTTGTAATCACCCTACCAACCCTCGTATTTATGTCTATCTCTCGGACTGATTTCCAAGCCGTCTTCAATCCTCAACAGCTTGGTTTTGTGCTAATTAGCACTTTTATATCCTTTATCGCTCTCTGGGCTATAGGGAAATATTGGATTAAGCGACCAGAGGACTTAGGGGTATTTATTCAAGGCGCATTCCGTAGC
The DNA here is from genome assembly GCF_030547185.1 of Neptuniibacter sp. 1_MG-2023. Classification (GTDB taxonomy): domain Bacteria; phylum Pseudomonadota; class Gammaproteobacteria; order Pseudomonadales; family Balneatricaceae; genus Neptuniibacter. The sequence goes on from NZ_JAUOQR010000012.1 coordinate 64,738, forward strand.
AACTATGGAATTATCGGCCTCGCGGTAAGTTACAACCTTTTTTCTGATTCAGGGCTAGCGCAAGCGTCTTTGCTATTGGCCTTAGTCATCCCTATGTATAACGTATTATCCATTGTAGCTTTGACGATTCCCGCCCAAAGAAGCGGTGCCTCTAATATAGGCAGCACCCTTTATGAAATAATAAAGAATCCATTAATCATTGCTGTACTGCTTGCCCTACCTTTCTCTTATTTTGGCTTCAAACTACCTGAAATTGCCCAAAATACGGGACGCTATTTCGCTAATTTAACGCTACCACTGGCATTACTAGCTATAGGCGGGTCACTTAACTTGGCTAGTTTAAGGAACACATCATCGCAAGCAACTTGGGCCACGCTCAGCAAGCTAGTCTTTATCCCTTTAGTACTAACAATCGCCGCTTGGCTTTATGGCTTTAAAGGTCAAGATTTAGCAATGATGATGGTACTGTTCGGATGTCCTACAGCCGCTGCCAGTTTCGTTATGGCGAAAAGTATGGGCGGTAATGCTGAACTCGCCGCTAATATTATTTTAATGACCACCTTAGGGTCCGTACTCACTCTCAGTGCGGGGATCTATCTCCTAAGAGTAATCGCCATTATTTAAAGCGACTTAATCGGAATAGACAGGGTATCTACGTGCGCCATCTCTTTAAAGCAGATCCACTTGCTAACGCTTACAAAGCTATTTTGGCTGATGATAAGGAGAAACTACTCAAGTATTTAAGAAAGATAAAACCGAGTGATATTGATAAATTATCATCAGATACAACACCAGGATTAGTTGAAGCCTGCATTATTCAACAACGCCCCCATCTTCTGACATTAATACTTGAACAGGGCGCATCAGCAACAGGAAAAACCGTTAATGATCACCCTTTCGGCATATTATCCATTAAGCAAGAAGCTAGCCTTCGCCTCCTTACCGCACTTCTAAGCGCAGGTAATAACGAAGATAGGGATCAACTATTAGCGGCTTGTTTTGAGTACAGCCAACCTACACAGCTAATGCTTCATATAAGTCTCTTAATTCAGCACGGTGCCGAAATTAAAGAGTCCATAGTAATAAAAGCATTAAAAATGGGCGACCGCCCCTTAATACACTTCCTAATTAATTCAGGGGCTGTACTACCTAAACAGGTGGATATGGATGAGATTGACGAGGAGACACTTACATATGCTAATAAGTGCGCCGAAGATCTACAGATCAGGAGGATGTTTCTCTAATAAAATTTAAGCCAGCCTAGCATTATCCACGGTGATGAGGTTCATGAGTCGCCATCGCTGCCGGAGAGCACACCGAACAATGCGGATCTTTCCGTAATTTCAGCGTTCGCCATTCCATTGATTTCGCATCCAGCAACATCAAACGCCCCGCTAAACTTTCACCCACAGAGGCAAGTACTTTCAAGGCCTCCATTGCCTGAATAGAACCAATAATCCCTACTAAGGGTGATAGCACACCAGACTCTGAGCAGGTTAACGCCTCATCACTTCCCTCAGTATAAAGGCATTGATAACAAGGTGATTCCAACTTGAGAGGATCATAGACAGCAACTTGCCCTTCCATACGGATAGCTGCTCCAGAAACAAGCGGCTTTTTATGTCGAAAGCATGCACGATTAATAGCAAAACGCGTAGTAAAATTGTCAGTACAGTCGACCACTAGATCAACCGTAGCGATTAAACGCTGAAGCGCGCTTTCATCAAGACGCTCGTAGATGGTCTTCACTCGAACATCAGGATTCAAAGAGGCGATCGTATTACGAGCAGAATCTACTTTAGCCTGACCAATCCGTTTACTGTTATGAATAACTTGGCGCTGTAAATTAGAAAGTTCAACCTCATCATCATCAAGCAGAACCAGTTCCCCTACACCCGCGGCAGCAAGATACATAGCAACAGGACTACCCAACCCACCTAGACCGACAATCAAAACCGTTGAATTCAACCATGTTTCCTGACCATTAATATCCACATCAGGCAACATTATTTGACGACTGTAACGTAATAGCTGCTCATCACTCAGCATTAGAGCTCTCCAACAATGCTTTTATTTATAGGTATCAGCACTTTATCCACTGCCCTAAAGTTACGCGTTCATTATTGCCATAGTCACGAAGAGTTTCCACTTTTTCATAACCTAAACCATTCAGAAGCGCTCGGCAGTTTTCCCCTTGATCATAACCATGCTCAAACAACAAAAAACCACCGTCACAAAGAAAGTCACGCGCTTGATCGCTAATCAACTCAATATCAGCCATCCCCTTTTTATCAGCAATGAGTGCCGACAAAGGCTCAAAACGCACATCACCTTGCATCAAATGAGGGTCATTAGGGTCTATATAAGGGGGATTACTAACAATCAGATCATATTGCCCTGAATGGGGCTCAAACCAGCTACCCTGCAGTAAGCTCACATTATGCAGCTTAAGCTTATCCCTATTTCGTTCAGCAAGCGCCACCGCCTCCGCCACATAGTCCGATGCTACAATTGTCCACTCAGGTCGCTCCCAAGCTAAAGCCAATGCAATAGCCCCCGTCCCTGTGCCTAAATCAGCAACACGGGCAGAAGAAGGAAGATCAAGCGCCAATACCTGCTCAACTAATATCTCAGTGTCAGGACGCGGAATTAATGTATGAGGAGAAACTTCAAGATCAAAATCCCAAAATCCTCGCGCGCCTAAAATATGGGCCACCGGCTCGCCATCACAACGGCGCTGAATCATTACTTCTAGCTGAGCAGTGATCGTTTGAGGTAGCTCTTTTTCTGGCCAAGTGAAAAGATAACTACGGGGCTTGCTTAACAAAGAACAGAGCATCAATTCAATATCCAACGCTGCGGATTCTGATTTATCTTCTAATTGTGAATACAGCGCAAGTGCTTGTTGGATCTGCATAAAACCACATTTTTTAAACTAAGATAAAGAAAAGGGCCATAACGGCCCTTAACATTTAACTTTCCTCTGACAGAGCGCCGAGCTGCTCGGCTTGATACTCTTGCAGCAAAGGCTCAACTACATGCTGTAACTCACCACCGATAATCTCTTGTAACTTATAAAGTGTGAGATTAATACGATGATCCGTTACGCGACCTTGTGGGTAATTATAGGTACGGATACGTTCAGAACGATCTCCGCTACCCACTAGACCTTTACGCGTACTCGCCATCTCTGCCGCGTTACGCTCATCTTCAGCGGCCTGTAAGCGAGATGCCAATAATGACATCGCTTTTGCACGGTTCTTATGCTGCGAACGCTCCTCCTGACACTCAACCACTACACCCGTCGGTATATGTGTTAAACGTATAGCAGAGTCCGTTTTGTTGACGTGCTGACCACCCGCACCTGAGGCTCGGAAGGTGTCCACACGGAGATCACCTTTATTGATCTCAATCTCTGCAGATTCATCCATTTCAGGCATCACTGCAACGGTACAAGCTGAGGTATGCACACGACCTTGAGATTCAGTTTCAGGAACCCTCTGCACACGATGCGCGCCTGATTCAAATTTCAATTTAGAATAAACATCGGTGCCAACAATCCGCGATATAACCTCTTTATAACCACCATGATCTCCCTCATTGACACTTACAACCTCAACGCGCCAACCTTGCACTTCAGCAAAACGGGAGTACATACGAAAAAGGTCACCCGCAAAAATAGCGGCCTCGTCACCACCGGTTCCTGCTCGCACCTCTAAAAACACGTTACGCGAATCGTTTGGATCTTTTGGCAGTAACAGTACTTCTAGCTCAGACTCTAACTTTTCAATGCGTGCTTTAACCTCTGGGTATTCCTCTTTCCCCATCTCACGCATATCCGGGTCGCTATCATTCATCATAGCTTCCGCTTCACCCATATCTTCTACGGCTTGATTATAAGCAGCAAACCCCTGAACCACAGGCTCAAGCTCCGAATACTCTTTAGAGTAATCGCGAAATTTATTTTGATCAGTAATAACTTCAGCATCGGACAGCAAAGCCGCAAGCTCTTCATAACGATCGCTGAGTTTTTCGAGCTTACTTACGATTGATTCTTTCATTATTTCTCGTTTTTAAATGGATCACCGATCTGATGCAGCTCCTGCACAAGATCCAATAGATCGGTACGACCTTCAGCACTTGCTTTACGCATCTGAATCGTCGGATGATGGAGCAACTTATTTGTTAATCCGCGCGCTAACATCTGCAATATTTCGTCAGCCGGCTTCCCGTTCGCTAGTTGCTTAAGCGCTTTTTCTAATTCCTGATCACGCACTGCTTCCGCTTGACTCCGAAAAGCAGTTAATAGATCAACAGCCTCTAAAGAGCGAAGTTGACGCATAAACTCATGAGCGCCACTTTCAACAATCTCTTCAGCTTGGCGAGCCGCATTCTCACGGCTACGCTGATTTTCTTCGATAACCTCTTTTAAATCATCGACTGTATATAAATATACATCGTCCAATTCCGAAACTTGAGTTTCAATATCTCTCGGAACCGCAATATCAACCATAAAGATAGGTCGATGTTTACGCCGCTTAAGAGCAGCCTCAACCGCGCCTTTACCTAAGATAGGCAACTGACTCGCAGTTGACGAAATAACTATATCCGCTTCAGCCAAGGCATCAGGTATATCACCAAGTAAAATGGCCTGACCATCAAACTCTTCAGCTAAAGATAAGGCACGGCTTAAGGTGCGGTTAGCAACAGTAATATCTTTCACGCCCGCCTGAGAAAGGTGACGAGCCACCAGCTCTATCGTTTCTCCGGCACCGATCAACAAAGCTTTACTATCATTTAGATTTGCAAAGATATGCTGCGCCAAGCTCACAGCAGCATAAGCAACGGAAACGGGATTTTCACCTATCGCTGTATCAGTACGCACTTGTTTAGCAATAGAGAACGTTTGTTGAAACAAGCGTCCAAGTTCCGCACCTACATGACCATGCTCTTGGGAAAGACTATAAGCTGATTTCAATTGGCCCAATATTTGAGGTTCACCCAACACTAAAGAATCCAACCCACTGGCGACTCTCATCATATGCCGTGCGGCCTCTTCATCCCAGAGTGCATAAGAGCACTTCTGCAGCTCATTAGAATCAAGATTGTGATATTCACCCAGCCATTCTAATAAAGCTCGACTTCCCTCTATACCAGCAGAGCAATACAACTCAGTGCGATTACAAGTTGAAAGAATAGCGATCTCTTTAAGGCTTGCAAAATCCCGAGCAGCCAGCATCGCATCCGATAATAGCTCAGGCGCAAACGCAACGCGTTCACGCACCTCAACCGGTGCTGTTTTATGATTGATGCCTAATGCTAATAAAGCCATTTTTTCCGCCACTACTACCCACAGCCATATATACACAGTTACAACAGGCTAATGGTAACTAACCCCAATAAGCGCGCTATGATACAACGCTTTGCCCCAAAGGTTAAAACACCACTGAACATTTATAGGAACTTATTGTCAGAAATAGCGTATTAATACTAAGTAAAACCGCTTCAAGTAGCTGACAAGCAGTTACTGATTCAACTATAGTGATCAAACAATCATAGTGATGGCCTAGACATTAAGTGCATTTTTCAATGAATAGATCTTTTATATTTATTACTTTCTCATTGCTTATTCTGCAAGGCTGCCAGAGCAATCCAGCACCTAAGCAAACATTAGCATCAGAACCTGCAACCTACGTTCCTGGGGAATTTAATCAGGAATCACTTTACGATCTTCTACTTGCCGAAATTGCAGGGCAGCGACGATTATTCCCAATTGCGTTAGATAACTATTCAGTACAAGCCCAAAAAACTCGCGATCCAGCAGTGGCAGAGCGAGCAACACGTATTGCTCAGTACCTAAGAGATAGCGATAAAATTCTTAGCAGTGCGCGTCTATGGCGTGAGATCTCACCAGAAAACCCAGAACCATACCAAATAGAAGCCTCTATGCTGTTACATGAAGGCAAATACGAAGACGCTCTCCCATTAATTCAAAAAGCATTAGACTACGACGCTCTCCGCACGTTAGCGCTAATTCGTAACCAAAGTGAAAACATAAACAGCCAAACGAGCAGCGGCTACATCTCAATGCTCGAAGCATATAAAAAGAGCCACAAACCTCGCTCTGATTTAGCACTCACTTTAGCTTTACTTTACAAAGCATCAAACCAAACAGAACGGGCCCTTGCTTCATTTAATCAAGCACTAGATATCAACCCGGAAAACCCTGAAGCATTAATACAGAAAGCTGAACTACTGCGCTTAGAAAAAGATCTAGACGGCGCACTTACAATGATCAAGTCAGCCTTTGAGCAGCAACCCGAAAACAAACAACTTAACATTCTCTATACACAGCTATTATTCCAGACCAACCATATCCAAGAAGCCACTCAACAAGCCGAATCACTTTTAGATGACAATATTAAAGATAAACAGCTCACCTATTATTTAGCGCTTCTTTTACTTGAAAATGAACAATTAACAACTGCACAAAAAGCGTTTAAACACCTTTTAATTATCGAAGAGAACGATAGCTCTCCTCACTTTTATCTGGGCCATATCGCACAAGCTCAAAAGAATAACAAACAGGCGATTGAGCACTATATTTCGGTAAAAGAAGGCCCCAATGTTTTACAGGCATTAACACGAGCAGTCGCGCTACTAGAAAGCGACCAAAATAAGGCACAAGTCCAACAAATTCTTAAGGATGCACGTGCTTCACTACCTAGCCAAGCAACTCAAATATTTACCATAGAAGCCGAATGGCTAAACCTCCACAACTATAGCGATGAAGCATTTACCTTAATTGAAGATGCCTTGAGCCTAACGCCGAACAACACCACGCTACTCTACACACGTGCGATGATGATTGAATCAACCGACTTTCCACAAGCGGAGAAGGATTTACGTCAAGTACTCGCCCTAGACCCCGATAATGCGACCGCACTCAATGCGCTTGGCTATACTCTACTATTACATACCGATCGATTTACAGAAGCACATCAATTAATTCAAACCGCGCTAAATCTAGAACCCGAAGACCCCGCTATTTTAGATTCTATGGGCTGGGTATTACATAAGATGGGGCGTTCACAAGAAGCGCTACCTTATCTGGAAAAAGCTCACGCGTTATATTCAGACCCTGAAGTATCTAGCCATCTCATTCAAGTTTACTGGGCAACCGATCAAAAAGACAAAGCCAAAACGCTGCTCGAGTCTGCCCATAAAGAGAACCCAGACAATCCCTTTTTAGATGAAGCAATGCAAGCTATTGGCACTCAATAATTTGCATTGTCTAACTGACAGATATCAAAATCTATATGTATAAAAACTTATTCTTTGCCTTCTGCTGCTTATATTTAGCCGGTTGTAGTTTACAAAAAACTCAACCACTCTCTCCCAACCTATCTTGGGATGAGCATCAAACCCTTTTGAAACAATATTTAAACTGGGAACTAAGCGGTAAAGTTGGCATTCGCACAGCTGACGACAATCAAACAGCCAGCCTCAAATGGCTACAGATAGCGCAAACTTACCAAATTGATATACATGGCCCTTGGGGACAAGGAGGAGCCTCAATCGAAGGAAAACCTGGGGCTGTTACCGTTAACGTATCTGGTGACAAACAATACAGGGGAGCCAACCCAGAACAAATATTATATGAGAAACTAGGTTGGGATCTGCCTATCAGCGATATTTACTGGTGGATACGTGGCTTACCTTCACCAGAAAAACCTTATACTCATCACCTTGAAGACAACCGTCTTAAAGCACTACAGCAGGACGGATGGGAGATTCAGTATCTACGCTATAACAACCTAAATCCCGCGCTGCCGAACAAGCTAAGCCTATCCAGAAATGATCTAAAAATAACGGTCATCATTAATAGCTGGATCAAACAATAAGATCCAAAGTAAAACGATAAGGAATATTAACCTCTAAGCGCCTCTAAGGTTTGACATTAAAAAGCCAATCCTAGATAATCTGCGCCTCTTTCAATGGGAGGCCGGTCCTCCAAGAGGAAAATGTTGGGGTATCGCCAAGCGGTAAGGCACTGGTTTCTGATACCAGTATGCGGAGGTTCGAATCCTCCTACCCCAGCCAAAAAAGCCTATGAACGGTTCCCAATCTATAGATTCCGAACAAATTACAATCGAAAAGGTGCACGCCGTGTCCAAGATGATGGTCTTCACCGGCAATGCTAACCCGGAACTTGCGCGAAAAGTAGTTGATCGCCTTGATATCCCTATGGGTAAAGCAAATGTTGGTCGTTTTAGTGATGGCGAAGTAAGCGTTGAGATTCAAGAAAACGTCCGTGGTAAAGATGTTTTCATTATACAATCTACCTGCGCGCCAACGAACGACAATCTAATGGAACTGATTGTACTTGCGGATGCTCTTCGCCGGGCATCAGCTTCACGTATTACAGCGGTTGTACCTTACTTTGGTTACGCCCGCCAAGATCGTCGCCCCCGCTCTGCTCGTGTACCTATCACAGCGAAAGTGGTTGCAGACATGATGGATGCTATTGGTATCGACCGCGTTCTTACGGTTGATCTCCATGCAGACCAGATTCAGGGATTCTTTAGTGTTCCTGTGGATAACGTTTACGGTTCACCTGTACTACTAGATGATATCGTTGACCAAGAATACGACAATATAATGGTTGTTTCGCCAGACGTAGGCGGTGTAGTACGCGCCAGAGCGGTTGCTAAACAACTTGATTGTGATCTTGCCATTATCGACAAACGTCGTGAGCGTGCAAATGAATCACAAGTTATGAATATTATAGGTGATGTTGAAGGCCGTACCTGCGTACTTGTCGATGACATGTGCGATACCGCAGGCACGCTGTGTAAAGCAGCTAAAGCGCTGAAAGCAAACGGTGCAGCACGCGTAGTTGCTTACGCGACTCACGCAGTTCTTTCCGGTCCTGCTGTTAGCAATATCACCAACTCAGATTTAGATGAATTTGTTGTCACTGACACAATCCCTCTTTCTGAAGCAGCCGCTGGCTGCAATAAAATTCGCCAGCTAACACTCGCGCCACTGCTTGCAGAAGCCGTTCGCCGTGTTTGTAACGAAGAATCTATCAGCGCAATGTTCCGCTAAGGTAACACTTACAACAATCGCTGATACAGCGCTCGCCACGAAGCGGCGAGCATATTGCCCATAAGGGCCAAATACTGCAAAACTTGGTCGCAAGGTTTTGCAGTTTGTTTATTTAAAGGTATTAAAATGTCTAACTTTGAAGTAAATGCAGTAGCACGTGAAGATGAAGGGAAAGGTGCGAGCCGCCGCCTACGTCGCACAGGTCTTGTTCCTGGTATTGTTTACGGTGGTGATAAGCGCAAAAAGCCAACAGCCATCGCAATGCCAAATAACGAGCTAATTAAGCTACTAGCAGACGATGCTTTCTACTCATCTATTGTTACACTAAAACTAGATGGCAAAGATGAGCAAGTGATCCTAAAAGATCTACAGCGTCACCCTGCTAAACCTGTTGTACTACATGCTGACTTTCAGCGTGTAACTAAATCCAGCGCGATCAAAATCACTGTTCCTGTTGAATTTGTCAACTTTGAAAAATCACCTGCATCTAAAGCTGCTTGCAAATTTGCATCTGAGAAAAACACAGTTGAAATTATTTGCCTAGCAACAGATCTACCAGAAAGCTTGGTAGTTGACCTATCTGATTGCGAAACAGACAAAGTACTTCACTTATCAGACATCACTTTGCCTGCAGGTGTTGAGATCGTATCTCTTCGTCGTGGCGGTGATCATGATCAAGGTATCGGTTACATTTACGCGCCTCGCGGCAACAAGTAATTTACCGGTAACAATGCACTAGCATGAAAGACAAGATTCAGCTAATTGTTGGCCTAGGTAATCCTGGCGATAAATATGCACAAACTCGTCACAATGCTGGTGCAGAGTTTGTCGAGCAGCTTGCTGCTCGACATCTCACCCCCCTAAAGCCCGAAAAGAAATATCATGGGCTTTACGCTAAAGCTAATATTAATGGTTCAATTGTACATTTACTTGTACCTACAACCTTTATGAATTTGAGCGGCCAATCCGTTTCAGCATTAGCAAACTTTTTTAAAATCCCACCTGAATCAATTTTAGTCGCGCATGACGAACTTGACCTGCCCCCAGGCATTGCTCGCTTTAAATTAGGCGGCGGACATGGTGGACATAATGGTTTACGAGATATTATTAGTAAACTTGGCAATAATAAGAATTTCTACCGCTTACGTATTGGAATAGGCCATCCCGGTCATAGCAGCCAAGTAAGTGGGTTTGTATTAAATAAAGCTCCAGCAAAAGAACGCGATGCAACTCTAACAGCAATAGATGAAGCAGAACGTCATTTGGAGTTAGCCATTACCGGCGACTGGGCCAAAGCAATGAACCAGTTACATAGCTTTTCAGCCAGCTAGTTTCAACTAACAGGAATCAATCATGGGTTTTAAATGCGGTATTGTTGGCCTGCCTAACGTAGGCAAATCTACACTTTTTAATGCGCTAACCAAAAACGGTATTGCCGCCGAGAATTTCCCATTTTGCACTATCGAGCCAAACGCCGGTACCGTGGCAATGCCCGATCCTCGTTTAGATAAATTAGCGGCAATCGTTGATCCTGAGCGCGTTCTACCAACAACCATGGAATTTGTGGATATTGCAGGACTCGTAGCAGGTGCATCAAAAGGCGAAGGTCTAGGTAATAAGTTTTTAGCTAACATCCGTGAAACCGATGCCATTGCACATGTTGTTCGCTGCTTTGAAGACGACAATGTTATCCATGTCGCCAACCGCATCGATCCCCTAGCTGACATAGAAATTATCAACCTTGAGCTCGCTTTAGCTGATTTAGACTCTGCAGAGAAACAACTACAACGTATACAAAAGGCAGCTAAAGGCGGCGATAAAGAGGCTGTCGCACAAAAAGCCATTCTAGAACGCTTGATTCCGCATCTAGAAGAGGGCCTACCTGTTCGAGCTTTAGGTCTGAATGACGATGAGATGGCCATCGCAAAGACTTTCCATATGCTAACCGTCAAACCAACAATGTATATAGCCAATGTTGATGAAGATGGTTTTGAAAATAATCCTCATCTAGACAAAGTCCGAGAGTTAGCCGCGACAGAACAAGCGGGCGTTGTGGTTGTCTGCAACAAACTCGAAGCTGAAATTTCAGAATTAGATGACGAAGAACGCAACGAGTTTCTTGAAGACCTGGGTATGGAAGAGCCTGGATTAGATCGTGTTATCCGCGAAGGCTACAACCTACTAGGCCTACAAACCTACTTTACCGCAGGCGTAAAAGAGGTTCGCGCTTGGACTGTCAAAGTAGGCGCAACAGCACCGCAAGCAGCGGGTGTTATCCATACCGACTTTGAAAAAGGCTTTATCCGCGCCGAAGTTGTTAGCTATGAGCACTTTATTGAGTTCAATGGCGAAAACGGCGCAAAAGACGCAGGGAAATGGCGCCTAGAAGGTAAAGACTATATTGTTCAAGATGGCGATGTTGTCCATTTCCGCTTCAACGTCTGAACAAAAATTCACCAAAAAAAGCCGACACTCATTGTCGGTTTTTTTTATTCATTTTTTTCTGATTTTTTCCTAGATAACCTATTGACAGATAAACCGAAAAAGCGAATAATGCGCGCCTCTGAAGCGTTGGCAATATAGCTCAGTTGGTTAGAGCATCGCATTCATAATGCGAGGGTCGCAGGTTCGAGTCCCGCTATTGCCACCATGTTTCAGATAATGCTGGGGTATAGCCAAGCGGTAAGGCAACGGGTTTTGATCTCGTCATGCGGAGGTTCGAATCCTCCTACCCCAGCCACTATTTAAGCATTAGCTATTCATGTTAATCAAAGTGGCATTAACCAAGATTAGTTAAACTATGTAACTTTAGTCCTGCTTAAACCTTAGGTTAGTTTAAAACTACCATCTTCTACATATAGACTTTCTCAGCATATAAATCGCTTTGGTTTTAAATCCTTATAGATTGAAACCTCTGAAGATAAAGCTGTGTATTCTATCCTTGTTGGGGTATCGCCAAGCGGTAAGGCACTGGTTTCTGATACCAGCATGCGGAGGTTCGAATCCTCCTACCCCAGCCATTTCTTATCCCCTTCTAAACACCCTCCATAATTTGATTATCCAATCTTCTTTAGAAACCTGACAACAACCAATAAACCGGATATATTTAACACTACTCATATTATTAATGAGCAGTAGATTTTAAAGGAATTAAATTCTGGAGTTCGCACATACATGTCTCAGGTTATTGAAGTTGACGACAGCACGTTGTTGAATAAATATGAAAACAATCAGCCCCGCAAACAGCGCCTGAGAAGAAATGTACAACTTCTGTTCTTAGGCTTATCTGCCGAAGAGACCGCGCCACTTATAACGCTGCTACGAACATCTAGAATATCCCCACGCGGCAAACAGGTAAATAATGAAACAGAGTTCCTCAGCGCCCTTAGCGAGCGATCTTGGGACCTAATTTTATGCACTATAGATCGTGGTGAATTCACCTCTAAACAAGCCATAAGCCATTTGAAGCGTTTAGATAAAGATATTCCCGTCATACAGATTATTCCCAGTTCTGATAGCCACCTACTGCTACAAGGCTTAAAAAACCATATCCAAGCCGTCGTGCCTTTAGATGAAAAAGAATTAGTTCTGATCAACATCAGACGTGAACTAGATCACTTAGATAACCGTCGCCGTTTAAGGGCAGCCGAAGCATCCTTAGCTGAAGCCGAAAAACGTGCTCAGCAACTAATGCTTAGCTCGAAAAACGCTATTGCCTGCTGCGACCAAGGCTCGCTTGTTTGTATTAATGAAAGCTTTCTTGACCTCTTGGGCTTTGAAAGCAATGAACAAGTGGAAGGCAAACCTCTGGTCGATTTCCTCAATTTTGAAGATCGGAAAAAATTCACAGAACAATTAAGCAAAATGGATGCGCAACATCTGAACGAATCAGAGTTACAGCTCAGCGTTCAGAGAAGCGACCGCACAGAGTTCACTGCAAACATGGAACTCTCCATTATAGAGCGTAACCAGAAGCAGCTCATTAGAGTCCTATTCCGAGTCGATGATCACCATGTAGGCGGACTATTAAACGAAGATTTAGACTATATCTCTGGGCTCTTTAACAAACACCATCTCCATAAGCAGCTCGAACAGATAACCCAAAGAGCGCAACGAGGTGGCAATGATTGCTCTTTACTCTACATAGAGCTTGATCAGCTCGCACAAATTAAAGAAAAACGCGGCCATGAAGGAAGCGATCAGCTCATACGAGATATTTCAGCCCTTCTGCACAAAAAGGTTAATAAAGCTCATTTACTAACACATCCAGAAGAGAACGCCTTTGTAATCATCTTTAAAGACCCGCATGTAGAAAAAGCCGAAGCCTTTGCTGAAAAGTTATGCCAATGCATCGCAAAAACGTGCTCAACTATATCGGGCATGGAGGTTCAATCAACTTGTTCTATAGGCATAACCGTTATTAACGACAGCACCCCTCCTCAAGATGAACTTTTAAATCGCGCAAAAATGGCGATTGCTGATCTTAGAAAAGAAAAAGGCAATGGGAATGGCGTTAAACTACATATCCCTCAAGCTGCCATTATTGAAGAAAAAGATGATGAATACGAAAATATTCGCACTTTAATCGACCAAAAGAATTTCAGGTTACTCTACCAACCTATAGTGAATCTCACCTCTGATGACCACAAGGAGCAGTACTATGAAGTATTACTCCGCCTACTAGATGATGAGAAAAACATGCTGGCACCTTGTGATTTTATGGCCACTGTTGAAGATTCCGAAGCATCAATAAAGGTTGATCGCTGGGTTATTGAACACAGCCTTATCCAGCTGAAGAGATCACTTAACCAAGAAATCAAAAACACACTATTTATCAATATATCCGCACACGTATTAAGTGATACAAAATTACTTACTTGGCTATCCGGTGTACTTAGAAAAAATAAGATTCCAGCCGAACGATTAGTTTTCCAGATCAGTGAATCAGATATAGCTATTTCACCTCGCCAAGCACAAGCTTTTACTGAAAAACTACAAAAAATTCATTGCAGAGTCTGTATTAAGCATTTTGGCAACGCACTCAATGCCAACGATATACTCTCTATGGTGCACTCTGATTTCGTCAAACTTGACGCATCTTATACACAAGACCTAAACAACACACCGGAACTCGATGAGCAGTTCTATAGCCTAATCCAGCAGCTAGGCAGTCTTGATAAGATATCTATTGCGCCACAAGTAGAAGATACCAAAACAATGGCCTCCCTATGGAAAGCCGGTGTTGACTATGTACAGGGAAATTATTTACAGCCCCCGAAAGAAAAAATGGACTATGATTTTTTCGCCGAACAATAACTCGTTAAACTAAGAGCATCCATATACAAAAACAGCCCTTGATAGGGCTGTTTTTTTAATCCATATACCGCTTACTCTTGCAACGTATCTCGGTCACGGAAACCAATAAGGTACAGAATACCATCTAAGCCTAAGGTAGAAATTGCTTGCTTTGCGCTTTCTCGAACTAGAGGCTTAGCACGAAAAGCTATACCTAGGCCTGCGATAGAGAGCATTGGCAGATCATTCGCTCCATCACCAACCGCAATAGTCTGCTCTAGGCGAATCCCCTCTTTCTGCGCGATCTCACGCAGCAGTTCAGCTTTACGCTCACCATTCACAATCACGCCTTTAACTTCGCCGGTTACTTTACCCGCTTCATCAATATCAAGCTCATTCGCATAAACATAGTCAAAGCCCAGCTTATCCTGTAAACGGGATGCAAAATAGGTAAAGCCGCCCGACAAGATCGCCGTTTTAAAACCTAACGCCTTCAAGTTAGAGACCAATTCCTCAGCCCCTTCAGTCATCGGTAACCGCTCAGCAATACGCTCCAGCACTGAAACATCCAGCCCCTTTAAAAGCGCCATACGACGGCGGAAGCTTTCATTAAAATCAATCTCTCCACGCATTGCCGCTTCAGTAATTTCAGCGACTTGATCACCGACACCTGCTTCTTTGGCTAGCTCATCAATCACTTCAGCTTCGATCAGCGTAGAGTCCATATCAAACACAACTAAACGACGGTTACGGCGATAGATATTATCCTCTTGAAAGGCGATATCCACATCAAGATCGCTCGCCGCTGTCAAAAATTCTGATCTTAATTTCGCTGCATCGGCAGGCGCACCACGCACTGAAAATTCGACACAGGCTTTAGTTTGCTCACAGCTATCACTTAAACTAATACGCCCGGACAAACGACTAATATTATCGATATTCAAACTATGGAGCGCCGCAATTTCGGTGACCCGCGCAATTTGAACCGAACTTAGCTTACGTGACAACAAGGTGATGATATGACGTGACTTACCTTGGCCCGCAACCCAGGCCTCATAATTATGCTCATCAACTGGCTGAAAACGGATATTCATATTAAGCTCATGCGCTTTAAAGAGAATATCTCTTAACAACGGAGATGACTCCGCGGCCTTTGGCACTTCAATTAAAATACCTAAAGAAAGCGTATCGTGAATAACCGCCTGACCAATATCTAAAATATTGATCTGAAATTGAGCAAGTATATTGGTAATAGCAGAGGTAACCCCGGGCTTATCGTCACCCGAGATATTAAGCAGAATAATCTCTTTCATCAAAAGCGGTTCCAGTGGAAACTCATATTGGTGCTGATTATAACAAAGCCCTTATGCAGGGCATATTTCATCATTAATACTTATCGATCTTTTTTTACTTCTTAACCTTGAGCCCTTTTTGCTTACCTTTCAACTTGGGCTTTGCAGTCACTTTTCTCTTTTTAGCTTTCTTACTCTGCCCTTTGCCACCAGCATTAAACGCCATTAATTCTTGCTCTGCTGGCGATAAAGCATTCTTAGCTGAAGGCTTACCTTTATTCGCAGTGATACGCCGCTTAGGCTTATTTTCATCGGTCGAGGTTGAGGCACTTTGTCTACGCGACTTTGCCAACGCTTCACGTTGTGAACCTTTTCGAGGGTGCGATTTATCATCACCACTTTTCATGGGACGGTTACCCCATTCTTGCCGATTACCTGGTAGTTTGGCTTTACTATTAGGTTCGCCAATTTTGCCTTCTGCCAACAACTCTCTCGTTGTCTTTTTCTTTTCTCTCTGCTGCTGAGCAAGCTCAAAATCGATCTTGCGTTCATCAAGATCAACACGAACTACTTTCACTCTCAAGCGGTCCCCCAGCTTAAAGGTTTTACGTGTTCGCTCACCCACTAAACGCTGTTTAGCTTGGTCAAACACATAATAATCACCCGGAAGGGCAGTAATATGCACAAGCCCTTCAACAAATAAATCATCTAACTCTACAAATACACCGAAACCCGTAACGGCGGCGATAACGCCTTCATACTCATCACCAACATGCTCCTGCATGTACTCACATTTCAACCATGCCACTACATCACGTGTCGCATCATCTGAACGACGCTCAGTCATAGAGCAGTGTTCACCTAACTCCAATAATTGCTCCATGCTATAAGAACAAACAAATTCAGGGTTAGGAGTAAAACCTTCAGGTCTTCGAATAGAGCTATCTTCTTTATTTGAATGAATAGCCGATCGAATCAAACGATGTACAAGCAGGTCAGGATAACGACGAATAGGCGAGGTAAAGTGTGTGTAAGCTGGATAAGCTAAACCGAAGTGTCCTTGATTATCTGGACTATAAACAGCTTGCCTCATTGAGCGCAGCATCATTGTTTGGATTAAATGTCGATCTGGCCGCTCTTCAATCCATTCTGCTAGCTCTTGGTAATGTTTAGGCTCTGGCTTATCTCCGCCTGCCAAATTAAGCCCTAACTCGCCTAAATATGCCCTAAGGTTCTCTAGTTTTTTCTCTTTAGGGCCTTCATGCACACGATAGATAGCCGGGATATCCAATTTACTTAAGAAGCGTGCCGTAGCCACATTTGCGCATAACATACACTCTTCAATGAGCTTATGGGCATCATTACGATGAACAGGGATAATCTCCTCTATCTTACGGTTCTCACCAAAGATCATTCGAGTTTCAATGGTCTCGAAATCAATCGCCCCTCGAATATCACGCGCTCTACGCAAAGCAAAATAAAGACTATAGAGATCTTCAAGATGTGGTACTACATTGGCGTACTCTGCTCGTAACTGCTTAGATTCACCATCATCGGGTTCCATAAGCATTTTGCCAACTTTCGTGTAGGTCAAACGCGCATGAGAACAGATAACCGCTTCATAAAATTTATAACCCGACAGAACACCTTTCTCACTTATGGTCATCTCACAAACCATAGCCAAACGGTCTACCGCAGGATTAAGCGAGCATAGACCGTTGGAAAGTAGTTCAGGTAACATAGGCACAACAAATTCAGGAAAATACGTTGAATTTGCTCGCTGGAATGCTTCCTTATCTAACTCTGTCCCTGGCTTCACATACCAAGAAACATCTGCGATTGCGACCCATAAACGCCAACCACCGGATGCTTTCTTCTCTGCATAAACCGCATCATCAAAATCTTTAGCGTCTTCACCATCAATGGTGACTAAAGGTAGGTCACGCAAATCAACTCTATTTAATTTTGCACTTTCTTCAACTTCAGCAGAGAGCTCACCAATTTCTTGGCGAACAAGATCTGTCCACTCATTTGGGATCTCATAATTATGAATGGCAACCGTAATCTCCATACCCGGAGCAAGATGATCACCTAACACCTCCACTACACGAGCTTTAGGGAGATCTCTTTTCCCCGGCTGACTGATCAGCTCAGCCACAACCAACTGTCCATCTTTATAAACAGCTGGATTTTCAGGATCAGGTACAATCATTATCTCTTGAGTAATACGCTGATTCTCTGGACGCAGATAACCAAATCCCTCTTGCCCACTGAAACGTCCAACTAATTTTCGAGTATTACGCGCTATAACCTCAATAATTTTGCCTTCGCGCCGCCCTTTGAAGTCCACATTGGTTTCTTGAACTAGGACCTGATCCCCATCGAAGACTTGACGCATCTGTCGAGGACTCAACTTCAGATCATCACTGCCATCTTCAGGTTTCACAAAGCCAAAGCCATCTCTATGACCAATCACGCGCCCTTTGATAAAAGACATTTTATCCATCAAGGCAAATTCATTGCGCCGATTGGTCATCAACTGTCCATCTCGACACATCGCCTTTAAACGAAAGAATACTGCGTCACGACTTTCCTCGTCCTTAACCCCCATCTCATCACACAACTGAGCGTGACCTACGGGCGCACCTCTCTCTTGCATAAACTGCAACATAAAATCCCGACTAGGTACGGGGTTACTATATTTTTCCGCTTCTAATGCGGCCTGGGGGTCATTCTTAGTCCAATCGTTACTCATAGAGTTCTCAAAGCAAATATAATCAAAAAGGCCTTAATCAGTGAAAGCATACCATGCCTTATAAAAAGCCAAAAACATGGATATAAGATAGCAGAAGAAATAAAAAAGCCGGCGTTTTTGCCGGCTTTTTGAAAGGATTAAGGACGATCATCAATCTCCTGCTCTTTCTCCTCCGGCGGCATGAGATCCTCTTTACATACATTCATAGCCATCAGCACATTGGCTGCGACATAAATAGATGAATAAGTACCCACAAATACACCAACCAGTAGGGCAACAGCAAACCCATGTATCATCTCACCACCAAACACCGCCAATGCAACAAGCACCAGCAAGGTGGTCAATGAGGTCACCACTGTACGTCCAAGCGTCTGACTCAACGATGCATTCATTATCTCAACTGCACTTTCCTTACGCATCTTGCGGAAGTTTTCACGAATGCGGTCAGAGACAACAATAGTATCGTTAAGCGAATAACCGATAACCGCTAGAATCGCAGCCAGTACGGTTAAGTCAAAATCAAGTTTAAACAGGGCAAAGAAACCCAAAACAATCAATACGTCATGCGCTAATGCAGCAACAGCACCGATAGAAAACTTAAGCTGGAAACGAAAAGCCACATAAACCATGATCATAAACAAGGCAAGCAACATGCCTAAACCACCTTGTTCACGCAGCTCTTCACCTACCTGAGCGCCAACAAATTCATTACGACGTAATGTTAGCGTTTGCGTTTCGCCATCTTGCAGTGCCGCAAGTACTTTATCGCCCAGTTTAGGATCATGATCCTGCCCCAAACGAATCAGTATATCGGTAGGTGAACCAAAGGTTTGTACAACCGCATCGTTGTAACCAACTACTTTTAACTGATCACGTATTTTGTTCAGATCCGCTGGCTGCTCATAACCAATTTCAACCAAACTACCGCCGGTAAAGTCCAAGCCAAACTTAAGACCATTTACGGCTAAAGCGCCAATAGACACAACCAGCATGGCAATGGAGAAAAACACGGCTACTTTACGCAGCCCCATGAAGTTATATATTTTATATGTAGACATCATCAGACCCTCAAATAGACAGCTTAGTGAGCTGACGATTGCCATAAGTAAGGTTAACCAAAGCACGGGTAACAAAAATGGCTGTAAACATAGAGGTTAAAATACCCACAGACAGAGTGATCGCAAAACCTTTAACTGGCCCTGTGCCCATCGCAAATAAGATAACCGCAGCAAGTAGTGTGGTGATATTGGCATCCAAGATAGTCGTAAACGCTCGACCAAACCCAGAACTAATTGCAGATTGAGGTGGTAAACCGTTTGCGAGCTCCTCTTTGATACGTGCAAAAATCAACACGTTGGCATCCACCGCCATACCGACTGTAAGCACAATACCTGCAATACCTGGTAGCGTCAGTGTTGCCGATAACATCGACATAATGGCAATCAATAAGACCAAGTTAAACGCCAAAGCGATATTAGCCAGTAAACCAAACACTCGGTAGTAGATAAGCATAAAGATAAGCACAAGCGCTAAACCGATCTGCACCGACATCACACCCATTTCAATATTCTGCGCACCCAAACTAGGTCCGACTGTACGCTCCTCTACAAAGTAGATAGGCGCAGCAAGCGCACCCGCTCGAAGTAGTAACGCCAATTCAGAAGACTCACCAGCGCCATCAAGCCCCGTGATTCTGAACTGATTACCCAGTACAGATTGAATCGTCGCTAAAGAGATAATCCCTTTCTCTTGATAGCGAACAGTTTCAGCAACCTGCTCACCCTCAATACTTTTATAAACCGTACGCTCTTTATCCTCAACGAATAAAACAGCCATACGCCGTTGAACTGCATTTTTAGTGGTACGAGCCATAAGCTCACCACCTTTAGAATCCAACGTAATATTAACTTGAGGCTGACCATTTTCATCAAATGACGACTGCGCATTAGCAACATTATCACCTTTAATGATGATATCTTTTTCAAGTGTTGCTTTACGGCCAAGGTCACTTCTAAACTCATACACTTCTGTACGCGCAGAACTTGCCCCGCCTTTCGCCTCTAGACGAAATTCCAACGTCGCTGTTTTACCAATAATTCGTTTCGCCGCTGCGGTATCTTGAATACCTGGAAGCTGAACAACAATACGGTTTCGGCCTTGACGCTGAACTAATGGTTCCGCTACGCCCAGCTCATTCACACGATTACGAAGTGTTGTTAAGTTCTGCTTAATCGCATAAGTTTCAATATCACGTACAGCTTGTTCTGTCAGATTAATGACCGTGTAAAAATCACCATCACGGTCTTCACCTGAAACAACAAATTCAGGATATTCCTTGCGCAATAAATCGATTGAGTTATCGCGATACTCAGCAGACGTAAATTTAACAGCTAATCCACCATCATCTAAGCTATCCATCTTGCGATAACGAAGCTTCTCTTCACGCAAACGGCCTTTAATCTCAGACGCATAATTCTCAAGCTTTTGAGCGACAGCTTTAGGTAAATCGACTTCAAGTAAAAAGTGCACACCGCCACGAAGATCCAAGCCCAACTTCATTGGGCCTGCGCCCATAGATGTTAGCCAATCGGGGGTTGTAGGTGCCAAATTCAAAGCGACAATATAATCATCACCAACTGTCTTGCTGATAATGTCCTTAGCCTTTAACTGATCATCACCCGTTGCAAAACGAATCAAACCAGCATTTTTGCTAAGTTCTGAAGATTTAAAAGCAACACCTTCACTTTCAAGCGAAGCTGTAACTTTATCTAATAAAACCTGATCAACTTGGAAAACATCTCTACTACCGGTCAACTGTACTGCATAGTCATCCGGGTATAGGTTAGGCGCTGCATATAAACCGCCAAAAACCAAAACAAATAGAATAAGAAGATTTTTCCAGAGGGGGTATCGATTGAGCATGGGTGCCCTTTCCCAATTAGAAACAGAAACACCGCGACCTATTTAGGTAGCGGTGCCTGTGAATTAGCTTAAATGCTCTTAAGAGTGCCTTTTGGCAGAGCCGCTGATACATGTGATTTCTGGAACGTTAATTCCGTGCCTTCACATACTTCAAGAACAACATAGTCATCATTCAAATTAACTACTTTGCCCAAGACGCCACCTGCAGTGATCACTTCGTCACCTTTGCTAATGCCGTTCAATAGCTCTTTATGCTCTTTTGCACGCTTAGCCTGTGGGCGCCACATAAAGAAGTAAAAAATAAGACCAAAGCCCACTAAAAACAAAATATTGAACATACCAGATTCCATTGGGGCACCGGCAGCACCTTCAGCAAAAGCTGGAGAGATAAAGAAGCTCATTCGTTACTCCTAAAAAGTAAAATATAAATATTATCGTTATAAACTATTAAATCTATATGGAGTCAAGCTGAGGAGTTTCAAGGCCTCGCTTGCTATAAAATTCATCCACAAAGTCGCTCAATTTACCTTGTTCAATGGCCTGACGCAATCCAGCCATAAGTACCTGATAATAATGCAGGTTGTGGATAGTATTGAGTTGAGCACCTAATATTTCTTTACACTTATCTAAATGGTGCAGATAAGCTCGACTAAAATTTTGGCAAGTATAGCAATCACAAGTAGGATCTAAGGGGCCTGTATCTGTTTTGTGAACTGAGTTTCTTATTTTAACTACGCCGGTATCAGTGAATAGAAAGCCATTACGCGCATTACGCGTAGGCATCACACAATCAAACATATCGACACCGCGACGCACTGCTTCAACTATATCTTCAGGCTTGCCTACCCCCATCAAATAACGGGGCTTGTTAGCCGGCATTTTATGCGCAAGATGATCAAGTACTTTAACCATCTCGCCTTTAGGTTCACCTACAGAAAGACCACCAATAGCGTAACCATCAAAATCGATCTCTTCCAATCCCTTCAGGGACTCGTCACGTAAATTAGGATACATACCGCCTTGCACAATACCAAACAACGCGGAAGGGCTATCACCATGGGCATCTTTTGAACGTTTAGCCCAACGCATAGAGAGACGCATTGATTCTGCGGCTTCCAATTCAGTAGCAGGATAAGGCGTACACTCGTCAAATATCATAACGATATCGGAACCCAAATCACGCTGTACCTGCATGGATTCTTCCGGCCCCATAAAAACTTTTGAGCCATTGACAGGAGACTGAAAAGTAACACCTTCTTCAGTAATTTTTCGCATTTTACCTAAACTAAAGACCTGAAAACCGCCAGAGTCAGTCAAAATTGGCCCTTTCCACTGCATAAAGTCATGCAGATCGCCATGCTGTTTAATAATCTCGGTTCCAGGACGAAGCATAAGATGGAAAGTATTACCTAGAATGATCTGGGCACCTGTTGCCTCAATATCCCTCGGTGCCATACCTTTTACCGTGCCATAAGTACCCACTGGCATAAATGCAGGAGTTTCAATAGTTCCGCGGGGAAACTGTAAACGGGCGCGTCGCGCTTTTCCATCTTCAGCAATCTTTTCAAACTGCATAAAACATTGTCTAGTCATCATTACCTCTTAACTTTGCAGTTCTGATTGCGAATCTGATTGTCGTGTTAAATACATAGCGTCCCCATAACTAAAGAAACGGTAGCGCTGCTCAACCGCCTCTTGGTAAGCCTTTTTAATATGTTCATAACCAGAGAAAGCACTCACTAACATCAATAAGGTCGATTCAGAAAGATGGAAGTTAGTGATCATTGCATCAACTGATTTGAACTCGTACCCCGGAAAGATAAAAATATCACTGTCTCCAAAGAAAGGTTCAATCTCACCTTTTTGGCTAGCACTTTCTAAACTACGTACACTGGTTGTACCCACTGCGATAACACGCCCACCATTGGCCCTTGTTTCTCGCACTAATTCACAAACCTCTGCACTCACTTCAATATATTCAGAGTGCATAACATGCTCATCAATGTTATCTACTTTGACCGGCTGAAAAGTTCCCGCACCAACGTGCAACGTCACGAAAGCCTGCTTAACACCTTTAGCCTCCAAATCAGCCAATAGCTGATCATCAAAATGCAAACCGGCGGTAGGTGCAGCAACCGCTCCGGGCTTCCGGTTATAAACCGTTTGGTAACGCTCCCTATCTGATAGTTGATCTTCCCGTTTCATATAGGGAGGCAAAGGCATATGTCCATGCTCTTCCAACAGATCAATAATGTTGCCATCAACCAAAAACCGAAGTTCAAACAGGTTTTCATGTCGAGCAACCATCTCGGCTTCAATACCACCATCAAGTATCAAATGAGAGCCGGGCTTAGGCGAACGGCTAGATCGAATATGAGTAAGTGCACGCTTACTATCTAAAACCCGTTCAACAAGCACCTCAACACGTCCACCTGAAGCTTTCTGGCCAAATAAGCGCGCGGGGATAACACGAGTATCATTAAAGACCATCAGATCCCCAGGTTGTATAAATTGCAGCACGTCTCGAAACTCACCGTGCTTCAGCTCGCCACTATCACCATTTAAAGATAATAACCGGCTAGCGCTGCGTTCCTTTAGCGGAAAGCTTGCAATAAGCTCTTCAGGAAGCTCAAAATAAAAATCTTTTACCTGCATGCGGAGAATTCTTCACAATAAAGTTTAAAATGTAACCAGAGGGCGCGGATTGTAACGGAAAGAAGACTTTTTTTCAGTTTTTCGTCGGTATTGATTGACGAAAGCGCTCAGATTTCTATAATACGCCTCTCCTTAGTGCCAGCGTGATGAAATTGGTAGACATGAGGGATTCAAAATCCCTTGTCCGCAAGGACGTGCCGGTTCGAGTCCGGCCGCTGGTACCATTCCCCTCAGATATTTGAGGAACAAGAAATAACCTTTGCATTATAAAGGCTCTGATAGAGAAGCGGAATCGAAAGATGACCGCTTTTTTTGTGTCTAAAACTCTCCCTCAGTCCATAACAGGAAAATTCCCTGTGCGGATTCTGCCCACCATAAATGCCCCCCCCTATTAAATTCAATCGTTTCGACTAACTAAGTGTTGATTATGCTGACAAGCGTCATTATCAGATATATCAATCGAGCATACCTTACTTGTTGTTCTTTCTGGTCTTAACGAGGCTATAATGCATCTTGAATAGGTATTTACTTGGATAGGTGTGTTATACCTCTAGGAAAGTATTCTATCGATATAAGCCAAGCTATCATGCTGGATAGTTGAATATATTAGATTCCTAATTAAAAGGATTACGCGGAACAGCAAAGGAGCTGCAAATTGAAGTTAATCAATACAGTTACCAATGAGATTAGAAAAGTAGAATTAAATCACACAGGCTAGGTTAAATTTTGTACCCCCTTGGACTACTTTTGAAGCGGAACATCCAGCAGTCCTAAACGCACAAAATGCCGTTGAATCAATATCTGACTCCCTTTCCCCTGCTCCGCAAGTTTCTTCGCTGCTTCAAGAAATACTTGTTTGGTCTACAACATTATTGTTATAGCTGCAGGATGCGAATAGAAGGCTATTTCAAAAAGAAGGCCTATTAGTAGATCAAGACTATCAAGAACTCTATTCACTCATGAAATCTGAGCTCGGCGTATCATCTTCTGCTGATACCACTGCTATTCCTCTCGCCCCAAAGCAAATTCCTGTATCTATTAACCCGGACAGGCCCGTAATCCTCAAATCCATGGAGCCTTTAAAGAACGTCAATAAAATCCAGCCTGATCAAAAGCTTGAATTTCTACCAAATTGGATGACTGTTGTTTTTGGTGGGAATGGGTCAGGGATAATCAGAATATGCTCGAAGCCGTAGTTGGATTCAGTCAAGCAAAGCATGACATCATTAATGGCCTATATAAACGTTGCTGCGATATTGTAGAAGGCCATGAAACTTAAGGTAAAAATAAGTAGGTGCCGTAGGTGTTACTCCCCTATAGGAAAGTTCCACCATGCATCAACAGACTGTTTTACAATTACTTTTACGATAAAGTAAGATCGGTTTTTTATTTTTCCTGATTAATTCTTCACGATTTACTACGTGATCAGTGCATAGGACGCACCAAGGATGACAACTCAAACACAACAGGATATTGCTAATCGCTTCTACGTATCTGACATCCCCAGTGCGCTTATACCAGCCACAAGGCTAAACACCATCATCACCCAACTGTACAAAAAGCAATCTATTACAAAGTCAGCATTAAACTATCTGGACAATCAGGAGCTTCACTCTCTCCATCAGTTAGCTTCTGGCCTACTGAGCTATGAAGAATTCCGAGCAAAAGCCACTAATGAGCAGACTGAGCGTAAGCAAGCAGCAGAGCTACAGAGGCAGGCTGATGAAGAAAAACAACGCCAACTAGAGATAGAAAGAAAAGAGAAAATTAAAAAAACACAGGAAGCGGCTAAAGCCACACGCATCGCTCGCGAGAAAGACCCGAAGCACATTGCGAAGGTAAAGAATCAAAATCTGAGGGCGAAGTATGGCCTTGACTGGTTTATCGAACAAGAGGATTTCCCGATATTGATGAATATCCTCAAACGAGCAGATAACGGTCAGCGCCTATCCGAGAAGGATATTGTATGGTTAACGACTGACGGCGATGAATACTACACAGATGAACTGCGATCTAGATTCCATAGTCTCGAAGCAAAGTTCTACACAAATCAATACAAGAAGACTCAGGACTTGTGGATGCTGGTAAATGCTAGCAGTCACTATAGAAAATCTAATGATGCAAAGTCAGCAGATCAATTATTCGATACAATAAATATCCACGAGCAAAAAATGCCTAAGCTCAAGGCTGCATTATTAACTACCCTCGGCGGCGTTAAACGAGATATAGGGATGAAAGCGGAAGCCATTACTTTAGGCGAACAAGCCCACCAACTAGTGAATAAAGATTATCGACCTTGCACTCTTCTTGGAGCTGTACACATGGAAACGGGAAATCTCATGCTGGGTCAGGAATGGTATACAAAGGCAGAAGAAAGAGGTGCCAACACCAAGGCAATTGATAGCGACCTCAGAAGCATCTTCATGCGAGCAGACAAAGCTAGTAGAGGTAAAATGAAAGCACACTTACTCAGAGTCGACCCAGATAGATACGGCTGGGTAAAGAAATACTGACCACTTCAAGCGGAAAATACGGAAGCAATGGCCACTCATTTAGTGGGCTAAATCTTCGCCATATCGAAGTGTATCGTCATACAATAAATGCTATCAACTCCGATACTTTGCAATTCAGAGGCTAATCAAACTGCCACTATATATAACTAAAAAACAGCTATTATCAAACAATTAGTCGCTTTCAAAATTCCTTGTCCGCAAGGACGTGCCGGTTCGAGTCCGGCCGCTGGCGGCATTGCTTACAAGCCACGTTATGACGAGGCTTTTTTGTATCTAAATTTTGCTTTTCAGATATTTAAAGCGAAGGGTTTAACCTGTTCGCAATCCCCTCTTTTCAAAAACGTATACGTCTAGCCACTGAAACTACACACCCTTGCCACTCAGCTACCTTGCTCTTTTCTGTGGTTCCCCATGAGATCCAAGCTCGAATAGGGTGCACCTACGCTCTTTTAAAGTGCTCTTTTGAGCACAACCGCCCGATCAACAAGCAGAAACGCCGAAAAACAAGGGATCAAAAAACAACCAGCAATGACGTAAGCCAATGATAAAAAAGGAGTAAATTTATTTTTATATAAACTGGCCTAAAGCGTGCATTCATAAAAAGTGACACTACGTCCCAAAAAATGAGGTTACCATGAAGTTGTTAAACATGATCAGACACAACCGAGGGTTACTTGTTGCTGCTAGTCTATTCGCTTCAACAGTTGCTCAAGCCACTACCGACGTAAACATTGGCGTTCAACCCGCTACCCAACCAATTTATATCGCTAAAGCTGCAGGCTACTTACAACCTATCGAAGAAAAGTATGACGTGAATTTTGTGTTTCATAGCTTTTCGTATGGTGCGCCTGAAAACCAAGCACTTGCGACTGGCGCAATTGACTTAGCTTCTGCCGGTATGGGGCCAGCGATTATTGCCTCAGCGAGATTGCCTGCACAATTGTTGGCAATTACCATTCTTGAGCAAACAGCCATCCTTGTTCCTTCAGATTCTACCATTACTAGCGTTGCCGACCTAAAAGGTAAAAAAGTAGCTTACCCTGGTAAGGGTTCACAGCAGTTCCCTCTTTTGATCAAGGCACTCAGCGATGCTGGCTTAGACATTAACGATATAGAGCTATTCAAAACCAAAGGGTCTAATGTCGGTCAACTGGTGACACAAAAGGATGTAGATGCAGGTATCACTTGGGATCTGCATGTATCAAAAGCTCTGGCTTCAGGTGAAGCTAAAGTACTAATTAAAGCAGAAGAAATATTACCTTTAAAATCAGATCATTACATTGGTAATGGTTTTTACGGCCGCACAGACTTTATCGACAATAACCCCGAGTTAGTACAAGACTTGATGAGCTCTATAGTCCAAGCCATTGAGTTGATCAAAAGCGAGCCCGAAACCGCTATAGACTACTGGCAAAAAGAGATTGGTTTCCCGAAAGACGTCATCTCGTTTTCTATTAATCAGCAGATATCAGTTTACAGCACAGACATCAGCCCTGATGCATCAACCGTTGAAAAATTTACTACGTTCTTACAAGACGCCGGTATTTTAGAAGCAAATGATACTCCAAAATTCAATGAAACCTTTGCAAAGAATGCGATGAAGTAATGGCCAATCTAGGTCTCCGGTTACGCCACGGTGTAACTAGAGACCTCTCGCCAGCACATTCATTTACGGAGAAGATCCATGCTCAAACGCATTAAACCATTACAGGGTGCTTTACCCTACTTCATCGCGGGCTTAGCTATTATTACTGTATGGCAAATAGTCGTTTTCCTGCTACAACCTAGCCCGGCGATTTTACCCAGCCCTTTTAAAACAGCTAATACCTTATGGGAGCTGATTCAGTCGGGTGAACTGTTTATTCATATCAGCGCTAGTTTATCGCGTGTGGTATCCGCTTGGTGTTTAGCTGCACTCATCGCTATTCCTCTTGGCCTTATACAAGGTACCAACGCACGCTTTGAAAAAGTATTTGACCCAGTCGTCGAGCTCTTTCGACCTATATCTCCGTTAGCTTGGATCCCATTAGCCATTTTATGGTTTGGTATTGGCGAATCAGGAAAAATATTTATCATTTTTGTTGCGACCTTTTTCCCTATGTTACTGAACACCGTATCAGGCGTAAAAGCAGTCGACCCGGTCATGATCCGAGCAGGGAAAATATTAGGCTGCGATAGTTCGTTTAAGTTATTTATCAAGGTTATTTTACCCGCAGCGATGCCAACCATTTTAGTAGGTATGCGTATCGCATTTGGCACAGGTTGGGCCGCTATTATTGCCGCTGAACTGGTTGCCGCACAAAACGGCTTAGGCTTTTTGATTTCGGATGGTATGGAAATTTTGCGCTCAGATTTAGTCCTTGCAGGCATGGTCGTGATTGGTGTCTTAGGTGTACTTATCGATTCAATCTTTCGACTCATTGGTAAAAAAGTAAACTGGGGGCAGTCATGAGTAACAATCAAATCGCACAAAAAAGCAGCAGTAAAGGCATTTTAATTCAGAATGTTAGCAAAATGTTTTATAACGCCGAAGGTGAAGGTATAGAGGCACTAAAACCCGTTAACTTAGATATTAAAGCAGGCGAGTTTGTTGCGGTTATCGGCCCATCAGGCTGCGGTAAAAGCACCCTACTCAATATTATTGCAGGCTTTGAAAGCGCAACCGCTGGCAGTGTTTGGGTTGACGGCGAGAAAATCACCCAACCCAGTATCGATCGCGGCATGGTCTTCCAGCAATATGCGCTTTTCCCTTGGTTGAGCGTGAGTGAAAATGTTGAGTTCGGCTTAAAACAAATGCAAGTTCCTGCCGAAGAGCGCAAAAAAATTGTTCACTCTTTTTTAGAATTAGTCGGTCTACAGGAATTTGCCAATGCCAGCATTATGGCGTTATCGGGCGGCATGAAGCAGCGCGTCGCTTTAGCTCGCGTATTTTGCACTAACCCCTCTATTATTTTAATGGATGAGCCCTTTGGCGCGCTAGATGCATTAACACGAAGCATGCTGCAAGACGAGCTATTAGCTATATGGAAAGAATACGAAAAAACCGTCGTCTTAATTACCCACTCAGTCCAAGAAGCCTTAGTTCTAGCTAACCGTATTGTAGTTATCACTAACCGTCCGGGAAAAATAAAATTAGATATTGAGATTAAGCTGCCGTATCCGCGAGATAAAAAGTCATTAGAGTTTAGAGAGTTAGAAGCTCAAATTTTAAGTCAACTCACCGACGAAATAGCTAAAAATTACGGTGCTAAACCAAAATCACTTACGGCGGATTAATTCACTATGTCACATACTAATAATCATTTATTTAATCCGAATGATGCGTCATCTGCGACTTGCCAACCATTAGAAGTAAACAATGATTCAGAAATAGGTATTAAACAGTACACTCAAGCGGCTATTAACCGAATCCAGTCATCTTCTATCGATGCATTTTCAACCATCGAAACCCAACCTGTCGCATTAAGTGAAGCACCCACTCATAATGCGCTCTCCACATTACCCTTAAAAGGTATGTGCTTTGCGGTAAAAGAAGTTATCGACGCGCAAGGCTATGTGTGTAACTTAGGTTGTCAGGCATTTACCGGACGCGTCCCCATGCACGATGCTGACATTGTGCAACAACTACAGCAACTCGGTGCACAATTAGTTGGTATTACCCGTTCAACTGAAATGGCCATCGCCAAAGAAACCAGTACCGTTAACCCATGGCACAGTGGCCATACACCCGGCGGCTCATCCAGTGGCTCAGCAGCAGCCGTAGGCGCGGGACTAGTCCCCTTCGCTTTAGGTACGCAAACCATTGGTTCTATTATCCGCCCAGCGGCTTACTGTGGTGCCGTTGGTTTTAAGCCCAGCAAGAGTATTGGTTCATTAACTGGCGTTCTCAACCTTAGTACGACCCTTGATCATCTCGGTTATTTTGCCGACTCACTAGATCGTTTAACTACCACTCTGAATCAGCTTTACCCCAACACATTCACCGACAAAAAAGCACTGCCCTTTAAAGTGCTACTTTTAAAACCTTGGTTTGCTATGGACGATGAATATGCCTGGCAAGCACGTATAACACACATCAAAAAACAACTAAAAAGCCAAGCTATAGAGTACTGCGAAGTCTCCCTTGACCAATCCATTACTTCACAAGAGGAACAAGTGACCCACTCTATTTTATGCTACGAAATGTATCAGCATTGGGGAGATACGCTGCTCAATAACAAGGATACTAGCGAATACCTGCAAAGCTTTTTAACAAAAGGAAAAGGCATTACAAAACAAGCCTATCAACAAAGTTTAAAGGCACGGACACAGATGGAAACGCTAGTTGATACGTGGCTAAACGATCATGACATTATTGTGTTCCCGTCGGTAACCGGCCTACCTCCCAAGTTAGGCGATGGTACAGGTTCCCGTGATACCCAACGGCTTTGGACGCTACTCGGTATGCCTGCAATTAACTTACCTATTGGTT
This sequence comes from Neptuniibacter sp. 1_MG-2023, assembly GCF_030547185.1. Taxonomy (GTDB): domain Bacteria; phylum Pseudomonadota; class Gammaproteobacteria; order Pseudomonadales; family Balneatricaceae; genus Neptuniibacter. The sequence goes on from NZ_JAUOQR010000012.1 coordinate 95,752, forward strand.
TTGAGCAAGGCTTCCCAACAAACGTACAGCTCATTGCCAAAAGAGGCCAAGACCAGCAATTGTTAGCCGCCGCTGCACAGCTCCTTCCGTGTATTACTGCGACGCAAGCAGAAACGAAAGATCAACATGTTTGACAGTCTGGTCATTCTATTAGCCGCGACTATCTTTCTTGCCTCAGTCGTCAGAACGGCAACGGGATTTGGATTCGCACTGATTGCAATACCTATTTTGTCGTTTTTTTTAGAACCCGTTAGCGCAGTTGCTATAACTATGTTGTTTCAAACAGCTAGCGCTATACCCATTGCATTTTCTAACCTGACGAAGAAAGAGTGGGATTATGCTATGAAGCTTTTACTCTTTTCATTAACTGGTTTATTACCAGGGGTCGCTTTTTTAATCATCACGCCCCCGATTGCGGTTCAGCTTATAGTGACACTGTGTATCTTTTGCGCTTTATTTTTAATCGCAAAAGGCGTGTCCTTTAATGCCACTTTATCAGTTAAACAATGGGTAACCGTTGGTTTTATTTCCGGCTTTATGCATGGCTTAGCAGGCGTTTCTGGCCCCCCTATATTAGCGGTACTCCATGCCGATACAACCTTAGAAAAACGTCAAAAAAGACAAATTATGTCTGTGTTTTTTCTTTTTGCTGGCACCTTGGCCCTCATTCCCATGTTAACTCAAGTGCCCGCACTCTTGCTTAATATCAAAACATTAGCCGTGCTTTGTATTGCCATGTTTAGTGGAATGTATATTGGGCAGAAATTATTCAACCGTTTAAATGCAACACAATTCCGTTTTTGCACTTTAGTTTTAATGTTAATATCTGGGTTACTGGCAACAGGTCAGCTAATTCAATTTATTATTCATCTGTTATAAGTTATGTCTATAAAGAGGGTATTCACTTGAGCTCTGCTATTGACCGTGCGTTTACTGTATTAGAGTGTTTTGGGCAACATAGAAAACCCCTTCGTTTAGCTGACGTCGTGAGCGATGTAAACCTGCCAAAACAATCTGTTCACCGTATTATCAAACAACTAGAAGGTTTAGGTTTATTAGAGCGAGATGTTCACCCCGAAAAGTTTCGTTTAGGCCACCGTATGCGACAACTAGGTATCTCGACCATCGTATCGTTAAATCAATCACTTTCAACCCATGCGGTGCTCAAAGAACTGGGCGACACTTTCCAAGAAACCGTTAACATTGGCATTCTCGAACAAAATGAAGTGATTTATATTGATCGTGTCGAATGTGACTGGCCTCTGCGGGTACAGCTCAATCCCGGGAGTCGCGTCAAGTCTCACTGCACAGCTATTGGTAAATTACTCTTGGCTTACCTTCCTGAATCGATACTCAACGCAACTCTACAGAATATGACATTAGAGGCCTATACACCCAAAACTATTACCGACCCCGAATTACTACTTGCCGAATGTCATAAGATAAAAAAGCAGGGATATGCAGAGAACATTGGTGAAGATATTGTCGGATTAGTAGCATTAGCGGTGCCAATTTTCGATCAACGTAACAATGTTATTGCCGGTTTAGCAGTACATGCACCTGATGCCCGTACGAGTCTCGCCGCCATGCGTAAAAACATCGACAATATGAGATCAACTGCTGATAAGCTGCAAACTTTATTATCCTTAGATTAGCCTTCTTTTGCCTTTGCATTACCTGTGAGCTAAACAGCAACGTCTGTATACTTTACAGGCAAACAAAGGCTCATTATTGCCTAATGTGCGCTAACCTTATATCGATTTAACGACGATATAGATTGCTATCTAGTCGTCATTGACGGGGAATGTTCAAAACAGAGAGTTCTAGATTCCCAACGCATCAATAACACTCAATACAGTGAAAACACCCCCTATCTACCTTATACTTTCAAGAAGTTACTCTCAGATAGATTATACGGTAATATGTCCTGACTACAGGCTTCGCAAAGACATTAGATATATGGCTTGGATACTAGAAAACAACGGTTTTATCTTTGAAGCGATCATCATGGGTATAATTATTATTTATGTCGGCCGAAAAATATAAAAACAAAACAGGCATTTAGGCACCATGAAACATCGAGTGCCTGATAACGGCTTCTATGGGACAAAAGAAAATAACAATGACTCAAACGTGGACAGTAAAAAACCTACTCAGCATTATACTACCTGTTTTCATTTTAGTAGCTGGAGCTGAGGCCAAAGAAAACACTCCACTTCCTGAATTTACAGAAGAGGATATCTTCATTGATATCCCGCAAGTTTTTTCTGCAACAAGACAAACTCAAAAACTAACTGAAGCTCCCGCCTCCATTACTATATTGTCGCAAAAAGATATACGTGCGATGGGTGCACTGAAGATTACTGATGTGCTGCGCATGGTACCAGGTATGCAAAGTTACAATGTAACCGCTAACCGCTCTGCTGCAACCTATCACGGCATGTCTGATGACCATCCAGGCCGAATGGAAGTGATGATCAATGGGCATTCTGTCTATCTACCACTGCTATCTACTGTTGCTTGGGAAACCATCGGTATAACCGTGCAAGATATAGATTATATTGAAGTCGTTCGTGGCTCTAATGCCCCAGCTTATGGCTCTAATGCTTTTTTAGGTGCGATTAATATAGTAACTAAGAGCCCAATATCAGATCAAAACAACAAGCTAAGCACAACCCAAGGTGCACTAAACAGTCAACAATACGGTTTTTCGCACAGTGAAACCTCTGATTCCATCGCATATAGGCTATCGACTCATTTTGAAGAAAACGATGGCTACAATATTTATGACGATGGTTTCCTCAATCGTGTCGTTAATTTATCAGGCACATACACCCCCTCTTTTGCAGATACTATAGATTTCAATATGGGTGTTAGTAGCGGGTTTATTTATTTAGGCCAAGCCGACAATATAGATAATAACTTTTCACCACGTGAACATGAGTCTAACTTCCAACATATACGCTGGAATCATATTCTAGACGCTGAAAATGAGCTAGGACTCAGCTTCACTCATAACTATTTAGACCTAAATGAAGAGTTCACTTCTTCAGGTGATGCCTTAATCTTTTACCAACAAATCCCTACCAACTTATACCCTTTTGCAGATGCAATTGCGGATGGGCTTGGATTGGCGTCTATACAACCTCTAGGCTCAGAACATGGCACGATGCACCTTTATGACTTAGAGCTCGAGCACCGTTACAATCCAAATTCTAATATTTCCACTATTTGGGGCTTAGGCTACAGAAACGAATCAGCAAAAAGTGACACACTCCTCGTGAATCAAGGAACGGTTACCGAAGATAAATGGCGTCTGTTTGGCAATGTACAATGGAAACCACTTCAACAACTCGCCTTTAACGCTGGAGGCATGTTTGAATCAACAAGCATTGCGGCTGCGCATTTTTCACCCAGACTTGCCGCAAATTATTCTCTAACACCCAGTTCGACCATACGTGTCTCTGCCACCAAAGCCTATAGAACCCCCTCCTTACTGGAAAAAAATGGCCTGTCGGCCTTACTTAATAATAGTGGGGGGTATTATGATCTAGTTGCTATTCCCAACCCTGATTTAGAGCCAGAAGAATTAACTTCCTATGAACTAGGCTACTTCCATCAATGGAAAGAAACCGGCAGCTTCTTAGACATACGTGTATTCACTGAAAAGATCGATAACGCATTTAACAGCTACTATATAAATGCATTAGGAGTGGATGACGTTGATGATGGCTATCGAATGTTAACTAACTCAGCAAAGTGGAAAAACATAGGTGCAGAGTTTCAATTCAAACTCCAGCCTCACCCCAACTTCTCAGTGCTAACAAACTATAGCTATATTAATACAAAAGGAGAACGTGACCGCGGTTACGGCAGAGATATAGACTCTTTAGATGATAGAACCCCGATGCATACCGCAGCCCTACTTACGGAGTGGAAAGCGACTAACACCTTATCCATTAGTGCGGCCCAATACTACATGTCTAAAGTAAATTGGCTTGAAGGTAGTCACAGAGAGCAATATCGCCGAACTGATTTAATACTTAGTGATTCATTTAGATTAAAAAACGCCGTGTTAAACACACGTCTCATTGTTCAAAACCTTTTCGATGATCCTTATGAGGATTTTTACGAATATAATATTTTTGACCGCAGAGCCTATATCCAGCTTCAATTAGACTTTTAATAACTTTTTATTTACTACAACGGACTGTAGATGAACCATAGATATACTCAAAAGCCCATCTTTCATCAATGGTTCACGCCACTGATAGGCTTTGTTTTGTCTTGTGTTTTTTTTATCCCTTGCTCAAATGCCGATAATTTAATCGTTCTAAGCCGGCAACTTCCCAGCTATCAAGATGTGGCTGATACTCTAGTATCTGAACTAAAAAGCCCATCTAAAGTGATTACAGCACGCGAGCTCTCACTGAATAATTATGACCATAAAAATTATCAACAAGTAATCGCATTAGGCGCAAACGCCGGTGATAAGCTATTTCAGCTGGTTCCTGACAACAAGAATCTCATTATTAGCTTTATCCCAAGACAAACCTACAATTCACTACTACTCAAATACAAAAACCACCCACGGATAAAAAAGGGGACGGTTACAGCCGTATACTTAGACCAACCCTACTCTCGACAATTAGCCTTAGCCAAACTGATTACCCCTGATGCTAAATCTATTGCAACCGCTTTAGGTCCTCACTCAGCTAATGACTTGGACCTACTAAAAGCAGCCACCAACTTGCACCAGCTAGAACTAAAATATGAAACGTTGCAAGAAACAGATAACCCCATACACAAATTACAACCACTAATAAAAAGCGCTGATATCTTTTTATCGCTCCCTGATAAATCAGTTTTTAATAGAACAACCGCGAAATGGATTTTATATATATCTTTTAAGCAACACGTACCTCTAATTGGCTTTTCCAAAAAATATGTCGAAGCTGGGGCCTTAGCCGCTGTGTATTCATCACCTGCAGACTTAGGCAAACAAACCGCTGAGTTAGTTAATAACAATGCCAACAAAAGTATCTTGCCAAAGCCCGCATATCCTCACTATTTCCATGTATCCACCAATCCAACAGCAGCGAAATCATTGCACTTAACGATCCCATCAGAAGAAGAACTCACCAAGCAATTGATAGAGCTTGAGAAATGAGAAGGTATTCATTCGGTATAAGGCAGCGTGTTTTAATTATCACACTTCTGCCGTTAACTATGATCACCCTTTTACTAGGGGGGTACTTCATCAATACCCGCTTAGATGACGCACAAAGTGCTTTGATTGATAAAGGCCAAACAATGGCTCAGATGATGGCAACATCTGCAGAATTTGGGTTATTAGTTGGTAACACTGAAATATTACAGGGCTTAATTAGATCTGCGACTAAAACCAATGAAGTTGATGATATAGTGTTTCTTACCCCTACATTTGAAACATTAGTTAGAGGCAATAAACAAGGCGCACAGTTAAATAAAAATGCCGGTTACCCCTTACGTAAAGACAATCAAGTCTACTTCCTACACCCTGTTGTGGCGACAGGGGTTGATATAATTGACACACCCGATTTTCTTATTGAAGAGCAAGAACCCGAATTTATCGGCTGGGTTGTGATTATTCTGTCCGAAAAACCGACACAAGCAAGGCAGCTAGAAATTTTAATTAAAGGAATTATTCTGGCGTTTATCGGTTTATTAGTCACTGTATTTATAGCTTCTCGATTTGGGCAGCGTATAACCAACCCAATTCTCGGCCTTACCCATGTTATAGAAATGTTACAACACGGCCACCTTGAAACACGAGCAAGCTTATCCAGCACAGGGGAGCTACGCTCCCTAGCACAAGGTATAAACAGGCTTGCACAAAGAGTACAGGAATCCAATCAAACCTTAGAAAGTAGGGTTGATAAAGCAACAAAAAGACTACGTTCCACCTTAGTGCACCTTGAAAAACAAAACCAAGCTCTAGATAAAGCACGCAAAAATGCAGACAGCGCAAACATTGCTAAAGATGAATTTTTAGCCCGTATGAGTCACGAGCTACGAACCCCGCTCACTTCCGTATCAGGCTTTGCGCGTCTACTAGATCAAACCGAATTGAGCCTAGAGCAAAAAGAATACACTCGAATTATCAACTTAACATCCAGTTTATTACTATCAATAATTGACGATATACTGGATTACTCCAAACTAGAATCCAATGCCGTAGAGCTAGAGCAAATAGCCTTTGATTTCGAAGCGTGCATACTTGACGTCTTAGAGATGCAAACAGCAGCAGCCCATGAAAAAGGGCTTGAACTCGTCATTGATATAGCTCCAGAAACACCCAAACTCCTTATCGGCGATCCAGTAAGACTAAAACAAATCATATCGAACCTTGTCAGTAACGCGGTCAAATTCACGGACAGCGGCTATATATGTATTCATGTCGAGCAAAACAAAAACAACACCATTAAAACAGAGCTTAAAATAACAGTTGAAGATACCGGGGTAGGCATACCTAACGATTGTATTGATGGTTTATTTCAAGCTTTTAGCCAGGCAGATACATCTATTACAAGACGTTTTGGTGGGTCTGGTCTTGGCTTAGTCATCTCAAAACGACTCACGGAATTAATGAAAGGTAACATCACGCTATCTAGCCAAGAGGGCAAAGGTACCAGCATCCGGTTAACTATCCCATTCACGATCAGCCCTCATCAACAAGATGCACCCGCATATCAACTAGGCAGAGTTATACTTTTCGACAGAATGCCATTAGTAAGACGCGGAGTTCAACAACAACTCGCTCAATTAAATGCCGATATAACAGAAGTGACTTGTGAGGAAGAGCTTCTTAAACTGCGCAACCTATCGGATAAAGACACTATTATTTGGGGACTAAATACAAAAGAAGTCTCAAAAGCGAGTCTAGATAATATCCAAACATTGCTACAGTCTTTTAATGGCAGGTTAATACTGCTCTGTGGTCATCCACTCCCGCTTTCACTCTCACATAAAGTGATACAACTTAGAAAGCCCCCGAGAACCCAGCTACTACTGAATGCGCTCTTCCCTGAACCACATAAATTACTAGAGCAAGAGAAAAACCAAGAACTATGCGTCCAAGATGAGTGCACTATATTGGTTGCTGAAGATAATGACTTTAACCGTTTGCTTGTACGTAAAATATTAGAGCAATCAAAGGTCAATGTAATTGAAGCCATAACCGGTGAGCAAGCTATTCAGCAAACAACAAAATACAATCCTGACCTCATATTAATGGATGTACATATGCCGGTCATGGATGGCATAGAAGCAACAAGACAGATACGTTTAGTCAATAACACCGTCCCTATTGTCGCGCTGACAGCAAACGTCATTACTAGCGAACACCAGAAATTAATGAATGCGGGTGTTAACCATGTATTACTCAAACCTATTAATGATCATGAACTCTGTCACACCATCGAAAAATTCCTTGCCTCTAAGAGCTTACCACCCCAGCCTACAACACCTGCGGAAAAGTCCTTAGAATTAGAAAAATACAATATAGATAATGCGCTTCTAACAGAGGAACTAAACAAACAAATAGAAAGACTAATGTCTGGATTCCAAAGCAATAATTTGAAATTAATGAAGAGCCACTGCCATCAACTGTTAGGCCTTGCAGGACTATATGAAATACCGGAATTGGAAGCAGCAGGCCATAGATTACATGATGCTTTGCATAAGAATAAATATAGAGATATATGGAAAGCTTTATGGCAAATTAAGCGCATTATTAAACATGAGGAGCCAAGTCATTAAAACAGTTTAGATATAGGCTCAGCTTTTACAATACGGTTCAAACGGGCGGCGATAGCCCTAAGCTCAGCCATCGTAGCTTTATTCAATAATGCTCCATTGATGCCTTCTGTTAGTTCACCCTCTCTATTAAAAACAAGCAACAAACACTCTTTCCTTACGTTTTCTAGCTCAGGGTCATGATTAATAGGTAAAGAGAGAAACATTTCCCAACGCTCAGTAGAAGCACTTTTCTCCATTACATCCACAAGCAGGCTTAAAATTTCTTGCCGACTGGGCCTGTATGTCGGCGCTTTACCAAATGCAAGCGCCAGTGCTACACCTAATAAGACCAACAGACTAATAAAAAAAACAAGAATAAACTCTATCACAATCAGTTAACGATTAAATTAAAGTCATAATTAACAAGATACTCAACAGCCAGTAAGAGATCACTCTCATGCTCCGCTTCCACCTTAGCCATCTCTTTACTAAAACCCCAACGCTCTTGTTTTGACAGTGCTTTCCATTTGTCTTTAATCGGTATATGTTCCGTTTTACGGTGAACCTCCCTAATCACTACTAACTCAGGTTTCTCTAAAAGTGGAGGTGATAATGAAGATAACAGAGCACATAGCCGCATACATGCCTCTGTGCAGGTTAACCGCTCATCATTCCCATACGCCCTAGCAAGTATCTTTATGCTCTCAATAAGATAAGCACGCTGCTCCTCATATCGCTCGGCAACCTTTTCCTCCTGTTCTTTTACCGCAGATTGAGCTGCCTTAATCTGCTGATATTTATGTCTAATAAACACAATTAAAAACAAGCAGATAACTGATAATAAAATTATTAAAAGATAGATATATTCTTCAGACATAAAACAGAAACCACTTAGGATAGGCAAATACAATGACCAGACTTAAACAAAAACCAGAATGCTTAAGCACCATTATTTATTAGTCACATTATAAATAAACTCGCGTACAACAAGAATAACAGAAACCAAGATAACACTCCTCTTAGCCGTCAATAACGCAACCGCTAAAAGGTAGCGGTACGTCCAAAGGCCTGAACCCCAAGCCCCAGACGCAAAAAACCCCGGCTACGTAGTAACCGGGGTTTCTCTAAATAAATGCTTGGCGATGACCTACTCT
>NZ_JAUOQR010000013.1 GCF_030547185.1 Neptuniibacter sp. 1_MG-2023
AAGGTCAACAGGCAAAACTAAAAAACTGCAAAATAAAGGCAAAAAAGCGACATTAAGCGGAAATCGGGGCGGAATTGATTATGGAGTAATCAATCTAAGATCAGAACGCCCCAGAGACGGAGAAAAAGCAACCAAACATTACATAAAGCGGGAGACTAGAAGCACCATCAACACATAAACACAACTTAATGAGCAAAGTGCTGTATATCGACTAATTGTATTTCTGAGGTAGGAATAGGATCGGAGAAAAAATGCTGCGCGACACGCGCAAAACGGGTAGGCCCATCAGTTACGAGGAATTGCACATCCCCTTTAAGCGCTTTCATATTTAATAGCTGGCCTGCCTCTAATCTGCTCGCCACCGCATTTGCTGTCGTCTCTGCAGAATCAACCAGACTTACTGCATCACCCATCACGTCTGCAATTACATTTTTCAATGCAGGGAAATGTGTACATCCAAGAACAAGCGTATCGATCAAAGAGTGGTCTTCACGCTTGAACGGCTCAAGGCAGGTCTCTACTATTTGCTTGACCAGATCACCTGTGTGCCAACCTTCTTCAGCCAGAGCAACAAACAATGAACAAGGATGAGCAACAACAGAAGCACTAGGGAGGCGTTTCAATATTGCATTTTGGTACGCTTGATTATTAACAGTACCTTCGGTAGCAATAACACCTATATGTTGACTCTGTGTAGCATCACAGCTAGCCTCCGCACCCGGCCCCACAACCCCGATAACAGGGATATCTGGATATAGATATTGAAGAGGTTCAATAGCCACCGCGGATGCAGTATTACAAGCAATAACTAGCATCTTTATTTTACGCTCAATTAAAGCCTTAGCTGCCTGCTCCGCATAACGCGTCACAGACGAGGCACTTTTTGTGCCATAAGGAACTCGAGCAGTATCACCTAAGTAGATAAGGTTCTCATTAGGTAAACGCTGACGAATAGCATTGAGAACCGTTAATCCGCCCACACCCGAATCAAAAACACCTATAGGTAAATGGGCATTATGCACTAAACTCATCGTTTAGCTTTTTTCTTCTTATTCATTTTTTTCAACTGCTTAACGTGATCCCTGAAGCGTTCCTTCTTCGCAAGCTGTCGCGAACTTAATGGGTTCACTTTACCCTCAAATGGGTTATCACTCGATTTAAACTCAAATCGAATAGGTGTACCTTTAATCCCTAACACTTTAATAAACTTATTTTCTAAATAACGCTTATAAGAACCAGGAAGTGATTTCGTCTGATTACCATGAATAACAATAATCGGAGGGTTTGAACCGCCCTGATGAGCATAACGTAGTTTAATACGTCGGTTATTAATGGCCGGTGGTTGATGATCCGCAACTATATCTTCTAAAAGGCGTGTCAACTTACTGGTCGACCACTTAGCCATTGCGCAATCATAAGCCTCTTCCACAGAGTCATACATATTGCCAACGCCACTACCATGAAGCGCTGAGATGAAGTGCATACGAGCAAATTCTGCGAACTCTAATTTACGCTCAATCTGTTCCTTAACTTCTTCTTTCTCATCAGCACTCATACCATCCCATTTATTCAACGCGATAACTAATGAGCGCCCAGTATCGATAACAAAACTAAGCATATGCATATCTTGCTCAGTGATACCATCTCGAGCATCAATCACCATAACAACCACATGGGCATCTTTAACCGCTTGCAGCGTTTTAACTATAGAGAATTTTTCTACCGCCTCACGAATATTCTTACGACGGCGTATACCTGCCGTATCAATTAGTGTGTAGTTTCGACCATCTCTCTCATAAGGTATATAAACACTGTCGCGTGTAGTCCCCGCTTTATCAAAAACGACTACACGCTCCTCTCCTAGCAAGCGATTCACTAAGGTTGATTTACCAACATTTGGCCGACCAACTACAGCAATTTTGATCCCTTTTTGTACTTGAGCCATCATCTCCAACGACTCTTCAGTCAACTCAGGAAGCTCTTCTAGTACATACTCAATCAAAGAGGTAACGCCACGACCATGCGCAGCTGCAATCGCTAACGGATGACCTAAACCTATAGAAAAGAAATCACCAATAACAACATCCGGATTCAAACCATCTGTTTTATTAACAACCAAATGACATGGTTTATCTATTTTTCGTAAATAGTTAGCAATAACTTCATCCGCAGGATTCAAACCGGCACGACCATCTACCAAGAACAAGACTATATCGGCCTCATCAATAGCTTGAAGAGATTGTTTAGCCATCTCATAATCGATACCTTGCTCATCACCTGTGATGCCACCTGTATCGATCACGATGTAATCTTGATCTTCGCCTAGCTGGCCCTCGCCATATTTTCGATCACGCGTCAGTCCTGGCAAATCAGCCACTAACGCATCTCTTGATTTAGTTAGACGATTAAACAATGTAGATTTGCCGACATTCGGTCGACCAACGAGAGCAATTACCGGAAGCATGAACCCTACTCCTGCACTATGCAGGTAAAAACAAAACGACGGCTAAATGCAAAGCAAGTAGCCGCCCGAATCGAACAATTTAAATTACTGTATGCTCAACGCAGCCAAGCGGCCACTGTTTGTCAGCACATACAAAACATCGTCTTTGACGATCATATCGCCATAAACACCAGAAGAATCTACTTTATGCCTTGCCACAAAATGCCCATCGGTCTGGGACATAAAATGCAGATAGCCTTCGAAATCAGCCACTACAACTTCATTACCTACAGTTGCCGGCGCAGTAATACCTCTATTAGCCAGTTCAGCTTGACGCCAAACACTCGCACTACTTGCACGATCGAAGGCCTGTACAGCATCATCAGCCTCACTGACGTAGATATTACCAAAACCTGCCGCCAATGAATGATAGCTCGATACATCTTGAGCCCAAACAACCTGAGCACGGAATGGATTGATCGCAACCAAACGCCCTTGATAACTAGATACGTAAAGCATACGGTCAACTAACAATGGACGCCCATCAATATCCACCATACGCTCTAATTCTGAGCGACCCTGCGGTAAAGCCACTCGGCTTTCCCAGATCGCTACACCTTTAGCATTATCGATAGCAACAAGCTTACCGCTAGCAAAACCAGCAAAAGTAACATCACTCGCAACAATAGGTGAACTTGTACCACGCAAGGTTAAACGAGGAATTTGACTATCATACAACCAGCGCTGCTCGCCTGTTGAAATATCAAACGCGATAACCTTGCCATTAATTAGCTGAAATACGGCTAACTCTTCATTGAACTGGGCTGCTGCACTCACTTCAGAGTTGACATTTGCACGCCACAATTCAGCACCATCATCACCAGAAAGGACAACAACTTCGCCCTCATCATTAGCAACAGCAACTCGACCAAAACCAGCGCCGACACCGCCAATCACTGTAGTCTCTAATTCAACTTCCCAAACCTTCTTACCCGTTTCCAGATCAAAGGCAAAAACAGAACCATCTTTGTCGGCAGCAAATATATGCTCTCCATCGATCACAGGCCTAACTTGATGATATTTTTCACCTAACCCGGAACCTACGGAAGCAGACCACAAAACAGATACTTTCTTTTCAGCATCAAAAGACACCAAAGGATTTGCTTCAACCTCTTCGCCATCATCGCCCCAAAAGCCACAACCAGCGATAAGAATAGATGCGATACTAACTGCAGCTAGACGACATAGACTTTTCATTTAACTCTCCTGTGCAGCGAGATCATTCAACTTCATCTCTAACAACGGACGGCTGTTTGCAGCGGAAGCACTCAATGCCGCTTCATACGCTGCTTTAGCTTTAGCTATATCGCCTTTAGAGAGATAAAGATCGCCTTTCAACTCATTCAAACTGACATCATAACCCGCCGTTGGAATGCTATCGATTATGCTAATTGCTTTGTCAGCATCGCCCTGATCAGCAATAACACGCGCCTTGCGCATACTAGCTAACACATACATTGATTCTGTTGGCTGATGAGCTAAAACCCAATCTAGCTCTTCGACCGCCTTATCTAACTGACTTTGCTCAACAGCAACACGAGCCATGATAAGAGCAGCATAATTAGCATATGCAGTGCTATCGTATTCTGACTTAAGCTGACCACTGAGATGATTAGCTGTTGCTAGCTTTGCTTCATCCTGCTGAGGCCCTATTGCACCGACAACAGAGTCTAAAAGATTCTGATATAGAATAGATGCGTTTTCAGCCTGAACAGCTTCTTGCTGCTGCCAACCTTTCCAGCCAAGAACGGCCGCTAACGCTACTGCAATCCCTAGAATCAAGGATTTTCCATTCTCATCCCACCACGACTTTAGCGCCTGGACTTGTTCTTCTTCGGTGCGTAGCTCTGCCACCTTAAACTCCTGTGCCTATGTTCAAATTCAATAAATTAAGATTATGCGCTATGGCATTTAATAATCGTTTCTAGCATTTGAGATTCAGTTAGATCAAACACTGGTTCTTCTTGGTGCCAGATTGTACCGCAAAGCTGCTGATTATCAGACTCTTTTACTAACAGAACAATAGGCGCACCTGATTGTTGTGCTTTCTGCTTAATATTTTTCAATCCACCACAATGGACCCGCACCCTTAAACTTGGGCACTGATCGCGTAAGCGATCAGCTAAAAGTACAACCTGAGACTGCAACCCTTTCTCTTCTGCTGCCACATAAAGATCAAACGGCAAGCGCACCTTTTCAGGTATAAGTTCCAATGTCTCAAGTAATAAAATTAGGCGTTCAACACCCATAGCAAAACCAACAGCAGGCGTTGGTCTACCACCCAACTGCTTCACTAGGCCATCATAACGACCGCCAGCACACACTGTACCTTGGGCACCTAATTTATCAGTCACCCACTCAAATACAGTTTTGCAATAATAATCCAGCCCACGCACTAAACGAGGATTAACCTCATACGCAATACCCGCCGCATCTAATATCGACGTTAATTCCTGAAAATGTTCTCGTGACTCAGCATCCAAATAATCACTTAATACGGGTGCATCATTCAAAAGCGCCTGCGTCTGAGGCGCCTTACTATCAAGAATACGTAGTGGATTAGAATCTAAGCGACGAAGGCTGTCTTCATCTAACTGATCTTTGTGCGCACTAAGAAATACAACCAATGCCTCTTTATATTCAGCACGCGCCTCATTACTCCCCAACGAATTCAATTGAAGAGTAACCGAGTCCAATAAACCTAGCTCTTTCCATAAGCGCGCACTTAACAAAATCACTTCGGCATCTATATCTGCATTAGGCATACCGAACGTTTCAACACCAATCTGATGAAACTGCCTATATCGACCTTTTTGAGGTCGCTCATAACGAAACATAGGACCTTGATACCAGAAACGCTGCATCTGATTAAATAGCAGACCATGCTCTTCCGCCGCACGTACACAACTGGCAGTTCCTTCTGGACGAAGCGTTAAACTCTCTCCGTTTCGATCCTCAAAGGTATACATCTCTTTTTCAACAATATCAGTCACTTCACCTATAGAGCGCTTAAACAAACTCGTTTGCTCAACAATAGGCATACGAACTTCACTATAAGCATAAGCGGAAAGTACATTTTTAACGGTGCTTTCAAGATACTGCCACACTGGCGACTGATCAGGCAGGATATCATTCATCCCACGAATGGCTTTAATTTTGGCCAAAACAACAACTCACACGACTATAATTTATTCAGAAACAGGAAGATTCACACGAACTACATTTTTATTACTATAGGGCGTTAGATCAAACGACTTACCATTGTAGGTGAAGTTACCTACCGCATCGGCTGCACCGATAAGAACGCTCAGAGGAGGCTTACCGGTCACATTAACACTCTGACCTTTACCCCTTAAGTTATTAAATAACTTTTTACCGTCGCCATCTTGTATAGATACCCAACACTCCGCAACAAAATCAGCAGAGACTGTAATTTCAGCATTGCTATCAGCGCTTTCAACACTCGCCTCAGTAGAGGCTTTATTTTCATCTATAGCTTGCTGCAGTTTCTCTTGCTCCTCTGCAGAAAGCTCTGGCTGAGTTTCCCCATCCTGCGCAGCACTAGGCTTATTATCTACGCTTTCATCTAAAGGTCTATCATCTAACATAGGTAACGCTAATGTAGCCGTACCATCTTCCAGCACAGTGACATCACCCGCCTGTGAAGAGGAATCCGTCATTTCTGTCGTTTCACTTTCTGTAGATGATGTTAAGTCTAACGAGCCACCATATTGGGTCTGCCACCACCAAAAAGAGACACCTAAGATAGCCAAGACAAAAACCCATGTGAAGAGTTTCATCAAAGGGTCGCCCATTTTAACCTGCTGACGAACACGACTAACAGGACGAATAGCCCCTTTACTCGAACCTTCCCCATGAATCGCGACAAACTCTGCAACTCGCGCATCTATATCTTCCATGCCAAGCATTTTGAGATAAGCACGAATATAACCTTTAGCAAACACCATGCTTGGTAAGCCTTTTAAACTCCCAGCTTCGATGCAGCGAAGATAATCGGCAGGCAAGTTCAAATCTGCAGCCGCTTGCTCTATAGAAACAGAACGAGATTCACGAGCAGATGTCAGGCGCGCACCCCACTCTTCTGCCAGTAATTCAGGTTGACACTCTTGTTCTTCACTGTTCAACGCGCAGACTCCTCATACTGACGATACTCTTCTGAATTCGGATAAAGGTTTTTAAGGATTAAAGCAAAAGTCGCCGCACGGGTTGCCTCTCTATTATGACGAGCCAAACGAATACCCACCCAAAGACTTTTTGCATAATGATCAACACGTCGATTCTCTACTAAAGTAAGAAATCGATCAAAGTAATTTTCAGCTTCTAAGTAATTACCTTCAAGCAGATACAGCTCTGATAGCTCAACTAAGGATACCGGCCGATTTGCTGTGACTTGAAGGGCACGCTTAAACGCATGAACAGAGGCTTCTTTGCGATCTAACAGACGATAACAACGGCCTAAATTCTCAAACGCTTGAGATCGTAAGTTATAGAAAGGATCTTCAGTCGCTCTTGCTAACTCTTCACAAGCTTCAGCGTAACGCTCATTCGAAAAGAGAAAAGCACCAAAATTATTATGAACCATTGCCGAATCTGGCGCGACAGCAATGGCTTTGCGGAAATATGTCTCGGCCAGCTCACTATCACCTTCTAACTGGAAGGTCAGAGCTAATCCATTATATGCTTCAGCGTAACCACCATTAAGCTCTATAGCACGCTGAAATGATTGTTTTGCAGTTGCCGTATCGCCATTTTGAAGGTACTGAAATCCCAATCGAGAATAAGCTTCATGAGCAACCGTATTATTACTCTCTGGTTGGGAACCTTTTGTCGTACAACCTACGACGACTAGCACCATAAATAGAGCGAGTACCAGTTTGATTCCTCTCACGCTTTTCTTCCCTCTTATTGTTATCGATGACGCTTACTCACGCCCTTCTTGCACTACAGGTATATATTTCTGGCTACGCCGCGTTCTATCTACAACTTGACCGACTAATTGACCACAAGCAGCATCAATTTCATCACCACGTGTGCGTCTTACCGTTGTAACAATGCCACCATGAACGATTATCTCTTTAAATGCCAGAATTCTTTCTTCTGTTGGGCGCTCATAGCCTGAATTTGGGAATGGGTTAAACGGTATAATATTTAACTTCGATGGCATACGGCGCAAAACTTTCAACAATTGCTTAGCATGCTCCGGTTTATCGTTCACACCATTAATCAATGTATATTCAACAGTGATAACCCTTTTATCACTAAGTTTACCTAAATAACGATTACATGCATCAACCAAATCATTAATAGGATAACGCTTATTAATAGGCACGAGAATATCACGTAAATCATCATTCGGCGCATGTATAGAAACAGCTAAAGAAACATCAGTCACTTCAGCCAGCTTATCTATTGCGGGAACAACGCCTGCGGTTGACAAAGTGACACGTCTTTTCGATAAGCAGTAAGCATTATCCTCCATCATCAACGTCATAGCATCAACTACGTTGTCAAAGTTCATTAGAGGTTCGCCCATACCCATCATAACCACGTTAGACACAACACGCTGAGACGTAGTGTTGTAATCGCCGTATGACCGAATAGCTATACGCAGCTGCCCAATAATTTCTGCAGCGGTGAGGTTACTATTAAACCCCTGCTTACCCGTCGAGCAGAAACTACAATCTAAGGAACAACCAACTTGAGATGATACACAAAGTGTTTTTCGCTCACCATCGGGTATTAATACTGCCTCGACACTAGAGCCACTTTCTGTACGGATGATCCATTTTTTAGTGCCATCTTTCGAAACTTTTTCTAACAACACTTCAGGCTCGCGAATTTCCGCTACTTCTTCAAGCTTGATGCGCAAAGCCTTGCTGATATTAGTCATCTCTTCAAAGCTAGACGCTCCAAGCTGATGAATCCATTTAATCACTTGAGTTGCACGGAATTTTTTCTCGCCTATTTCTTCAAAAAAAGCTTCCAGCTTTGCAGGTGACATGCCCAGTAAATTAACTTTTTTGGTGGATTCAGTCATAGATGACAGTGCTCATAATTGGGGTAGATCAATAGACCGCTCATATCCAAAGGCATAAGCGGCCTGGACGGTAATTACTTACCGAAGAAGTAAGCGATTTCGCGCTCAGCAGACGCTGGAGAATCAGAACCATGTACCGCATTTGCATCAATAGACTGTGCAAAATCACGACGAATAGTACCTTCAGCAGCTTCTTGAGGGTTAGTAGCACCCATAAGCTCACGATTTAATGCAATTGCATTTTCGCCTTCAAGAACCTGAACAACAACAGGACCTGAAGTCATAAATTCAACAAGATCACCAAAGAAAGGACGCTCTTTATGCTCTGCATAAAAACCTTCAGCTTCTTCTTTAGAAAGCTGTTTTAGTTGCATTTCAACAATTTTAAGACCGTTAGACTCGAAACGAGAAACGATTTTGCCAATAACATTCTTAGCAACTGCATCCGGCTTAATAATTGAAAACGTACGTTCAAGTGCCATGTTTAAAGCTCCAAAATAAAATAAAACAAAAAGAATTATCTGAAAACCCTTACAGTTCTGTTACACCGCATAGTTAACCGATATAAAACAATCGACAAACTGCAATAAGGCTTTCGGATGACCCCTACAAAAATCCAGCGCGCAATTATACGCTAGAGCGGCGCCAGAAAACAGCCATTAAAAAACAAGAAAACCCGGCATAACCGGGTTTTCACAATAAGTTGGAAATTAATCCATCTCTTCTATCCAGGCCATTTGTATCCCTTCTAGAATTTTCTCTCCACAACGATCAGGATCATCATCAAAATCTTCAAGATCCATTACCTTCTGATAAAGGTCAGGAAAGCCAATTGCCATAGGGTCTTGCTCAGGATATTTCTCTGATAATTCAATCGCGATATCTAATACATCTACCCACTTAAGACTCATATCAATCCCTTTAGTGACGTTCAGAAACCTGATTAATTGTATACTTAGGAATTTCGACCACTAAGTCTTCATCAGCTACAACCGCTTGGCAACTTAAACGAGACTCAGGCTCTAACCCCCAAGCTTTATCTAGCATGTCATCCTCAAGCTCATCAGATTCCTCTAAGGAATCAAACCCCTCACGCACAATCACGTGACAAGTTGTACAAGCACAAGACTTTTCACAAGCATGCTCAATCTCAATTCCATGAGCAAGCGCAGCATCACAGACCGTAACCCCTGGCTCAGCGTCAATCACCTTACCTTCAGGACATAATTCATCGTGTGGCAGAAAGATAATCTGCGGCATCACTCACTCTCCCCAAGTTCATCAATACTGTGTCCTTGCAACGCTTTTTGAATGCTATGATCCATACGACGCGAGGCATATTCATCCGAAGCTTTTGACAAGGCAGCAACACCTCGCTCAATAGCCACCAGATCACTACCATTACGTAGCTCAATTAACTTTTCAATTTCACTTTCTAGTAACTTGTATTCATCAGGACTTAATAATTGCTTGCCATCTGCTACTAACGCATCCTGAAGAGAAACAATTAACCGATCTGCATCCACCTGCTGTTCACGCAATGCACGCATATCTTTATCTTCAGCTGCATTCAAATAAGACGCTTTTAACATCTCAGCAATTTCAACATCGCCTAAACCATAAGAAGGCTTAACCTGAATACTACTTTCAACACCTGAGGTAAGCTCTTTAGCATGCACACCCAACAAACCATCGGCATCCACTTGATAAGTAACACGAATCTTAGCAGCACCTGCTGCCATCGGCGGTATACCCCGCAAAACAAACCGCGCTAAAGAACGACAATCCGATACCAACTCACGCTCACCCTGAACAACATGAATCGCCATAGCCGTCTGGCCATCTTGATACGTGGTAAACTCTTGAGCGCGCGCAACAGGAATAGATGTATTCCTATGTATAATCTTTTCCGTTAACCCCCCCATAGTCTCAATACCTAGAGAGAGAGGAATAACATCCAGCAACAACATACCGCTATCAGGCTTATTACCTGCCAGCACATCTGCTTGAATAGACGCACCAACCGCAACAACGCAGTCTGGATCTATTTTTATATGAGGTTCACGTGCAAAAAACTGCTTTACCTCTTCCCGCACCAATGGCACACGAGTTGAGCCGCCCACCATCACAACCTCAAGCACATCTTCAGCTTCAACCGATGCATCTTTCAACGCCCTACGGCAAGCACGGATAGTACGCTTAACCAGAGGCGAGACCAATTCATCAAACTTTGCTCTCGTCACGGTAATGGACTGCTTACGCCCTTTAATTTCAAGATCAATGGTCGCTTCGTCAGCGCCACTTAACACTTCTTTTGCTTGTTTTGATTTTTCCATCAAATAGCGAGATACCGAGTTACCATCAATATCTATATCTAACTGTTGCGCTATCCAGTCGGCCAAAGCCAAATCAAGATCATCTCCACCCAGTGCACTATCACCACCGGTCGACAACACTTCAAACACGCCCTTATTTAGACGAAGTATAGATATATCAAAGGTACCACCACCAAGGTCATAAACAGCAATAACCCCTTCCTTACCTTGATCTAAACCATAAGCAACAGCCGCAGCCGTAGGCTCATTTAACAAGCGAAGCACTTTAATATTCGCTAAGGTAGCCGCATCTTTAGTCGCTTGCCTCTGTGCATCATCAAAATAGGCAGGCACCGTAATAACAGCACCGGTCAGCTCGCCGCCTAATGCTTCTTCTGCACGCGCCACCAACGTTTTCAATATATCAGCAGAGACCTGAACAGGGCTTTTATTTCCAGCCGCTGTTTTAATGTAAGGCATACCACCATCATTAACATCAAACTGGTAAGGCGCTTCATCTCCAAGCGTCTTAAGATCACTAACCCCACGCCCCATTAATCGCTTAACGGAGATAATCGTGTTATCAGGATCAGAAGCAGCATAAGTACGAGCCTCAGCACCTACTAAATGATTCCCGCAGGGCATATACCTCACAACGGAAGGCAATAAATGCTGACCATCAATATCGGGGATAGTAACAGCTTCGCCACTTTTAACTGATGCGACAAGAGAATTGGTTGTCCCTAAATCGATACCCACTGCCAATTTATGCTGATGCGGAGCCTCGCTCTGCCCCGGTTCTGCTATCTGTAATAGCGCCATAGTATTGCGTTAACCATCCAGCCTGTCTTCAAGACGTTCTATCTCAACAACAAGCTTTTCTAAAAATTGCATTTTACGCACAGCTTCAGTAGCAGCAGTTAATGCTCCTTCCCGATAATCCTGTGCAAACTGTTCGCGCAAAGTCTTTAACATACCCTCAACTTCAGCTAGTAGATCTTCTAGCTCTGCATAAGGGTCATCCTGATCAGGAATCTCCTCAAGTCGCTCTCTCAACTCCATCTGCTGCATCAAAAACATCGGCGCAATAGGTGTAGAAGATTCACTTTCCGTATCGATTCCCTGCAACAACAAAAGATATTGCGCTCGCAACAGCGGTGATCGCAGCGTTGCCACGCCCTCATTAAGAAAGGACATATACTGCACAGACATACGCTGTTCACGATCAGATAGGTGAGCGTAACGATCAGGATGAAGTGTTTTTTGTAATTCGCGAGAACGATCAGCCAATTCTGACTGATCTATATCGAAAGATACCGGCAGACCGATAAACTCAAAGAAATTTTTACTGATATCCATCATTCTGCCGACAAGAGAGTTTAGACGTTGAAGCTTTCACCGCAACCACATTCGCTAGAAACATTAGGATTATTGAATTTAAAACCTTCATTTAATCCCTCCTTAACGAAATCTAATTCAGTGCCATCCAAGTACAACAAGCTTTTCGGATCAATAACAATTCGAACATCTTGCGGACCATCAAACACTTCATCTTCATCCTGAACTTCATCTACAAATTCAAGGACATAAGCCATACCAGAACAGCCAGAGGTACGCACACCTAAACGAATACCCGCACCGTGGCCACGCTTCTCAATATAACGCGCAACATGTTCTGCTGCTGCATCAGTCATGGTAATTGCCATAAACGCCTACTTCTCCCGAACAAATAACTAAACAGCTACTTGCTCTTTTTTTCTTTATAGTCAGCCACTGCTGCTTTAATAGCATCTTCAGCTAAAACAGAGCAGTGAATCTTCACTGGTGGCAGAGCCAACTCTTCAGCAATAGCAGTGTTTTTCAATTCTGACGCTTCTTCTAAGGACATCCCTTTGACCCATTCAGTGATCAAAGAACTAGAAGCGATAGCAGAACCGCAACCATAAGTTTTAAATTTAGCATCTTCAATAATGCCATCATCGCTTACTTTAATTTGTAAGCGCATAACGTCGCCACAAGCAGGTGCTCCAACCATACCTGTACCAACGTTTGCATCTTTATCATTCATTTTGCCAACATTACGAGGGTTCTCGTAATGATCAATAACTTTCTCACTATAAGCCATGACGACCTCCAAAAAACTTTCAGCGTTGAATTAGTGATGAACCCATTCAACTTTGCTCAAATCAACACCGTCTTGAAACATATCCCACAACGGTGAAAGCTCACGTAATTTGCTCACTGCTTCTTCAATCTGTGCCGCTGCATAGTCCACTTCCTCTTCTGTCGTAAAACGACCGAATGAGAAACGAATAGAACTGTGCGCCAACTCATCATTTAAACCTAAAGCACGAAGCACATAGGAAGGCTCTAAACTTGCAGATGTACAAGCAGAACCAGACGAAACAGCTAGATCTTTTAATGACATCAGTAATGATTCACCCTCAACAAAAGCAAAGCTAATGTTAAGATTACCTGGAATGCGCTGCTCTTTAGAGCCATTCAGGTAAACCTCTTCCATACCCTCAATACCGGCTAGAAAGCGGTCACGTAGTGCAATAATTGCTTTAGTATCTGCCGCTAGCTCTTCTTTACAGATACGAGCAGCTTCACCCATACCAACAATCTGATGGGTAGGCAATGTGCCTGAACGCATACCACGCTCATGACCACCACCATGAATTTGTGCTTCTAAACGAACACGCGGTTTACGGCGTACAAATAGAGCACCGATCCCTTTTGGCCCATACATTTTATGCGCAGAGAAGGACATTAGATCAACTTTTGCTTTAGCTAAATCAATCTCAATTTTTCCTGCACTCTGAGCCGCATCTACATGAAAGATAATGCCCTTAGGACGTGTTAGCTCGCCAATAGCTTCTATATCAGTAATAGTGCCGATTTCGTTATTTACATGCATCAGAGATACTAAAATTGTATCTTCACGAATAGCATCTGCAACCGCTTGCGGCTCAATTAAACCATCAGAATTAGGCGTTAAGTAGGTTACTTCAAACCCTTCACGCTCAAGCTGACGGCAAGGATCTAACACAGCTTTATGTTCAATTTTCGAGGTAATAATGTGCTTACCTTTCTTTTGATAAAAGTGTGCTGCGCCTTTTATAGCTAAGTTATCAGATTCTGTAGCACCCGAAGTCCACACAATTTCACGCGGATCAGCATTAATCAGATCAGCAACTTGACGACGTGCAATCTCAACAGCTTCTTCTGCTTTCCAACCAAAAAGGTGTGAGCGAGAAGCCGGATTCCCAAAGTTACCATCTACAGTCAAACACTCGATCATTTTATTCGCGACGCGTTGATCCACAGGTGTTGTAGCTGAATAGTCCAGATAAATCGGTGTTTTCATTTATTCTCTCCGAGCCTACTTATACAGACGCTTTATCTGAAAGCGCCAGAGTATCTGATCCCGTCATAATCTGATCTAAATTGACTCGATTCTGACGTTCTGAAATATTTTGCACATCTTTTCTAGCCACTAAATCAGCCAAAGATATACTTCTTAAAAAACCATGAATTTGGTCACTTAAATCGCACCACAAATGGTGGGTGAGGCAAATCTCGCCATTCTGACAATCGCCATGACGCTGACAGCCTGTCGCATCAACCGATTCATTTACTGCGTCGATAACTTCAGCAACATTAATAATCGATTGTTCACGATTAAGCTGATAGCCGCCACCCGGGCCTCGTACACTACGCACTAATTCATTTCTACGCAGTTTTGCAAATAACTGCTCTAGATATGACAAAGAGATTCCCTGCCTTTCTGATATATCAGCCAAGCTAATAGGCCCTTTACCTTCATGAAGAGCCAAATCAAGCATTGCTGTCACAGCATAGCGCCCTTTAGTCGTCAGTCGCATATTCTTTACCCCGATGCGAGTTAGCATTTGAGTTCATTATGCAATACCCGACTAAAAAGGTCAATTAAATAACCAACCTCTTTGGTAGGGCTTTACCTACTTTGTGCGCAAATTCTAACACGAATAGCGAACAACCCCACGCCCCAAATCAAAGATTACTTTTTAAGCTGCTTCTGAGTCGCTGTTAAAATACCACGCAACACATTCACCTCAACCTTATCCATTAAAGAGCGAAGATAAAGTCGACGAAGCCTAGGCATTAATTGACGCGGACGTTCCGGATCTAAAAATTCTATATCAATCAACGTCTGCTCCATATGCTCAAACAACCGTTCTAAATCAGCACTTTCTGCTAAATCCATATCCCACTCTGTACCCCATTGAGGCTTATGCGCTTCATTTTGCTCAGCATACAAAGAAGCCATACGTAACTCATAAGTGATAACTTGAACTGCAGCCGCAAGATTTAAGGAGCTAAACGCCTCATTAGATGGGATATGCACATGATGATGACATAAGTGTAACTCCTCATTAGTCAAGCCTCGATCCTCTCTACCAAAAACAATCGCGACTTTTTTATCTGTCATTATAGGAGAGACGATTGACGCCAATTCACGAGGATCAACAACAGGCCAAGGAATATGACGCCCTCGCGCACTTGTCCCAACTACCAACTGACAATCAGCAATCGCATCTTCTAAGGTTTCATGAATAACAGCACGCTCTAAAAGATCAGTAGCACCCGAAGCGCGAGCATCAGCATTAGGATGAGGAAACTTTTTAGGGGCAACAAGATGCAGCTCTTCAAACTTCATATTTTTCATTGCACGTGCCACCCCACCAATATTTCCAGGATGGGTCGTATTAACAAGCACGATACGAACATTAACTGACATCAAATTAACCTTAAAAGTAGGAAATACTCTATTTTAACAGACCTAGCGATATCAATTCAGCTATTAAGCACATCTAATCGACGACTTAATACAAGCTTTTATTCACGACACCCTCATCCTCAGGTATAATGCTCGCTTCAATTTTGTACAGTCTTTAGGTCCCCATCAGATGCAACCTATGGTTAACATTGCACTGCGCGCTGCTCGCGTCGCAGGAGAACAGATTACCCGCGCCGTCGAACGCTTAGATCTTGTAAAATCAGAACAAGCGGATGCAGCAAAATTAATCAGCGAAACATGTAAAAAAGCTGAATTAAGCATTACTCAGGCGATTCATAAAGCCTACCCAAATCACAAAGTGATTGGGGAGTATACGGGGGAGCATGCACCTATCGGCGAAGGCCCTGAATTTACTTGGACTATAAACCCAATTGATAGCCTATCCAATTTCTCCAATGGCTTGCCTACTTTTGCGCTTTGCATTGCGGGTCAACAAAATAACCGCATCGAACATGCGCTTATTTTGAATCCAATCACAAATGAAGAGTTCACCGCAAGCCGAGGCCACGGTGCTCAGCTAAACGGCAAGCGATTACGCGTAAGTAACCATAAAGGCATAGAAAATGCCTTGATTAGCACAGGCTTCTTTAATCGCAAAAGCGACAAAGACCACCTAGACACTTACTTAAATATCTTTCGTGACATCACCTCTACTGGCGGCACCATCTATAACGGCGGCTCCCCAGCACTTAATTTGGCTTATATCGCTGCTGGCCGAATCGATGGCTACTATCAAATTGGCCTAAACTACAGTGAAATTGAAGCAGGCCTACTCCTTATCCAAGAAGCTGGCGGACTTATAGGCGATTTCAAAGGCAGCAATGATTTCCGCAAGAACGGCAATCTAATTGCGGGCAACCCGAAAATGTTTAAAGCCCTAATCAAAGCACTTCAACCATCACTGACTGATGATTTGAAATAAGCTTCGTTTAGATACAAAAAAACCGGCTAATGCCGGTTTTTTTATATCTAAACGAACCCTTACACTTCGTAAGGGTTGCGTAAAATAATCGTTTCAATACGATCAGGCCCAGTAGAGATGATATCTACAGGCGCCTCAACCAGAACTTCAATACGCTTAATATAAGCGACAGCAGCTGCTGGCAGCTCATCAATTGATTGAGCACCAACCGTACTTTCACTCCAACCCGACATAGTTTCGTAAACAGGCTCTACTACTTCGTAGTCTTCACTACCACTTAGAGAAGTAACCAAATTACCTTCAGAGTCCTTATAACCTACACAGATATTAATCTCATCCATGCTGTCCAGAACATCTAACTTAGTCAAACAAAGACCCGATACAGAGTTGATTTGAATCGCATGCTTTAGAGCAACCGCATCAAACCAACCACAACGACGCGCACGCCCTGTAGTCGAACCAAATTCATGACCACGTTCTGCAAGACCTTCGCCTACATTGCAATGCAACTCAGTCGGAAACGGTCCACCACCCACACGCGTAGTGTAGGCCTTAGTGATACCTAAGATATAATCCAGATATAACGGCCCAAAACCACTACCTGTAGACGCACCGCCCGCCGTAGTATTAGAAGAGGTAACATATGGATAAGTGCCGTGATCAATATCTAATAATGATCCTTGAGCACCTTCAAACATAATGTTCTTACCTGCTTTTCTCAGGTCATGAAGCATTGCTGTTACATCAGCAACCATAGGCGCAATCTGCTCACCCATCGCTAACGCTTCATCAAGAACGGTTTGGTAATCAACCGGCTCAACTTTGTAATAATGCTCAAGCTGGAAATTGTGATACTCCACAACCTCTTTTAGCTTAATCGCAAAGCGCTCTTTATCCATAAGGTCAGCCAAACGCAAACCTCGACGAGCAACTTTATCTTCATACGCAGGACCTATACCACGACCTGTTGTACCAATTTTTGCCTCACCACGCGCAAGCTCTCGTGCCTGGTCTAATGCAACATGATAAGGAAGAATAAGAGGACAAGCAGGGCTTAAGCGCAAACGCTCACGTACAGGAACCCCTGCATCTTCAAGACCTTTAATCTCTTTCAACAGCGCTTCCGGCGAAAGCACTACACCATTACCAATCATACACACGACATTGTCGCGTAATATCCCCGATGGAATCAGGTGCAAAACAGTTTTTTCACCGTCTATAACCAACGTATGCCCAGCATTATGTCCGCCTTGAAAGCGAGCGACTGCTGATGCTTGGTCTGTTAGCAAATCAACGATTTTGCCTTTACCTTCATCACCCCATTGGGTACCCAGAACGACTACGTTTTTGCCCATTGCTGCCTACTTGA
The DNA here is from genome assembly GCF_030547185.1 of Neptuniibacter sp. 1_MG-2023. GTDB lineage: Bacteria > Pseudomonadota > Gammaproteobacteria > Pseudomonadales > Balneatricaceae > Neptuniibacter. The sequence goes on from NZ_JAUOQR010000013.1 coordinate 18,011, forward strand.
GATTACTTAATAAATTTAATACAAGTTACAGATCGCTAACGATCCATTCACCATTACACCGCACTAACTGAGCGGTACACTTTGCTGCCGATTCAACACCAGACAACGCATAAATCACACAAACACCCTCGGAACGAAGCTGCTTCACTTTATCTAAAAGCGAAGCATCTTCCTCAGCTGGCGCCAAAACTACTTCAAGACTTGGAGCGACCTCTTTAGAGAGCTCAACCAGTCTATGCAAATCCGCACTAAAACCCGTTGCAGGGCGTGCACGACCAAAATCTCGGCCAATTTCATCATAACGGCCGCCTTTAGCAATCGCTTGCCCAAACGCAGGAGTATATGCAGCAAAAACAACACCCGTATGATAGTTATAACCACGTAATTCACTCAGATCAAAATACTGATCCAAATCGGGGAAACGTAACGCAATACGATCAGCTAATTGCTGCAAATACTCAATTGCATCGAGTACACGCTTCGGCGCTTCAGCAAATAATGTACGAGCACGAGACAGTACTTCAACACCACCGTTTAAACGTGGCAACGCTAATAAACACTGAGCAATGATAGGCTGCGCATCTAAGGAGGCTACAAACACTTCTAATTCTGGCAAAGCCTTACGGCTTAATATATCTAGATACTGATCTTGCTGCTGGTCAGTCAGCTCAGCTATTTCCATCAACCCAGTAAACACACCAACATGACCTAAATCTATACTCAACTCATGCTCAAGGCCTACCATTTGCATGGTCTCAACCATCAGAGAGATAACCTCTACATCACTCTCAATACCTGAGTGACCATAAAGTTCAGCACCAATTTGCAGAGGATTACGTGAAGCTAAAGGCTGTGCCGGCATAGCATGAACAACAGGACCGGCATAACAAAGACGTGTTACCCCCGATTCACGCAAACGGTGAGCATCTATACGTGCAACTTGAGGCGTAATATCTGCACGTACACCGATCAAATGACCACTCATCTGATCCGTAGCTTTAACCGTATTGAGTTCTAAATCACGACCAACACCGGTAAGCAGAGATTCTAGATGTTCAAACAAAGGCGGCATAACGAGCTCATAACCCCAATGTTCGTACAGATCCAATAGACGCCTACGTAAAATTTCAACGCGACGGGCTTGCGAAGGAAGAAGTTCTTGCACACCTTCCGGTAGCAGCCAACGATCTGCCAATGCCATGTGGTACTCCGTATATCTCAAAAAAACATCACACCGGGCAAACACCCGATACTTCAATAAATCTTTAATGAACTACGTAGAGAAGAAAAACCCCTAGTAGCATACTGCCAAGGCCGATAAAACGTAGAGACCGGTCACTGACAAGCGCAAGCTGCTGAACAAGATTGCGCCAACGCTGTGGATAGAGGAATGGAATAATACCTTCGAGTATAAGCATCAAGCAGAAACCAATCACCAAACCATCAACTAATTCAGATGACACTACTTAATATCCCCAATCTTATCACACAAAAAAACCGGGCTTTAACCCGGCTGCCGTATTCTATCACGGAATCAGGGGAATGCCTTCCCCTGAACCGTTTTTTTGTGCATTTTCACATCAACATTTCTTAACGTACACCAGGTTGCCCCATGTACTTAAAGAAATCGCTGTCAGGCTTTAAGACTAGCACATCGCCACTTTGAGAAAATGACTCGCGGTACGCCTGCAAACTACGGTAAAACGAGTAGAACTCAGGGTTAGCAGAATAGGCTTTAGCATAATTATTTGCTGCAACCGCATCACCTTCACCACGAAGCTCTTCAGATTCACGATAAGCTTCAGCCTCAATAACCGTTCTCTGACGATCGGCATCCGCACGAATACCTTCCGCTAACTCTTTACCGCGAGAACGAAGTTCACGGGCTTCAAGCTCACGCTCTGAACGCATACGTCCATAAACAGATTCAGATACCTCTTGCGGTAGATCAATACGCTTAACACGCACATCAACCACTTCAACACCGAACTCTTGGATCGCAATTGCACTTAGCTTATTAGTCAGCTCACGCATCAATTCTTCACGCTCACCTGACACAACTTCAGTAACAGTACGTTCACCAAATTGATTACGTAAACCCGTGTCAACACGGTCAGATAACAATTGAGCGGCCTTCAGTGCATCACCCGAGGTAGCCGTATAGAACTTTTGCACATCTGATACACGCCATTTCACAAAAGAATCAACGATCAAACGCTTTTTCTCTAGTGTCAAATAAGCTTGCGGACGCGTATCCAACGTCAAAATACGAGAATCAAACTTTCGTACTTTGTTCATAACCGGAATTTTAAAATGCAATCCCGGTGCAACATCAGCCTCAGAAACCTCACCAAACTTCAGCAATACAGCACGTTCAGTTTCTTTCACTATATAAAGAGAGCTTTGAGCCAACAAAACAACAACAGCCAGTAAAGCTAGGCCTACCATAGATTTAGATTGCATTATCGACCCTCCCTACGCGTACTCTGTCTTATACGAAGCTCATCCACCACCTGATCAGTCACTTCTCTCAAGCTTTGACTATCTAAACGAACTGGCGAATTAGCATCTGCCGATACCGGACGGTTCTGCATGATTTTATCAAGCGGTAAATACATCATGTTATTACCACCCTCAACATCTACAAGAACTTTAGGGTTAGCAGCAAGCACTTCCTGCATTGTATCTAAGTACAAACGTTCACGAGTAACATCAGGAGCCTTTTCATACTCAGTCAACAGTGCCGTAAAACGCTTAGCATCACCTTCAGAGCGGGCAACAACCTGCTCCTTATAGGCACTCGCCTCTTCTAGCACACGCTGCGCCTGACCACGGGCCTCTGGAATAATACCATTAGCATAAGATTCAGCTTCGTTTTTAACTCGCTGCTCATCTTCTCGCGCCTTGATCACATCATCGAATGCATCTTGAACCTGGTTAGGTGCTTTAGCCTCTTTAATATTGACCTTAGATATACGTAGACCTGTACCATAATCCGTCATATAACCCTGCAAGCGTTCCTGCACTTGAATAGACAGCTGTTCACGACCTTGGGTTAAGATTGAATGCATATTGGTAGAACCAACTACATGACGAAGTGCAGATTCTGCAGCATTAGAAAGACTCGCTTCAGGATCTCTAACGGTTAGCACAAACCCTTTGGCATCAGTAATAACGTACTGAACCGTCATTTCAACATCCACAATATTTTCATCTTTAGTCAACATAAGTGCACGATGATCACGCGTACGTACACGCGTTACGTTTACTTTTTCAACCAGATCAATTAACGGCGGATTCCACTGTAAACCAGGGCCAACAGTATCGTTATACTTACCTAAACGTAGCACTACACCTCGTTCTTGCTGATCGACGGTATATACCCCCATACCAGCCCAAATCACGATAGCAATAAGCGCAATAATCCAGAACAAGCCAGCACCACCAGAGGATGTACTTGAACCACCGCCATTTCCGGCATTATTTTTACCGGAACCACCGAATATGCCACTCAGCTTATCCTGCAATTTCCGCAATGCCTCATCTAAGTCCGGCGGTCCTTGATCACCACCCCCTTTATTTCCCCCTCGGTTATTATTACCACTACCCCAAGGATCTTTATTATCACCATTACCACCAGGCTCATTCCAAGCCATATGCCACTCCGTATAAACAACTAGTTAGCTAGATTAAAACACACAAATTCAATAAGTATTATTCGATTGATATTACTCAGCCCCTCGCAATACCCGAAGTATTCACAAAACAGCTCCAGCAATCAAATTAAATCAATAAGGATTGACCTCCATTGGGAAACAACGTTCCCGAGACATACCCAACCGACTCAAAATTTGTAACATATCTTTCTTTTGTATACGCACTTCAAGAACAATAGACCCTTTATCATCCATTTGCTCCGAAAGCACCGCACCACTTTCATATAACTTTGCTCTAAACTGCCCTTCGTCTGGCTGTAAAGAGACACAATCATGATAAACATCATCCGCAAGCAACTCATTCACAGCCTGAAATAACAGGTCATGACCTACGCCTGCAACAGCAGAAAGCCACACACGAATAGGCTTACCCTCTTCGTTACGATCGATTCTTGCTTCACGCCCCTCAAGCAGGTCTATTTTGTTATAAACCTCAAGCACAGGAACTTCATCGGCTCCGATTTCACTTAAAACGTGCTCAACTTCAGTTATATGCTCATGCCTGTCATCATCATGACAATCAATAACATGTAACAGCAACGTTGCTTCAATCGTTTCTTGCAATGTTGCTCTAAATGCTTCAACTAACTTATGCGGAAGGTGACGAATAAAACCAACAGTATCAGCTAATATCGCAGACCCAACATCTTCAATTTCTATACGGCGCAATGTAGGATCAAGCGTCGCAAAAAGCTGATCAGCCGCATAAACCTCAGAGGCTGTAAGAGAATTAAACAGTGTGGACTTACCAGCATTGGTATAGCCAACCAGCGAGAGCGTTGGAACTTCGGCACGTTTTCTTGAGCGCCGCCCTTGATCTCGCTGTTTACGTACTTTTTCTAAGCGCTTATGAATAGACTTCATACGTGCCCGAAGCAAACGCCGGTCAGTCTCAAGCTGTGTTTCACCTGGACCTCGCAGACCTATACCACCTTTTTGTCTTTCTAGGTGGGTCCAGCCTCGAACCAAGCGAGTCGACATATGATCTAACTGCGCTAACTCAACCTGCAACTTACCCTCATGAGTACGCGCACGCTGAGCAAATATATCCAATATCAGCCCTGTACGATCAAGCACTCTACATTGAATTTCATGTTCAATGTTTCGTTCCTGAGCAGGGCTCAAAGCATGATTAAAGATCACAACTTCAGAGTTGTGATGATCAACCAATACTTTTAGCTCTTCAAGCTTGCCTTGACCAATAAAGAACTTAGGGTTCGGATGCCCAAGAGACCCGGTAAGAAATTCAACCGGATCTGCACCAGCTGATAATGCCAGCTCTTCGAGTTCCTTTGGACTTTCTTGGTCAGCAGCAGCTGCCAAATTCATGTGTACTAATATGGCGCATTCGCCACTCTTCGGTCGCTCAAAGAACAATTATTATCAGTCCTCAGCTTTCATTTCGTCAGCCGCCGGTAGTTTTACAGGGCGCGCAGGTACAACTGTAGAAATTGCATGCTTGTAAACCATCTGACTAACTGTGTTTTTTAACAGAATGACAAACTGATCAAACGATTCAATCTGTCCCTGCAATTTAATACCATTTACCAAAAAAATAGAGACCGGAATGCGTTCCTTACGTAACGCATTTAAATAAGGGTCTTGTAACGATTGCCCTTTTGACATTTTGCAAACTCCTTCCCAAGAAATATTTTATATTTTGTCGTTATAGTATTGCTGACGGCGCACAATTCGCCTCACTGTAGCCGAATTACAACTAATATACGGCATTTTTTCAGTCCAGCATGACATTATATAATGCCACCATCCACTAATTTCAAGGCATTAGATAATAGTTTTGAGTCATGGCTGTCCATCCAAGTAAGATTTTCCCAACTTCTTAGCCAAGTAACCTGTCTTTTTGCTAGCTGGCGCGTAGCTACTACACTTTTGAATTTCATAGTTTCAAAATCCCAAGTTCCAGCAAAATACTCCCACACCTGTCTATAGCCAACACAGCGTACGGCGGGCATTTGCAGCGTTAAATCACCACGATCCCACAACCCCCTAACCTCATCTATAAAGCCTTGATCCAGCATAATATCAAAGCGTTTTTCTATACGTTCATGTAGTTCAGAACGATCTTTAGGCATTACTGCCATAGGAATAATAGAAAAATCAGGTTGTTGTGCTTTTTGTTCTGCCCAGAGTTCACTCATAGGCCGACCAGTGATCTCATACACCTCAAGGGCACGCTGTAAACGCTGCGAATCATTTTTATTTAAGCGAGCTGCAGATTCTGGATCGACTTCAGCTAAACGACTATGAATACTCTCCCAGCCATTCAATTCAGCCTCTTTAAGAATTCGCTCCCGCACATCTGCATCAGCCTTCGGTAACGTGGCCAACCCATTCTTTAAGGCATGAAAGTACAGCATAGTTCCCCCAGTCAAAAGAGGAATTTTTCCCGCTGATCGAATTTCTTCAATTTGTGCCAAAGCATCACAACGAAATTCAGCCGCTGAGTACGCATCAAGGGGATCGCATATATCAATCAATTTATGAGGATAACGCGCCAACGTGGCAGCATCAGGCTTTGCCGTGCCTATATCCATTCCTTGATAAATCATCGCAGAATCAACACTGACTATTTCACAAGGCATATTATCGTAAAGCTGCATGGCAAGATCAGTTTTGCCTGAAGCTGTAGGCCCCATTAAAAAAACAACCGGTAAATTACTCAAATCACCCTCAACTACTGTCCACGCATAAATAATTTATCAAGGTCGCTCATCGTCATTTGACTCCACGTAGGCCGCCCATGATTACACTGCCCACTACGCTCTGTATTTTCCATATCACGTAGCAGCGCATTCATCTCTGGTATTGTTAGCTGCCGATTCGCTCTCACTGCACCATGACAAGCCATAGTTCCAAGTAACTCGTTAATATGCTGCTCTATTCGCTTACTTTCACCATAGACGAGCATATCTGATAATACATCTCGAATAAGCTGCTCAACATTACCTTTAGCTAAAGAAACCGGCACTTGGCGTACAACGATTGTCTCTTCACCCATACGTGCTAATTCAAAACCTAAACGCTTAAATGTATCTGCATACTCTTCAGAACAATCCGCTTCACGCTCGCTTACAGCAAGGCTCAAAGGCACCAACAAGGGCTGTGAGCGCACAACATCTTCTTCGTAAGACTGTTTCATACGCTCATACACAATACGTTCATGGGCCGCGTGCATATCTACGACAATTAAACCTTGTGCATTCTCTGCAAGAATATAAACCCCATGCAACTGAGCAACGGCATACCCCATCGGAGGGCATTGCTCTTGAGCATCATCATTTTCAGCGGCCTGCTGAGTATTATCAGGATGCAACGCAGCATAGCCGGTCAACTGATCATTAACCTGCCCCTGCGATGGTGGCTGTGGATAACTCGATCTATACCCAGAAGGAGATGCGGCGCCCTCCCCATAACGAACCGCAGATCGCTGAGTAAACGCCATTCTCCCCTGCTCATGCAACGGCTCTTGAACAGCTGAAACGGGTTGCAATCCCTGCTCAAAACCTACATTTTCAGCCGTTCGTTCACCACCCAGCTGATCTTGTGGCCGCATATCTGCAATTAATCTATGTAAAGTTCTAAATAAAAAATCGTGAACTAAGCGACTTTCACGAAACCGAACCTCATGCTTGGTTGGATGAACATTCACATCAACTAAGGAAGGATCAAGCTCTAAATAGAGAACATACGCAGGAAAACGACCATGATAAAGAACATCAGCGTAAGCCTGCCTCACAGCATGAGCAACCACTTTGTCTCTAATCATGCGGCCATTAACAAAGAAATACTGCAGATCCGCCTGACTACGTGAGAAGGTAGGTAAGCCAACCCAACCCCACAACCTTAGTCCTGAGGCCTCTGCAACAACATCAACATTTAAAGCGTTATCAATGAAGGCTGAACCACAAATATTAGCAACTCGCCGCTCTTGCTCTAACTGGCTATCTGCCTGCCGAAGTTGATGGATCACCTTTCCGTTATGTCGTAACTGAAAAGCCACATCAAAACGACTTAACGCAAGGCGCTTAACCACTTCATCTAGATGGCGAAATTCTGTTTTCTCTGTTTTAAGGAATTTACGACGGGCAGGTGTATTAAAAAAAAGATCCTTAACTTCAACCGTTGTCCCTTCAGGATGGGCTGCAGGCTCCATTGTAGCCTCCATATCACGCCCTTCTGTCTGTACCTGCCAAGCACTCTCTTGCGAGGCCTGCCGGGAGGTCAATGATAAGCGAGAAACGGAACTAATACTGGCTAAAGCCTCGCCGCGAAAGCCTAAACTTCCCACCGCCTCTAAATCTTCCAGCACCTGTATTTTCGATGTTGCATGCCGACTAAGCGCTAATGGTAGATCCTCTTTATCTATACCGGAGCCATTATCCCGGACACGCATTAACTTAACACCGCCCTGCTCTACCTCCACATCGACCTTATTAGCGCCGGCATCAAGGCTGTTTTCTAAGATCTCTTTTATAACTGAAGCAGGACGTTCAACAACCTCCCCCGCTGCTATCTGGTTAGCTAAACGCGGTGATAGCAAATGAATACGTGACATTAAAAATCCTTTAACTTGCGGGAATTCTTAGAACTTGACCAATTTTGATCGTATCATTTTTAAGGCTATTAACCTTACGAAGCGATGCCAATGAGACACCATTTTTTGAAGCAATAACGGAGAGGGTATCACCTCGTACAACTTTGTAGCTACGAGTATCCTTTGCTTTACGCTGTGCTATAAGCGTTAGAGCCGGCGGCTTCCGTTCAAAATGTTGCACAATACCTTTATAGATCGCATCAGCCATCTTCTTTTGATAACTTCTGGTTTTTAAGTTCGCAGCTTCACCCGGATTGGAGATAAACCCCGTCTCAACCAAAATGGAAGGAATGTCCGGTGATTTAAGCACTACAAACCCAGCCTGCTCTACATGGGACTTATGCATACGCGCAAAGCGCTTAATATTAGTATGAATGCCTTTCGCTATAGAGCGACTATCTTCTCGACTGGCCGTCATCGACATATCAAGCAGCACACTCGCTAATACATTATCTTTATCATCTAAGCTGACACTGCCCACACCACCAATCAAATCGGCACTATTCTCTTTGCTTGCCAACCATCGACCCATTTCACTACTCGCCCCTCTCGAAGAAAGTACCCAAACAGAAGCTCCTCTGGCTCGAGGGTCTTTGAACGCATCCGCATGAATTGAGACAAAAAGATCTGCATTATATTTTCGTGCCGCCGACGTTCGACCACGCAAGCTAACGTAGTAATCACCTGTTCGTGTCATCTGGCCTTTGTAGCCCGGCGTTTGATCTAAACGTAGCTTCAACTCTTTTGCCATCGCAAGTACGACATCTTTCTCCCTAACTCGCCCACTCCCTATAGCACCCGGATCATCGCCCCCATGTCCCGCGTCAATAGCGATCACAATATCTCGGCCAGCTATCGCCTGCGGCTCAGCAGTTTTAGTCGCTTTAACTAAGGATTCTTTTTCATAAAGATCCAAGACCAAACGGTGACCATATTTTTGATTAGGCTTAAGCTCAAAGCTCTTCGGACGCACCGCATGTTTAAGGTCTAATACCAATCTAAGTGTTTTACCGTTTTTACCGGAACGAATACGCTCAACCGGACTTTTTTCGAGACCTAGGCGCTCTAAATCTGCCGTTAACGTCGTATTCTCAATATCCAAAACGATACGTTCAGGGTTATTTAATGTGAAAACCTTATGCGTTGCAGGCCCCGAAAGATCAAAAACCAAACGAGCATGATCCGGTGCAAGCCAGATACGCACCTTTTCGACTTCCGCCCCTTGAACAAAAAAACTGCCAAGCGACAGGGCCGTACAAAACAACCAACTGACAACCCGCTTATACTTCGTTATTCGCATAAAGCCTAAAAAAACCCCTTCACAAAAAGCAAAACACCCTAACCCAACTTATGACCCAACATCTAATTTTTTAATCAACAAGCTTATCGGCCATGATCTGGCCTAGTTCAGTCTTCGGCGTCCAGCTTAACTGCCGACCATACCCCAATAACTCTATCTGCAACACTAAATCGGCCTTCGGCAACATACCACGACCTTTGTCTGGCCATTCAACTAAACACAGCGCATCCTCATCAAAATAATCACGAATACCAAGGTACTCTAACTCTTCAGGATCCGATAAACGGTACAGATCGAAATGATAGATATGTTTACCATTAATTTCATAAGGCTCCACCAGCGTATAGGTAGGACTCTTAACCGAGCCTTGATGACCGGCCCCTCTAATAACACCACGACTTAAGGTGGTCTTACCCATACCCAAATCACCTAATAAAAAAATAACTCCCCCATTTTCTGTAGCTTGGGCTATTTTGTAACCAAAGGCGACCATGGAATCTTCATCAGGCAACTCAATCCGATACTCTTTACTCATATTGACCATTTATCACTTTAGGAATCGTTAAAAAAAGATCGGACGCCAACATCCCAACCTCCCCTTGAGACTGAGCAATATAATCCGCTGCTGTCGCATGCACATAAACAGCGATACGGGCTGCATTTTCAGGACTCATCTTTTGCGCCATAAATGCCCCGCAAATACCCGATAATACATCACCCATTCCGCCAACAGACATCCCTGGATTACCAGCAGAACACAAATAGCTCGCATCACCCGCCGACACCAGCGAACCAGCACCTTTTAAAACTACAGTGCCACCACAAACAGTCTGCAACCTTTCAACCGCATCAAAACGGTCCTGTTCTATATCATTCACGGTTTCACCCAGTAAGCGTGCAGCTTCGCCCGGATGGGGTGTACATAGCCATTTATTACGCTGCTTAAGCTCAAATTTACTAAATAAATTCTTACTTACCATCAAATTCAACGCATCCGCATCTAGCACCATAGGCTTACCAGCCTCTAACGCGGTTAAGAGCATCTGCTCAGCCCAAGCGTTCTGACCAAGCCCTGGCCCGACAACAATAACATCTACTTTATCGAGTAAAGGTTGCAGCTGGGCGCTTGAATCAACCCCTTTAACCATAATCTCTGGGCAGCGACTTAACGAAGCCAGCACATGTTCAGAACGTGTAGCCAGTGTGACTAAACCAGCCCCACTTCTAATGGCGGCTTCTGAAGCTAATAGAGCAGCCCCGCCCATACCATGGTCTCCACCAACAACTAATAAGTGACCAAATCGTCCCTTATGTGATGACTTTGATCGAGGCGGCAAACACTCACCGAGATCCTCTTCTGTTGTTCTAAAAAGATTAACAGGAACCGCTTCATAAACCTCATCAGGTACCTTGAGATCATCAAACAACAGTGTTCCACAGTAATCAACCGCTTGTCCTGTCAACAAGCCCCGCTTCATGCCAATAAAGCTTATGGTTATATCAGCATGGACCGCCACACCCAAAACCCGTCCAGTGTCAGCACAAAGTCCTGAGGGAGTATCAACTGAAATAACAGCTTTAGAGGAAGCGTTAAACTGCTCAATCGCAGTGTAAAATAAACCACGAACCTTACCAGAAAGCCCTGTGCCTAACATAGCATCAACTAATAGACCGCCACGAAAGCTCATACCTGGCCTATAAAGTTCATAGCTAGGATAGATCGCTTGCAGTTGCTCCCACGCCGCTAACGCCTCACCTTTAAGCGCTAAAGGAAAGCGTTCATCTCCTACGCAAACCAGTTGGACATCAAGCCCTTTCTGTTTAGCGAGCAAGGCAACAACAAAACCATCCCCTCCATTATTACCAGCACCACAGACTATTGTAATTGCAGTTACATTTGGGAAACGATCTAGCATTTCAGCAAAAACAGCATGACCCGCCCGCTGCATAAGGCGGATACCCGGAATACCAAACTCATTGATTGCCGTACTATCCAGCACACGAGTTTGTTCCGCTGTGTATAATGTCGCCGGAAGAACCGCTCTGTTAACAGACATCGCTCGAACCAATTATTTATGTAACGTTATGTTTTTAGAACATTATGAGGAATCTTCCCCGTAAAGGGCAAGCCTGAATATATGCCAGATAAACCATCACATACACTAGCAACGCTCGCACAGAAGATAAAAAGCTGGGCAAAAGAGCTAGGTTTCCAACAATGCGGTATTACCGATTGCGATCTGAGTGCGGAAAGAGCCCATTATGAACAGTGGATCGAAGCGGGATATCACGGTGAGATGGGGTACCTCAACAATCATTTAGACAAACGATTCTCAGCTGATAGCTTACTCCCTGGAACGCAACGCATTATCTGCGTACGCATGGATTACCTTCCACCTGGTACTGCAGCCGTAGACCTGCTTGATGATGGTAAACATGCTTATATCTCTCGTTACACTTTAGGTCGAGACTATCACAAGCTCATTCGTAAGCGTCTAACTCAGCTTGGCAAAAAAATAGATGATGAAGTAGGTGAAACAGTCTTTCGAGCCTTTGTTGACAGCGCCCCTCTATTGGAACGCCCTTTAGCTGAGAAAGCGGGTCTCGGCTGGCGTGGAAAACATACACTTATCCTTAACCGCGAAGCGGGTTCCATGTTTTTCTTGGGCGAACTTCTGATCGATCTTCCTCTTCCTATAGATCAGCCCAGTACGGAAGAGCATTGCGGGAAATGCACGGCTTGTTTAGATGTATGCCCAACACAAGCCTTTCCCCAACCGCATCTGCTTGACGCACGAAAATGCATCTCTTATTTAACAATTGAGCTAAGCGGATCTATTCCAGAAGAACTCCGCCCCAAAATGGGTAATCGCATCTTTGGTTGTGATGATTGTCAATTGATCTGTCCTTGGAATCGATTTGCCGATTTCACTCACGAACAAGACTTCCATCCTCGACAAAAGTTAGACAAAAGCGAATTAATTGAGCTCTTCAACTGGGATGAAGCCACATTCCTGAAAAAAACTGAAGGCTCCGCTATCCGTCGAACAGGCCATATTGGCTGGCTAAGAAACATTGCTGTTGCTTTAGGTAATAGTGATGGCGGGGAGAATGTTATTAACGCACTGAAAGCAAAGCTATCCCATAGTTCAGAAATCGTACAAGAACATAGCTTATGGGCTCTCAACAGGTTAGCGACTAAAAGGACTGAAGGGGCATTGCCAATCCACACCCACTCCCGTCGAAATAAGATCAAATTCTAAGAAAATAAATTTACAGCTTAATAAAATGCTCTCGGTAATACTTCAGCTCATCAATAGAATCACGAATATCGTCTAAAGCTAAGTGAGAGCCTTTTTTAACAACACCAGCAGCAACTTCAGGTTTCCAGCGTTTAGCTAATTCTTTCAGCGAGCTGACATCCAAATTACGGTAATGGAAAAAAGCCTCTAATTCAGGCATATATTTATCAAGGAAACGGCGATCCTGACCTATACTATTACCGCACATGGGAGACTCACCCGCAGCCACATACTGCTTCAAGAATGCAATAGTTTCTTGTTCAGCCTGAGCCTCAGTGACAGAGCTATCTTTTACTCTCTGGGTTAATCCAGACTTACCATGCTGATTAGTGCACCACTCATCCATACCATCTAATAGTTGATCACTTTGATGAATAGCCAGCATAGGACCTTCAGCCAAAATATTCAGATCTGAATCCGTCACTACAGTCGCAATTTCAATAATTACATCATTTTTAGGATCCAAACCGGTCATTTCTAGATCAATCCAGATCAAATTGCCCTTATTTTCCATTAAAAACCTCCAAAGTTGACGCAGGCACTGCACTTTCCCTTAGAATACCTTACCTTGGGCAGGTAAACAGGCCTTATTATTCTATTAAAATCATAAAATCGGGGATATTTAGTGATTCAGCCGCTACTCTTTAAGAACATACAGCAACTAAAGGCGTGTCACTAACAGCCTATGACAAAACGTAAACTTACCCGCCGTCAAAGCTGGCGCATTCAAAAGATCCAAGACGAACGTACTGCTCGTGCGTCCAAAAAAGACTCCACAATTGAGCAACAACTCGATAGTAGCGAGCTAGGCCCAGAACAACACGGGCTTATTATTTCCCACTTTGGCCGTACTGTAGATGTAGAAGCGTCTGAAGGTGAGCATAAGGGCGATATAATCCGCTGCCATATGCGTACAAATTTAGGCCAGCTCGTTACTGGCGATCGCGTTATCTGGCGTCAAGGTAAAGATACCGGAGTCGTCGTTGCCAAACTAGAGAGAAAGAGCGAACTACTTCGTCCCAACCCATACGGAGAGATGAAGCCTGTAGCCGCAAATATTGATTTTATCGTTATTACTGTAGCCGTAGAGCCAACGCCCCATGCAAATTTAATTGATCGCTACCTCGTTGCCGCAGAATTAAGTGGTATAGAACCGGTTATCTTGCTTAATAAAACCGATCTTCTTAATACTGAAAATCGAGATAAAATTGAAGCTATGCTGCAACGCTACCGAGATATAGGCTACGAAGTATTACTTGCGTCCACCTCAAAAGAGCAAGGGCTTGCAGAACTTAAAGCTAAACTTGACCAGAGAATCAGTGTATTCGTTGGCCAGTCAGGTGTAGGTAAATCCTCACTAATTAACGCACTCCTACCCGGTATAGACCTAAAAGTCGGCGATCTATCAGAACAAACCAAAAAAGGTCGACACACGACAACCACCGCCCGCTTATTTCACTTTCCCGATGGTGGCGACCTAATAGATTCCCCAGGCATCAGGGAATTTGGTTTATGGCACATTGAGTTAGATGACGTTATAAGTGGCTTCAGGGAGTTAAAACCACTTGCAGGTCTATGTAAATTTCGTGATTGTAATCACGAAAAAGAACCTGGGTGTGCGCTGAAAAGTGCGGTCGAAGATGGCACAATTAGCGAGCAACGCTGGAAAAGTTACAAATATATTCTTTGCTCTATTGAGGAGCAAAACAGTTAAATGCAGTTAGAATTATAAATAATCAGCGAACAAAGGCGTAGTATAAATGTCGAATTCTCCATACGGTGCAGAGTCTTGGGTTAGCTACCTAAAAGACCGTCCTTTGCCTGTAAGAAACAGTGTACTTCGCCGACTAAAACGCAAATTATGTGATGCTTCAGTCCCCTTACAAGACCTAAAAAAAATAATAAAGTCAGACCCTGTCCTCTCTTTACACATGGTACGCAAAGCCGCTGAACTCCATGATAAGGTCGACTCAAAAGTCACGAGTCTTGACCATGCGATTAACTCATTGGGGCTCGACAATATTTCAACGGTTTCCGAAACAATCACCCCGCTAAGGCTAAATCCTTCAAGCGTGGCGCAAAAAATGTACTTCCGCTACATATCTGTTAGCCACCATGCAGCCTCTCAAGCTCAAGCTTGGTTAGCGCGGAAAAGTACATTGTTTGCAGAAGAAACCTATCTGGCTTCTCTCTTTTATGGCGTAGGGCATTGGTTTCTCTGGCAACATGCTGCCTTACATATGAGCCAAATTCAGATAAAGATACGAGAGGAACAGATTGACGTAGTCTTGGCTGAAACCGACATTCTCGGCTGCACTGTGCAAGAGATTTCCCGCGGTCTCATTGAGAGCTGGGGGATTTCAGAATTAGCTGTCACCAGCTTAGAGCATGAAACGTCACCCAATAAGAAAACCTTGGCTCAACTCCATCAAAGAGCATTAGGCGATCCACGTTTAAGTGCAGAGAGCCTTCGCGAAATCAACCATCTAGTACAAGAGAAGTTTTTCCCTGTAAAACTATCCAACTGGATAGCATTAACGACAAGTTTCGGCTGGAACAGCACCAAATCAATGAAAATAATCGACATTATTAATGATTATTTAAAAGCTGAAATTGCAGAAACGATCAATAGTTTACATATTACCTGCGCCCATTCATCACGCACATTCCATGTAGCAGGTACTATGGCTCTCGCTGCAGAGATGCTATTACTTCCATCAAACGAAACGATCAACTACCGCATATCGTCTAAAGAAGAAAAGCTACTTTGTAGTTTAATGCCAACCACCAGCCCCACTATTATCGAACCTTCCCTTCCCAAAAAACTCAACACTTCAGTACCTAACACAACAACAAAACCCGAATTTTTAGACAAATTTCTTTATGACCAAATATCTGAACGGTTTTCAAAAGGGTACGATGCCTATACTCAACCTAAGCACATTCTACGCGCACTTACTCAGGGGTTAAGCAAAGGGCTAGGATTTAATCGTGTGGCTCTATTACTCATAAACCATAGAACCCACTCTCTCAAGACAGCACTTAGCGTTGGCTTTACCGATGAGCACCCTATCCATAACTTTAAATATGATCTTGAAGTCCCGAGTCTTTTTAAAAAGCTAAGAGATAAGCCTGCCTGCATCTGGATAAAGCCAACCAACAAAGAACAGCTGCTGCCGATGCTACCGGAAACTTATCACAACTGGGGAAGTCCCAACGGTTTCTTGCTCATGTCCATATTCTCTAACAAAGCACCACTCGCTATTATCCATGCAGATTATGATATGGCAGGCACCGAAATATCTGAATTTCATTATGAGCTATTCAAACACTTATGCTCTGCGGCAACCGCCAACTTACAAAAAATAAAAACCTAATTTCAATAATTACATCAGGTTGGTTTGTTATAAATATCCATATAACCCGCTTTCCAGCGCTAAACCAACCCAGTATTATCCTTTTTTCTAATCAGTTTTTGGAGCGACCACAATGACACTGCCCCTATTGATTGAGGCTTCTGAACTACATCAACACCTCAATAATCCAGATTTATTAATTGTCGATCTCTCTAGTGAAGAGAATTATTTAAAAGGGCACATTCCAAACGCTATTAATCTATCACCCTCCTCTTTACTCTCTGGACAGCCTCCCGTTCCGAACAAGCTGCCATCTAACGACCAACTCCAACAATTATGTAAGGCAATAGGCTTAACAGAGAAAAGCCTTGTAGTCGCATATGACGATCAGAAAGGAGCTTTGGCAGGCAGATTCATATGGAGTTTAAATGTTATTGGCCACAACAACTGCTCAATGCTTAATGGGCAGATAACAAGCTGGACAACAGAAGCATTTCCGCTTGAAACAACAGCAAATCAAGCAAAAGCATCTACTTACAAAATTAGTATCAACCCAAAACTAATCGCTGACGTCGAGTTTATAACCCAACATCTACAAGACCCGAATCTAGCTATATGGGATGCCCGAAGTTACCCAGAATATACTGGTGAAAAGGTGATCAATGCCGCAAAAGGAGGGCATATTCCAGGAGCACACCACTTTGAATGGACAGATTGCCTTATTAGCGAAGATAATCTTCGGATTAAACCGGCTAATACATTATTATCTGCACTTAAAGAACAGGGCATAACCCCAGAGAAAACAATCATTACACACTGCCAAACACATCGCCGCTCTGGCTTAACCTATTTCGTGGCACGCTACTTAGGTTTCAACGATGTTCGCTGCTACGATGGCTCATGGTTTGAATGGGGCAATCTACCTGAAACACCTGTGGAGAAATAATGAAAAAGCTAAAAGAGACGCTGTTTATTCTTTTTCAGCATATTGTACCTCAGCACCTTTTATCTAGGCTGGTCGGAAAAATCGCTGACAGTACAACCCCTTGGATAAAAAACAGCTTTATAAAGTGGTTTTGTAATAACTACCAGATCAATATGACGGAAGCTCAGGAAGAGATTGCCACAAACTACCCTAGTTTTAACGCTTTCTTTACCCGAGCGTTAAAAGATGATGTTCGACCTATTGACCAAACACCGGGGGTTATTACAAGTCCTGCCGATGGCGCATTTAGCCAATTAGGTAAAATCGAACATGGACGAATCTTTCAAGCTAAAGGACACGCTTACGGCTTAACCACCCTTTTAGGTGGTGACCACGAGATAGCAGCTCCTTTTATCGATGGCGAGTTTGCCACTATTTACCTCTCTCCACGGGACTACCACCGTGTACACATGCCTATTGCTGGCACACTAACCCACACAACCTATGTCCCTGGTGATCTATTCTCAGTAAACCAAACAACGGCGGCAGGGGTAGAACAGCTATTTGCTCGCAACGAAAGGCTGATTGCTCATTTTGAGACCGAACATGGCCCTATGGCAATGGTATTAGTAGGTGCAATGATTGTAGCTGGAATAGAGACGGTATGGTCAGGCCAAGAAGCACCCCGCCTAAAAGCGCCTGAACACAGATCATTCAAGAATGAAACAATCCCACCTATCAAGCTTGAGAAAGGCGCAGAAATGGGCCGTTTTAAACTAGGTTCAACGGTTATATTATTATTCGGTAAAGACAAAATCAGCTGGCAAACAGGTCTAGATGCAAACAGCCCCATAAAGCTGGGCGAAGCTATAGGTTCACAAAACAGCGAATCAAAGAATCTGAATTAAATAACCTTAAAATATGTCTGCTGTTCTCAACTATTTTTTGGCGTAGACTGAGAACCTTAAACGATTACCTACAGGTATAAGAGTTACAATGAACAACCTACTAACCTTACTTGAAGAGAAAAAGATGCAACTTAACGCCGATAAAACTCGCGTATTAAGTAGTAGCGGTAAAAAAACGCAGGTTGTTCCTCTTATCCACCAACGCGTCCTTTCCATTAAAGGTCCTGAGACTGAAAAATTCTTACAAGGGCAACTGAGCTGTGACGTTAACAACGCTTTCAAGACAGGCAGCTCACTAGGCTCACACTGCAACATCAAAGGGCATATGTTAAGCCTATTTCGTCTACTTAAAGCAGGCAGTGAAGAAGCCTGGCTACGTATGAGCCAGGATATTTTTGAAAGCGCGACGGCGAACCTGAAAAAATATATGATTTTTTCCAAAGCTGAAGCTCAAGAAATTAGTCATACAATCTCAGGAATAGGCTTAGTCGGCCCAGGCGCTCAAACACTCATAGAACGCTGGTTTGGAAATAGCCCAAGTGAAACAAATAGTATCATCTCATTAAGTAACGGCCTTATTGTACGTGTTCCTGGAGATCGTTTTGAAATATGGATGGACGATGATGCAGTAACAGAGATAGTACGTCAGTTACCAGAAGAGGTTGGGATTGGCTCAACTAATGACTGGATCCTCAGTGAGATAGATGCTGGTATCCCTGATCTTAGAGCTGAAACCCAAGAAGCCTTTATTCCTCAAATGACAAATTTCCAAGTTTTCGCGGGGATTAGCTTCACTAAAGGCTGCTATACAGGCCAAGAGATCATTACTCGCCTACAACATCGCGGACAGCTAAAAAAGCCTATGTATCTTGCAGAAGTATCGACTGATCAAGAGCCGCAAGTAGGAGAATCAATCTCAGCGCCCAATAAACCTAATGCGGGGCGCGTTGTACTTTCCGCTCAATGCGGTGAAAATAGATATAGAATATTAGCCGTTATCGTGAAAAGTTTAGCTGAAGAGGGCGTTTTATCACTGCACAACCAAGCAGTAGAGTTAAAAACACTCCCTTACACATTAGATCCCAAGCTTTTTCTCCCCAAATAAAAGTGCTCAATTAAATACCAACAGTTGACCTTGCCGTCAAATAGCGAGACACTTCTCAGCATGGGATTAAACAACGCAAAGGGAGATGCGCGGGGATGAAGCGTACAACGAACACCCCGACCATACCATTACTACTTATCGGTATGACCGCGATACTTAGTATTCTGCTGCTTCTCTATATTCATGTCATCTCAAAAAGCACCAGCCAAAAATATGTTCCTTGGGTTGATGCCTCCATTGAAATAAAACTAGAAACCGCCCTAGCCCACCTTTGGTTCGAAGAGATTCTATCAGGTGATAGCGTTCGCTCCATCGACTCAGTCTATCATCACATCACTATGGCTAAGTGGTATGCCACAGCCATACTCGATGGTGGCAAAAATGATCAAGGCACCTATTACCCACTAAAAAATACAGAGCTAAGAGCCAAAGTTAATAAGCTACTCTACTCTTTACAAAAATTTCATAATACAACAACCGTTCGCTACCAATTTCCTGACAAAAATTCAAAATCAGATCAGCAATTCGATGCTCTATTTATTCAGATTATGGAAGACGCAGACCTGCTTGAAATCGAATTAAAACAACATATCGCATCTGAAAACCATTCACAAAATGCACTTTTATTTATGTTATTTATTGCGATATGCACTATGTGCTTTATTTCTGCTTATTCAGTTTGGCGCTTTACCGATAACAGAACACGTTATCTCAAACAATTATCCTCCGCCCATAATCAGATATCAGAACAATATACCCAGTTAAAAACCCTTGCCCATACAGACCAACTGACGGGAATCCCTAATAGAAAAATGCTAGAAACATTTGCTAATCAAGCGCTTAGCAAAGTAAACAGAGGGGATAAATGGCTCTCCGTAACCTTCATAGATTTAGACTTTTTCAAACCGATTAACGATCAGTTTGGTCACAATGTAGGCGATAAAGTTCTTGTTAACTTTACTAAGGCCATCAAAGCTCAATTAAGAGAGGGAGATATTTTATCTCGCTTAGCGGGCGATGAATTTATTCTTCTTATCGAAGCAGACAGTGAAACTCAGCTTCACGAATCACTAAATCGCATAATTTCACGTGTGCAACAGCAATTATTACAACCGATTTTAACAACACCAGTAGATATACATGTTAGATATAGTGCAGGATCCGCCGTCGCTCCAACAAACTCCACTGATTTTGAAACCCTAGTTCATTATGCTGACATTGCCATGTATGACAGCAAGAAAAATGGCCGCGGGCAGCATCATTACTACAGTGAGACAAACAGCTACCAAGAAGAGTTAGCACTTGAGATTACTAAACCTGAGGCGGGAGCTGCCAGCTTATAATCGAACGCTTATGCAGCCTAAGATATTCATTCGCTTGACTAAAGTGCCTGCAACCAAAAAAACCTCGGTAAGAAGAGAGCGGCGATGGATGCGGCGCCTTAAGCACTAAATGTCGATCTGTATCAATACAGCCCCCCTTCTTTTGCGCATAACTTCCCCACAAAAGAAAAACAACATGTTCACATCTATCATTGATAACTTGGATGATTTTATCAGTGAAATGCTCCCAGCCCTTGCCTTGATGTGAACCGGCTGCACCCTCCTCTACCGTCAGCACACTATTCAGCAACAGAACACCCTGCTTAGCCCAATTTTCTAGATAGCCATGGAAAACAGGCTCAACACCCAAATCGCTCTTTAACTCTTTATAAATATTTACCAATGAGGGAGGTATTTTCACCCCCGGCTGTACGGAAAAACACAAACCATGGGCCTGTCCAGGCTGATGGTAAGGGTCCTGCCCTAAAATAACGACTTTCACATCATCAAGCGGCGTTGATTCCAAAGCATGGAACCAATTAGACGAATGGGGATAGATCACCTTATGCAGGTCTTTCTGCTCTTGTAAAAACTGTTTCAACTTCTGCATATAGGGCTGATCGAACTCATCAGACAATACATTCTGCCAGCTTTTTGCACGCTCTAAGACCATAACCACCTATCCCCCACAATCTGTAAGTTGCTTACCTTTACGCATAGACGAATCCATAACCACACGGCCATGCCAAACCGAAAAATACCTGACTTTACCGGGCGCATGGGATACTACACCAGAAATAATAATGACCAAAAAATATATACTAGAATTCGGCTGTTCAAACCACCAAATCATCGTAGATAGCAAAAACAGCTTAATACCTATAGCCGTACCCCTAAGCTGTAAAAGCCAGATGCCATCGGTATAAATCTCCAAACCGCTCATCACCAGACCACTCACAACGGTGAGATAGAGAAACAACTGCCAAGACTCTATAGGCTGATGATACAAATAAGCGCCCGCCAATCCACAAACACCAACCAGATGCAAAGTACGGCTAAGAATACTTATCCAGCGTTTCCCAGGGATGATCCGTTTTTTTATAGGAAAGAGCCAAGCCATCATATCCCTCATTAAATAAAACAAAAGGCGGCAAACAACCACAAAAAAGCCCTCAACGAGGGCTTTTTAATCTTTTAAATAACAGACTTTAAATTATGTCCGTGGGCGCATGGCAGGAAACAGAATCACATCGCGAATTGAAGGCGAATCAGTAAATAGCATGACCAAACGGTCAATACCAATACCTTCCCCCGCAGTCGGTGGTAAGCCATATTCTAAAGCATTGATGTAGTCATCAT
The DNA here is from genome assembly GCF_030547185.1 of Neptuniibacter sp. 1_MG-2023. Taxonomy (GTDB): domain Bacteria; phylum Pseudomonadota; class Gammaproteobacteria; order Pseudomonadales; family Balneatricaceae; genus Neptuniibacter. The sequence continues at coordinate 39,919 of NZ_JAUOQR010000013.1, forward strand.
CATAATGCATTGCTTCATCATCACCTGCATCTTTTTCTGCCACTTGAGCACTAAAGCGCTCTGCTTGATCTTCTGAGTCATTTAACTCGGAGAAACCATTAGCAAGCTCACGGCCGGCAACAAAGAACTCAAAGCGATCTGTTACAAATGGGTTATCATCGCTACGACGCGCAAGCGGTGAGACCTCAGTTGGGTATTCAGTAATAAAGGTCGGTTGCTGAAGGCGATGTTCAACCGTTTTCTCAAAGATTTCGATCTGAACTTTACCTAAGCCCCAACTATCTTTAACTGCAATATCTAAACGCTCAGCTATTTGACGCGCTGCATGATCATCAGCCAAAGCTTCAGCAGTAATATCTTCATTAAAATGCAAGATAGAATCAAACACACTTAAACGCTGAAACGGCTTAGCCATATCGTATTCAAAGGTTTCAAGGACTTCACCTTCATCATTACGAACCGTATTGATGATCGTTGTTGTACCTAACACCTCTTGTGCCACAGTGCGCAGCATATTTTCGGTTAGGTCCATCAGGTCATGATAGTCGGCATAAGCCTGATAGAACTCAATCATAGTGAATTCTGGGTTATGACGCGTCGATAGACCTTCGTTACGGAAGTTACGGTTGATCTCAAAAACACGTTCAAAACCGCCCACGACCAAACGTTTCAAATAAAGCTCAGGTGCAATACGAAGATACATATCACGATCTAACGCGTTATGGTGGGTAATAAATGGGCGTGCCGTCGCTCCACCTGGAATAACCTGAAGCATTGGTGTTTCTGCTTCAATAAAACGACGTTCGGTAAGGAAGTTACGAATACCGGATACAATTTTAGAACGCATTTCAAACACGTTACGTGAATCTTGATTAGTAATCAGATCAACATAACGCTGACGGTAACGAATTTCGGTATCCTGCAAACCTTTATGTTTATCCGGTAGCGGACGTAGGTTTTTAGTTAATAACTGGTATTCACCCATATCTACATAAAGATCACCTTTACCTGACTTATGTAGTACACCCGTAACACCAATAATATCACCAAGATCTAAACGCTTAGCAAACTTACGCGCTTCTTTATTGACATAAAACTGCACACGGCCAGTCATATCTTGAATCACGCCAAATGCGCCACGATTAAGCATTACACGACCAGCAATACTAACGGTAATCGCTGCTTCTTCTAGCTCTTCCTTAGTCTTATCGCCATACTGATCTTGCAAATCCTGAGCGTAAGAATCACGACGGAAGTTATTTGGAAATGCATTCCCCTCTTCACGAAGCGCATTTAGTTTTTCTCGGCGCTCTGCAATCAGGCGGTTCTCATCTTGCTTCTGATTATTGTCAGACATCGGTGGTAAACCTTTAAATTTGTTAACTAATAGCCCTACCCGAAAGGAAGAACTTAGCGGTTACAGTTTAAGGCGCAAAACCTATCCCTGTAACAAACGCTATAACCTCAAGAGATCTGTTTACAAACCAGCTTTTAAACTCGCTTCAATAAATAGATCTAGATCGCCATCCAGTACCTTGTCACAGTTGGAACTCTGCACATTGGTACGTAGATCCTTGATACGCTGATCATCTAAAACGTAAGAACGAATCTGGCTACCCCAGCCAATATCCGCTTTTGAGTCTTCTAATTCTTGCGCTGCTTCACTGCGTTTTAACATCTCCATCTCATAGAGTTTTGCACGCAGCTGCTTCATACAAGTATCTTTGTTCTGGTGCTGTGAACGCTGACTCTGACTCTGCACAACAATACCTGATGGTTCATGGGTAATACGTACAGCAGATTCCGTTCTGTTTACATGCTGTCCACCTGCACCCGAGGCACGGTAAACATCAACACGTAGATCAGCAGGGTTAATATCGATCTCTACGTTATCGTCAATCTCCGGCGAAACAAATACCGAAGAAAAGGAAGTATGACGGCGGCCACCAGAATCAAAAGGTGATTTACGTACTAAACGGTGTACACCCGTTTCTGTACGAAGCCAACCAAATGCATATTCACCTTGAAAGCGAATCGTAGCAGATTTAATCCCTGCCACATCACCCGCTGAGCACTCTAACAATTCAGTTTTAAAGCCTTTATCTTCGCCCCAGCGAAGATACATTCGCAACATCATCTCAGCCCAGTCTTGAGCTTCTGTGCCACCAGAACCTGACTGAATATCCAGAAAGGCATTATTAGGATCCGCTTCACCAGAAAACATACGACGAAATTCAAGTTTCTGTAGACGTTCCATCATGGCCGCCACATCATTTTCGACTTCACCGACCGTATCTTCATCGTCTTCTTCGACGGCCATATCCAGCAGGTCACGGGTATCTTCAACACCCGCAGTCAGATCGTCAATTGTTTCAACAACCATCTCAAGTGCTGAACGTTCTTTACCAAGCTGTTGAGCATTTTCTGGATTATCCCAAATAGCGGGATCTTCTAGCTCACGAGTCACCTCTTCTAGGCGCTCTTTTTTACCTTCATAATCAAGAAAACCGCGCAATTCGTTCGCGCGTTCGCTAATATCTTTTAAGGCATTGAGAATCGGGTTAATTTCCATGATAAAAATCGTAGACGGCCGTTTGAAAAAGTGCGGTATTTTATCGAAATTAAGCGTATAACACTACCAATTTCGACCCTATCTACGCTTTAATTGCCTTTAAAATGAAATTCTCGACTCAAACTAGCATCACACAGAAACAAAGATTTAGAATAAGTTTATTCAGTAACTACGGAATCAAAGATGCTTAGTAAAACCATCCTATTACTCTGCACACTTATTTTTACACCCCATCTATACGCGTCTACAGGCGGCACTCCCCTAATATTGTCTGATATGACCGGATCAATTTTTGGTATTTTGGCACTGATTATTTTTGTTATCGGTTATATTTTTGTACTCGGTGAAGAGTTTATCCACCTTCGAAAATCAAAACCGATTATGGTGGCGGCAGGATTGATATGGTTATTAACAGGTATCGCCTACTCTCTTAGTGGCGACGAATTCACAGCGGGATTAGCCGTAAAGCAATACATTCTCGAATATGCCGAGCTATTTCTATTTCTATTAGCCGCTATGACATTTATCACAACAATGGAGGAGCGATTAGTGTTCGCAGCCCTCCGGTCTTGGCTTGTTGTGCAAAGCTTCTCCTTAAGAAAGATCTATTGGATTACGGGTCTACTCGCATTTTTTATCTCACCTATAGCTGACAACCTTTCAACGGCATTACTCATGGGTGCTGTCGTGCTAGCCGTGGGTAATTCATACCATCATTTTGTTACTGTCGGTTGTATCAATATTGTTATTGCCGCCAATGCAGGAGGGGCATTCAGCCCGTTCGGTGATATTACAACACTTATGGTTTGGCAAAAGGGGCTGGTTCAATTTGAGGAGTTTTTACTACTTTTCTTCCCTGCATTAATTACTTGGTTTATACCTGCACTCATTATGAATAGAGTGATTGAGGATGGCCCACCATCCGGCGAAACAAACCTCCTTCATATGAAGAAAGGTGCTATTACAATTATCTTTATTTTCCTCTTCACAATTGTTCTGTCCGTACTGTCGCACAGCATTTTACACTTGCCTCCCGTACTCGGCATGATGACTGGGTTAGGGATACTGAAATTATTTGGCTTCTACATCAGCAAACAAGCCCCCATCGTCCAAGAACAAGGGCATATTCACAACTTTCAAGCCGAAAATATGCAAAGCCACGAACAGAGCAAAGGCGATAACGCAGATGTGATCCGCCGCTTCAATATATTCAAAGTTGTTGAGCGCTCCTCATGGGATACACTTATGTTTTTCTATGGCGTCGTACTTTGTGTAGGCGGGCTCGCGACGTTAGGCTACCTTACGCTCCTATCTGAATTTATGTATAACGGCTTAGGTGCCACAACGGCCAATATACTCGTAGGGGTCGCCTCAGCATTGATAGATAACATTCCTGTTATGTTTGCAGTATTGAGCATGAAACCCGATATGAACGTACAGCAGTGGTTACTCGTCACACTGACTGCTGGCATTGGTGGTTCACTTCTTTCTGTAGGTTCAGCAGCCGGGATAGCGCTCATGGGACAAGCTCAAGGGGTTTACACTTTTATGAGCCATCTGAAATGGAGTTGGGCAATATTGATCGGTTATAGCTTTGGTATATTAACCCACCTGTATATTAGCGGGTTAATATAGGAAGCATCCATAACGCATAACAATCAACGTCAAAGCATATCAAACTCAGCGAGGACCTGTTGTGACCATTGCTCAACCCGTGCAAGGGTCTCACCATGCTGACAATCTTCATCGATTGCCAAACCAACAAACTGACGACCATCTTCAGTTAACGCTTTAGATGCATCAAAACTATAGCCTTCAATAGGCCAGTACCCGACCATCTCAGCACCTTGTGCTTTCAGAAGATCGTGGAGTAATCCCATCGCATCAAGAAACCATTCGCCGTAACCAATTTGATCGCCCAAACCAAATACAGCGCAGGTCTTACCTGCAACATTAGCGTTTTCTACAATCTCCCATAAATCAGCCCAATCTTCCTGCAATTCCCCAAAATCCCAAGTAGGGATGCCTAAAATAAGATATTGATAATCAGAGAGACCGTCTAAACCATCCGCTGCAATATCGATCCGATCGATTTTATCAAACCCTATATTTTCAGCGATAAGATCCGCAACGCTTTCAGTATTCCCCGTTGTCGAACCATAAAAAAGACCAATCGGTGCTGCCATTCTTTATACCTTACCCCAAATAAACAAAAAGCAGCCCTTGGCTGCTTTTATAAATGATAACAAATTACTTATTAAAAGCATCGAAAGCAGAATGTGCAATCTCTTCAATTTCCATTCTTGCATCTTGTAAAGCTTTCAAATTTTGATCACTAGCGCTTTTAATTGTTGTTTCCAAATCTCGTGCATAACTCTTTTGAAGATCAACAAGGTCGGTAGGCGACTGGCATTTCTGCATCTCTTGTGTCTGCTGTATAGTGGCTTCAATACAAGATTTAGTACACGCCATCTGCTGCCGAGTTAGCTCCTCCAACATTTTCGTTTGTATATTAACCAGTTCTCTAAAAGGCTCTATTGAATCTGATATTTTCTTATTCATGTCTTGGAACATAACAACTTCCTCTACCCTACCGCCAGAAGCACAACAATTTAACGCCGTTTATAATTCACATAATGTACGCATGATTTATTTCTTTAATCACTTATAATAAAGCACTCTATCATTGAAATGGCAAAGCTTATCTTGCCCTTATGATACCAAATAACAATATTAAGGATGTAGAAAATGCGCCTATTACACACTATGTTACGTGTCACAGATTTACAAAAATCAATAGACTTCTACACCAATATATTAGGAATGCAGCTTTTACGCAGCAAGGATTACCCTGAAGGTCGTTTCTCCCTTACCTTTTTAGGCTACGGTGACGAATCTGAGACCACAGCATTAGAATTAACTCATAATTGGGACACTGATAGTTATGATTTAGGTAATGCTTATGGTCATATCGCGATTGAAGTGGATGATGTATACAAAGCCTGCGAAAAAATAAAAAGTAAGGGCGGTGAGATCGTTCGTGAAGCTGGACCTATGAAAAACAGCACAACCATACTTGCCTTCGCAAAAGACCCCGATGGCTACATGATTGAGCTACTCGACAAAACACGAAACGACTAAGTCTCCCCCCTCCAAACAGATATAAAATATCAACTCTGCAGCGATCAGCCTTATCGCTGCAGAGAATACCTTTTACACCGATAAGAAACGCCGAGCAATCCCACCTCACTGACACTCCACCTAACGGACCAAAACCTGCATTTAAGCACCCCTCAAATACCGAAAAACCTTAATCATCGGTAATTACACCCTTATTTTTAGACGTGGATCATTATCAGGACAATAGCAACGATGTATATTAGAATCCACTAAACAACAAGGGCCGCGATTTTATAAATTGCATATAAAATTCACCTTTATCTTCATAAGATATGAAAATTTGTCTTCAATAGGGTTATAATTACCCACCTCTCTCGAATCCTAACGACATTTAAAGTGAGCGATACTCGATGAAGAAACAAATCCTTTTAGCTGCAGGTTTGATGCTAAGCATTAGCACAACCCAACTAATAGCAGCTGATCTAGGCAAAGGCACGATAGCTTTTGACAACAAAGATTACACTACTGCGTTTAATGAGCTGAATTCGTTGGCTAAAGAAGGCAACCAAGATGCTATGAACATGGTTGGCCAAATGTATGAAAATGGCTGGGGCGTTGATAAAGACATTAAAAAAGCCCGCCGTTTTTATAGCCGCGGTGCAGCTTTAGGTCATATGGGCTCCGTTAACAGCCTGCGAGCCTTAAAAAACCAAGAATACAAAAAAGAACTGGTTACAGTCCTACCTGCTGCAGAAGCGGGAGATGCTACAGCACAAAACCGTCTAGGAGAGATGGCGGAATTTGGCTACGGCATGAAACGAGATCCAAATTTAGCAATTCAGTGGTATAAACAAGCCGCTGACCAAGGCTTAATTGCTGCACAACATAATATCGGACGCTGCTACAATTTTGGCACGGGCGTAGAGCAGGACTTTGCCGAAGCTGAACATTGGTATCGTAAAGCTGCAGAACAAGGCCATACCGATGCAATGTTCTTTTTAGGTACTCTTTACTCCAATAATCATGGAGCACAAGCTGACCAGAACACTAACGTTTTAGCTTACGCATGGATGCATAATGCAGCAGAGCTTGGTAATCGCACAGCGGTGGCTATCGAGAAACGCCTAGTTATGAAGCTGAATGAAAGTGAATTAAGCGATGCAAAACAATTAGCGGCAACTTACCGCCAAGAGTACGTCGGCAAATAAACTTCATATCGACTTATTCGATAAAGGCGATCTTATGATCGCCTTTATTATTTTATAAGACCCTATTTACTTTAAAGAAGCGCTAAGCTGATTTTATTTCATTCAAGATCACTATTGATTGATGATATAATGATCAACAACACTGATAGATACCCCCTTGATAAACAGGTACGATCTTTCACCCCAAGCCGCCACCCTTATAAGATGAATAAACCTTATGAATAGCGTGAAAACGCCCTCTACAACTATGTTAAATATACCTTCTAATCGTACACGCAAAGCCGCAGTAGTTATCTTTGCAGCAAGCTTGTTTATCTATAGTTTGTATTGGCTAAACACCTATGAATCCAACAAGCTTATGTGGCTTATGTTTATCGGCGGACTGCTAGGCCTTTCTCTTTATCATGCGTCATTTGGCTTCACTACAGCTTGGCGCAACTTCATCATCAACCGTCGAGGTCGCGGTCTAAGAGCGCAGATGATTATGCTCGCCGTGACGGTATGCCTGTTCTTCCCTGCATTAAATGCAGGTGAGCTTTTTGGCGAAGAGGTTAGAGGTTATATCCGCCCATTGGGCTCTTCAGTCCTTATCGGCGCATTTATCTTCGGTATTGGTATGCAACTAGGTAACGGCTGCGCATCGGGCAACCTTTATCATGCAGGCGGTGGTCAAGTACGCGCTATACCAAGCATGATCGGCTTTGTAATAGGTGGATTATGGGCAACAGCAGACTATGAATGGTGGATGGAACTTCCCCAGTTCACCCCTATATCCCTAATTGAAGAAACCGGTGTTAGTGCTGCCATCATCTTAAACCTCGCCCTGTTTGCTGCAATTTCAGGACTTACTATCTGGTTAGAGAAACGCACCCACGGGGAGATAGAAAAAGATAACCCATTAGCCGACACCAATCATTGGCGGCGCTACCTACAAGGCCCATGGCCTTTTATTTGGGGAGCACTCGCTTTAGCATGTTTGAACTTCGCCACACTGGCACTAACCGGCCGCCCATGGGCCGTTGCAGTAGCCTATCCGCTTTGGGGTGCAAAACTTGCGATGCTTCTCGAAATGGAACTAGAATTCGATTTTTGGACTTACTGGCTACAACCGGGAAGGGAAACCGCTCTAAGCCAACCCCTTACCAGCGATATTAATTCAGTAATGAACGCGGGTGTATTACTCGGTGCCTTTTTTGCTGCAGCAATAGCGGGTAAATTTTCCTTCGAGTGGCGCTTACCTTTGTTACATTGGGTCGCAGCCATTTTAGGTGGATTGATGCTAGGTTATGGCGCTACTATAGCCTTTGGCTGTAATATTGGCGCCTATTTTGGCGGCATAGCCTCTGGTAGCTTACATGGCTGGCTATGGTTGATTGCAGCCTTTGCGGGGAGTTATATAGGCAGTCACCTACGCCCCTTGTTTAAATTAGATAAAAAAACATCAATGCGTAGCTCGTGTTAAAAACACTTATCATTTTTAAATAATTAAGATTAAAGCGGTCCCCGATGTCACGTTCATTTAAAGAAACATATTCCGATATAAAAGTTGCCAGCCCAATCAAACGTTTAGGCGCTTTTGTCTATGACATGATACTGATTATCGCGTTACTTATGGTTTCCACCGGTATTATCACTATGGGATTTAATCAGGGAGAGTCCGTCCAAGGCCCCCTCTTCCAATCCTTCCTTTTTATTTTGGTCTACCTGTTTTTATCTTTTTTCTGGATGAGAAACGGCCAAACATTAGGCATGCTTGCCTGGCGTTTACGGGTGCAAACCACAGAAGGAGAGCGCCTGAATGCAAAGCAATGCTTACTTCGATATATCGTAGGTATACTCTCCCTATTGGCGGGAGGTGCAGGATTTTTATGGATGTTCATCAACAAACAAAAAATGACATGGCACGACATAGCCTCAGGCACTCATGTTATTGAACTACCTAAGCGCGCTAAGATTTTAGAATAAACATGAATAAGCTGTGGCTTAGCTAAACAATCCACAGCTCATAAGTGAGTTACTTAGCTCTATTAAGTAACCAAAAACCAAGCCCAATACAGATCAGAATCGGCAACAACACAGCAACTAAAGGCGAAAAGCCAAACACGGCACTGGTTGGCCCTAAAACATCTTGGCTTAGCTTAAAGGTCAAACCTACAATAATACCGGTTATCAAGCGCTGCCCTAATGTAACACTGCGCAAAGGACCAAAAATAAAAGACACTGCAACAATAACTAAGGCAAAAATAGCAACTGGAAGTAATAACTTACTCCAGAAAGCAACACGATATTGCGAAGAAGCTAATCCCTGCTCATCCAGATAATCCCCGTAAGAAAGTAGCCCAGCCATAGATAAATTGGTCGGTTCAATCATCACAACTTTAAGCAATTCAGGTGTCAAACCGCTCGGCCAAACCTCTTCTTTAAGTATGGATGTTTCCAACTGTACCGTAGCGGGGTCACTGTCATCAACCTTGTTTGGAAAACGAGTTTCTTTAATATCCGATAGTAACCAATCTTTGCCATCATAACGTGCCTCTTTTGCAAAACTAGCACGTGCCAAGGTCAAGTCGTCATTAAATTCATAACGGGTCAAGCCACGTACAGAGCCATCAGGGATAACCGCATTAATATGCAAGAAGGTCATCTCATCTCTATGCCAAACATGGCTTGCATCACTAATCGCTGAATTCCCTGTAAGCATCACCTGACGATGGCTTTGCGCACTCTGCTCACTTTGTGGCACAACGAACTCACCCAAACTTAAGGCCATCACAATAATCAGCAGTACAGGCTTCATCACAGATAAGATAATACCGAATGTTGAAATACCAGCCGCCCGCATAACCGTCAGCTCTGAACTAGAGGCCAAAATACCTAACCCTAACAAACACCCAATTAAGCTAGACAGAGGAATAAATTCATAGAAACGACGCGGCGCTGTTAACATAATGTACTTAAGTGCGGCAGCAAAGGTATAGTCGCCCGCAACGTCTTTCATCTCTTCGACTAACGCGAAAAGCATATCCAAACCAGCAACCACTAAAAGAACAATTAGAAAGCCCCCCAGCACATGACGGGCTACATAAAGGTCTAAAATTTTCATGAGCTCTTTTTCCAAGGCAGACGAATCGTCGGTAGAGGTATCTGGTTATATAACCGACTCCAGAACGCACCAAACAAAATCATATTGAAAGCAAAGGCCGCAAACACAAGGTGTACTAACCAGATCATAATAGGTGAACTCTGTCCCTCACCCACCTCACTCGTAATGCTACTAAGAACCGAGATGTAAACTAAATAGATAAGGATAGAGGGCACCAAACGGGCAAAGCGCCCTTGTCTAGGATTCACACGACTCAAAGGCACAGCCAAAAGCGTTACAACAATAGCTAATACAGGCAAAGATAAGCGCCAATTTAATTGCGCACGATATTTTGGCTCATCTGAATTCCAAAGTACCGATGTTGGCAAGGCTTCAATTTTATCATAACGAATTTCATTATCTTTCCGCGCGATTTCGCTACCATACTTCTGGAACCCTAACTCAACAAAATCACCAGAACCGGGCGAACCTTCATAACGAAAACCATCTTCCAAGACAACAAAACGCTGATCTCGTTCTTTATCAAGTAATGTATCACCACTAGCGGCCAAGGTGACTCGCGTACGGTTGTTACTTTTATTCTTATCGGAGATAAACGTCATACCGAGCAAACCATCGTTTGTAACGGAATCTGTATAAGTAACTCGCGCACTGCTATTTTGACGCTGAAAACGCCCCGGCACTAAGCTCTCCAACTCACTGCGACTTTCCTGCTCATCAAAAATCTTATTTGTTTCTGATGCACCGTAAGGCGATATAAAAATAGCTAAGACGCCCACAATCAAAGCAACAAGCAACGCAGGCCCCATAGAGTAACCGATTAAGCGTCGGCGGCTCATTCCACAAGCCTCTAACACGGTCATCTCACTTTCAAGATAAAGACGTCCATAGCCCAACAAAAAGCCTAAAAATAAACCTAAAGGCAAGATTAGCTCAAGGAAACCAGGCAAACGATAAAAGATAAGGGAAAATAGAACATTAGGATCTAACTCACCAACAGCCGCTTTCGATAAATACCGAACAAAGCGCCCACTCATAATAATAAACAGCAGCACAGAACTCACAGCAAGCATGCTGAACAAAACTTCACGTGCTAAATAGCGAAAAACGATCACTCTATGTCCTTAATGAAAACTGTTACTGACCCAAAAATGGTTTATATTATTAGGCTTTGACAGTAAATAAAGCAGATTGCCACAAGAAATTGCCTACTTATTTTAAAAACCGATATGGAAAATCTATTTAGTATCAGGTCACACACCTATATAGTAGCCAACATTATCCTTTAATCTGCGGACAATGTCTTGTGCAGACGCATACACGCCTCAAGTTGGAGCCAATATGGATTTTGAAATTGTAAACGGTGATATCGCATCACTTGAAACCGAATGTCTAATCATCGCTGTAGAAGCAGATTCTACCCTACCCCCCGCAGCTAAAGCAGCCGATGAAGCAAGCGCTGGTTATATTAGCGAGATTTTAAAGGGTGGTGATATCAGCGGTAAAAATGCTGAGAGTCTACTACTACACAAAGTACCAGGGCTTGCCGCTAAACGCGTATTACTACTAGGCTTTGGCAAAGAAGATGAGCGTAACAACCGAAACTTCCGCAAAACAATCACTACGGCAATGGGCGTTGTTAAAAGCACAGGCGTAAGCAATATAACTTTTGCCTTAGATTGCACACTGACAGACGATACTGACCACTACCGCCAACTTCGCCATTTAGTTGAGTGGAGCGGCGCTGAGCTGTACACCTACGATGAAACTAAAAGCACAAAAGCTGACCCATTAAAATTAGAACAGATCGCTATTCTTGTTCCCGAAGAAAATGCCGATTTGGCAGAAACTGCTCTTTTAGATGGCACCGCAATTGTAAACGGCATGAGCATCGCTCGTGACCTTGGCAATTTACCCGGCAATATCTGCACACCTACTCACTTAGCCGAACAAGCCCTTGAGTTAGACGATGAATTTGACGACCTAACAACAACCATCGTTGATGAAGAGGAAATGGCTGAGCTAGGTATGCACTGCCTACTTTCTGTTGGCGCAGGCAGCGTTCAGCCTTCAAAGCTAATTGTTATGGAATACAAAGGTGGCCCTGAAGGTGAAAAGCCACATGTATTAGTCGGCAAAGGCGTTACCTTTGATACCGGCGGTATCTCCCTCAAGCCCGGCGGCGGCATGGACGAGATGAAATATGATATGTGTGGCGCGGCCAGCGTATTTGGAGCAATGACTGCTGTATGTGAAATGGCACTGCCAATCAATGTTGTAGGTATTGTTGCAGCAGCAGAAAACATGCCGAGCGGTAACGCAACTAAACCTGGCGATATTGTAACGACTATGTCAGGTCAAACAGTTGAGATCCTAAACACCGATGCGGAAGGTCGCTTAGTACTATGTGATGCACTAACTTATGCGGGCCGTTTCGAGCCAGCATCTGTAGTTGATATTGCAACCTTAACGGGTGCTTGTATCATCGCCCTAGGCCATCACGCAACAGGCGTACTAACGAATACTGACGACTTAGCTCAAGAGCTTATCGAAGCAAGTAATCAAGCCGCTGATAAAGCTTGGCAGTTGCCTTTATGGGACGAGTTCCAAGAACAACTTGATTCTAACTTTGCTGATATTGCGAACATTGGTGGTCGCCCAGGCGGCACTATTACTGCAGCCTGCTTCCTCTCTCGCTTTACGAAAGAGTATCGTTGGGCCCATTTAGATATAGCGGGTGTAGCATGGCACAGTGGTGGCAAAGCGAAAGGCGCTACAGGTCGCTGCGTTCCTTTGTTGACGCAATACCTGCTTAACCAAGCAGCGGAAGAAGAATAGAGTCTAGAGTTAAAATAGATGACCAGCAAAGCTGATTTTTACGTACTGCCTTCAACCGATCCCGATGCTCGGGGTCGTTTTCTTTGCCGTTTGGTTGAAAAGATCCGCGCCCTTGGACATGAGATATTTATCCAAACTCGCGACGAAAGTGAAGCCCAACGTATAGATCAGCTCCTCTGGGAGTATCGCCCTGAATCCTTTATCCCTCACAGCTTATTAAATGAGGAAGATACTGCAGGCGTAAAGATAGGCTGGGACGAACAACGCCCAGCCCATCACGATGTTTACGTTAACCTTAATTTAGAGATCCCTGAAGACGCGCTAAACTTTGATCGTATTCTTGAAATTGTTGTGCAAAGTGAGGACATACTTACCTCAACACGAAGCAACTACAAGCTCTATCAAAAAAACAATGTGCAAATAGATATGCATGATATGCGTAAAAAAGTCTGATATAGACTGTCTTATTCAATGATCGAGAGCTAAACATCTGCAACTTACTCTAACCTGTAGAATAAAACCCACGTAACACACCACCCTCCCCTAAATCCCGTCCGTCCAAGCGCAGCATAAAAATAGATCAAAACATCTACCCCAATCCCTCGCCACTTATTAGTTTTAACCTGTATAATGCCGGGTTTATTTGTGCCTCCCAACCATTCAGGGAAGCCCACAACTGACTGATTTTCAGAAAATACTTTTCGGAAGAACTAGAGCGCCATGGAAACTACTTACCAGCCGCAAGAGATCGAAAAATCCTGGTACAAAACCTGGGAAGAAAACAACTACTTTGCCCCATCTGGCGAAGGTGACTCCTACTGCATCATGATTCCGCCGCCAAATGTCACTGGTAGCTTACATATGGGTCACGCTTTCCAGCATACGATCATGGATGCGCTCACACGCTACAAGCGTATGCAGGGCAAAAATACATTGTGGCAAGTCGGTACTGACCACGCGGGTATCGCAACCCAGATGGTTGTAGAACGTAAACTGGCCGCAGAAAGTCAGCAAACACGCCATGACCTTGGCCGCGATGCGTTTATCGAAAAGATCTGGGAATGGAAAGAGGAATCCGGCGGCACAATTACTAACCAGATGCGCCGCCTAGGCAACTCTGTTGACTGGAACACTGAGCGTTTCACTATGGACTCGGGCTTTTACAAAGCCGTACAAGAAGTCTTTATCCGCCTCTATGATGAAGGCCTAGTTTACCGTGGTAAACGCCTTGTAAACTGGGATCCAAAACTACATACCGCCATCTCTGACCTTGAAGTAGAGAACAAAGAGACCAAAGGCAAAATGTGGTACCTACGTTACCCGCTTGCGGATGGCGCTAAAACAGCTGCAGGTGAAGATTTCCTTGTGGTTGGTACAACCCGTCCAGAAACCATGCTGGGCGATACCGGTGTAGCAGTTAACCCAGAAGATGAGCGCTATAAAGACCTAATCGGCAAAGAGATTATCCTGCCATTAGTGGGTCGCCGTATTCCCATTGTTGGCGATGAACATGCCGATATGGATAAAGGTACCGGTTGTGTAAAAATCACGCCTGCTCATGACTTCAACGATAACGAAGTCGGCAAACGCTGCAATCTACCTATGATTAATATCCTGACCTACAACGCTGATATTCGCGATGAAGGTGAAGGATTTAATACCGACGGAACGCCTAACAGCGATCTTAATACAGCTATTCCAGAAAAATATCGCGGTATGGAACGCTTTGCTGCTCGTCGTGCAATCGTTGCGGATTTTGAAGAAGCCGGTTTACTGGTTAAGATCGAAGAAAACGATATGACCGTGCCTTACGGTGATCGCGGCGGTGTTGTGATCGAGCCGATGCTAACGGACCAATGGTTTGCTGATGCAAAAACACTGGCTAAACCTGCGGTCGAAGCGGTAGAGAATGGCGACATAAAATTTGTACCACAGCAGTACGAAAATATGTACAACGCTTGGATGCGTGATATCCAAGACTGGTGTATCTCTCGCCAACTATGGTGGGGCCACCGCATCCCTGCTTTCTACGACAATGAAGGCAATGTCTATGTCGCTAACGATAAAGAAGCAGCACGTCAGAAATACAATCTAGATCCCGAAACTGAACTGCGCCAAGACGATGACGTTCTTGACACATGGTTCAGCTCGGCACTATGGACATTCGGCACACTAGGCTGGCCTGAAAACACCCAGCGCCTGCAAACGTTCCACCCGACCGATGTACTGGTTACCGGCTTCGATATTATCTTCTTCTGGGTTGCCCGCATGATCATGATGACCATGCACTTTATGAAAGATGAAGACGGCAAACCCCAAGTACCTTTCAAAACCGTTTACGTTACTGGCCTAATCCGTGACGAAAACGGTGACAAGATGTCTAAATCTAAAGGCAACGTACTAGATCCGTTGGATATGATTGACGGTATCGAGCTACAAACGCTACTTGAGAAACGTACCGGAAACATGATGCAGCCACAATTGGCTGAAAAGATCGGCAAACGTACCGAGAAAGAGTTCCCAGAAGGGATCTCTGCCCACGGTACTGATGCCCTACGTTTCACCCTTGCTGCCCTAGCCTCTACAGGCCGTGACATCAACTGGGATATGAAGCGCCTAGAAGGTTACCGTAACTTCTGTAACAAAATCTGGAACGCAGCACGTTACGTATTAATGAACACAGAAGGCGAAGATTGCGGTCAGAACGCCACTGACGATAGCGGTATCGAGCTATCTTTAGCAGACCGTTGGATCAGCAGCCGTCTACAGCAAGTCGAAACCGAAGTGATCAAGCATTTCGACGAATACCGTTTCGATATGGCCTCTAAAACCCTGTATGACTTCATCTGGAATGAATACTGCGGCTGGTACTTAGAACTATCTAAACCTGTATTATGGGACGAAAATGCCTCTGCAGAAGCAAAACGTGGTACACGCCGCACGTTGGTTCGCGTACTTGAAGCGCTCCTTCGTTTAGCACACCCAATCATGCCTTACATCACAGAAGAGATCTGGCAACAAGTCAAAGGCTTAGCGGGTAAAGATGGCGAGACCATCATGAACCAGCCCTACCCTGTTGCTAACAATGACAAGTTCGATGCAGCCGCTGAAACGGAGATCGAATGGCTAAAAGGTGTTATTACTGGCGTACGTAACATTCGCGGTGAAATGGGGATCTCTCCAGCTAAAGAACTTTCGGTACTGCTACAAAACGGCGGTCCTGAAGATTTAACCCGCCTTAACGCTAACCGTACTTTCCTATGTAAATTAGCCGCCCTGGAAAGCATCACTTGGCTTAATGCCGATGACGAAGCGCCAATGTCTGCCACTCAATTGGTAGGCAAAATGGAAGTGTTAGTCCCTATGGCTGGCCTGATCAACAAAGATGCAGAACTAGCTCGTCTACAAAAAGAGCTAGACAAACTACAGAAAGAGATCGGTCGAATCAAAGGCAAACTTAGCAATGAGAAGTTTGTATCCAACGCACCTGAAGCGGTTATCGCTAAAGAGCGTGAAAAGATGGCGGCCTCTCAATCTTCTTTTGATAAGTTACAAGAGCAATATGCGAAAATTGAAGCGCTTTAATTAAGCACTAGATATTTGAAGCATAAAAAAGCCCAGACACTGTTCTGGGCTTTTTTTTGGGAAAAAGCCCAAATAGAGATTTAGGCCTTTTAGACGGTTAAAACAACCGTAAGTTACTTTAACCTACGCACTAGCGTTGATAAGTAACCCCGTTTCAGTACTACCTTGATTCGACGATAACAGCGTCATAAGCTCATCAAAGTTAACCGTTCCATCATCATTAAACACAGCAGAAATTGCGTCTTCACCATAATCTTCAGTTAACTTTGCTTGGAGCTCTTCGCTCGACACAGCGCCACCTGGTGGTGGCGGAGGGGGTGGCATAGCACCAGCTCCAGCCGCTTGGTTTGCTGGGTCAAAACTACTGAGCAATTCAGTCAACGCCGTTTCATCGATGGTGCCATCATCAGCCAATACACTACTCGCATCGACGCCAAAACGGCTTTCAAGGTTTTCCACTAACTCTTCAGCAGAAATATTCCCATCTTCAACAGCAGAGACCATATTGAGCGCCATCTCATCCGCAGAGGGTGGTTTCCCCATCTGCTGAGGAGATCCCATGGGCTGTGTACCCGTAACGTTCATAACCTTCTCCTTAAACATAATTTTGTATAAAGCTTCGATAAATCTGCAAAGGCCATGCCCTATCACTCTATAGATACAGTTCTTTTGACTGCTTAATATTTCTTAACTTAGCTTTACACAACTTTACATAAAACGAAGAAAATACAGCTACCCAGCATTAAAAATAACAACACCTGTAACTCAGACCACCTTGAATAACCACACAAAGCGGCAACCTATTGCCACCAACGCAGAAAAACCAATAAGAAATGAATAATAAAACTAAACGACTTAGCAGAAACTTAATCGACACACTCTATTAAAAACTTGGAGTTTATCTAGAAAGCCTCACTACACCCGCCTGGAAAATGAGTTAAATATGCAAACGACACTAGAGGTATGGAAAGCAGAACTATAAAAATCATTTGGAAGCGTTCTCTACAGGAAGCCAAGCCATGCGCGATAATCTTTCATCTTATACCTTTGAGTTCTCTACAAAAATACCAAATCCCACCCTATAGCACCTTACAGGGACTTGCCCTTCACCGTTTAATTATCAAATATTATTTGATAATTAATCAAAAACTACCCTGTTTATTAATATTAAAAAAAGCCTATGATCCCTATCACTGAATGAAATAACCCTTATCGCTTAATTATCGTTAAAGGTTTTTTGAGAGGGTTAATCCTCTAATCTCAAACCCGGTTTATATCAAGGAACCCCCATGAACAGTCCAATTATTGACGATCTAGTATCAAGGCATACCTGTAAAAAATATGACCCTACTCGTAAGGTCTCTAAAGCGAATATGGAGATTCTATACGAGGCAATGCGCTTATCTGCTTCATCTATAAATTCACAGCCGTGGAAATTTATCGTTATCGAAAGTGATGCCGCAAAAGAGCGCATGAGCAGCACCTTTGAGCATAACTTTCAGTTCAATCAGCCCCATGTATTTGATAGTTCTCACATGATTCTTTTTGCCCACAACCCTCGCTATACACGCGATCATTATGCCGAGGTTGTCGATAACGGCATTGAGGACAAACGAACCAAGCCTGAAGAAAGAGAGAGCGCTTTTGGCGGTTTCTTCTTTGCAGAGATGAACACCGATGAATCCGGTGATACCACCACTTGGACCAAAGCGCAGACCTACATCGCCCTTGGTAATACGTTGCATACAGTCGCAAGACTCGGCTTAGATTCAACACCCATGGAAGGTATTGATATTGAAATGGTAAACAAAGAGTTTTCCAAAGAACTCGATGGGTACGAATGCCATGTTGCACTCGCAATTGGTTACCGCCACCCTGAAGACGATTACAATGCAGCGATACCAAAATCACGTCGTAGATTTGATAGCGTGTTTACCATCCTTTAGGCATTGCTCATCCCCCCTTAGATTAAAACCCCGCGACTGGTGTTATGCCAGTCGCTGCTATCTCCTTATTCCGATACCGTTCTCGCTCGAAACTCTCCCCGTAGGAAGCCACCCCGTGTGCGATGGTTTTGTGCCCTATTTCTTTTTAAGGCGTTCACTTATAAAGAGAAGAAAGTGCATTCAGAGCAATTGCCTAAAAGGACAATTGCATCCCCACCAAGGCTAGGTTAAAAATACAGAGAAATCATATGGATGTATGTCTGGCATAAGTAGATATACGAGGCTTTTACAACCAGCTCATGTATATCAATTACTCATACCTGTGTTTGGTTTTTCATGGAAGGTATACCGTCAATTCTTTAGCTTGTCCTTCCCTTTCAAACCATTACATCTGCTTTAAATCAATTACAGTAAGGGTATATACACACCTCCCGTATATACAAATGTAAAAGGCTTTGTGAATATAGTGTCAAATAAAATACAAGTTAATGAAGAAATATACACACACGAGTACCTCTGGAGATCTTCAACTAAATTACTTGATCTAGCGACAGATGACTCATATCACTATTTAATGCCATCACTACTAATGAGTTACCTTGCGTTTGAAGCATTTATAAATTTTTGTGGGTACGCTGTCTTCCCAGAAACATGGAAAAACGAAAAAGAGCACTTTAAAGGCAAAGGCATAGAAGGAAAAATAGAAGAGATTGTTGACTTAGTTCCAGAGTTTAAATGGAACAAAGGAACCCCTCCGTACCAAACAGTCAGAAAAATCGCAAATTACAGAGATATGATGGCACACGGAAAAGTAGTAGCATCATCATATACAGCTGAAGAAAAGGAAATCGGGTCTCACTTTCGTTATGACCACGACTGGGACAAATATCTTACTCGGGAATTCGTCAAAAAGGCGAGAGATTGCATCCAGAGTTTTTCTGAACTACTGCTTATCGAGCTAAGAGAAGTATCTGATCACCCCCATCTAATCTTTAAAGCCTATGAAGGAAGTTTAGCAAGTGCAAATGGCCATCCATAAATCAGTTAAGAACAGATAAAACCCTCCACCCTAGCTTAACTAACTCCACCTCCTGCCCTACAACAACCCCGACTTAATCAGATCAAAACTTTCTAATATGCGTGCTACATACTGATCTTTAGGTCGAAAGCTGCCTTGGGTCTGTTTGAGTAAATCATTTTCCATATGTTTAAGCATTTTGCGCAGCCGGAAACGATGCAACCCTGTTTTCGCTTGTATTGGGTCAGTGACAACACCAGATAAGGCGGCAAAAGATGCCAGTAATGTCAGCACAAACACTATACTCAGTGTAGTTAAGCCCAAAGATGGATCAGGTGG
This sequence comes from Neptuniibacter sp. 1_MG-2023, assembly GCF_030547185.1. Lineage (GTDB taxonomy): Bacteria > Pseudomonadota > Gammaproteobacteria > Pseudomonadales > Balneatricaceae > Neptuniibacter. The sequence goes on from NZ_JAUOQR010000013.1 coordinate 59,648, forward strand.
GAAAGCACCATAATAGAGCTCCCCCATGCTATGACCAAAAACAAAATCCGAGGCAGCTAATTGGATACTTAATGAATAGGCTAGCATTAGCGCGATACCTATGCCTCCGGGTGTGAATTTCTGGAAGGCAAAGGCTCCTAAGATAGTACATGACAGTGTGTTTGCAATATCAGCTGAAGCGGTTCTGGCAACTTGATACTGGGCTAGAGATTCAGTAACAATAGGTTGAAAACAGGCATGGAAGTGTTTTTCATCCACTTCCACATGTTCTGCACGTTGATAAATATTGCGCAATTCATCTGTGATATACCAGTTAAGGAAGTATTCGCCTTCACCCAAATCTCGCTCTGCTACTTTAAGCAAATCACTGAGAACCAGATCAGAAATTTGTTTCTGAACATCTGTGGTGAAACCGGCGGGAATAGCAGCCAATATTTTGCCTAACCGATCACCCCCTGAAAAACGACCTACCAAAAACTTAAACAAACTGATTAAGGTAAAACAGGGTGCCCAAAAAAGATTAACTGGGGCACGGAAAATATCTAACCCCCAAGCAATACGGTTGGTTTTTATAGCACCGGGATAATTAAAATGCTGGCTTACAAAATCAGGAATACGCGCCTGGCAAGATGCAAAGTAACGCTTGATACCACGCTCAATAGCTGGCTTGATCTCTCTCGACAAGTTCGCAATAGGTAGCGTTAGGTCTGAGTGTGACATAAATAACTTAGCCGAAGTAAGACCTTATGGCCATGATGATAAAAACCTTATTGAGTTTAAAACCCTTAGGTTAAGCCCTGATGAAACTCAGTAAATTTGTTTATATCTACATAAAGCAGAAAAATCGGCCAGCATTCAATACTGGCCGATTAATATGAATGGTTTGTATCTTAACTATCAGCTAATAATTACTCTGTAGCGGCCTTGGCAAACTTTGCCAACGCACCAGAAACTTTAGCCACCGCAGCATCACAGTCTTTAATATTATGGCGTGAAGCAAGGTAATGAGGATCATTATAGCTCAACCATACGGCTCCATTTGCATCCTGCCAAACTAGTGCTTTTTGCGGCAGATCTATCGCCATAGTTTGGGAACATTGCATCAAGGGAGTACCTACCTTGGGGTTACCAAACAACACCACCTCCGTTTCACGTAACTCTTTACCAGCCTTTTTAGCGCCTTCCGTATGATTTATACGCGTAAAAACAGTCATCCCTTTACTTGTTAGTACTGATTCTAATTTATCCGCAGTTTCTTTTACGCCATGCGTACTTGGTACACTTACAAGACCGTTTTCAGCTGAGGAGCCATCCGCCGCAAACGAAAAATTACTAATACCTAGTGTAAGTGCAGCCCATATTAATGCTTTTTTCATATTAAAATTCCCTGTTAATCAAACGATGTTACGATCTGACTTATGACCAGATTAAGATCAATAAGTTTCAAATAGAAAAGACTATTTATAACCTAATTCCTTATAAACTCATATCTGCCTTCCAAAATAATAGCGCTGCGGTATGCTATAGACATTGTGGTTATTTAGCGTCTTAGCATTAAGCAAGTAACCATCTGTTTTTATTAACTATTTGTTGTATCATAAAATATTTAGAATATAACGAGTGCACTAACCAAATCGGCTTCACTTATTATGAATTTAAACTACACAGCCGACAAACAATCAAAATTCTATTGTTCCGCAATTAGACTCTTAGTATTACTGTGCCTTAGCCTGCCTGCTTTTAGTGCCAGTCAGATTGAATTCACGCCAGAAGAAAAGCTTTTTATTAACACCCACCCAAATATTCTGGTAGGTGCCGAGACGGATTGGGCACCTCTAGATTATATGCACAATGGTCAATACACCGGACTAGCCAACGATTATCTAGAACTTATATCAGAACGCACAGGGCTCAATTTTGAGATTATCAGCGGATTCACTTGGAATGAGCTGCTGACGATGCAGCTGAATCAGCGATTGGATCTTTTGCCCGCTATTTATTGGTCTCCACAGCGAGATCAATTAATGCATTACACCTCCTCTTATATCAAATTACGTCATTACGCATTTACTAAGTCTGATCGTGAAGATATTAAAAGCATGCAGGATCTACAAGGTAAAACCATCGCGATTCCAACAGGTTTTTCATACTTAGATACTTTAAAAAAGACCCATCCGAACATCACCATCCTTGAAGTTAAATCCACACTAGAAGCTATAGATGCGGTTATCACAGGGCAAGCCGATACGCTGGTTGAAAGCACTACGATTATCAACTACTACCTTAACGAAAATCATATCTACGGTTTAAAGCCCGCGTTTGCAGCCGAGTTCGACGTCGACCAAGTCTATATGGCCGCCCGATCAGGCTTACCTATACTTGCAACTATTATCAATAAAGTACTGGAGAGCATCACCCCAGAAGAAAAAAAACAGCTTACTGATCGTTGGGTTAATGTACCAATGACACTAAAACAGGGGCAAACCTCCAATCTGCTCACCATTGAAGAGCTACGCTACCTGCAACAAAAGAAAACGATTAAAACCTGTATTGACCCTAACTGGCTACCCTATGAAGGTTTTATTGACGGCAAATTTACTGGTATGTCAGCAGAATATATTGCTTACTTCTCGGAGCAGATCGGCATTCCGATTGATGTCGTAAAAACAGATACATGGGAGCAATCGCTCAAAGCTGTACGGCTTAGAGATTGCGATATGCTTGCCCTTGCTAGCAATCGCCCCGAACGCAGGAAATATCTATCATTCACCATCCCTTACCTAAAGACCTCACTCGCTTTAGCTACACAAAAAGAGGAATGGTTCTACTCCAATTTCAGTGAATTAGAGGGGAAGAAAATAGGTATAATCAAAGGTTACTCACCAGGAAAAGTCATAAAAAAACGGCACCCTAAAATAAACTTTACCGAATTCAATTCGATAAGTGAGGGATTAAAAAGCGTCAATCAGGGAAAGATTTTAGGCTTTCTCGACTCAGTGCCAACCTTGAGCTATCACATACAAACAGGCTTTATCGGCGAATTAAAAATTAGCGGAAAGTTCGACTACGATTGGAATTCAGGAATTGCAGCACGCAATGATGAACCTCATTTAGTTACGATTTTTAATAAAGTTATTCAAGCTACTCCTGATAGTGTGCATAACCGTATACGAGGTAATTGGCTAGGTGTACGTTACGAAGAAAGCATAGATTATCGCTTAATTTGGCAGCTGTTATTTGGCTTCGCTGTTATCTTAACCTTAGTAATTTTAAGGTATCGCCAACTCAGTAAACATAGAAATGCTATAACCGATAAAAACACTGAGCTTGCGCAGATCAATGAACAACTTGAAACACAAAAACAAGCCGCTCAACATGTCGCCAGTCACGATATTCTTACGGGTTTACCGAACCGCTCACAGTTACTTTTACGGCTAGAGCATGCAATAGACTTAGCTGCACGTCAGGGAAGCCAAATTGCAGTGTTTTTTATTGATTTAGATAGGTTCAAATATATAAATGATTCTTTCGGTCACCACTTTGGCGATGCTTTGCTTTGCCAAGTGGGGAATCAAATGCTTGCGCGATTACGTAGCTCAGATACGTTAGCGCGTATAGGTGGTGATGAATTTGTTGTTATTTTAGAGACCTTTGACGATGAGGAAGCCACGGCACTCATTGCACAAGAGCTTATAGATATTATCCAGCACCCTTATAATGTTATGGGTCATGTAGTTAACATAAGTGCAAGCTTAGGTATCTCGGTCTATCCAAATGATAGTAAGGATGTACATACCCTTATTAAATACGCTGATATAGCTATGTACCGTGCAAAAGAGCTTGGCCGCAACCGTTTCCGTTACTATACACAGTCACTTTCAGAACGTACGGATAAACGTCTGAGAACAGACACTGCTCTACGAGAGGCCTTAGGTCTTGGACAATTCTCCCTGCACTTCCAGCCGATTATTGATTTAAACTCATGTACGGTAAGCCATGCAGAAGCCCTAATACGCTGGAACCATCCGGAGATGGGTATGGTTCCTCCTGACTACTTTATACCGATTGCAGAAGAGAATGGTTTAATACATGAGCTAGGACTATGGGTCTTAAGTGAAGCATGTAGGTGCTATAAAGAATGGAAAGCAAACGGCCTCGATTTAAATAGAATATCGATTAACGTCTCCAGTATTCAGTTCCAAAAAGGGAATCTAACCGAAACCTTTAAGCGCATTCTGCAAGAGGAAGGAATAGAAGCCCAGCGCATTGATATTGAAATAACTGAACGTTATCTCATGGATCAAACAGAGCGTAATATCCATTACCTGAATACACTCAAAAAATCAGGACATACCATTACAGTTGATGACTTTGGTGTTGGCTACTCCTCTATGAGTTATATGAAGCGTCTACCTCTAGATATTATTAAGATCGATCGCTCCTTCATCAGTGATATTCCTGAGGACAGAAATGATATTCAGATATCTCAAGCCATTATCTCCTTGTCTCACAACCTTGGCTACAAAGCCACTGCCGAAGGGGTAGAGATAGTCGAGCAGTTTAATTTCCTCAGAGAAGCGCACTGCGATTACGCCCAAGGCTATTATTTTAGCCCTCCCGTTCCCGCACATCAGTTTATAGAATGCGTTGAACAATTAAATACTCGTTTGATGGGTGAAACACCCCCTTTCAATATAGATAAATAGAAAAGATAAACCTTTCCCCAAAAACTGTGGATAAACTTGTAGATTAATTATGGGTATCCCCTGTAAACCCCTAAATACATGGCTCTCAAGAGACTGCTCATTTATTAACCCTATCCACCGAGGTCGTATTTAACCATTAATAGCAATATTTTTTTTAACAAATATGCATTTTATTCTTTAAACTAGGGTTCTGTATAAAAAACACTCATACGCAGCTAGATTTCAACTGTTTTTTTACCCCCATATTCTGTGGATAAGTATGTAGACAAATTATGGGTATCATCGGAAAGGCCTATTATAAAAGGCCTACAGAGAACTGGTTGTTTTTCATTCCATAGCATAACTTTGCAAATAATTTGCAATTATTATTGCTTTATACCTTACCCTTATAGTAATTCTATCTACCTAATACTTATGATGAGCACTGTCGATTAAATGTCATTTACCCTCCTCTATCTTTTTATCCCTACATTCTTCTTAGTGTCGATAACCCCCGGAATGTGTATGACCTTAGCGCTGAGTTTAGGTATATCAATAGGCGTAAAGAGAAGCCTTCATATGATGTGGGGCGAGCTGATAGGTGTTAGTTTAGTTGCAACATCGGCGGCCTTAGGGGTAGCTACCTTAATGCTTAAATATCCTGATGCGTTTCTTCTTCTCAAATTAGGTGGAGGAGCCTACCTATGCTGGATTGGTTATCAGATGTTCCGCTCAAGAGGAAAACTCGTTTTAACCGAATCGACACAAGAACAACCGGAGCTATCTCGATTACAACTGGCATCCAATGGTTTTCTCACCGCGGTCGCAAATCCGAAAGGCTGGGCTTTCTTTGTTACCCTTTTACCCCCTTTTATAGACTCAACACTGCCAATCGCGCCGCAATTAAGTATGTTAATCGCCATAATTCTACTGCTGGAGTTCATCTGTTTGCTGATTTACGCAAATGGCGGCAAGCTACTTCGGCAACTACTGATGAAGCGCGACAATGTGCGTTTAATGAACCGTATTGCAGGCTCACTTATGATTATTGTTGGATTATGGCTAGCACTAGGAAAGTAAGCCCAGCTCCAAGTTAAAAAAGAGTTCAATAACTAAGAACGGAAAGTTAGATCTTATGAAGTAAGATCCTTCCTTCTATAGCTGTTCATCCATTGATTTCACAGTAATAGAAGGAAGGTCTAATGATTGTTCTGATAGAAGTCGTATCAATTTCTTGATACTGAAACCTCCCCACTCACAACCCAAGCAGAGTCACCTGTACTATTCTGAGAGCGGATACGGTATTGATAAGTGCCCCCAAATACAGAGTCTTGATAACTCGTAGAATCGGCTGCCGCCGTCACAACGGAACGATAAGTACCCCATTGATTAGAGAACTTACGACGTTTCTCAATATAGAAACCCGTTTCATTTGTACTTTGATCGGACCAATTAAGCGTTACTGTGCCAGCACCGGCTATGGCAGTAAAGTTACTTGGAGCCGCAGGTTCTGTCGGCGTAACACTACCATCCAATGCCGCAATAGCTGCACCTGCATCTAAAATACCAGATCCACACTGAATACAGGATTCAGGAAATGCACGCGCCGTTGAGGTTAATATAGTTTTCACTTCAGCAGGCGTAATACTCGGCTTTTTCACGTAGAGTAAACCAGCCACTGCTGCCACATGAGGTGTTGCCATACTAGTGCCTTGATAATAAGCATACGTCGGAGCTGCTGGAACCGTTGTACCTTCATTTAAGGTAGAAAGCACGCCATCACGTGCACCTGTACTTGTTTCCCCACCAGGTGCGGCTAAATCAACAACATCCCCGTAATTTGAATAGTAAGCTCGACCACCGGTTCGGTTAGTAGCAGCAACACTAATTACATTATTACAACTAGCTGGCGTATAGTTTTCAGCATCATCATCCGAGTTGCCCGCTGCCACAACAATCGTTGTTCCAGCCGCAACCGCAGTATCTATCGCTTGCTGGTAGGTTGCATTACAACTACCCGCGCCACCGATACTCATATTAATAACTTGCGCTTTATTCGGGTTGTCCTCACCGGTCGCGGCCCAAACAATCGCATCTGCAATATCGGAGGTATAACCTCCACATTTACCCAATATACGTACAGGTACTATATTAATTTTGTTATAACCAACACCAGCAACACCTGCACTATTATTAGTAAAAGCGCTGATCGTGCCACTGACATGAGTTCCATGCCAACTACTATTCGACGCCTGAGAACCTAGATAACATTCGCCTCGACTAACCCAATCACCGGGATCACTTGGGTCCGCATCTCGTCCATCACCATCATTAGATATGGACTGCGCAGTGATCATATCTGTACCACCAATTACATTAGTATCTAGATCTGGGTGGGCTGTAATCCCTGTATCTAAAACGGCTACATTTACCACTGAATCACTACTATCTAATTGATTCCATGCACCATCAGCATTCATGCCACCCACAGGCTCAAAATAATGCCATTGCAGATCATAAATAGGCTTCTTTGCACCGATGATACCTTCAGTAGGAGGAGTCGCTAAATCATCAATAGCAAACATCATCTGGTCAGCTTCGGCGTATTTAATACCAGAGATAGCTTTCAACACTTTCAAGTAGGCTTTTAAACTCGAAAAGTTTTCTCTTGAGGGAAGTCTAAATACATAGGAACCTTGAGAAGTTTTACGAACAAAGGCTAGTTTCTTATTAAGGCGTGTTGATAACGTTCTCGCTTGTGAATTCCCTTCAACATTTGCATTATCAAACTTAATGATAATCTGATCAGTAGGTCTATGCTCCACCGTAACAGCCGCTGCATTTAGCGATATGAAAGAGGTGAAACCAAGCAATGGTAACAACCGAAGATTCCTAATTTTCATTTTAAATTCCTATAATCCCTTACCACATGGATAAACTAATTCGAATCTTAAAAGACGGCTCAGCAGCATCTTGGATCAACCAATCAATCCTCAATATCTTATAAGTTCAAAAACTGGTAGTGGCATTTTAGCTTTTTTGAACAAAAAATGCTCACTACGGTTTTCAATTGAAGACTAAATAACTTGAAATTCATTAACTAGAGGCGAGAAAAGTAAGAGGACGCTAAGCGCAGTGAGGTAAAAACGATGTATTAGCCCGGCTGAGGGCGATAAACATCGACCATTTTCAAACTAAATTGCGCTTGGCTTAGTTCAGAATTAGCGGTATTAGGGGCAGAGATTGTACGTTCAAAACGCTCAATAATTTCGACTAAATTATAACCATTTTGAGGCGCGACTCTAAGTAAAGGTAAGCCCGCTTCATAACACAACTCCTCAATAAAGAGATCCTGTTGTTTATGACGCTTTTTATGATATTCATGATCATCTAATTCGACAGCGCAGATAACCGCACTATTATTAACGGCACACACAATGTAATCAAACTGGAGAGATTTAAGCGGTTTAGTTACTTTCTTCTTAGCTCTATCTGATAAACCACTTTCCGCCTCAAATACATGTTCCATTGGTACTTTACAGATAACTCTATATTGCTCCCCTACTGCTTTTTCAAGAATAGAGGTAAACATACGCTCTTTTTGAGACAAGTTTGGATCGATTTCCTGCTTAGCCCTTACTTTCTTGAAAAAAACCAACAGTAGGATCAAGAAGATTACTAAAGCAGAAAGATATAGCCACGATTGTTCAATCACATTTTTAACCTTGTGCAAAATGAGGCGGCAATATTACCCAGTGTGTATACAGAAAGCATCTCAAATTTAAGCCAACCGCACCTGTTTCAAACAAAACCTATCAATTATTCTCGGAACTCTTCACCTATCAGTAACGAGAAGCCTAACAACTATAAAATTACTGATAACTTAACAACAGGCCGAGATAGGTCTCTATAAGGAAACCGCCCACTTAAAAGTGATCGAATCAAATATGTAAAAAAAGACAAAACATGTTGTTAAGCGTCAGGTGTATCTAGAAAGGTCAGATAAAGGCGAAGATCTAATTCATATTGATGATAGTTAGGCTCCATATATTCACAGAGCTGATAGAACGCTTTGTTATGATCCATCTCTTTTAAATGCGCCAACTCATGCACCACGATCATACGTAAAAATTCCAGCGGCATCTGTTTAAAACGAGAGTCTATCTTAATCTCTTTTTTAGCTTTTAACTTCCCACCATGCACACGGGATATACGGGTATGTAAGCCTAAAGCGTTCAGTGCAGATATTTTATCGCTGTATTGTACTTTGCTAAGAGGCGAAGATTTGCGCATATAGCTATTTTTAATATCTATAGCGAAATCATATAAAGCTTTATTACTTTGGAAGCTATGAATCCTTGGGTATTTTTTTTGTAACAATGTGCCCAGTTTATTTTGATCCAGCAACTCCTGCACTTGATGCTGAATGTGGCTAGGGTAATGGCTGATATATTTTAACCGATTCATTTTATCTTCAATTAGCCAAGCGTAATAAGTGATTCATTACGCTTGGCTGGGTCATTAAACTGCGCGAATATGAAGCACCATGCCTTCTGAGGCATAAACCTCTATCAAGGTTCCCGTTTTTAGGTCACCTTCTGCTTCTACTTTCCACAGCGTATCGCCAATCTGAATTTTACCTTGGCCATTGTCAACATCCGCCTGCAGGGTCAGCTTTCTACCAATCAACTGGGCAGCGCGGTTATTAATATTAACCGCTTCATCTGTAGTATTTTGACTACGGAAAAACTTCCAGAAAACAATAGAAGCAAGTACAGAAAATAGAGCAAATAGCAGAAATTGGATCTGCCAATCATGCACTAAATCTACAGCTAACAGAGCTCCAATCATAAAGGCCGAGATAGCTAAGCCGATTAAAAAACCTGCGGCCCCTAAGGCTTCACCGGCCAGTAGCAACAGACCAAGAATAATCCAATGCCAATATGACAAAGTTTCTAGCTGCTCAATCATTTAAGATCCTGCTTTAGTATTTTTAAGTAGCTCACTGATACCTGCAATAGAACCAATCATACTGCTGGCTTCCAACGGCATCATAACCACCTTAGAATTTTCGCTTGCACCAATACCTTGCAATGCCTCAGTATATTTTTGTGCAACAAAGTAATTCAAGGCTTGCGGGTTACCTTGAGAGATCGCTTCCGATACTACTTTTGTAGCTCTCGCTTCGGCCATGGCCAAACGTTCACGCGATTCCGCCTCACGGAAAGCAGCCTCTTTTTCACCTTCGGCTCTTAAAACAGCCGCACGCTTTTCACCTTCGGCTACCTGAACCGCTGCTTCGCGCTCACCTTCAGCGGTTAAAATAGCCGCACGTTTTTCACGCTCCGCTTTCATCTGGTTTGCCATCGCATCGACCAGATCAGTTGGGGGAGAAATATCACGAATCTCTACACGGGTAACTTTTACGCCCCAAGGGTCGGTAACTTCATCAACTTTATTCAGAAGGTGGCTATTAATGCTATCTCGGTTAGACAGCATCTCATCCAACTCCATTGAACCTAACACAGCACGAATATTTGTCATGACCAGATTCTGCATAGCACGGTATAGATCATTCACTTCGTAACTTGCTTTAGATGCATCATGCACCTGATAAAAACAGACAGCATCTGTTGTAACCTGAGCATTATCTGCACTGATAACTTCTTGCGGAGGAACATCTAATACTTGCTCCATCATGTTTTGCTTAGTGCCTATACGATCCACAAAAGGAATAATCAAATTCAGCCCTGGCGTTAGGGTTTTTGTAAAACGACCAAACCGTTCTATCGTCCAGTTGTGGCCTTGTGGGACCATCTTGACCCCTGAAAAAATCACAATCAGCGCCAGTACAACGACTACGCCCGCTGTCATCTCAAATCCAAACATTACAACCTCCATTTGTGGAACACTAAACGTCTGTACGCAGGTCCTATTACTCTATCTTTTAGGGTAATTGGCAACTATGGCATGTACAGCATCGATTCCCTTATTTTTTCATTATTACATGAACAAAGTACTACAGCCGTCTATGGTAATACTGATCAAGAATAACTGATAGGGAGCCTATAAAAAAATAGCTCTAAAGAAGCAGGAATAGATGAGAAAGGATTACTGAATGGAAATAGAGGGAGGAGGAAGGAAGCAGAGATCATCTACTCCCTTTCTACAAATAATTGGCTAAACGCTAATTATTTTGCTTTTTTAAGCAATTTTTTAAGCCCTTTAAGCTTACCTTCGTGCTTAGCAATTTTAGCTTTACGTGCTTTGATCTCTTTTTTAACTGTTTTTGCTTTTACTTTAGCCATTATATAAATCTCCATTGGAATAATTAAATATGAACACAGCAATCATTCAGTGATAATTATCACTCTTCTTTTTGCTCATGCTCTTCTAGAAAACCACGTATAAAACGACGTATCTCACGTGCAGCGCTTGTATCTAATTCATCACACAGCGAAACAAACTCATCTCGTTGCTCACCATTAATACGAATTACTAATTGGCTGTTTTTTTTCTTCGCTTTCGTCTTCTTTTTTTCAGTCATACTGTGCGACCTCAAATATCTTCTGATAGGAAGAATACAGCAAATACAACGCATACCCAACGCACATCGAATGTATATACATATTTATATAGATTTTAACCTTCAGGATCAAATGATTATGAAAAGTTTCATGAAAATGAAACATATAAAAGCAACTCACCTTCTATACATAGGCCAATCTAAAGGGACCCATAATCCTCTTTAATTTCTAGGCGGCATTTGTCTAGGAGCTTGTGGTAAAATCGCGTTCATTTAAGATCCGGAGTCGGTAAAAAGAGATGGAAACACTTAGTAGCGCCTTTGGAGAGTTCCAACTATCACGCTTTCCTCGCCGTAGAAAAGAGCAACTTAGAGCCTGGGACGCAGCGGATGAATATATTCTTCAGCATCTTAGCGAAAATGAATTAATCAATAAGCACTCAAAGATACTCATCGTTAATGATCAGTTTGGCGCGCTGGCTATATCACTACATCAGTTCCATCCAGAATCCATAAGCGACTCTTGGTTGGCCCATGCGGGCACTAAGGAAAACCAAACGGACAACCGAATCAGCCAAGAAGATATAACCCTTCATACGAGCCTTAATTACCCCAAACAGACATTTGACATAGTCCTTATCAAAGTACCCAAAAGCTTAGCTATGTTGGAAGATCAGCTCATCAGATTAAAACCTCTTTTAACACAAGAGAGCACTCTTATTGCGGGAGCGATGACTAAAGCAATTCATACATCGACATTAAAATTGTTCGAAAAAATTATCGGTCCTACTAAGACATCTTTAGCTAAAAAGAAAGCTCGTTTAATCTTTCCCGCTATAGATAAGTCACTTGAGATCACCAATTCGCCATACCCTTCAACTTACAAACTTGAAGGAACGCAGTATCAAATTAGTAATCACGCAGCCGTATTTTCTAGAGATAGCTTGGATATAGGGACTCGCTTTTTCCTACAGCACCTACCTGCCACCGATAAATATGAAACGATTGTTGATTTAGGCTGCGGAAACGGTGTCGTCGGATTAATTGCTGCGGAGAAAAACCCTAAGGCGGTGATCAACTTTGTAGATGAATCATTTATGGCTGTAGATTCAGCTAAAATAAATTTTACCCATGCATTCGGGCCTGAACGCACAGCGATATTTACACCGACTGATTGTTTACAGGGTTTAACTAAGAATAGTTTTGATCTAGTACTCAACAACCCCCCGTTCCATCAGCAGAATGTTGTCGGTGACTTTATAGCACAGCAGATGTTCCATGAATCTTACGCTGTACTAAAAAAAGGTGGAGAGCTCTGGGTTATTGGCAATCGCCATCTTGGTTATCATCTTTCACTTAAGAAAATATTTGGTAACTGTACAACCGTAGCCAGTAATAGAAAATTTATAATTCTTAGAGCCAGTAAATAAGATATAACAATATGGGGTCGATAGAGCATCTACCGACCCAACCATTGACTATCAGCTACTTAAGGTCAGCGGCATAGGGATGAACTCCCCAACTTCATCGGGTTGCTGATCAAGTACAGCCTCCCATCCCTCTTCCCCTGGTTTCATCTCATCCGGTAAACCCCATAATTCACCACACCAATAGGCGGCAATCCAACGCTTACCATAACGGACTTTATAAAAGCCTCTTTCTCTACTGTTATTCACCATCGTCTCCTTTTTGCTCAAAATGCGAAAACCTCTCATTTATCACGCAAGAAGCAGTTTGAAGAACCTCTTGCTTGTAAAGGACTTATTATTTCAGAAATGTACAAGTGCTGACCTCTCATTAAATTTGGTCATTTCACTTATATAAATCAAGGATAAGTGTACACAATACGCTTAAGCTATAAACAGCATTTAGCCTAAGGTTTAATAAGCATGCAGGGATATACAAACTCAATAGGCATATGACAAAAACAAAAAAAGACCACCAAAGTGATCTTCTTTTGCTGTAGTAAGAGAACTCTCTACCGAATCGAGGAAGGTGACAACAACCCCAATAGTATACGCTTACTTCTTTTTATCTTCGTTCATCAAGCCGCGAACTTTAAAAAAGCCCCAAGTCATAGCGGCGCTCATTACACCAATCATCAACAAGCTAGGAACCAACACTTCCATACTATATACATCAACCATCACGATACCCCCACGATTTGTTCGTAATTTTTTACTGCTCTGGTAAAGGAGGTTACCCCTTTACACATTAGCAAATATTGATACAGCTCAAGAAAGCCCCTCCCGTTTAATACTGGCTTAGCCTTTTATTGATCTAGTTCAATTTATTGGGCCTTTTACCCCAAGCGCCTTTTACCCCAAGCGCCAGGCAGTTCTTTCTGACCTACCGATCCCAGATAATGCTGCAAATCAACAGCGACACTTCTCACACGCCCAACCTTCGAAAGCTTCTCCATAAGATAACTAGGTACTGAATAGCAAAACAGTTTGGCAACAAATCAAAAATAAATAACAACAACCCTTAATCAAATTTCAATCACTTTAAATAAAAATATGATTAAAATATTTCAAGATAACAAATAAAAAATATCCTTTTATTTCAATTAGTTACAAACAACAAATACACCCCGTTTAAAACCTAGAAATAATTTATTTTATCCTTATTTTTCAATAAGTTAGACAACAAATAAATCAACTAAAAATTTGGTTATATTCAAAACTTGATTTATAATTATCATTATTACTTTAAGATAAGTTGAATAAGGAATATGACTATGCAAGAGAAAGAAATAAGACTTCTTTTTAAAGCGGGTGTATTTGATTCTTGCCAAGCAATACCGATCTCTATGGCACGGGGCTGGACACTAAAATTTGTCACTAAACATGAAGAGGTGTTTACACTTGAATTACAGCGTTCAAAAAAGGAACGTGAATTTAAAAGCTTAGATGGCGCAGCTGCCGTTGCTAAGAAGATAGGATTTGAGTGGTTAAAAGTTCAAATAGGGGATTTAGAATGGCAGGAAAAAGTAAAATAAAGACATAAAAAAGCCGTTTATTCAACGGCTTAGCTAGGAGTAAGAATCGATAGCAAAGCAATACTATCGATCTAATGCATCCTTAATTTTCTGATCAGTTTTATACTGGCTTAGTGCATACACTGACCAAATAGCGGCAGGAATCCAACCGACAATTGTGATCTGTAAAATCAAACAGATAATGCCGGCAATTGGACGACCAATAGTGAAAAACTGTAACCAAGGTATAAGCAAAGCTAAAATTAAACGCATGATAATTTCCAAATATTTACGGTAGCTTGAAGGTAATTGCTACTGCGTACGTCTGTATTTAAACGATTATTAACTTTAAAAAGCTTACAGTTCAATACGTCCGGCAGACAGCTCATCTTCTGTTGCATCTCTGATGTCCATAATTTCCACATCAAAATTGAGTTCAAGACCGGCAAAAGGATGATTCGCATCAACCGTCACCTCCTCTTCATCAATTTTGGTAATTGAGACAAGCTGAAGATCACCCTGCTCATCCTCCATCTGACAAACCATGCCTTCAGCTAATTCAGTGAACCCCTCGAAAGACGCACGCTCAACCAATGAGACTTTGTCTTCATCACGCAGCCCATAGCCTTGCTCAGGTGACACCTTAATCTTGAATTTATCACCGACACTATGACCCAACATGGCCTGTTCTAAACCCGGCACAATGTTTTTATGTCCATGTAGATAAGGCAAAGGTTCGCCCCCACGGGAGCCATCTAATACTTCGCCATCAGCATTAACCAAGGCATAATGAAACTTAACAACTTTATTATTCGCAATCTTCATACATTCTCCGACTTAAAGCTTAAGCTGCTGAGCCATCCAGCAACCTAAGGCTTCGATCTCTTCCATCACGACTTCATGCCCCATAGGGTAAGTAGTCCATAACGCGTTATAATTCATGTCCTTTAATGTGGTCAGCGCTTGCTCGCCAAGCGCAAGCTGAACAACTTCATCTCGCTCACCATGAGCAACCCAAATAGGAATTTGATAATTACTCGATTGGCGCTGTAGTTTAATTTCCTCAGCTGTCGCCATATAAGTAGACAAAGCAACTAAACCAGCCAAGGATTTGGGATATGTTAAAGCGGCATGATAGGCAACAGCACCACCTTGTGAAAAACCGGCTAAAAGAATCTTATCCGCAGGAATGCCTTCAGCAATCTGCTCATCGATCAGGCGCTGTATCCTCTCGCTAGATGCAATCAATGTAGGCTTATCCACTTTACGGCCTACATTCATTTCTAAAATATCGTACCATGCCCGCATCGGTGCTCCGCCATTAACCGTTACAGGCATCACCTCTGCATGGGGAAATAAAAAACGTACCGCACTCGATTTAGGGAGCTTTAAGTAAGGTATTATCGGTTCAAAATCGTAGCCATCGGCACCCAATCCATGCAACCAAATAATACAAGCACTAGGCGTAGATTCTGGTTCAACGCGAACTAATGTCGCTTCAGTTTCGCTACTCATGGTTGCAACCTCTGTATCTGCCAACCGCTCTCGGTCAGATTAAATTGAAAACGATCATGTAGTCGACTTTCTCGACCTTGCCAAAACTCAAACCGCGTAGGTTTTAAAATATATCCTCCCCACTCTTCAGGATGAGGGATCTGTCCATCTTGGTGTTGTTGCTCTAAACGCTGCACAGCCAGCTCTAATTCTTCTCTACTGGCAATAGGATGGCTTTGACAAGAAGCCGCTGCGCTTAAACGGCTTCCAAGAGGACGTTCCTCAAAGTATTTCTTTCCCTGAGAAAGCGATAGTTTTTCTACTCTGCCTTGAATTCGGACCTGTCGCTCTAAACCGTACCAGTAAAACATCAATTCCGCTTGAGGGTTTTCCGCTAGGTCAGCGCCCTTCTGGCTGCGATAGTCCGTGTACCAGGCAAACCCCTCTTCACCAAAATGTTTTAACAATACGATACGTGCTGAGGGCATACCCGATGAATTAGCCGTCGCTAAGGTCATGGAAGTGGCATCATCAGGTGTGACTGAGAGTGCTGTATCCATCCATTCAGAAAACTGAACTAGAGGGTCTATATTTAATCCTGCTTCACTGAGAGGGGCAGCTATATATTCTCGACGGGTAGTGGTGAGATCACCTTTCGCTTTCATAAATATGTCTCAAGTTAATGTCTATGTTCAGTAAAAAATAAAGCGAACTATATCATTAAGGACCGCAGCAAATAAGAGCGATAAAAATAGCCACCAGCCCGTTTAATCATTCCGAGTAGATAGGGCAAGCTCAGTCCTTACACCTTCATACAAAGGTTGTCTGCTCTGGCCAGCCAAACTTTTTATATTCAAACATACACGCATGTTTATATGTTCTTATTCCTTGTTAGCTTGTACCTTATTCAACATTACCTATATAGTTGCTATTGTCACCCGCTACGCATCATTAAGGGAATTTATGCGTTTTATTTTGGTTATTATTTCGTTATTTCTAATTACTGGCTGTTTAGATAAAAATGCAAAGCCGTTCGAGGTCAAAAACTTAGCTAAATCTGACATCGATATGGTTGCAGACGTTAATATCAAAGAATGGCATAAACTGACAAAAGAACTCACGATCAAACTCTACAAACGTAACCCAAAGGAGCTTAGGAAAGTTGAAGGCATGACCCTTAGCATGCGTTTAGAGCAGCTTTTCCCAACAGAACGACTTCCCAATGGGTTCGCTGAACTTAATTACTCTGATGGCATTACAGCGGTGCCTTTAGCCTTCTCTGATGAGTTTGAAGGTGATCGTGTCTTTGCGTTAATGGCGGGCATTACAGGCATGCTTCATGCCGCTTATGATGGGAAGAAAGAGATTTTTATCTTAGACGATCTAGACCAACAGAAGCTTTATAACTCAGCACGCAACCTCGAATCTATCGCTTGGCATCTGAATAACCGCAAAGACCCATCTGGGCAACTCTATATATTAAGTAACGGCATCTCATCAGAAGGAATCAGCAATTACAGCTACGAGAGAATCCTAGGTAAACTTATAGGTATTCAAGATCTTATGGCGGATATTATTGCAGATAAAACTAGCCGAACGATTAACCGCGTTGTTCAAGGTGCGGCATCTATGACATTTTTACCTATTTAGCGAGTAGTAAGCATAGCGCTTTTTTACCAAGCGCTAGCCTATTATTTAGCTGAAAGGCTAAGCCTTCCACACCGATTCATGGAAAGCTTAGCTATTAGATTTTAACCCACAATGTTTGAGTGGGCTGTTAATCCTTATCTCTGAAATCTTATGGTTTTTATTCAAAAATAGGGATATATCGGCACGATCTGGCATCTCTTCCAACATATGCCGAGTCAACCTCTCGTAGTGCTGAATAAAGCTCTTGATTTGCTCTTCATTCATAATCCGCAAATGCTCGGTTGGCTGTTGAGTGTCATAAATATATTTGACTCGCTCCGCTAGCTTTTTCTCTTGTAGTGAACGCCACTCAAAAACCGCATCCATGCTCGGTACTTTTAACATAATAAGCACCTCTATCATGGAGAAAAGATCTTGATAAACACCGGATAGTTGCGCATTAACATAATCACGCCATAAACCACTGGGGTCTTTATCCCTTTCAAGCTCATTAATCGGTTCTAATAAAGCATCCGGTTTTTGCGGATCCGCACCGACACACCATCCTTCAAAGACGATAATATCAGCAGGCCCGACCCACTCTTGCCAAACCGCTGCTTGGCAACGGTCATCTGTAGATTTATCAAAAACGGGAATCTTAGTGACGGTATGCTCATCACTATTTTTTAACGAATTAAGAATCTCTATTCCCAACTCAACATCATGAGTGCCAGGCACCCCTCTTGTGCGTAATAGAGGGTGTACGGTTTCCGACAGCTCAACGCGCTCATCATAGGTTTTATAGAGATCATCTATAGAGAAACCAACAACTTTAAAATTAAAACCTTCAGTAAGAATCACTTCCAGTAAATTAAATAAGGTTGATTTTCCCGCCCCTTGCGCTCCGTTTATACCGATGACAAGCGGGCCTGTTTTCTGTCGTTTCCTACAAGCTAACCATGCTCCTAGAGGAACATAAATCGCTTCAAACATATCGACTAGCCCAATATCCACTTTCAAGGACTCAAGCGTTGAGGCAAAAGCTTTTTCTACTGCATCCACTGCATCTTTACGCTCTTGGTCACTTAAACAAAGCTGATCTTGTGGCCAACGTGTTAGTACGCTCATCTAAACTCCTTTATAGTCCGCTAAAATATAGTAGGCAGTGCTTTAATTATGTCTATGTTGTTCACGTAACCACATCTTAACTTTTTCAATCTGTGGGCGCTCCATCAAAGAGGGAACGTGCCCTATCTCAGGTATAGTGAATAACTCCAATTGATCATTCGCCTGCATGTCTCGTACCGTCTGTTCTGGCAACACATCCGATTCCTCACCCCAGATTAATAACTGAGGGATTTTAATAGCCGACCAAAAAGGCCAAAGGTCAACATCATCACTACAACTATGCTTGGCGGCTTCAGCGATCGCGGGATCATAGTGCAAGGCATATTCACCATTACTCTGTAAACGTGAGCCATACTTTGCTAGATGACGCCACTGCTTATCAGTTAGATTGTTAAATGACAGATAGGTGCTACGCATATACTGCTCAACATCCGACAAGCTTTGAAAATGCTTATCACCTAGGTATTCAGCAATACGCTGTAACGCAGTAGCTGGTACAAAAGCGCCAATATCATTCAGCACTAAATGTTTAATCGGGGAATCAGACAGGGCCGCTAAACAGATCCCGATAATCCCACCCATCGATGTCCCAACCCAATCCACAGTATCTACATTTAGACGGGCCAGTAGAGTCGTCATATCACTTAAATACTGGGGAATATCATAAGGTTGACCTGAAGGTAGCCAATCGCTTGCTCCTCGCCCAACAATATCAGGGCAGATTACTCGATATTCGCGAGACAGGGCTAAAGCCAACTCATCAAAATCACGGCTATTACGCGCTAATCCATGCACACACACAAGCACACGAGCATTATCACGACTACCCCATTCGTGATATACCATATTGTGAAATCCAGTTGCGTTTAAGCAGCGTACACTATCAGTATGCATACAAACTCCTTTTCATGGTCATAATTAATAGCACGTTAGCACAATCTAAAGCGGCAACGTGAACAATCACAATATTCGGTGGTCTTACTAACTATTCCATAAACATCGATACTAAGTACATGGTTTCAAAGATTGTAGATATACGAAACGATAAATGATCATTAATATAGGGTTCGGCTAATATTAGCCCGTTCACATAATAAACATGCTTACTGCCTGAATACGGAAATGACATGACCGAAGTGAAAGTAAAACAAAACACCCACTTAAAATGGATTCTACCTCTACTTATTATTGGGGCCGCCATTGCCGTGTTCGCTTTCCTGATGATGACCAAGCCTCAAGCACCCTCCCGCCCTACGACGGAAAAGATATGGAGCATAAGTACAGTGCCCGCAGCGTTTGGGCTCCATAAACCCGTACTTACACTTTATGGCAAAGTAGAATCCCCACGTGTCAGTAAAATAACCGCAGCAGTCACTGCATTTGTCAAAGACGTTTATACCGATGAAGGACGTGCTATTAACCCAAATGAACCTCTGGTCCAACTTGACGATAGTGATGCACAATTACTAGTACAACAGCGACAAGCTGATGTTGATAATACTATCGCTCAGATTGAGACTGAAAAGGTACGTCACAACGCCGATCTTAAATCTCTGAAAATAGAAAAGAACTTACAGCAACTACGCCTCAAAACCGTTCAACGGTATGAAAATCTAATCAAACGCAAACTAACAAGCCAAGAACTACTGGATTCAGCCCGTCGTGATTATCAACAGCAAGCTTTATCTATTGCTCAACGGGAACAATCAATAGCGGACCATCCAAATCGTTTACGTCAATTAGAATCCCAACTCATGCGTACAACGAGTCTTTTAGACGCAGCTAAACTAGACCTTTCGCGCACCAAAATCCACGCGCCTTTTAGTGGCCGAGTAGCCAGTTTAAGTGTATCCCCGGGGGATCGCGTTCGTGAAGGGGACCCTATTGTTGAGCTTTATAGCTTAGATCGCTTAGAGGTCCGTGCACAAATTCCTAACCGTATTCTTCCTTTATTGAGAAATAAAAACTCATTACAAGAGATTGCTGCCATCGGCACGATCGACAATCGCACCATTGAGCTAAATCTAGAACGTATTGCCGCGACAGTTAATAGTGGACGTGCAGGGGTTGACGTTTTTTTTAGTATAAAAAAACAGGATTATCAACCGGAGTTAGGTCGCTCTTTGGCTATTAATGTCACACTTCCTGCAACTACTGAAGTCATTCCCGTTCCCCCTACCGCGCTCTATGGTTTAAATAAGGTATATAAGGTCGTGGACGAGCGTTTAGTATCGGTTCAAGTCGAACGTATTGGGGATAGTACTGACACAGACAACAATCCCATGGTTCTAATTACCAGTCCTGACCTTCACCCAGGGGATTCTATAGTAACAACACAGCTACCCAATGCGATTACCGGTTTACGCGTTAAAGAGTTTGCCTCCCCTGAAACTGAGGGGCTAAAAGATGAGTAAGTATGAAGGTTCGCTGCAAAATATAACCGCCTCTTTCGCAACCCATAGAGTAGCTGCCAACTTATTTATGCTGCTAATGATATTGGCGGGCGCTTGGGGCATAAAAAAGCTTAATACTCAGTTCTTTCCTACCTTTGAGCTAGATGTAATAACAGTACAAGTCATCTGGAGTGGTGCCGCTGCTGAGGATATTGCCAGCTCTATTATTTTACCCATCGAAGAGGAACTTAAATCTCTTACTGGCATAGATACCCTCTATTCCACGGCTCAACAAAGCTCCGCATCTATTCGTATCGAGGTTGATGAAGACACCGACGTTGATTTTCTGTTAGATGAAGTCAAACAGAAAATAGATAGTGTTCGTAATGAATTACCTAGTGATATTGAGGAGCCTTTAGTTCAGCGTGTTATTCGCTACGAGCAAATTGCTAGCTTAATTCTTAGCAGTAAAAAAGGCACATTAGAGGAGTTACGAACCTTTGCACACCGCTTTGAACAGGAGCTTTTAGCACTAGGTATTAACAAGATAGATTTTATCGGCCTACCTGACCAACAGATCAGCATCGAGTTTCCGGCAGCTCAATTACATGAGCTGGATATGACCATGGGGCAAGTCGCTGAGAGCATAAAATTAAGAAGTTTAGATCTGCCGGCAGGCACCGCAGCGAAAGGCGATGGTTCACGGCAAATACGCAGTTTAAATCAACAACGCGATGTAGAGGGTTTTCGACAGCTTCCCATTATTACTGATAAAGACGGACGTTTAATCCGTCTAGGCGATATTGCCGAGATCTCGTTAAAAGCCAAAGACAGTCAAGTACTACTGCAATATCAAGGCGAACCTGCAGCGATGTTACAGCTTCGCCGCACAGAAACCCAAGACACCCTTAAATCTGCAGAAATCCTCAATAATTGGTTAGAAAAAACGCGCCCTACACTACCCGCTGATATACAAATGATCGCCTATGATGAACAGTGGCAACCGGTCAAACAACGTATCAACCTTCTCTTAAAAAACGGTATTAGCGGTTTAATCTTAGTTATTTGCATCCTTTTCCTATTCCTCAATGCCCGTGTCGCCTTTTGGGTCACTATTGGTATTCCGGTTTCATTTATGGCTACCTTAGCGGTACTTTATGCCATTGGTGGGAGCATTAATATGATCAGCCTATTTGGGTTGATTATGGCGTTAGGTATTATCGTTGATGATGCTATTGTTGTAGGTGAGGACACCTTGACTCATGTCCAAATGGGAGAAAGTGGATTAAACGCCGCCATTGGTGGAGCACATCGCATGCTCGCCCCTGTAATGGCCTCATCATTGACCACTATAGCCGCCTTTTTACCTTTACTAATGATTGGTGGGACTATTGGGAACATCCTTATAGATATACCCACCGTAGTCATCTGCGTTATTTTAGCCTCATTAGTTGAATGCTTTCTCATTCTACCTGGCCATCTTCACCACAGTATTAAGAACATAAAAGATTTACATCCATCCAAACTACGCGTTCGACTAGACAACGGTTTTAACAAATTTAAAGATGGACCTTTTAGGAGACTCGTTACTAAAGCGGTAGAGTTCCGCTGGACAACCATAGCAACCGCACTAGGAATGTTTATTTTAGCCATAGCACTGATTCTTGGTGGTAAGGTCAAATTCACTTTTTTCCCTGCGGTTGAACGCGACACAATGACAGCCAACGTGCAGTTCAGCGCAGGAACAGACTCAGCAACGGTAGATAAATTTGTCCGCCATTTGGATATCACCTTGCAAGAAACAGACAAAGAACTTGGTGGTGACAATATCAAAGTTGCTTTTCAGCGCTTACGTAGCGCCTCATTCTCGCGCACGTCACAATCAGGTAATAGTGGCGACGAATTTGGCTCATTATTAGTCGAATTACAGCCCGGCGACGATCGAACAATCAGTACCACTGAGTTTAACCGTGAATGGCGAAAGCGGATTATAGTCCCCGCTGGTATTGAAAAGTTCACCATTGATGTCGCGACCAGTGGGCCTCCAGGAAAGCCGATCGAGGTCAAACTCGCAGGCAATGATATCCACGATATAAAGCAAGCCTCTTTGGATCTTCAGTCACTGTTAAAAAGCTATGTAGGTTTAAGTAATATTGACGATGACCTTCCTTATGGCAAATCACAACTAATCTACGAACTAACCCCCGCCGGTAAAACCGCAGGGTTGACCTTAGATGCGGTAGGCCGCCAACTACGTGCAGCATTTGATGGTTTAGAAGTGCAAAACTTCTATCAAGGCCAAGACGAAATAGAAGTACGCATTCAGCTACCAGAAGAGGAAAGAGATCGCCTTAGTATTATTGAACAACTCCCCGTTGTACTACCGGATGGAGGCACGACACCACTGAGTAATGTTGTAAGCTTCCGAGCCAAACAAGGCTTAGATACCTTAACCCGTGTCGATGGCCAACTATCCATTAAAGTAACAGCGGATTTAGATGAAGCCATTGCTAATGCGGATGAGATCATCACCGATCTAAAATCCAACAAACTTGATCAGATACTTGCTCAGTACGGTGTTTCTGCAAGCTTCGAAGGTAAAAACAAAAGCCAGCGAGAAACCTTAGATGATATGAAACTAGGTTTAATGCTAGCTTTAACATTAATTTTCATAATCTTAGCTTGGGTGTTCTCCTCATACAGTTGGCCTATTTCTGTAATGCTTGCTATCCCTCTAGGCCTGACTGGCGCTATTCTTGGTCATGCTTTTATGGGGATGAGTATGACAATCCTGTCCCTATTTGGCTTTTTTGGTCTCTCCGGTATTGTGATCAACGACTCCATCGTATTAGTCACTTTTTATCAGGGCTTGCGCAAAAAAGGGGTCGCCATCAAAGAGGCGTTGGTTGAAGCAGCTTGTCAACGTTTACGGGCCGTACTATTAACATCACTCACCACTATAGCTGGACTCACTCCCATCTTATTTGAAACCTCGCTACAAGCGCAGTTTCTAATTCCTATGGCGGTGTCCATTGTCTTCGGCTTAGCTTACGGTACTGCGCTGATCCTGTTATTTGTCCCTGCAACCCTAACCATTATTGAATCAACACGTGGCAGATTAAATATGAAAGATCACAACACACAGGTCACAGCAGATAAGCCAGAGCTAGGAGGATAAATCTGGTTATATATCCATTAAGTTAACTGTTCAGAAATATACTGTTGAAGTAACGCTAAGGCTCTATCATCGATACTCAACAAGGACAATCCCAACTGTATACAGCCTTGGGATTGTCGACGCTGATAAACCACTCGACAATGACAGTGTAAAGGGTACTGATTCAGGCCAAAATGCAGGGATAACTCCAAAGGAGCACCATCAACCAGTGGCCGCAGTAACTCTACCTCCTTACCGCCTTCAACTAACATCCCTCCCAAACTAAGATTTATCAACCTAACGTCAATACTAGATCCAGCAAACATCTGCACTTCAGCTGGCAGATCCGTATCTATTCGAGGATAAGTTCGTCTATCCACATACATAACAATGCCTTTATAAAAGTCGAAAAAATATACTGACCTAAGTTACACATAAAACATCACCATTCAGTAACAAAAACCAACCTATATTTATCTTCATATTGCAGCATAGTGTTTTTTATAAGTTAGGCAAAAGATCTTATAAATCAAAGTTAAAATCAGTGCTCCCTATAAAGGGCAGAGAACATAGAAACCTTTTCAAAAAATAGCGCTCAATACGCGGCATTTAGTTAAACTAATATAACGTCGTCTATTCGCAGATTCGGGATAGTTAAGGTATAATTTCGCCCCTATTTTCTGTATTTCCATTTTCATCTATCGCCCACATAGGAACTCAAGGATCAGTATGAATCGCGACCTTAGCCTGCTACAGCCTTATCCTTTCGAAAAACTCACTGCACTAAAGGCAGAAGTGACTCCACCGGCTGATTTAGATCATATTGCGTTGTCTATTGGTGAGCCTAAACACCCTTCACCACCGTTTGTGCAAGAGTGTTTAATTAATAATATGGAAAAACTAGCAAACTACCCAACCACCAAAGGTTTGCCTGAACTGCGCCAAGCCATTGCCGATTGGTGCACCCGTCGTTTCAAGCTTACGGAAGGTAGTCTGAACGCAGAAGACAATGTCTTACCCGTAAATGGAACCCGTGAAGCGATTTTTGCATTTACTCAATGCGCTGTAGATCGTTCACCTGAAGCATTAGTTTTATCACCTAATCCCTTCTACCAAATCTATGAAGGTTCAGCATACCTCGCGGGTGCGAAGCCTTATTATCTGAATTGCCTAGAAGAAAATGGCTTTATTCCAGATTACGATGCAATACCTGACGACGTATGGCAGCGCTGCCAATTACTATTTATCTGCTCCCCAAGTAACCCAACGGGTGCAGTCACCGACTTAGAAACCCTGAAAAAGCTGATCAAACTTTCAGACCAGTATGACTTTATTATTGCCTCTGATGAGTGCTATTCAGAGATATATCTAAATGAAGAGCAAGCACCTGTAGGGCTTCTTCAGGCGTGCGCCGAGCTAGGTCGTGACGATTACAAAAATTGTGTAGTTATGCACAGCCTATCTAAACGCTCAAACTTACCAGGATTGAGATCTGGCTTTATTGCTGGAGATACAGCATTAATAACCCCTTTCCTCTCCTATCGTACTTATCATGGTTCATCTATGCCGATTCAGCATCAACTGGCATCTATAGAAGCATGGTCCGATGAAGATCACGTTTTAGATAACCGAGATCAGTATCGACACAAATTCGACGCCGTTATAAAAATCTTAGAACCAGTAATGGATGTAAAAAAACCAGAAGCCAGCTTCTACTTATGGGCAAAAACACCGATTGCCGATGATAAATTTGCACAAGGCCTATTTGCATCACAAAACGTTACTGTACTACCTGGCAGCTATCTATCTAGAACAACTGACAACATAGTACCCGGCGCAGGCTATGTACGTATGGCCTTAGTTGCAACAATGGATGAATGCGTCGAAGCAGCACAACGTATTCGTAGCTATATTGAAGCACTATAAAAGGTAGGCAATTGATGATTACGATGTACGGCATACCTAACTGCGACACGATCAAAAAAGCGCGTAAATGGCTAGAAGCCAACCAGATAGAGTACCGCTTCCATGATTACCGAAAAGATGGTTTAGACGAAACCCAATTAAAAAACTGGGTATCAGAATTAGGTTGGGAAACTTTACTTAATAAGCGTGGCACTACATGGCGCCAACAACCTGAAGAGATAAAAAACACGATTAATGAAGCATCAGCTATTAGCTTGATGCTTGAATACCCTGCCATGATAAAACGACCGTTAATTGATACAGGAAGCGTTCGCTTGGTAGGTTTTAAAGATACAGAATATTCCGCTCTGTTTGACATATAAGTCACAGAAATAACGAATTTAAAAATTTTAAGAATCGGAGATCAACATGGCTAATTTTGCATTCGGCTTAGGTGTAGGAACAAAATCCTCAGCGGGCGAACTACTAGAAGTTTATTACAACGCACCCCTACTTAACGCTGATGATGCCATCGTAAATGCAGTTGCAGAAAAAATAGGCTATCAAGGTGGTAATGCTGCAATTGAAATTAAAGAATCTCAACTTAAAGATCTTGAAGCAGCCTTTTTATCAGTGAATGCAGAAGCACAAGCGGAAGTTGTCGAGATTTTAGAAGGTACAAGCCAAGCATTGGTTTTATGTATTCTGGAAACCGATGAAGCACCTTCTTCAACCGCTGAAGCTTACTTAAAACTAACCCTACTTTCACACCGTCTAGTGCAACCACACGCTATTAATTTAACCGGTATTTTCGGTCTACTACCGAACGTTGCATGGACAAACGAAGGCGCGATCTCTTTAGATGACCTACCAAAGCGTCAACTTGCAGCCCGCGCCCAAGGTCGTATTTTAAGTGTTACCTCTGTAGATAAATTCCCTAAAATGACAGATTACGTTGTACCAACAGGTATTCGTATTGGCGATGCTATCCGTGTTCGTTTAGGCGCTCACGTAGGTGAAGGCACAACGGTCATGCATGAAGGTTTCGTGAACTTCAATGCAGGCACACTAGGCGTCAGCATGATTGAAGGCCGTATCTCTGCAGGTGTTGTAGTAGGCAACGGTTCCGATCTTGGCGGCGGCTGTTCTACTATGGGTACACTTTCTGGCGGTAACAATGTTGTGATCTCTGTGGGTGAAAACTGCCTACTAGGCGCAAATGCTGGCCTAGGCTTACCTATGGGCGATCGCTGCACCTTAGAAGCGGGCCTTTATGTCACAGCAGGCTCTAAAGTCACTATCCTTGATGACCAAAATAACGAAGTCAGCACAGTGAAAGCTGCTGAACTAGCAGGTAAGCCTGATCTATTGTTCCGTCGTAACTCTCAAAATGGCCGCATTGAAGTTAAAACCAACAAATCTGCCATCGAGTTGAACGAAGAGCTGCATAAGCACAACTAATAAACCCGGTCATTCAATCACTGATTGTATAAACAATCTAAACTGATAGATGACAGTGGTTAAGCGGTAATATTTAGAAGTGCGCCATAGGCGCACTTCTTATTACTAGCACTAAATTTTAAAAGGCTACACGGATCACAATTATGACCCAGAAACTTTCAGCAACAATCGAACTTGCCAAAGACCTCATTAACCGCCGCTCAGTAACACCGGAGGATGCAGGCTGCCAAGATATGATGATTGAGCGATTAGAAGCGCTAGGGTTTAAAATTGAACGTCTACCTTTTGAAGATGTGAAAAACTTCTGGGCACGACGCGGCGATTCCGGCCCAGTATTCTGTTTTGCTGGCCACACTGATGTTGTACCTTCAGGTCCAGAAGAACGTTGGGAGTTTCCGCCATTCGAAGCAACTATAGAACAAGGTATGCTTTGTGGCCGAGGCGCTGCCGACATGAAAGGCAGTATCGCTGCTTTTATGACTGCACTTGAACGCTTTATTGAACATCACCCTGATCATCAAGGCTCTATCGCATTACTGATTACCAGTGATGAAGAAGGTCCTTGGATCAACGGTACTACTCGCGTTATTGACCATTTAGAAGCGCGTAATGAAAAAATAAAATGGTGCATCGTTGGCGAACCATCCAGCACCACTCATGTCGGCGATACAATTAAAAATGGCCGTCGCGGCTCTTTAGGCGCTACCCTGAAAGTTCGTGGCGTACAAGGTCATGTAGCCTATCCCCATTTAGTTAAAAACCCTATTCACATGGCCGCTCCTGCACTCGCAGCATTGGCCTCTGAAGTATGGGATGAGGGAAATGACTTTTTCCCACCAACTAGTTTCCAAATATCAAACATTAATGGCGGTACAGGTGTTACTAATGTTGTACCTGGGCATGTCGACATTATGTTTAACTTCCGCTTTTCCACGGAAGTTACCGCTGATGAACTAAAAACACGTGTTGGTAACATCCTTGATAGCCACAATTTAGAATGGGATATAGATTGGGTGCTTTCCGGCAATCCTTTCTTAACCGCCGAAGGGGACTTAGTAGAAGCCTGCCAACAGGCCATTTCAGCCGTTACAGGCACTAAAACAGAGCTATCTACATCAGGTGGTACCTCTGACGGCCGCTTTATCGCCCCTACAGGCGCTCAAGTGGTTGAATTAGGCCCTATTAACGCAACCATTCATAAAGTTGATGAACGGGTTAGCTGTAAAGACTTAGACACACTGTCTGATCTCTATGAAAACATCATGGCCCATCTGCTAACTCAATCTTAAAGGTCCCGTTCAGATGCCACTCACTTGCCCTGTTTGCAAATCACTGCTCATTTTGCAGGATAAAAGCCTTCGCTGTGAAAACAACCACAGCTTTGACGCAGCTAAACAGGGCTACTGGAATCTCCTTTTAGCCCATAAAAAACGCTCAAAAGATCCAGGAGACAATCCTGAGATGGTACAAGCGCGTAGAACATTTCTTGAACTAGGGTTCTATGAGTCCTTATCCAATGAGATAAACAAGCTTGCCTTAGAAGCGCTAGATAGTGTCGATCATCCTCAGATTCTTGATATGGGCTGCGGCGAAGGTTACTACACAACACGACTACAAGATGCACTACTTCAAGCACATAAAGCCCCATCAATAACAGCACTCGATATTTCAAAGCATGCAGTGAAAGCCGCAAGTGGAAAAAGCAAAGCCATAACTTGGCTTGTAGCATCCGGCGCAGATATTCCTTTGCCTGCAGAGAGTTTAGATCTACAACTTGTGCTTTTTAGCCGTTTAATGCCTGAAGCATTTGCTAAACCAATGAAGCCCGGAAGTACCTTAATACTTGCTTGGCCAGGGGAACAGCACTTAATAGAGCTACGTCAGCTGATCTACCAAGAGATCAAAACGAGCCATTTTGATCCCATCAGTACATTGAGTGGACAGTTCGATCTCAGCCACAAGCAACAAGTTACTTACCCTTTTCAATTAGAGTCCAACAAAGAAATTACAGCCCTATTAGCCATGACCCCTCATAGTCAACGCTTGCCCCCAGAAGCTAAAGATAAAATCTGTCAGCTAAACACTCTGCCGCTTACCTTAGATGTTAATCTAGGGGTCTTCACACGGCGATGAAAAAAAAGCTTAAACATTGGCTCTATAAACGGGCTGATAACCCTAAACAAAATCTAATCCTGCTGGGCATTGGTTTTGTTGTGTTCTTTTTAGGCATGTTAATTCTAGGAGCGGCAGAATTCGTATTAAAAAGCTCCATATCGCAGGAGATTCTTGCACTCATTGGCTTGATCATCCTATCGGCTGGCATCATACTGGCAGCGATTGGCTACATAAGCCTTAGCGTTTTACGCATTATCCGTTTTATAAGCGATGACAAACATGACTAGTACACGACACCCTGATATCGAAATCTATATTAAAAACTGTTCGTTCGAAACGATTCAGGAATGGCTAGCATCACAAGCAGAAAAGATAGATTATATTTCATCCAAAGGAACAACTCACCAGCTCAACTTGCGCTTCTCCGGTAATGATGTAGAGACAATGATTCATGAGCGCGCTGCAGGAAAAGCATGGACAAGCCTCTGGTTAAAGTCTGACAAAAGCCCTTGGGCAACAGATCTTGAATGCGCTCACGCAACGGCCACCGCACTAAACACACAAGTTCGATGCATCGTTTCAAGCTGGGAAGATGGTGATGATCCTGATGAATATTGGAAGATTGAAAACGGCGTAGAAGAAAAGATTCAGTGGCAAACCTAAGGCCGGTTTTGGCTGCAATTTCGCACAAAGATTAAGCATTATTTTATCGGTCTAACGGCGTCAAATCCGTATCATGCGAATAAGTTACAACCTGATTTCGGCCACGATTTTTCGCCTCATACAGCGCATCATCTGCACGCTTCAGCAGCGTACTTAAAACATCATCTTGATCAGGATAAAAGTGCGCCTTACCTATACTAACAGTCACACCGAAAAACTCACCATTATACTCAAAACGAAGCTCTGCGACCTTCCTACGTAAGCGTTCCGCCACAAGGTAAGCGGCATCCATACTCGTTTCAGGAAGCAAGATAGCAAACTCTTCACCGCCAATACGCCCTAAACTATCGACTTCTCGCAGTTCACCATTACAAGCGTTCACAATCTCCAGCAAAACGCTATCACCAAAAGCGTGGCCACAACTATCGTTTACACGTTTAAAATAATCAACATCCAACATGATGATGGTTAACGGCAAATTGTAACGCCGGCTCATCGCACAAGCACTCTCAGCGATCTCCATAAAGCAACGCCGATTATAAGCATTAGTTAACGAATCCCTGTTCGCAAGTTCCCTCAACTCCCCATTGCTTTTTTCCAGTGCGAGCAATGCCTCTGCCAACTCACGAGTGCGCACCTGAACCTGATGACTGACTATATTATTTTGCCGCGCCAGAGCGCCAATAATTGAGAATAGCGACAGCACCAAAGCACTACCGCCTATATGTACAACAAGACCTAATATATTATTTACTCCGCCCTTATACCCTTCTTCAACGTCCCAGTAAAACCCCCAATCGGCATTCCCTGTTCGCATCTGATAATGAAAGGTTTCCACACTATTCGGCGCTTTTAAAGCACCTATCATTAAATGCTCAGCGAACGGAGTATCCATATTTTGAGAGCGATCATCCACAATTCTAAGCCTTAGCCCATTCGAAACATGGAGCACCTTTAAATCAGCAAAAAGATCACTTAAATTAATTAAAGAGAGCAAAACACCTGAGTCCCTATTGTTCTCAATACTAAAAGCGAGGACAACAGATCGAGCCCCCTGATCGGTGATGAAGATAGGACTTAAAACAACCTGAGAAGGCTTAGCTAAAACCTGCTGTACGGCTGTCGCAATGGCAGGATAGGTCATCAGATTTATATCTTTAGAAAAAAGGCCATCAGTGTCTGTACTGTAACGTACAGCGACCTCCATAGATGGGGTGTCACTATTAATAACGCTCACATAAGCCATCCCAGCCAAAGGCGTTATTGATTCAGCCTCGATCCCTTTCAACAAATCTATACCTTTAAAAAACTCCTCTTCAGTAATAAGCTCTGACCCATAAAATAGTGTTGCCATCCCCCTTAGCTGTGAATAAAAAAGAGACATCCAACTTAGACTAGTATTAGTCGCTTGATAAGTTTCCAATTTTGCCGCTTCAAGCCAATCTTGGGATGCGTGTTTATTTAAAGCGAATCCCCACCAGTTAACACCAATAAGAGAGATCAGACAAAAAATCACAAAGATAGTTAACTTTAGAGTTCTCGGTTTTTTCACTACACCTAAGCCTAATTTATATGTAGAAATTCATATAAAAATCCTATTTAAACCGATAAAAGTCAGCCACTCCCGCAACATAAGCAAGATAACTTTATCGATTATTCAAAAACCTATTCTTTACAAGGTAGCAGGCTTTTGCCGTTCCCACCAAGAATTGCAAACAGAACATAGAAAAGCCTGAGTTAAAAACTCATAGAAAAGGACAGAAAAGACATTAAATACGACGAACGGGGAAACTTAATAGCTTAGGCGGCAGCTCGAATCTGTTGTTTAGAGCTTTCAATTTCACCAATAAGTAACTGCCCTGTCGACATCAAACCGACTTTGGCATACTCATCGGACGCCTGAGCCTGCTGACGAGGTGTATGGCTATGACTATAGATGTAACCATTAACGTAAGCGAAATCTCCTACCAGCCCCTCATGCACGGCAACATTTAACCTTTCAGTTACTTGCGCATTATATAATTCGTTTGGATCTGGGTAGGTACTTTGGACTTCAGGAAGCTTAAAGTCACCGGTGCCTTCAGATATGGACTCCGGTTTAATAAGCGCTTGATTAGAATGAATCAAACTCAGCAGCATAGAGAATTGCGCACCACTACCACTCTGAACCGCTTGGCTCAAAGTAGAGGTATAGCCCTCAATTCGATTGATAATCTGCTCGGTTCGCATACTGCTCGCTAATAGGTAAAAATAAATACTGATTTCTAGTCCCAATTTTATCGACCAAAGGCTAGAATTCTTTACTATAAAATCATAAAAAATAAGGATAATTTATGGGAAGGTGGCGTCCACCACAGCCTCGCAGCTCGAAATATATTACCGCTGAAGGCTACGCTCGCTTAAATGAGGAGCTGAAATATCTATGGAAAGTAAAACGGCCTGAAATCACGCAGTCGGTAAAAGAGGCTGCAGCCCAAGGTGATCGGTCAGAAAATGCTGAATATATCTATGGGAAAAAGCAGTTACGTGAAATTGACCGTCGAGTTCGCTACCTATCAAAACGCCTCGAAGATATGGTCGTAGTCGATCGTGCACCGGAGCCATCAAAGCAAGACACGGTTTTTTTTGGGGCTTGGGTAACACTTCTGGATGAAGATGAAAATGAACGAACACACCGCATCGTAGGACCGGATGAGATTGGCATCGAAGCTGATTTTATCTCCATAGATTCACCATTGGCGCGTCTTATTTTAAAAAAGCAGCTAGGAGACGAAATTTGCCTAAAGAAACCCGATGGAAGTGAAGTCTATTACGAAATTGTAGGGATTAGATACACCCCCTAAAAGTCGGTTACGCATTTTTATTTTCATACATCCGCCGATCAGCCTCCTCAACCCAATACTCTAATGGCTGCGCGCTATCATCCATTAATACCGAGCCAATACTTACACGAATATCGTCCTTAGTTATTCGGTCGGCTACTCGCTGAGCAATTTGAGTCAGCTGTTCAAAATTACGTATCGCAACCAGCATCACAAACTCATCACCCGATAACCGAGCGGCGATATCACTCTCCCTTACCGTCTCCTCCAAGGCTTTACCTAAGCGCCTTAACGCTTGATCACCGGCTAGATGCCCATAGACATCATTAACCCTCTTAAGACCATCCATATCCATATACAGAAGCCCCAGCGACAATTCTGAGCGTTTAGCCAAGGCAATATATTGCTGAGCTACGGAATAAAACCCCCTCCGGTTATAAAGCCCAGTCAGCTCATCGGTCATAGCAAGATTGGAAATCATTTGATACTGCGATAGGATTTTAAGATCAGCCTCAATTAAATCTCTTAACTCACCCACCAGATCAACATAATCCTTTTGATAATCAGTGGCATTAAAATCCATCACGCAAATGGTGCCAAAAGGCTCTCCTGTCGGCCATTTAACAGGCAAGCCAAGGTAGGAACAAAATCCATCGTCACTCACCTCTGGATTAGTGTCCCAATAAGGGTCAGTTGACGCATCAGGAACGTAAAGCAACTCCTGCTGCTCGACAACTTTTTTACAGAAAAGATTAGTATCCGGAGGAACTGTCACGCCAGCATCATAAGGGTTCGATGCCTGACCACTTGAGATCACGACTTGGAACCCTTCTGGTGCATACTGAACAATAAAGCCTGCAGGCGCGTTAAAGACACGTGCCATAACATCAATTGTTTTTTGCCACTTAGCTAAAGGGACTGTACCTTCACTCTCATCTAACACCCACTGGTCAGGGGTAAGCATCGCCATTCCTTATAAATACAACTAGAACAACTATATGACTCGTAAATCAACAAATAGTTTATTACTTTTAAATATATAAAGAGATGCTCAATTAACAAGGTTTCTATTAGACTAAAAAAATATAACCTCGACACATAAACCAAAAAAAGCAACTAAGCGATAAGCACTATAGAAAATCCATTCTCGGGACCCAGTTACCGTAAGCATAAAAACCAGCACAAAATTAGATACTTAGTAGTGGGCCGTACAGGATGACTATTGCCCTTCGGGCCATCGTCGCAAGCTCCGATGTTTTCTTATGACTGCGTCATGCGAATCGAACCTTTAACGGTTCTCATCCTGTACTCGTGCATTTTCTACAGACATAAAAAAACCAGCACAGGGCTGGATTCTTATAAGTGGTGGGTCGTACAGGATTACTATTGCCCTTCGGGCCATCGTCGCAAGCTCCGATGTTTTCTTATGACTGCGTCATGCGAATCGAACCTTTAACGGTTCTCATCCTGTACTCGTGCATTTTCTACAGACATAAAAAAACCAGCGCAGGGCTGGATTCTTATAAGTGGTGGGTCGTACAGGATTCGAACCTGTGACCAATTGGTTAAAAGCCAACTGCTCTACCAGCTGAGCTAACGA
>NZ_JAUOQR010000014.1 GCF_030547185.1 Neptuniibacter sp. 1_MG-2023
GAAGCATCAAGCGACGTTAGCGAAACAGTTGAAGCACCTAGCGAAGCCACTGAAGCATCAAGCGACGTTAGCGAAACTGCTGAAGCACCTAGCGAAGTCACTGAAGCATCAAGCGACGTTAGCGGAGCAACTGAAGCGCCTAGCGAAGCCACTGAAGCATCAAGCGACGTTAGCGAAACAGTTGAAGCACCTAGCGAAGCCACTGAAGCATCAAGCGACGTTAGCGAAACAGCTGAAGCGCCTAGCGAAGTCACTGAAGCACCTAGCGATGTTAGCGAAACGGCTGAAGCGCCTAGTAAAGAAGCGCCTCCTGTTCGTAAACGCAGAACACGCCGAGCACCTAATGACCCTCGCGAACTACGTAAGCGTCAAGAAAGTAATACTGATAGCTAGAAACGCTTAAAGTACAAATAAAAAGCGGGGCTTTTAAGCCCCGCTTTTTTTATCTATGGAATTACTTCGTTCTCTCTACCTGTTTAATCTATCACCTCAATAAACTCCATCGCCTTTCCTTGTGGCTCCCCGACCAACACCTCATCTCTTACGACGATCTGCCCCCTAACAACGGTATGAATAGGCCACCCCGTAATTTTTTTGCCATGATAAGGCGTCCAACCACTACGGCTCGCAATCCACTCATTATCAATAATACGTTGAGCGTTAAGATCAACTAAGGTTAAGTCAGCATCATAACCTAAAGCTATACGCCCCTTCCCCTCAATACCAAAAATACGTGCCGGGCCCGCGCTGGTTAAATCCACCAGCCGCTGAAGTGTTAATCGACCTTCATGCAGATGATTTAACATTAAAGGTAATAAAGTTTGCACCCCTGTCATCCCACTAGGGGATTGAGGATAAGGCCTTAACTTCTCCTCTAATGTATGAGGTGCATGATCACTGCCAATAACATCCACTGTGCCATTTTGAATACCTTCCCATAATGCCTCTTGATGCTCTAATTCGCGTACAGGAGGATTCATTTGCGCCAAACTTCCCAGCATTTCATAACAGTCAGGCGCAACCATAGATAGATGATGTGGGGTCACTTCCACTGTTACACGCCGCTTATGCCTCGCCAGAAATCGCATCTCATCGGCAGTTGATACATGGAGAACATGTAATCGACGCCCACTTTCTGCCGCCAACGCAACAATACGCCGAGTCGCTTTAAAAGCGCTTTCCACATTACGCCACTCATGGTGCTGACATACATCACCACTTTCTTCTACGATCGGTTTACGTGCCTTTAACAACGCCTCATCTTCTGCGTGTACCGCCATACGCCGATGACCGTGAGACAATATGTTACGCAGCACCGCGTCATCATCAGCTAGTAGGTCACCAAAAGAGCTACCCATAAACACTTTCACACCCGCACACCCAGGCAGATTTTCTAGCCTATCTAACTGCTCTGCATTAACAGCGGAACCACCAATATAAAATGCGTAATCGCACCATGCTTTAGCGTCCGCAGCATCTAACTTCGCCTGAAGATCGGCGTCCCAAAGTGTTAGTGGATCAGTATTTGGCATCTCAAAAAAACCGGTAACGCCTCCCAAAACGGCGCCACGAGAGCCACTTTCAATATCTTCTTTATGGGAGAGTCCGGGTTCACGGAAATGCACTTGGCTATCAATTACGCCCGGCAATACATGCAAACCTTGTGCATTTATCACTTGGTCGGCCTGCCACCTCCCCTTTAAATCACCTAAAGCAACAATAACCCCGCCGGAACTTGCTATGTCTATTTGCTCAGCACCATTAGGCGTTATAACCACTCCCCCCAAAACCAATAAGTCAGCATGTAGCTCATCGGCTAAGCTTTGTATTTTTCTAAAAGCCTGCTTCATATTAATGCCTTATCAGGTGATTCAATTTGCAACTTTTCTTGCAGTGATGTTAATAATTTCTCTTGCGATATCTGATAAGGAGGTGCGCATTCTCGGCGCAAAAAATCTAACGCGTCAACAAGCGAGAAAGCACCTAGATCTTGGCCATCACGGCTTCGTATAGAAACGGAACCGGTATCACGTTCTTTCGCCCCAACGATAAGCATGAAAGGGATACGCTGTAGTGTTCTCTCTCGTATCTTATAGCCTATTTTTTCTTTCCGGCTATCCACTTCAGTACGCAACCCTTCAAGGGATAACCACTGACCAACGCTTTGTGCATAATCTACATGCTCATCAGTAATCGATAGAACCACAGCCTGAACCGGTGCTAACCAATAAGGTAATTTACCTTCATGATGCTCTAACAAAATACCGGCAAATCGCTCTAACGAGCCAAATAGTGCACGATGGAGCAAGATCGGATGTTTACGTTGCCCCTCCTCATCAATATATTCCAGAGCAAAGCGCTCAGGCAGATTCATATCCACCTGTAAGGTACCGCACTGCCAATCACGGCCAATAGCATCTCTCAGAACAAACTCCAGTTTTGGACCATAAAATGCTCCCTCACCTTGATTGACTTGAAAACTAAGCTCCATAGCCTCTAAGGTCTGAGTTAATGCACCTTCAAGAAAGTCCCATGTGTCATCTGTGCCTATACGGTTTTCTGGACGTGTTGACAATTTAATGCGCACATCGTTAAAACCAAAATGACTATAGATATCCAGCACAATTCGTACAACAGATCGGCATTCATCTTTAACCTGCTCAGGCGTGCAGTAGATATGGGCATCATCCTGCGTAAAGTGCCTAACCCGCAACAAACCATGGAGTGCACCAGAAGGCTCATAGCGATGCACTTTACCAAACTCCCCCATTCTGATTGGTAGGTCACGATAGCTTTTAAACCCATGTCGATACATCAGAATACTCCCAGGGCAATTCATCGGCTTAAGCGCGAGGACCTTTCCATCTTGAGTCTCTGTTGTATACATATGATCACGATAGTTCTGCCAATGACCCGACTGCTCCCACAAACCTCTATCCATCACATCCGGTGAACTCACCTCAACGTAACCAGCTTGCTGCTGACAGTAACGCATATAATCAATAAGCTGCTGAAAGAGCGTCCATCCTTTAGCGTGCCAAAACACAGCCCCCGGCGCCTCTTCTTGAAAGTGGAATAGATCCAACTCACGACCTAATTTACGATGGTCACGCTTTTCTGCTTCTTCGATACGACGCAAATATGCCGAGAGTGCTTTTTTATTGGCCCATGCCGTACCATAGATACGCTGGAGCTGCTCGTTGTTAGCATCACCGCGCCAATAAGCACCTGACAACTTAGTCAACTTAAAGTGCTTTAAAAAACGCGTATTAGGCACATGTGGCCCACGACACATATCTATATATTCTTCATGAAAATAGAGGCCAAAAGCGTGCTCATCCGGCATATCCTCTATAAGACGTAGCTTGTACAGCTCTTGCCGCTCTGTAAAAATTTTCACAACATCTTCGCGTGGCAAGCTGCGCTTAACAACATCATATTGCTTAGCAATCAGTTCCCCCATACGCTGCTCAATGGCATTAAGATCTTCAGGCGTAAAAGGCCGCTCAAACGCTATATCATAGTAAAAGCCATCATCGATCACAGGCCCAATAACCATTTGGGCTGAAGGGTAAAGCTGCTTAACCGCATGACCTATAAGGTGCGCACAAGAGTGGCGGATAATCTCTACCCCCTCATCATCTCGAGCTGTAATCAGCTGCACTTTTGCATCAACATCAATAAGATCACTTAGATCCATCAGCCTATTATTGACCTTGGCCGCTATGACATTCTCAGCAAGGCCTTGGCTAATCGATAAGGCGACGTCCTTAGAGGTAACGGGGTTATCAAAACATTTTATTGCCCCATCGGGCAGCGTGATATTAACGGACTTCATATATTAAAACTCGTTCTGGATTCGCTTATAACCCATAACCAACTCATTATTGGTACGCGCTACATCTTCGGAAAATTCACTCGCCGCCACGGAAACCTGCGGTAGAGACGTAAGATCGGTTTCTGCACCTATTCGCTCAGTAGAGCGTACATAGAAACCCGCGGGGAGATGACAACCATCGACTACAGCGTTGTGTCGAACCACACAACCGGTTTCCACCGTACAGTTAAATAACACTGAATTAAAACCGATAAACACCCCACTACCTACAGAGCAGGGCCCATGTACAATAGCTCGATGAGCAATAGAGGTTCGCTGCCCTATAGAGACTTTCGCCCCTGATTTGGAGTGAATCACAACCCCATCTTGAATATTAGAATGCGCCCCAATTATGATCGGCTCTATATGATTATTAGCATCAACTTCATCGGCTCTAATCACAGCATAGGGGCCAATAAAAACGTTCTCTTCAACGATAACTAATCCACAGATAATAGCTGTCGGATCAATGAAAGCATCGGGATGAATTTGTGGTATATCGCCACGGGGGTTTTTTCGAATCATGTTTATTCTCTAAAAATGTGCGAATTAGATATGACTTAACAACAACCTTGCTATCGCCATAATAAAAAGAAAGGAAATAAAAAAGAGCTATAGAAGTTATAGGCTGCATCTCAATGCAGCCCACTAAAGCGATCTAAAAATAACAATCGAACTCCAGTTTTAAGGACCCGCTTAGGAGTGAGTCTTTTGTTCACTTTGCGGCCAGCTCATAAAAGGATTATTCCAACTTGACCAAGCATCAGGACCACAGGCCATCTCTTCATCTGTCAGCATGCACTCATCAAAGCCAGCGCAAAGCGCATCCTTATCCATATCCATGCCGATTAACACGATCTCTTGGCGCGCATCACCTACATTCTCATCCCATTTCTGACGAATAAAAACAACGCTTTGAGGGTCATCTGGCCAATTTTCAATTGGAACAGATACCCACCAATGTCCCGCAGGACCATGATGAGCAACAGCCCCAGCTTGCGACCAACTGCCCGCCATTGTCGGATTAGAAGCCAACCAAAAATAGCCTTTAGAACGCACAACGCCCGGCCACTCACTCTCCACCCATTTTTTAAACCTTAAAGGATGGAATGGCCGTCTTCCCTGATATAAAAAAGAGCTAATACCATACTCTTCAGTTTCCGGTACATGTTCACCACGCATCTCTTTCAACCAACCAGGCGCTAATGAAGCTTGCTCAAAATCAAACAGCCCCGTTCCTAAAACATGCTCAAGCGAGACTTTTCCATATTCAGCAACCACAATACGAGCCCGCGTATTCAAACTACGAAGAATGGCATCAAGCTGCTCCCGCTCGTCAGCTGAAATTAAATCGGTTTTATTCAGCACGATCACATCACAGAACTCTACCTGCTCAATCAATAGGTCAACTACCGTTCGTTGATCTTCATCACCCAAGGATTCACCACGCATCTGAAGGCTATCTTGCGAACTGTAATCACGTAAAAAATTAAATGCATCAACCACAGTCACCATAGTATCCAACTGCGCAATGCTATTAAGACTTTGCCCTCCCTCATCCTCAAAGGTAAATGTCTCTGCAACCGGTAGAGGTTCTGATATACCTGTAGATTCAATAACGAGATGATCAAACCTAGCTTCCTTAGCTAAACGGCTGACTTCATCTAATAGATCCTCTCTTAATGTGCAGCAGATACATCCATTGCTCATCTCTACAAGCTTTTCTTCAGTGCGAGAAAGTTCTGCACCACCTTCCCTCACAAGCGCTGCATCAATATTGACCTCCGACATATCATTAACAATGACAGCAACACGGCGCCCTTCACGATTATTAAGAATGTGATTTAGTAAGGTTGTTTTACCAGCCCCTAAAAAGCCGGAAATAACCGTAACTGGAAGGCGCTTTGCTTGACTACTTTCAGAACTCATCTCTACTTATTCCTCACTTTTCTTATTGCTAATGATAATGCATTATCATTAAAGGATTAACAAGAATTTATTCGTGCAGTCAGAATCACACTCTGTTTAAATCCTTTAGTGATTGTTAGCTAGATTTTGAGGAAAAAATGACGATTGAACGTAAAACCCGCCAGTATGAGGCTATTCGTGCAGTGCTGACTGAAGCAAAACGCCCTCTGCTTGCCCAAGAAATTTTGAGTTTAGCCTCCGTTATTGTGCCTAAAATGTCATTAGCCACGGTTTATCGAAACTTAAAAGGACTACAAGCAAACAATCTGATTACAAGCGTTTTACTCCCTGGACAAAATCCAAGATACGAGATCAAAACACATACACACCACCATCATTTCCAATGCCGGTATTGCGAACAAGTATTTGAAGTGAATTTATGCCCAGGCGGCTTCGAAAGCTTTATGCCTGAAGGGTTTACAGTTGAAGACCATGAACTTATTTTATACGGTGAATGCAAGGAATGTAGTGCACAAAAATCGGAAGAGTCTTAACTGCATGAATCCATTAAAACAATGGCGGACGCTAAAAAACTATAAGGAAAAGAGTGAGTTCGGAAAACAGGCCCCTGCACAATCGGTAATTCTCTATGCAAAAATTTCAATGACACTTTGCATATAAGGACGATAGTGATAGAGCGTTTTTTAATAAAACTATTTTTTCTTAAACAAATCTAACAGTTTCTGCTTGGGATCCTGCTCATCAGCAGGCAGCGCCTTTTCAAAGCGCTTTTGCAATAAGGCGAACTTCTCTTCTTTCTTTTTATGCTTTGCCTTCTCCCTAGAAGAACGCATATCTACAACATCACCCATGACTAATCACTCACTGTCATTGTCTTTTTTTATTGGAGCCTGCTGAGCATTCCAAGCAGCTAATGCTTCATAATAGATATCCCACACACAAGGCGAGCAAGCACTCTCACAACACTCACAATCTGCGGGAGGAGTAGGTTTCTCTGTTAATTCAGCCATACTATGCTCTTTTTCCATTATTTTATTCTACCTCGGTCTCCTACTAAATTAAATCTAAGATCATTCCTGTCCCTAAATTGGGTCTGAAAAATTCACTATATTTGCTCAAGGCTTATTAGACCTAAAGTCTTAACTAGCAGCTGTCATTAATTGGCAATAGTTCTTCGATTAAATAAATAATCGGCTCTATTTATAGAACTACATACGGAATTATGCTGCATCGCAGCACAAATATAGGAAAAAAAGTTGTAAAAACACAACAACATTAGCCATAAGTACATAGGCCAGACGTATGACTATTGCGCTGAATTCAGTATAATTCTGTTACTAAATTACAACCATCGGGTTTGAAATAGTGGAGAAAGGTAGCCACAAGCCGCCTTTGTTCAAACCCTTGGCTGCACTGCCATAAAACCTTTGGGGAATACAATGACTACAACGAACCAAACCATCTATTACACTCTAACCGACGAAGCACCATCATTAGCTACATGCTCGCTTCTACCTATTGTTCGTACATTTACTTCTGCTGCTGGCATCGATGTTAAAATTACAGACATCTCTCTAGCAAGCCGTGTTCTCTCGACCTTCCCCGAAAAGCTTACAGAGGAACAGCGCGTAGAAGATGGCCTTAAGTTCTTAGGTGCTCTGACACAAGATCCTAATGCAAACATTATTAAATTACCTAACATCAGTGCTTCCATCCCTCAGCTAAAAGCATGCATTGCCGAGCTACAAGCACAGGGCTATGACATTCCTAACTTCCCTGAAGATGCGCAAACTGATGAAGAGAAAGAGATTCTTGCTCGCTACTCTAAAATTCTAGGTAGTGCTGTAAACCCAGTACTCCGTGAAGGTAACTCTGACCGTCGCGCCCCAGGTGCAGTAAAAGCCTTTGCCCGCAAATTCCCACACTCTATGGGTAAATGGAGCAAAGCATCTCGCACACACGCTGATTACATGACAGACGGTGATTTCTTCTCAAGCGAACAGTCAATTACAATGAAAGACGCTGGCGATGTGCGTATTGAATTTGTAGATCCAGCTGGCAAGGTTGAACTTAAAAAAGAGCTAAGCCTAGAAAAAGGTGAAATCCTTGATGGCATGCGAATGAGCTGCAAAGCCCTTCGCGAATTCTTTGAAGAAACGATGAATGACGCTAAAGAAACTGGCGTTATGTGGTCACTTCACGTTAAGGCAACAATGATGAAGGTATCCCACCCTATCGTATTCGGCCACGCCGTTACTGTTTTCTACAAAGAAGTTTTTGACAAGCATGGCGAACTATTCAAAGAGCTTGGCGTTAACCCAAACAATGGTATTAGCAGCGTTTACGATAAAATCGCTTCTCTACCTCGCTCACAGCGCGAAATTATTGAAGAAGATATCCATCAGTGTCTAGCACACCGTCCAGAAATGGCGATGGTAGACTCGGTTAAAGGTATCACTAACCTTCACGTACCTTCCGACGTAATTGTAGATGCTTCAATGCCTGCAATGATCCGTAACGGCGGTAAAATGTGGGGCCCTGATGGCAAGCCAAAAGATACTAAAGCGGTTATGCCTGAAAGCACTTACGCACGTATCTACCAGGATATGATCAACTTCTGTAAAACTAATGGCGCTTTTGATCCTACAACAATGGGTTCAGTTCCAAACGTTGGTTTAATGGCGAAAAAAGCAGAAGAATATGGCTCGCACGATAAAACATTCGAAACTGAAACAGGCGTTATGCGTGTAGTTAGCGCCGATGGTACAGTTCTAATGCAGCACGATGTCGAAAAAGGTGATATTTGGCGCGCTTGTCAAACTAAAGATGAGCCTGTTCGTGATTGGGTTAAACTAGCGGTAAACCGTGCACGCCTATCAAATACTCCTGCTATTTTCTGGCTAGACCAAGAACGTGCACATGATCTTGAATTAACTAAAAAAGTTAAAGAATATCTTAAAGATTATGACACTGAAGGCTTAGATATCTCTATCAAGTCCTACAGCCAAGCAATCCGCTTTACCATGGATCGCTTAATTCGCGGCCAAGATACCATCTCTGTTACTGGTAACGTGCTACGTGATTACCTAACTGACCTATTCCCAATTATGGAACTAGGTACATCCGCTAAGATGCTTTCTATTGTACCTATGCTAAAAGGCGGCGGTATGTACGAAACAGGTGCTGGCGGTTCAGCTCCTAAACACGTACAGCAAGTACAAGAGGAAAACCACCTTCGCTGGGATTCCCTAGGTGAATTCCTAGCACTTGCCGTTTCCCTTGAAGATATGGGAATGAAAAACAATAACCAGCGTGCAGCGATCCTGTCTAAAACATTAGATGCTGCAACAGGTAAACTACTTGAAGAGAACAAATCTCCTTCACGTAAAACTGGTGAGCTAGATAACCGCGGTAGCCACTTTTACCTAGGCTTGTACTGGGCTCAAGAGGTCGCTAATCAGACTGAAGATCCTGAGCTTGCTGCACAGTTCAAAGACCTTGCTAAGACACTATCTGACAATGAAGATAAAATCATTGCCGAACTAGCTGCTTGCCAAGGCTCTCCAGCGCCTCTAGATGGTTACTACCATGCGGACCGTGAAGCTGTGAAAAAGGTAATGCGCCCTAGTGAGACATTGAATAAAGCATTAGCGTTAGCAACTAAATAACGAAGAAGTAAATCTAAAAAGCTCGGCTTAAGTCCGAGCTTTTTTTTTCTTTCATTTAGATACAAAAAAACACGCATGATGCGTGTTTTTTTATATCTCTACTAAACGACTAAAGATTCGCTACTCGATTCAAGCCAGCAATTGCAGCAACACGATAAGCCTCTGCCATTGTCGGATAGTTGAATGTCGTATTCACGAAGTATTTAAGGGTATTAGCTTCACCCTCTTGCGCCATAATAGCTTGGCCTATATGTACGATCTCAGAAGCATGCTCACCAAAACAGTGGATACCAAGAATCTGGAACGTATCACGGTTAAACAAGATCTTAAGCATACCGACAGGCTGCCCATAAATCTGTGCACGGGCGGTATCTTTAAAGAAGGCCTGACCTACTTCATAAGGTACACACTCCTCAGTCAACTCCTCTTCCGTTTTACCAATAGAGCTAATTTCAGGAATAGTATAAATCCCTGTTGGTACTTCATTGATATAACGGAAATCTTCAGCTGATAGCATATCCGCGGCCGCAGCTCGACCCTGGTCTAGCGCAGCAGAAGCCAAACTTGGCCAGCCAACCACATCACCCGCAGCGTAGATACCCTCACAAGCCGTTCTATAATGATCATCAACTTCGAGCTGTCCTCGACTATTTGCTTCTAAACCTATGCGTTCTAAATGTAAGGTTTCAGTATTACCACTACGACCATTACACCATAAGAAAGCATCCGCTCGAATCCGCTTACCGGATTTAAGCGCAAGCACTACACCACGATCATCAGCTTCAACACTCTCATAAACTTCATTATGGCGAATTTTTACAGCATTATTTCGTAAGTGATAACTTAATGAATCTGAGATCTCTTCATCCAAAAATGAGAGTAAACGACTTTGATTATCAACTAGATCAACTTTTACGCCGAGACCGCT
Organism: Neptuniibacter sp. 1_MG-2023; assembly: GCF_030547185.1. Lineage (GTDB taxonomy): Bacteria > Pseudomonadota > Gammaproteobacteria > Pseudomonadales > Balneatricaceae > Neptuniibacter. The sequence continues at coordinate 10,403 of NZ_JAUOQR010000014.1, forward strand.
GAATATAGACGCATACTCAGAACCAATAACACCGGCACCGTAGATAATTAACGTACGAGGCGTATGGCTTAATTTAAGAACAGTATCTGAATTATAAATACGTGGGTGGTTGAAATCGATGTCTACTGGTTTATAAGGTCGAGAACCTGTAGCGATAACAATATTTTTTGCCCTTAAGGTCTCATCACCTTTGACAGTACCCCGCACAAGAACCGTATTCTTATCTTCAAATTCAGCCGTACCAAAAAACACATCAATACGATTGCGAGCATAGAAATTTGTGCGTAAAACAACCTGGCTTGAAATAACTTTCTCAGCACGTTTCAGTACTTTAGGAAATGAAAACCAGCGAGGCTCTCCGATATCTCGGAACATCGGGTTAGTGTTAAACTCAATAATCTGTTTAACAGAATGACGTAGTGCTTTTGAAGGGATAGTACCTTTATGGGTACAGTTACCACCAACCGCTTCCTGCTCTTCGATAACTGCAACTCGACGCCCTTTCTTAGCAGCATTCATTGCAGCACCTTCACCGGCAGGCCCAGAACCAATCACAATGACATCATAGTCATAAACCGCCATCACTTTCCCCTATCTGTTATCGTTATCTTATTGTTTTGCTGGTATTTTTATTACCCACAACAGCTTACGCTTAGTGGCGCACAACTCAATTATTCTTTAGATTTAACTTCATAAGAAAGATTCAGCTGAGATCCTTCACTCTCTAACCGTTCTTGCTCTTCATCACATTTTTTCGGGTCACCGCCACAAATATCGCACGCGGTATCCATGCCTAAATTAGCCATACCACCACATGAACCGGCAATCGGCTTGCGCCCCATCAGTACACCCACCGACATCGCTACCACAACAGCAATTAACACTACAAACGTAAGTATCATCGTATCCATAATTTTAACCTCACTGCACCAGGAACTCATTAAATCCAGGTGTCATTTTTTCTTCAAAACCTGTATCGGTTTTGACAATCAAAAACACATTTAGTTTATGCGCTTGAGCAAACTGAAATGCTTTATCCGGCCCCATGACCATCATGGCCGTTGCCAACGCATCAGCTTCCGCACAAGTTGGCATTAACACAGTAACCGATACCAATTTATGGTTAATCGGCTTACCGGTAACAGGGTCGATAGTATGGGAAAACCTAACACCCTCCTCTTCAAAATAGTTTCGGTAGTCACCAGAGGTAGCAATGCCCACATTTTTAACCGCTATAATACGTTGAATAGTTCGCTCTGCTGCATTAGTCGGCGACTCGATAGCTATACGCCACTCATGACCATCAGGCTTTAAACCCCGCGCACGTAGCTCACCACCAATTTCCACTAAATAGCTTTCTATACCATGGGATTCAAGAAGCTCAGCAAGTACATCAACACCATAACCTTTAGCAATGGCTGATAGATCAACATAACTTTGACGTTGTTTTACGACCTGAGTCCCTTCGATTTTAACATAGTCATAGCCAACACGGTCGCGAACTCCATCAAGCTCAGACTGCAGGGGTGCCTTAACAACGCGACCATCAGGACCAAACCCCCAAAGGTTTACTAATGGACCGACCGTATTATCAAATGCCCCTTCAGTCTCTACGCTAATTTCTTTAGACAATACTAATACATGAGCAAGCGGCTCAGATACAGACAAGGGTTCGCCGGGAGGCGTTCGATTTAAAATCGATAATTCAGAATCGGGAATATAGGTAGACATACTTTGATTGATATCAACGAGCGCATTATCAATCAAATTATTTAATTCAGTATCAGATTGAGAGGACACCCACTTAACGGTAAATGTAGTCCCCATCGTCATGCCTTGATGGCTAACGATTTTCGGTTGCTCTGACTCGCAACCTGACAAGAGTAGACAAACAAAAATAGAAGTGGCCAGCAGCAAAGCTGCAGGCCACTTTTTAGCTTGTCGAGTTATGACAAACATAGACGTATTAGCCACCAAAATCATCAAGGAAGATGTTTTCGCGCTCTACACCCAGATCTTCAAGCATCTGAATAACGGCAGAGTTCATCATAGGTGGTCCACACATATAGTATTCACAATCTTCAGGCGCTTCATGATCCTTAAGATAGTTTTCATACAATACATTATGGATAAAGCCTGTCATACCATCCCAGTTATCTTCTGGCTGAGGGTCCGACAATGCTAAGTGCCATTTAAAGTTTTCATTCTCTTCTTGAAGCTTATCGTACTCTTCGTTATAGAATGATTCACGCATAGAACGTGCACCATACCAGAAAGAGATCTTACGCTTAGAATGAAGGCGTTTAAGCTGGTCAAAAATATGTGACCGCATCGGTGCCATACCTGCACCACCACCGATAAAGACCATCTCATTATCTGTATCTTTGGCAAAGAACTCACCAAATGGTCCATAAACCGTAATCTTATCCCCTTCTTTAAGGTTAAAGACGTAGGATGACATGATACCTGGTGGGTGATCAGTTCCTGGTGGTGGAGAAGCGATACGGATATTGAATTTAACAACACCACGCTCCTCTGGGTAGTTCGCCATAGAATATGCACGGATGGTAGGTTCAGTTACTGTAGAAACAAACTTCCACATATTAAACTGATCCCAATCACCGCGATATTCTTCTTGAATGTCAAAATCCTTGTAGTTAACTACGTGAGGAGGACATTCAAGCTGAACATAACCACCGGCACGGAAATCAACATTTTCGCCTTCAGGTAGGCGAAGCGTTAACTCCTTGATGAATGTCGCTACGTTAGGATTGGATTCAACAGTACATTCCCACTTCTGAACGCCGAAGATCTCTTCTTCAAGTTCAAGCTCCATGTCCTGTTTAACCGCCACCTGACAAGATAAGCGCCAGCCTTCTTTGCCTTCACGCATAGTGAAGTGGGATTCCTCAGTAGGCAGCATAGAACCGCCCCCCTCTAGAACCTGACACTTACACTGCGCACAAGTACCGCCACCACCACAAGCAGAAGGAATAAAGATCCCTTTATCTGCAAGCGTCTGCAGCAACTTGCCACCAGCAGGTACTGTAATAGATTTAGCCGGGTCGTGATTGATATGAATCGTAACGTCACCGGAACTTACTAATTTAGAACGAGCTGCCAAAATTACTGCGACAAGTGCAAGCACTACCGCAGTAAACATGACAACACCTAGAACGATTTCAGCATTCATTGGCTAATCCTTCCTTTGTTGACCATGTAGGCATTAAAGCTGCACACCAGAAAAAGACATGAAACCTAGAGACATCAAACCAACAGTAATGAAGGTAATGCCTAGACCACGTAATCCTTCTGGTACGTCGCTGTATTTAAGTTTCTCACGGATACCCGCTAGTGCAGTGATAGCTAACGCCCAACCTACACCTGCACCGGCACCATAAACCACTGATTCACTAAATGTATAATCACGTTCTACCATAAATAACGCAGCACCCATGATCGCACAGTTAACTGTGATCAACGGTAGGAATACACCCAATGCGTTATATAAAGCAGGTACGAACTTATCTAGGAACATCTCAAGGATCTGAACGATCGCGGCAATTACGCCAATATAAGAGATATAGCCCAAGAAGCTAAGATCAACATCTGGATAACCTGCCCAAGCTAATGCGCCTTCACGCAATAGTAGGTTATAAATCAGGTTATTAACCGGTGTGGTGATAGCTAACACAACGATTACAGCGATACCTAAACCTAGAGCTGTTTGTACTTTCTTAGAAATAGCCAAGAAAGTACACATACCTAGGAAGAACGCCAACGCCATGTTTTCAACGAAAATCGCCTTAACGGCAAGGCTGATATATTGTTCCATTATACAGCCTCCTTCTTAGAGTTCTTAGCAAGAACAAATTCTGGTGCTTCAACTTGTTTTTTATCAAAGCTACGTACAATCCAGATAAATATACCAATGATAAAGAATGCACTTGGCGGAAGTAACATTAAGCCATTCGCTAAATACCAACCACCATCATTCACAAGAGGCAGTACTTCTATACCAAATAGTTTACCCGCACCAAAAAGCTCGCGTAGAAAGCCTACGAAAATCAGCACTACACCATAACCTAGGCCGTTACCAATACCGTCCAAGAAAGAGATTCCCGGAGGATTCTTCATCGCGAACGCTTCAGCACGACCCATTACGATACAGTTAGTGATAATCAAACCGACAAAGACCGATAACTGCTTAGAAACATCATAAGCATAAGCTTTCAGAATCTGGTCAACTACGATTACCAATGAAGCAATGATGGTCATCTGACAGATGATTCGAACACTGCTTGGTATCTGATTACGAATCAAAGATACAAACATGTTAGAGAAAGCAGTAACTACGGTTACCGCCAACGTCATAACCAACGCTGTATTTAGGTTTGAAGTTACAGCTAGCGCAGAACAAACACCTAAGATCTGAAGACCGATAGGATTGTTTTTGAACAGCGGAGTAACTAGAACGTCTTTAGTTGCAGACATGATTTATGCTCCCCCTGCTTTTAAGTTAGCTAGGAATGGCGCATAACCATTCGAACCCATCCAAAAATGAACTAGATTGGTTACACCATTACTTGTCAGAGTGGCACCCGATAGGCCGTCGATCTGGTGCTTAGCCTTAGCTGATGCAGAGTCAACTGACCCTTTAATCAAGCCAAGCGCAGGCTCCATAGAACCTTCAGGGTAAACTTTCTTACCAGGCCACAACGCTTTCCAGTTAGGGTTATCAACCTCACCACCTAAACCAGGCGTTTCTGCATGAGAATAGAAACCTAAACCAACAACCGTGTTTAAATCGCCTTCAAGTGCAATAAAGCCGTAAAGCGTAGACCAAAGACCGTAACCATGAATAGGTAAGATAACCTTCTCTATCTGGCCATTATCTTCAACCAAATAAACCGGCATTACCTTAGCTTGATACTTGATTGAAGCAAGATCTTTTGCTTTATCAAGCTGAATACCAAGCTCAGGATCTTTAGCGGCTTTTTTAGCATCGTAACGTGCAGGATCAGCCACTTCAGTATATTTGCCTGTTGCAAGATCAACATATTTCTTAGTGATCGTGCTTTCAAACAGCTCAGGAATACTCTTACCCTGATAATCAACACCGGCCGCAGCCAAAATATTGGTCTGGCGATCTAGATTTTTGTTAGCAATTTGTTGCGGTTTAAGTAGTACCGCCGCAGCAGATACAATAACCGAGCAAACTACACACAAAAGAACGGTAACGGTAATCGTTTTACCGATAGAGTCGTTATTAGCTGACATCGCGCGCCATCCTCCGTTTAATGTTCGCCTGAACAACAAAGTTATCGATTAATGGCGCAAACAAGTTGGCAAACAGAATGGCAAGCATCATCCCTTCAGGGAATGCTGGGTTAACCACACGGATTAACACAACCATTAGACCAATCAACGCCCCAAAATACCATTTGCCTTTGTTCGTCATAGAAGCTGACACAGGATCAGTTGCCATAAAGAACATACCAAAAGCAAAACCACCTAAGACCAGATGCCAATAGAAAGGCAATGCGAACATAGGATTAGTATCAGAACCAATAACATTGAATAGCGTAGCAGTAGCCGTCATCCCTAAGAAAACACCAGCGACGATACGCCATGCAGCAATCCTAGCAATGAGCAAGACTAAACCACCGGCAGCAATGGCAAGCGTAGAAACCTCACCTACAGAACCTTGAACTTGACCAACAAAAGCATCAAACCAAGTAATATTCTGAGCTAAGATAGCATCAACACCACCCGCCGCAGCCAGACTTAGTGGCGTAGCACCGGAGAACCCATCAACTGCAGTCCAAATTGCATCACCTGACATCTGAGCTGGATAAGCAAAGAAAAGGAATGCACGACCCGTCAATGCAGGGTTCAAGAAGTTTTTACCTGTACCACCAAAAACTTCCTTACCGATCACAACACCAAAGCTTATGCCTAGTGCAACTTCCCAAAGCGGGATAGTCGGAGGAAGAATAAGTGAAAACAGGATAGAAGTTACGAAGAAACCTTCATTGACTTCATGTCCACGTTTCATCGCGAACAAAACTTCCCAGAAACCACCCACAACGAAAGTAACAATATAGATAGGCAACCAATAGGCGGCACCATGAATAATATTGTCGAAGATACTTTCAGGATTGAAGCTAGTTAATGCACCAGCAATCGCACCCTGCCAAGATGAAGCTTCAGTAAGCCCCATCTGAGCCATAGCAGTATTTGCTTGTAGGCCGACGTTGTACATACCAAAGAAAACAGCGGGGAATGTACACATCCACACCAAAATCATCATACGCTTCAGATCGACTGCGTCACGTACATGAGCTGCTGTTTTAGTTACATGGCCTGGTGTATAAAAAATAGTATCTGCTGCTTCATAAAGAGCATACCAATTTTCATACTTACCGCCTTTATGGAAATGCGGCTCCATTTTATCAAGAATATTTCTTAAGCTCATGATTAGGCCTCTCTCTCGATACGCGTCAAGTTATCGCGAAGAATAGGGCCGTACTCGTACTTGCCGGGACAAGCAAACGTGCACAGTGCGAGGTCTTCTTCATCTAATTCTAGACAACCAAGCTCCATCGCATGAACAATATCACCCGTAACAAGCGCACGCAGAAGTTGAGTAGGCAAGATATCCAATGGCATCAGCTTTTCAAACTGCCCAACAGGTACCATTGCACGCTCAGAGCCATTTGTCGTCGTTGTAAAATCAAATTTCTTAGAACGATTCAAGCAAGAAGCAAATAGATTCAACACAGAGAACTTATTCGTACCAGGAACGACCCAGCCCATAAATTCACGTTGATTGCCTTCTTCAAGAATAGTCACTTGATTCGCATAACGACTTAAAAATGCAGTAGGCCCGTCAGTGGTACGACCGCTCCAGACAGAACCACTAATCACTCGATTATTTGTGCCGACTTGAGCGCCTTCAAGTAAAGCATCTAATGAAGCACCAAGACGTGTACGCAACAAACTAGGTGAAGCTGCACGAGGGCCAGCAACAGAAACAACACGGTCAGTAAATAGTTTACCTTCAGTAAACAACTTGCCCACAGCGATCACATCCTGATAGCCAATAGTCCAAACCGTTTTCTTTTGAGACACAGGATCTAGAAAATGAATATGAGTCCCTGCATTCCCAGCTGGATGACACCCTTCAAACTCTTCGACAGTAACACCGTCGGCTGTAGGGATATCGGCACCAGATGCTTTACACAAGTAGACTGTAGCAGCAAGGCTAGTCAGTACTTCAAGACCTTGTGAAAATGCCTCTTTCTGCTCTGCAATAACAACTGAAGGATCAGCAGCAAGAGGATTGGTATCCATTGCTGTTACAAAGATAGAATTTGGCGTTGAGCCCGGTTGTGGTACACGGCTAAATGGTCGCGTGCGAAACGCTGTCCATAAACCAGAAGCGATTAGGTTTTCTTCAACCTGCTCTCGCGTCAAACCAGTCAATTCGCTAGCACTGTATTTATTAAATTCAACCGCATCATCACCATCCAACTCAATCTCTACAGATTGAAGAACACGACGATCACCACGATTGATTGCCTTAACTACACCCGCACCTGGCGCTGTGAAGTTAACACCTTCTGTTTTCTTATCGGAAAAGATCACTTGACCGAGTTTTACTCGATCACCTACCTTGACAGCCATGGTAGGTTTCATACCTACATAATCAAAGCCAACAATAGCAACGGAGTTCACTGCTGGGCCATCTTTAATAGATTGCTCAGGAGCGCCCGTGATCGGTAGATCCAGACCTTGCTTGATCTTGATCATACGCCTCACCCAATTACGTTAAACTCTTCAGGATTCAATTTTCGTTTCTTTAATTCTTAGCGTCCTGTCCCCGAGCGCAAAGAATAACTTTATATAGTTATTACGAAAATTAAATTACCCCACCCAAAAATCCGACTAAGTATACCTGAGCAATGCCCTATTTTTCTACAAACACCCGCCTATATCATGACGTTACACAAACTAAAGTAGGTAGCCAACCATAGAATGGTTATCTATATAGATATATCTTTTTAGAATATAGAGCAATAAATATACAAAAAGCCACCCGTAGGTGGCTTTTTAGTCAATAGTAATAAACTAAATGCTTACTTCTGCTTTGGAAAAGCTGGAAGCGTACACTGAGCCATTTTCTGCATTAAGCGAATAACCTGACAGCTATAGCCAAATTCATTGTCGTACCAAACATAAAGTACGCAACGCTTACCGCCAGCAATGGTTGCAAGCGCATCAACAACACCCGCAGCACGAGAACCGACAAAGTCAGTTGAAACCGCTTCTGGAGAATTGCTGTAATCGATCTGCTTCTGCATTGGGCCATGAACCGCAGCTTCACGAAGATACGCGTTAAGCGACTCTTTATCTGCTTCAGCTTCAAGGTTCAAGTTAAGAATAGCCATGGATACGTTAGGCGTAGGCACACGAATAGCATTACCTGTTAGCTTACCTTCCATCTCCGGAAGTGCTTTAGATACCGCTTTTGCTGCACCCGTCTCAGTAATAACCATATTAAGACCCGCAGCACGGCCGCGACGATCACCTTTATGGTAATTATCAATCAAGTTCTGATCGTTTGTATAAGCATGCACGGTCTCAACATGACCATTCTCAATGCCATATTTATCGCAAATAGACTTAAGAATCGGTGTAATTGCGTTTGTAGTACAAGACGCTGCCGATAGGATCTCATCTTCAGGTGAGATATCCCCATCATTAACACCCATTACAATATTTTTAACGCCTTTACCTGGTGCAGTCAGTACAACGCGAGACGCGCCTTTAGATTGCAAATGAAGAGATAGACCCTCTTTATCGCGCCATTTACCCGTGTTATCAATAACCATCGCATTATTGATACCGTAAGCGGTGTAATCAACTTCATCTGGAGAGTTAGCGAAAATAACCTGAATTACATTGCCGTTGGCTGTAATTGTATTATTCTCTTCATCTACAGTGATAGTGCCACGGAAGGAACCATGTACCGAATCACGACGCAATAAGCTTGCGCGCTTTTCAAGATCATTAGCCGCTGAACCTTTACGCACAACCATCGCTCTTAAACGTAGCGCTTGACCACCGCCCGTACGTTCAATTAATAGACGCGCCAATAAACGACCAATACGACCAAAACCATAAAGCACTACATCTGTAGATTCACGCTCATCAGAGTCGATAGCTTCAGCTAGCTCAGATTCAACAAAAGCCTCTAGCGCTTGACCATTAGCCTCATCACGAAACTTAACAGCCAATTTGCCCAAATCAACGTGCGCATTGCGAACGTTAAGACGGCTTACTGCTTCAAGAACCGGCAGTGTTTCAGATACAGTCAGCTCTTGCTCTTCAACCTGACGCACATAACGATGTGCTTTCAGAATATCAACAACAGAACGTTTAATAATCAAACGACCGAACACTGAACATTCGATATTCCGATCACGGTACAAACCACCTACCAGTGGTACCATCGCTTCAGCTATCGCTTCGCGTTCTTTCCAATCAGTAAATACTTGATCTTGGCTCACAATGAGACTCCAAAAAGCTGTGTCAACTCGTTGGCAACCACTAATAAGACCATATATAAAGCCTTACTAGTAGACCCGCTAAAAATTTGGTGCGCATTATCCTCTTTTAAGGCCCATTGAGCAAATTCATCTAGATATACTTTCGAACCATACAAGCAACACCACAGATTAGTATATAAAAAGCGTTCATTGCCCCCTAAACTCTATCAATTCTGTTTCTAGCCGCTAAACTACCCTGCCTGAATAAACTTCATGCGAACAGGAGCATCGCAGTGCTGCAGCTGAAATACCCCTTACCATCAGGTCCCGGCGACCGAAAACATATCGGCCAAGTTCTTGGGGCCGCCGCTGGTTATCTTATCACCGATGCGGCAGAGCGCTATGAAGGGGTCACGCTTGTTATCACCAATGACACCAACCAAGCTAATCGCCTATACAATGAAGTTTGTTTTTTCAAAAAGAACAAACAGGAAATTCTCTCATTCCCAGATTGGGAGACACTGCCTTATGACACATTTTCACCACATCAAGATATAATTTCAGAACGAATATCTACACTCAATCGCCTCCCAAGCCTCAAGCAAGGCATTTTGATCATCCCCCTCAGCACACTAATGCACCGTACAGCTCCAGCTGAGTTTGTAGCAGGCAACTGCTTTGATCTAAAAGTGGGCGACACTATTAATGTCGAAGACCTCCGCAAACAACTATCGGACGCAGGCTACCATGCTGTAGATGCGGTATTGGAACACGGGGAGTTTACCATTCGCGGTTCAATCATCGACCTATTCCCTACCGGCAGCGAACTCCCTTTTCGAATAGAATTATTTGATGATGAGATTGAGACTCTACGTACATTTAATACAGAAACGCAGATTTCCATTGAGCAAATAGACTCAATCAATCTACTACCTGCCAAAGAGTTCCCATTTGATAAACGCGCCATCAGCGGATTTAAGTCTCGCTGGCGTGAGCAGTTTGATGTTGATTACAAACAGTGCCCTATCTACACAAATATTAATGATGGGCTTGCATCACCAGGTATTGAATATTACTTGCCTCTCTTCTTTGAAGAGTGCAGCTCCATATTCTCCTCATTACCCGAAAACACTCAAATACTGGTTAATGATGGATTAGAGGCAGCAGCCAAGCTATTTGCAGATGAAGTTAATGAACGTTACGAACAACGTAGACACGACATCACCAATCCAGTTCTCCCGCCGCAGTCCCTCTTCCTCTCAACAGATGAGCTATTTGCTGAACTAAAAAGCTACGGCCGCCTCACATTACATACTGACCTTATCGAAGATAAAGCAGGCAGAACGAACCTCGACTGTATACAGCCACCGGAACTCCCCGTTCAGTCACAGCAGAAAGAACCTCTAGCTGCACTGCAGTCATTTTTAATACAACGGGATGGCGCGGTTCTATTTTGTGCTGAATCAGCAGGTCGAAGAGAAGCTCTACTTGAACTGCTTTCTCGTATAAATATCAAACCAACGCAAACTAAAGACTGGTCATCATTTGTTGATTCAGCCGTAGATTTAGCCATAACAGAGTTTCCTTTAGAGCAAGGATTATCAGTTCCTGGAGAGTTTCATTTAATTACCGAAACTCAGCTCTTTGGCCGACAAGTATTTCAACGCAGACGGCGCTCCCGAGAGCAGGAACAAAACGATCAGGTTATAAAAAACCTATCGGAGCTAAACACTGGCTCACCCGTTGTTCACTTAGACCATGGCGTAGGACGCTATTTAGGCTTACAGATTATAGAACTTGAGGGACAAGCTAATGAGTTTCTCACCCTTGAGTATGCAGAAGAAGCAAAACTCTATGTACCCGTTTCATCTCTGCACTTAATTAGCCGCTACACCGGTGCGGGAGACGACAATGCACCCTTACATCGCTTAGGCACAGAACAATGGAGTAAAGCTAAACGCAAAGCCGCTGAGAAAGCCCATGACGCAGCAGCAGAACTCCTCGATATTTATGCACGACGTGCGGCACGAAAAGGCTTTAAGTTTCATGACCCTGATGAGCAGTATCTACAATTTGCAGCGTCTTTCCCTTTTGAAGAGACGCCTGACCAAGCCGCCGCTATCGGCAATGTGATACGCGACATGACAGCCCCACAGCCTATGGATCGCCTAATTTGCGGGGATGTAGGTTTTGGTAAAACAGAAGTTGCCATGCGTGCCGCCTTCGTGGCAGTACAAAGCGGAAAGCAGGTTGTAATTTTAGTCCCAACCACCCTACTCGCTTCGCAGCACTTCCAAAACTTTCAGGATAGATTCGCCGACTGGCCGATTAACATTGAACTTATCTCCCGCTTCCGCTCAGGAAAACAACAAGACAGTGCAATAGAAAAACTCGAAGCAGGCAGTGTCGATATAGTGATAGGCACCCACAAATTACTTAACGGGGGCATTAACTTTAAAGACCTTGGTTTAGTCATTATTGATGAAGAACATCGCTTTGGCGTTCAACAAAAAGAACGCCTCAAGTCTCTTCGAGCTGAGGTTGATATTTTAACGCTGACAGCTACGCCGATTCCACGAACCCTCAACATGGCCATGTCAGGTATACGTGATCTATCAATTATTGCTACACCACCCGCTAAACGATTATCTGTTAAAACCTTTGTGCGTTATAGCGACCCAACGGTGATCAAGGAAGCCATTCTCCGAGAACTACTTCGTGGCGGGCAGATTTACTACCTACATAACGAAGTTAAAAGCATAGAAAAAACAGCAGAAGAGCTTCGCGAACTAGTTCCCGAAGCACGTATAGGTGTAGGCCACGGGCAGATGCGCGAACGCGAACTGGAACAGGTCATGTCCGACTTTTACCATAAGCGTTTTAATATCTTACTGTGCACCACCATTATTGAAACGGGTATTGATGTACCTAACGCTAACACCATCATTATTGACCGAGCAGATAAGTTTGGCCTCGCACAGCTACATCAGCTCAGAGGACGTGTAGGCCGCTCGCACCATCAAGCTTATGCTTACTTACTAACGCCGCATAAAAAGTCGATGACTAAAGATGCCGTCAAGCGTTTAGAAGCGATCGAAACAACCAACGATCTTGGCGCTGGCTTTACACTGGCCACCCACGATTTAGAAATTCGTGGCGCCGGTGAGCTTTTAGGTGAAGAACAGAGCGGGCAGATGCAAACTGTAGGCTTCTCTCTCTTTATGGAGATGCTCGAACAAGCTGTTGAATCGATCAGAGAAGGTAAAACGCCGAATATGGATCAACCATTACGGCACGGCGCAGAAGTCAATTTACACTTATCAGCGCTTATTCCTGATGATTACCTTCCTGATGTTCACAGCCGCTTAATCATGTACAAGCGCATTGCCAACGCGAGCTCATCAAAAGAGCTGAAAGAGCTACAAATAGAGATGATCGATCGCTTTGGTCTATTACCTGAGCAAGTAAAGAATCTATTTAAAGTAACAGAACTGAAATTACGTGCAGAAGCCATGAACATTGTTAAAATCGATGCAGGTACAACAAATGGGCGCATCGAATTTGCGACCGATGCTAAAGTTGATCCTTTGACACTAGTAAAAATGGTTCAAAAGCACCCACAAAAGTATAAACTTGAAGGCGCAGACAAATTACGTTTTAGCCTAAATATGGAGAAGAGCGACGTTCGCTTCTGCGCTATCGAAAGCCTTTTAAGCGACTTGGCAGTTAAAACATCATGAAAAAATTGTATAGCGCCCTAATTTTTAGTGCTTTAAGCCTCACAGCCAATGCAGCTGACTGGTATAAAGTTGAAGTGGTTGTTTTTGCAAATCAGGACAGCGCGCCTATCGCCGATGAGTATTGGCCTGATATAGAAGAGATCCCCGCGCCCAGCAATGCGATCAACTTAAAGTCATCCAATGCCGAAGGAAGTGCTTATAAGCGCCTACCCGGAAGCTCCTTGACCCTTCACGATGAAAAAAACCGGCTGCGAAACTCAGGGCCCTACAAAGTCCTCTTTCATGCAGGATGGATGCAACCTGTTTACCGCACCCAAACACCGCGCCCAATTCATATCACCGGCGGCGAGATATTAGATAATGGCATGCATGAACTAGATGGATATATCGCCGTAGGCAGAGGCACTTATCTACACTTTCGCCCTGACCTCTACCTAAGCCGTAGATTAAGTGCTGATGAAGCAAAGCTACTTAAAGACGATCCTACAGCAACCAACAACGCCGTGGACGAAAACGCAGCATCAATACTTACAATGCAAGCATCCAGCAGCGCCAGCAGTTCATTGGCCAGCGAATTGTTTACCATTCCAAATATCTTAACGGCAAACCTGAATCAAGCACGGCGCATGAAATCAAAAGAGTTACACTATATAGATCACCCATTAATGGGTATCTTAGTTGAAATTCGGCCCGTAAATTAACAACTTAACCTATCATCAACTAAGCCCAGAGTAACTGGGCTTTTTTATATACGATCAAAGAGTAGAAAACCCTCATGTCTAAAATAGATGACGAAGAGATTAAGCGCGTTTATATCCAAGCAGACTTACTCTACGGAGAAGCTGAAGTCGAACACGCTATCAACAAATTAGCCGCGCTAATCACCGAAGATATGATGGACAAGACCCCTGTGGTATTTCCCGTATTAAATGGCGGTTTAGTCATTGGAGGTAAGCTGCTCACTAAATTGAACTTCCCTCTTGAGGCTGGCTATTTGCATGCAACTCGTTATCGCAATACAACATCAGGCCATCAGCTCGAATGGATAGTTAAACCTCAGATTGATTTTAAGGGGCGCGCGGTGCTTATTATCGATGACATCTTAGATGAGGGACATACCCTAGCTGAGGTTGTTAGTTATTGTCGATCGGAAGGCGCTAGCGAGGTAAAGGTTGCGGTACTTGTACATAAAAACCATGACCGTAAGCCTAACCCTGAATTAAAAGCTGACTTTGTCGGCCTAGAAATTGAAGACCGCTATATTTTTGGCTACGGCATGGACTACAAAGGCTATTGGCGAAATGCCCCTGGGATCTTTGCCGTAAAGGAATAAAAAATAAAACGTTATATACTCAAAACTCACATAAGGCCCGAAGACTCGAGCCTTATGTGCAACAAATATTAACGTGGCTCCGAAAACTCTCCAGTCATAACCGGCTCATCCATAGCGAAAGGCGGCTGACTTGCTAAATGAACAGTTGTTGTTGGGAAGGCAATCGAAGCCCCTCTCTGCTCAATAATATCCATAACCTTAACCATTACATCCTGCTTAATTTCATGGAAGTGAATCCAATTGGTTGTTTTGGTAAAGGTATAGATAAAGAAGTCTAAAGATGAAGGCCCAAAACGATCAAAATTGACAATCAATGTTTGCCTTGTATCGATCTCAGGATGCTCCAACAACATAGCTTTAACGGCCGATACAATATCCGTTAGTTGGGCGGCATCATCATAACGTACACCCACGTATTCATAGATACGGCGATTAGTCATACGGGATGGGTTTTCCACCGATATATTGGCAAAGGTCGCATTAGGTACGTAGAGCGGTCTTTTATCAAAAGTACGAATACGGGTCTGGCGCCAACCTATATCTTCTACTGTACCCTCTATCTGCTTATCTGGTGAACGGATCCAATCACCCACTTTAAACGGACGATCTAGATAGATCATCAAACCACCAAAGAAGTTCGCTAAAATATCCTTAGCCGCAAAACCAACGGCAATACCACCAATACCACCAAAGGCGAGAATCCCTGAGATACTGTAACCGTAGTTCTGCATCACAATCATGATGATAATGACTAACAGGATCAAACGAACTAAACGGCCCAGTGCGCCTACCGTTGTCGGGTCCATAGGCTTAACCATGCGATCAGGCATCACCAAGACTTCTTCGATTCCATTAAGGAAACGGAAAAACGACCACGCAATAATAACAATCAGCACGGAACGAGGCAGAGGGCTATCATCATCTAATACTTGGATTGATAGATGGGCCTGGAAAATCTGTACAAGCCAATAACCTGCACTCAGCCAAATAAGAAACAACAGTGGACGACTAAAGGCATTAAGGATCACATCATCCCATAGCATCTGCGTCTTTTCTGCTTGCCCCATAAGCTGGCCAAGCAAAACACGCGTCACAATATCGGCGACAACAGCGGCTACGCAGATAGCGACCGACAAAATCATCCACGCGGATGCGTCATACGAAGGTAAATATTCAGTCAATAACTGATTCAGTAGTTCTATCATTTTCCGTTATCCATCAATTTTTTTACTAACAAGCGCGCAGATACTAATCTTTCATCATCTAGAGCCCAATCCGAGCCTTTCAGCTCAAGAAGCTCAGGTAATGCTTTATAACCTGAAGCGTCCAAATAGGACAATATCTCTATTGTACCCGCTCTATCATTACAACAAAGTATCGCCTGACAGCCTGCCTGCAGCGCTTTTTCCGCTCGTTGTCCATAGCCACCTACACTATGGGCTGCTTTCATACTAAGGTCATCACTAAAAATAATGCCCTTAAAGCCTAGCCGCTCTCGTAATATTTTTTGCATCCAAAAAGTAGAGTAGCCCGCCGGTGCTGAATCACACTCAGGATAGAGCACATGAGCAAACATCATTGCCTGCATACCCTTCTTAATTGCTCGCCGAAATGGCAGCATATCTGTATCCCAGAGCTGGGCAAAAGAGCGATCATCAATTGCGTCAGCATGGTGTGTATCGGCATTAGCCCAGCCATGACCTGGAAAGTGTTTTCCAGTGGCTGCCATACCCGCATCTGCCATACCGGATATGTACGCTTCAGATAACTGAGTAACCGCCTTAGAGTCTGTAGCAAAGGCACGATTCCCAATAACCGAATTACGCCCATAATCCACATCTAGCACGGGAGCAAAGCTAAGATCTACATCCAATAAGCGCATTTCTGCCGCCATTAAATAACCTAACTGAGATGCTGCCTGCAACCCCTGAGCATGGTCCAAACAGAATAACGCATGAACACTTTTTACCGGAGGTAGCAGAGTAACGCCCTCTTTTAAGCGCTGAACCCGCCCACCCTCTTGATCAATACTAATAATTAACTCTGGACGTATCTCACGAATCTGTTTGATTAACGTCTTAACTTGGTCGGCGGATTTTGTGTTTCGCCCAAAAAGAATAACACCCCCAATAAGCGGATGTTTTAATAAAACAGATTCAGCCTGAGTTAGCTCAGTGCCATCTAGATCGAGAAACAGAGAAGCATGCATATAGATAAGCCTAATTACTTATTCTTGAATAAAAACCGGAGCGCCATAAGAAACCCTTTCAAACAGCTCAAGCATGTCAGAATTGCGCATACGTATACAACCATGGGAGCGAGCAATACCCATAGGCTCTGAATCGGGAGTGCCATGAATATAAATATACCGCTGCATACTATCCTTATCCCCTAAGCGATTAAAGCCATGCTCACACCCTGATAACCATAAAATACGGGTCAGTATCCAATCCCGTTGAGGAAACTTCGCTGCCAAGTCAGAGGAGTAAATCTCCCCCGTAAAACGACGGCCAACAAATACAGCATTGACAGGTAAACCCGAGCCAATTTTTGCTCGAATATAATGCTTACCCCGAGGGGTACATCCACTATTTTTGAGTTCACCGACCCCATTCAATGCGGTAGAAATCGAATAAATCGCAAGAGTCTGCTCCCCATCAACTAATGATAGTTGCTGGTTAGCAATAGAGATAACGAGCTGTAGCATAGGATTAAACGCGACAGAAATAGGTTTTATCCGCTCGAGCCTGCAAACCTGCAGAGAGTACAGGAATCATACGGTGTAGGATCTTCTCAACCTCTGCACCACTATCAAACTCACGTTTTTCTATGCCGTGAAGCGTTTGGAAGTTAGAGAGAGTGAAAGTGATAGAGCCTAAGCAGAAATGAAGTCGCCAGAAAAACTCATCATCTTCCATAGGCGCAGCATCGGCACGAAGTAACTGAATAAAAGGCTGTAAGGTATCTTGATAGCGACTAATCAGAAAATCACGTAGCTCTTCTTGGTTTTGCATATAGGAGAGTTCAAGCAAACGCATAAATACGGCTAGGGCATTCACATTGTCATGATTAACGACTAAGAGTGTTCGCATCAGAATTTCGAGTAACTCATCCAAAGTCACCTGACCGGCATCAGTGGATAGATTACGATGCTCTAACATTGAGGTCAATTCAGTACACAGCGGGGTCAAAAACTTCTCTGCCACCGCTTGAATCAACCCCTTTTTAGAACCAAAATGGTAGTTGATCGCCGCTAAATTGACATCAGCCTTGCTGGTAATTTGGCGCACGGTTGTCTCAGCAAATCCCTGCTCCGCAAATAGAATTTCTGCTGCCTTAATAATACTCGCAGATGTTCCTTTATGATTCATCCAAGCTCCAAACTGGCGTTTAAAACAGATAGTGACAAATTATAAGGAAAAAATCCATTCACTTATTCAGCTACGACTGACAAAAAACATCAGCCATAGCTAAAATTGTAATCAAGCACTAGCAGTCAGACTAACGACTCCAGATTTTTGACTGCGTCAAACGTCCCCACCATCTCAGCAGCACTTTATCACTTGAGGAAACGGCTAATTCAGAGATTTTTTCCTGTAACGATTTTTTCTGCTCATAACGAACAATATAGATATCTGCCTTATCAGCAGCATCCATCATATATTGATCCGAAGTCATCAATTCATCAACTAAGTGAACATCCAGCGCCTGCTTACCAAACCAAATTTCGCCGGTGGCAACTTTGTCTATATCAACTTCAGTGCGGTACTCATGAACAAAGTTTTTGAACAGCTCATGAGTTTCTTCTAACTCTTCAACAAATTTTTCACGACCTTTATCTGTATTTTCACCAAACACAGTCAAAGTGCGCTTGTACTCTCCCGCCGTTAATACTTCATAGTCGATATCGTTCTTTTTCAGCAAACGATGGAAGTTAGGTAGTTGAGCAATAACACCAATAGATCCAACAATAGCGAAAGGCGCGGCGAGCAATTTATCAGCTAAACATGCCATCATATAACCACCACTGGCAGCAACTCGATCCACACAGATTGTTAACGGAATCTCTTTACGTTTAATTCGCTCAATTTGTGATGAAGCTAAACCATACTCATGCACCATACCACCAGGGCTTTCAAGGCGAATTAGTACTTCATCTTGCTTCTCCGCCATCAATAAGACAGCTGAAATTTCTTGGCGTAAAGGCTCAACTTCGCTGGCTTTAACATCACCATCAAAATCAAGTACAAAAATACGTTTGCGACGCGGCTGATCATCTGCAGGCGGTGCTTTTTTCTGGGCTTTTTTATCCGCCTTCGCTTTTTTCTTCTCCTCTTTGAGCATAGCTTTTAGCTCACACTCATCAAGAATTGATCCTTCCAACGCTTCTTTCATCTCAGCAAGTTCATCATTAAAATGAATCACCTCGATGTCACCCTGTTTAGCATCTTTACGTGAACGTGTTGACACTATAGCAATACCAGCCACAACAGCGAGTACGGCAAAGACAATAGTTACTGATTTTGCAAGGAAAAGACTGTAATCACTCAGAAACTCAATCACCGAGAAAACTCCGAAATAAACTAGTAAGTTTGAAGAGCGCTAATGTATCATATTTCTATCCGTTACCCACCCAGTTTGAGACTTCTCTTTCATGAGCCAGAACATCTCCGTTGCAAACGTTATTGAAAAGCTACCAAGTCGCTTTATTAAGGAAAATGCACAAGATTTTTCCGCGACCTTTCAATTTACTCTTGATGACGATCAAGATTTCCACATAACCATATCGGATGAGAGATGCAGCATAAACTTAGGGGAGCATCCTGATCCAAACGTCACCCTTATTATGGACTCCGAAACAATGGTTGAAGTTATTACGGGCCAAAAAGATGGTATGAGCGCATTTATGTCAGGTAAGTTAAGAGCAGAGGGTAACGTCTTACTTGCCACAAAACTGAGTAAATTATTCAGCCGTGAAAAACAAAGTTGAATCCTCAGGCAAGCTCTCACCTATCTCAATTAAGAAACGATCAATAAGTCTACGCGCTATTGTGAATTTGGGAGGAAGTACGGGTAAGTTGCTCGCGGAGAACCAGCCTGCATCGAGTATTTCCTCTCCATCCGGTGTAATTTCACCGCTGTCATATTCAGCCATATAACCCAGCATAAAAGAGTGTGGGAACGGCCAAGATTGACTAAAACAATATGTAAGATTTTTTACACGAATACCCACCTCCTCTTCCACCTCCCGCACCACTGCATTCTCAGCACTTTCTCCAGCCTCAATAAAGCCAGCTAAAGCACTATAACGCCCTGGTGCAAACTTACTCGCATGCGCTAATAAGCATTGATCCCCTTTTCGAACCAAAACAATAATACAAGGCGAGATTCTGGGGTATTGACGATGCAAACAAGAACCGCATACTTTAGCTAGTTCATCTTGATGCGCTTCCAAAGGAGTAGCACAGCGAGGGCAGTATTTAAACGATTCATGCCAAGTAACAATCTGCGCTGCAGACGAAAGCAAAGTGTAAGTACTCTCATCCTCAACAGCAGCAAGCATAGTTCTTAAACCACATAAAGCGTCACGATCGACACTGGTAGGTAGATCACCCTCTGCAACTATAGCAACGCGATAATCAGCATTTTCAATCAATCCTAAAGGGTAACTCGCAATAATAGGAGTATTCACTAAATCGGACTCACTAAATGTCGTCACCCCCGACGCAGTACCGATTAAATGTCCATTAGTCGCTAATAAATATACACAATGAGAATCAGACAATGAGCGCCTCCCCTGAAATTAACTGGCCAATAAAATACGCATATGGAATCAAAACCAAGCCTTTATTATGCCCTAAAAAATCAAAAACATGCGCTGAGACAGTACATTAGTCTTCTGCTTTAAGGGCTCAACTGTTAATCTTAGCCACATTATAAAAAACAAACGCAGTGATAATTTCAACTATTATAACTATTAAATACTGGCTGTTCTGGCATAGGGAAGAACAATCAATGACAAATACGCTACCACAAGCATTAGTTAAAAACTTTCTGGGTAACTCCCCCGTCTGGTACAAACAAGCAATTATAGGGTTTCTCATACTAAACCCTATTGTCCTGTTCACTATGGGGCCTGTGATAACAGGTTGGTTGCTTATATTTGAATTCATCTTCACTTTAGCGCTTGCTCTAAAGTGTTATCCACTTCAGCCCGGTGGCTTACTAGCCATTGAAGCTATAGTTATTGGTCTTGCTAGCCCAGAATCCGTATCTCATGAGGTAGAAGCTAATCTAGAAGTCATACTTCTATTGATGTTTATGGTGGCGGGCATCTATTTTATGAAGAGTATGCTCCTTTGGGTCTTCACCAAAATATTACTTAAAGTTCGATCTAAAATTGCGATCTCTCTTTTATTCTCCTTTTCCGCAGCCTTACTATCAGCCTTCCTTGATGCACTTACAGTAACAGCTGTACTTATTAGCGTCGGTGTTGGTTTTTACGCGGTTTACCATAAGGTTGCATCAGGTAAAACCTATCATCATCCTGATCATGATCATGCCGATGACCACGCGGTTCAACAAAACCATGAACAAGATCTTGAGCAATTCCGAGAGTTTCTTCGTAGCTTGCTTATGCATGGTGCAGTGGGTACAGCACTGGGTGGTGTCTGTACGCTTGTTGGTGAGCCTCAAAACTTACTTATCGCCGAAAAAGCAGGTTGGGACTTTATCCAGTTCTTTGTTTTAATGGCGCCCATTACAATGCCTGTACTTGTAGCAGGGCTGATCACTTGTGCTTTGCTCGAAAAATTCAAAGTATTAGGTTATGGCACATTGCTACCTGAAAATGTCCGTAACGTCTTGCTGGATTATGCTGGCGAAGAAGATGCTAAACGCACAATGCGCGATAAAGCCACACTCCTAATCCAAGCAGTTGTTGCCCTATTTCTCGTTGTGGCACTAGCTTTACATTTAGCCGCAGTAGGTATTATCGGTCTTACAGTTATTATCTTACTTACAGCCTTCAACGGTATTATAGAAGAGCATCAAATTGGTAAAGCCTTTGAGGAAGCCCTTCCCTTTACCGCGCTACTGGTCGTTTTCTTCTCGATTGTATCGGTCATTCATGATCAGCATTTGTTCCAACCGATCATTCAAACCGTGTTAGATATGGACCCAGACTCTCAACCCGGTGTTTTCTTTATTGCTAACGGCGTTTTATCAGCCATTAGTGATAACGTATTTGTTGCGACGGTTTATATAAATGAAGTGGTTGATGCCTATAACGCAGGCAATATTAGCCGTGAACATTTTGATGTTTTAGCGATCGCAATCAATACAGGTACTAACATACCAAGCGTTGCAACACCGAATGGGCAAGCAGCATTCCTATTCTTACTTACCTCTGCCATTGCCCCGCTTATCCGCCTATCCTACGGACGCATGGTACTGATGGCACTGCCTTATACTATAGTGATGAGTATCACCGCCTACACTGCGCTGATGATTTCACACTAAAATGTAAGCCCAACTAAAAAGTTAGCGACAAATAAAAAAGCTCCGTATCTACGGAGCTTTTTTATTTACTTAGAATATCTACTGATCGTTAACTTTCCGCCACTTCGTCACTATGTAACCACTGACACTCCCCGCCTGTTTTCTTCTCTAACATTTGCAGAAAATCAGTATGAAGTTTCAATTCTTGTTCCGATAGATGAATCACAGGCAGATCATCCGCCCCTGAGATTCGGGTTATTCCTCCCTCTTCTCCACCATCAAGCTCAGACCCTAGAGATAAATTGGTTTGCCCACCGGTTAACGCTAGATAAACATCTGCGAGAATCTCTGAGTCGAGTAAAGCACCATGAAGTTCACGGTGAGCATTATTGATACCGTAACGGTTACATAACGCATCCAGATTGTTTTTTTGCCCCGGATGTCTTTTCCTAGCTAATAATAAAGAATCAGTTACGGGACAAAAGTGCTCAACCCTTTCAGGGAAATTATTACGCTCAAATTCAGTGTCGATAAACCCAATATCAAACGCTGCATTATGGATAATAAGTTCGGCCCCTCGAATAAACTCTACAAATTCATCCATAACCTCATGAAACTTGGGCTTATCGGCCAAAAACTCATTGGTAATACCATGAACTTGCATAGCCCCAGCATCAATCGCATGATCAGGCTTTATATATTGATGATAAGTACGTCCAGTCAATCGGCGGTTAAACATCTCAACACAGCCAATCTCAATAATATTATGGCCTTCCGATGGTTCTAAGCCTGTAGTTTCCGTATCAAGAACAACCTGTCTCATACTTTGTTCAGCGCCTCCACACCTTTGTTTGCCAATTGATCAGCCAGTTCATTCTCTGGGTGGCCACTGTGTCCTTTAACCCAACGCCAGTCAATTTTATGTGACTGCGTGGCAAGATCTAAACGCTTCCAAAGATCAGCATTTTTTACTGGTTTATTTTGCGAATTTTTCCAACCTTTTCGTTTCCAACCAGCTAACCACTCAGTAATACCTTGCCTAACGTATTGTGAGTCGGTTGTAAGAATAACCTCACAAGGGCGGTTTAAGGTTTCAAGTGCCATAATGGCAGCCATCAACTCCATACGATTGTTAGTCGTATCTGGCTCACCACCAAACAACTGTTTCTCAGCATCCGCATAGCGCATAACGGCGCCCCAGCCTCCAGGGCCTGGATTACCTTTACAGGCACCATCAGTATATATCTCAACGATGTTCACGAGTTTCCCTTAATGTTCCCCTAGTAGATGGTTCTACCACAGGAATTGAAATCAAACGACGAAGTCCCCAACCAGAACGTAAAGGCGTCATACCTGCTATATCTTTTCGGGCCAATAAAACCGAAAAAGCACCATGATGACCTGGGAAACAATTCGCCAGCCCATCAAAGAACCTAAAACGCTTACGCCATTTTAACATTTCAAATGGCAGCTGATGATAACCCGAAAGGTGTTGTAGTTCAGTCAATTCTAACAGTTGTAGCCAATCAGATAACCTTCCGTGACTGATAAAGTGACCGCACCATGGCGCGGTGTGCTTACTACACCCAAACAGGTGTTTAATCCCCCAATAACTATTCGGATTAAACCCTATAATAACAACGTGCCCACCAGGCCTTAACACCCTAGATGCCTCACGCAATACCTGATGGGGAGAATCAGTAAAATCCAACGCATGATGTAGAATAACGACATCAACACTTTCATGGGCAAGTGGGATTTCATCATTTTTTGCTACTATATTATTGTCAGACAAACCTAATTCAGTTGCCGGAACCACAGAAAAGCAATGGGAAACGGGGCTTTCTTCAAATAGCTTAACCCGCGAATCCACAGAGAATTGCGCCAAATGCATGCCAAACAAGGTTGAAGTGATGCGGTCCACTACAGCCCTCTCTGCATTTAAAAATTCGGCGCCAAGCTCAGAATCGAACCATTCTTTCAATTGAGGCACTAATAGATCAATAGATGGTTGTTTTCGAAAGCTCATGAGTTTTCCCAAATAAATACTGGTTCAACATAATATAAGCAGTATTATATCTCTTTTACGCTACTGCAAATCACAATTTTGTTTGAGGTACTAAAATGTTTACCGTAACCCCTATTCCTGCCTTTTCTGACAATTACATCTGGGCCATCTCGGTGGATGGGGACGATAAAATCATTGTTGTTGATCCAGGAGATGCGCAAGCAGTAGAGCAATATCTAACAAGAAACAACTTAACCTTATCCGCCATATTAATTACACACCACCATAATGATCATACTGGCGGCGTAGCTGAATTAACGGCCCATCGTGATATTTCTATTTACGGTCCAGCGAACTCTCCCTTCAAAGGTATAACAACAGCACTTAGTAACGGCGATGAGATTGAGCTGCTAGGCAGTACCTTTAAAGTACGTGAGATTCCAGGGCATACGCTCGACCATATCAGTTATTTAGTAGAAAGCGAGCCTGCTCAGATTTTTTGTGGTGATACTTTATTTCTAGCAGGATGTGGCCGTTTGTTTGAAGGAACAGCAAAACAGATGCTACAAGCGATGCATTATTTTTCCCAATTAGCAGATGATACTGAGGTCTATTGCACTCACGAGTACTCATTAGCAAATTTGAGTTTTGCCGCAGCGGTAGAACCCAATAACAACGAGATTCAGCTCGCTATAAAAGACTGCACTCTCCTTCGCGAGCAAAATCAACCGACCCTCCCAACAAGCATCGGCCAAGAGAAAAAGATCAACCCATTTATGCGCACAGAGCAAAACGCAGTTATCAACGCCGCCAGCGCTTTTAGTGCAAAAAACCTACACTCAGAAGTAGAAGTTTTTGCTTCTATCCGAGAATGGAAGAATCAATTCTAAATAACATTTAGCAACAAAAAGCATCGTCCTATTGACCGCCCGTAGGCCACTGTTAGAATGGATCAATTTTCATCTCCAGCGTACTCGGAGCAATATGCACATATCCAACAAAGCGGTCTTCTCCTTTATCCTGTCAAGTATAGTACTTACAGGTTGTCAAACGGTTACAGAGAAGCCCATATCGTTAAGCAGTAACGATATTAAATTTACTGAAGCGTCCGATAGTAGCTATTCAAATACTGTGACGGCTAAAGAGACAAAACCATCACAAGTGGACGCCACTCAACCGTCGGATCTTTGGCAAATCACCCGAGAGAATATGGCGTTGGACCTCAGCATCGATAAGCAGCGGGTTCAATCGCAGATAAAATGGTATAGCAAACACCCTA
The DNA here is from genome assembly GCF_030547185.1 of Neptuniibacter sp. 1_MG-2023. Taxonomy (GTDB): domain Bacteria; phylum Pseudomonadota; class Gammaproteobacteria; order Pseudomonadales; family Balneatricaceae; genus Neptuniibacter. Next base: position 35,817 of record NZ_JAUOQR010000014.1, read on the forward strand.
AATATATCGACAGGGTCGTTAAACGTGCAGAACCTTATTACTACCACATTCTGACCCAAGCCTTAGAGCGGGGTCTGCCCACTGAATTAGCGTTATTACCTATAGTGGAAAGTGCATTTGATCCTTTCGCATACTCCCACGGTCGCGCAGCTGGTGCATGGCAGTTTATACCTTCGACAGGAAAGCATTTCGGTTTAGAGCAAAACTGGTGGTATGACGGTCGTCGAGATATTATCAGTTCAACTGACGCCGCCTACACCTATTTAGCACAACTAAACAAACGATTTGATGGTGACTGGCTGCTCGCGTTAGCCGCTTATAATGCAGGTGGAGGCAATGTCTCTCGTGCAATAAAGCGAAATAAACGCCAAGGTAAACCAACCGACTTTTGGTCACTGAATCTACCTAAAGAAACAATGGCTTATGTACCAAAACTGCTTGCGATCGCTGAATTAATTAAACACCCTGAGCAATATGACCTTGCTATACAACCAATCAGTAACCAACCCTATTTCACAGCCATTGATACTCAAAGCCAGATAGATCTTGCCCAAGCGGCATCGATGGCAGGCATCACCACAAAAGAGCTGTACCTGTTGAACCCTGGTTTTAACCGGTGGGCAACAGCCCCTGAGGGCCCACATCGCTTATTAATCCCTATAGAAAACGCTGTACAGTTTAATGAAGCCTTAGCTCAACTTCCTGCTTCTGAGCGGGTAAAATGGACACGATATAAAATCAAATCAGGTGATTCCCTAATCGCCATTGCGAAAAAATTTGAAACAACCACCAGCCTCATCCGTAAAACAAATAATATTCAAGGAAACAACATTCGCGCGGGTAAAACCATCTTAGTTCCAACAGCCACGCAACAAGCAAGTGAATATGCACTTAGTCAGCATCAACGCCATATTCAAAAGCAAAAAACCATTTCAAGAAGCACCGACAGAAAAGATACCTACTACACTGTCAAATCAGGTGATAGTTTTTGGAGCATTGCTCAAAAAAATCAAGTGGGCGTACGCCAATTAGCTAGCTGGAATAGCATGGCACCTAATGATGCTCTGCCTATAGGTAAACGACTGGTTATTTGGAGCAAACCAACTCAATCCGTATTAAGCAGCGCAGATAGGCAAATCATCCGTAAAGTTGGCTATAAAGTTCGCAGCGGTGATTCTCTTGCAAGGATTGCCGAAAAGTTTAATGTGCGTATCGCCGATATTTTACATTGGAATAATTTAGATAAAGCAAAATACCTAAAACCGGGACAAAGCTTAACCTTATATGTCGATGTTACACGCTCAAACTAGATTTTGATTGCTCAAAATAGGATAGATCATGGACACAACAGCCTATATCATCATTGTTGTTAGTACCGGACTTGCTATTGTTTTTAAGCTAGTGTTGTTTAAACGTATTCAAAAATGGATGGATCAAGATCTCATTAAAGGCTTGGCCGGTGAAAACAAGGAGAAACATGCTTTTCTCACAGATAAGCATGCAGAGTTAGTTAAACAAAAGATAAAGCGCAAGCATTTTCACCAGCAACTAACTGATTTTGCAGAACAGTTTGAACAAAACAACACTTAACGAGTCTTATTATTTTAGTGTTGTAATAGATCAACAAGGTTTTGCATAAGAAACAATTGAAGGACGCAATCCACCTAGCTGGATTAGCATAAGCAAGTCCAAGTAGCATATTGAAAAGGAAACCCTATTGTTAAACTTACCTGTTGCGACTTTACGTTTTAGTACAAAACTAATTACAGCCGTCGGGTTTACCATAGGCATTTTATCAACCCCCGTATTATCCCATGCCGATGCAGTCCAAGTTAGCCATGGCATCTCTATGCATGGCGACCTTAAGTATCCTAAAGGCTTTAGTCACTTTGATTACGTCAACCCCAAGGCACCTAAAGGCGGTAAAGTAACCCAGTCCGCCATCGGTACATTTGATAGTTTCAATCAATTTATCGTTAAAGGTAACTCTGCAGATGGCCTAGGACTAATTTACGATACGCTGCTAGGTCGCGCCTTAGATGAGCCTTTCTCACTCTATGGTTTGATTGCAGAAAATATTGAAGTACCTAAGGATCGCAGTTGGATTATTTTCAATCTACGTAAGTCCGCAACGTTTAGTGATAACCACCCTCTAACCGCTGAGGATGTTGTTTTTAGTTTTGAGAAGCTCCGCAGTGAAGGTGCGCCCTTTTATAAAGCTTACTACGCAGACATTGATAAGATTGAAGCGCTCAATCCGCACCGCGTTAAGTTTACCTTTAAAAATGCGCTTAACCGTGAGCTTGCACTCATTGTTGGTGAAGTCCCAATCCTTGCCAAACATTATTGGCAGGGAAAAGATTTTCAAAAGCCCTCCTTAGATATTCCTATAGGATCAGGCCCCTACATCATTGATTCTTACGATGCGGGTCGCAGCATTACCTATAAGCGTAATCCAAACTACTGGGCAAAAGATCTTCCAGTGAAGGTTGGCTATGACAACTTTGACATCCAAATTTTTGACTACTATCGAGATGGTACAGTCGCGATGGAGGCATTCAAAGCGGGTGAATATGACTTCCGCCAAGAAAACTCTTCGAAACGCTGGGCGACAAGTTATACCGGACAATCTTTCGACGATGGCCGAATTAAAATTGCAGAGCTAGAACATCAAAACCCTACAGGTATGCAAGCCTTTGTCATCAACAATCGCCGCGAACAGTTTTCTGATCCACGTGTAAGACAAGCACTCGCTTTAGCGTTCGACTTTGAGTGGACCAATAAGAATATATTCTTCAATGCTTACACCCGTACACATAGCTTCTTCTCGAACTCAGAAATGGCGGCAACGAAACTGCCAACTAAAGAAGAGATTGAGATTCTTGAACCTGTACGTGACCAAGTGCCTCCACAAGTATTTACTCAAGTGTATAAAGCACCTGAAACCAATGGCGATGGTAAAATCTACACTCAACTTCGCCAAGCAAAACGGTTATTACAAGAAGCAGGCTGGACCTTCAAATCAGGGAAGTTGATCAATGCAGAATCAGGTAAACCTCTAAAAATAGAGATGCTACTTTACTCGCCTGCATTTGAGCGTGTTGTTTCACCTTTTATACGTAATTTAGAACGTTTAGGCATAGAAGCTAATATTCGCTTAGTCGATGTATCCCAGTATATAGCCCGCTTACGAAGCTATGATTTTGACATAGTCGTTAGCGGCTTTGGACAATCATCATCACCGGGCAATGAACAACGAGATTACTGGCATTCATCTAGCGCCAACAAAGAGGGCAGCCGAAATCTCATAGGCATTCAAAACCCGGCCATTGATTATTTGGTAGAGCAACTTATTCAATCACCAGACCGCGAACAGCTGGTTTTAAGAACAAGAGCATTGGATCGTGTGCTGCAATGGAATCATTATGTTATTCCTCAATACCATATCAATAAGTACCGTGTGGCTTATTGGGATAAATTTGCCATGCCAGAAACACGTCCCAAATATGCGCTAGGTTTCAATACGTGGTGGATAAAGCCCGATAAGGACGCTAAATAATGGCCGCTTATATTTTGCGGCGCCTGCTGCTGATTATTCCAACCTTACTCGGCATATTGACCATTAACTTCTTAATTATTCAAGCGGCGCCAGGCGGCCCTGTTGAACAGACAATTGCTGAGTTACAAGGTATTAATATAGGCGCAACGGCCAGAATCAGCGGCGCACAAAGCGACCTATCGACTAACCAGCCAAAAGCCAATAGCAGTGAAAGCTCCTACCGTGGCGCCAGTGGATTAGATCCGGAATTGGTTAAAGAGATTGAAGCCCTATACGGCTTTGATAAACCAGCCCATGAGCGTTTCTGGCTAATGTTAAAAAGCTATGCCGTTTTTGATTTTGGTAAAAGCCTATTTAGTGATAAATCAGTTATCGATCTAATTATCGAAAAACTGCCGGTATCAATATCATTAGGGCTTTGGGCAACCTTAATCACCTATTTGGTTTCTATTCCTTTAGGCATTCGCAAAGCTGTACGTGATGGCACTCCTTTCGATATATGGACCAGCAGTGCAATTATTGTCGGTTACGCTATACCAAACTTTCTATTCGCTATTCTTTTAATCGTAATTTTTGCCGGCGGAACTTGGTTAGATTGGTTCCCCTTAAGAGGATTAACCTCCTCTAATTTCGATGAATTAAGCTTATGGGGTCAGGTAAAAGATTACTTCTGGCATATAACCTTACCCGTGATCGCATCAGTGATTGGTAGCTTTGCCACATTGACAATGCTAACTAAAAACTCGTTTTTAGATGAGATCAACAAACAATATGTACTCACCGCGCGGGCAAAAGGCCTGAAAGAAAACCAAGTGCTTTATGGCCATGTGTTCCGTAATGCTATGTTGATTATTATTGCAGGTATGCCAGCGGCTCTGATCTCAATATTCTTTACCGGCTCTATGCTGATAGAGGTTATATTCTCCCTAGATGGCATAGGTCTACTCGGTTACGAAGCCGTCATCAATAGAGATTACCCAGTTATCTTTGGCACCCTTTTTATCTTCACCCTTCTTGGTCTTATTCTAAAATTGATCAGCGATATTACTTATGTATTAGTTGACCCTAGAATTGATTTCGAAAGCAGGGAGCTGTAATCATGGCTCGAATATCAAACCCATTTTCCTTTAGTAAGATGAGCCCATTAAATCAACGGCGCATAGAGAACTTCAAGCATAACCGCCGAGGCTATTGGTCCTTATGGTTATTTATTGCGCTGTTTTTACTGTCTCTCTTTGCTGAATTAATTGCCAATGACGACCCTTTAATCGTCTCCTATCAAGGTAGTCTCTATTTTCCTGTTGCAACTGAGTATACAGAGCTCACCTTTGGTGGTGACTTTGAAAGCCCCGCTGATTTCAAAGATCCCTACATTCAAAGTTTAATTGAAGAAAAAGGGAATGGCTGGATCCTATGGCCACCTATTCGTTATAGCTACAATACGATCAATTATGATCTACCTGTACCTGCCCCCTCACCTCCTAGCCTAGAAAACCTACTGGGCACAGATGATCAAGCCCGCGATGTTTTAGCCCGTGTTATCTATGGTTTTAGGATCTCGATTCTATTTGCCTTAATACTCACTATTGCTAGCTCAATTATCGGTGTGATCGCCGGTGCAATCCAAGGCTACTACGGTGGTAAAGTTGATCTATTTTTCCAACGTTTTATCGAAATATGGTCAGGTCTTCCCGTACTTTTTCTGTTAATTATTCTAGCGAGTATAGTTGAGCCTAACTTCTGGTGGTTACTGGGCATTATGCTGCTATTTTCTTGGATGCAGCTTGTTGACGTAGTACGAGCTGAGTTTTTACGTGGACGTAACCTTGAGTATGTTAGAGCCGCAAGAGCACTGGGCTTAAACAACCGAATGATTATGTTCCGACATATTCTTCCCAATGCGATGGTTGCTACGCTTACTTTTATGCCTTTTGTATTTAACGGCTCCGTTGTTACCTTAACGGCACTCGACTTTTTAGGTTTTGGTTTACCCCCTGGGAGCCCCTCTTTAGGTGAACTTGTGTCTCAAGGTAAAACTAACCTTCACGCACCCTGGCTAGGTATCACCGCTTTTATGACACTATCCATAATGCTGACCCTTCTAATATTTATTGGTGAAGCCGTACGCGATGCCTTCGACCCAAGGAAAGTTTCATGATGGAAGCAAATACCGACATGAAAAATGGTGATACGCAATTATCTCAGTCTGAGGTACTTCTCAGCGTTCAAGACCTATCCGTTCGTTTTGAACAAGATAATCAGCAAGCTGTCGATGCAGTAAAGCAGATTAATTTTGATATACCTAAAGGAAAAACTGTTGCGCTTGTAGGAGAGTCAGGTTCAGGAAAATCAGTTTCAGCTATGTCTATACTGAAACTACTTCCCTACCCTAAAGCGAATCACCCTTCAGGTAAAATACTCTATAAAGGTGAAGACCTTCTCCAACTAAACGAACGCCAAATGTGCAAAATGCGTGGGGATAAGATCAGTGTCATCTTCCAAGAACCAATGACATCGTTAAACCCACTACATACAATTGAAAAACAGATTGGTGAAACCCTGTTACTCCACAGGGGCATGACCGGCAAACAAGCACAAATACGTATATTAGAACTGCTTGATCTAGTCGGCATAAAAGATGCTAAAAAACGTCTGACAAGCTATCCCCATGAACTCTCCGGTGGTCAACGTCAGCGCGTCATGATTGCTATGGCGCTTGCCAATGATCCCGAGCTACTGATTGCGGATGAACCAACGACAGCACTCGACGTTACCATTCAAGAACAGATTCTACAGTTACTCCAAGAGCTGCAAAATAAACTAGGTATGGCAATACTATTGATCACCCATGATCTAAATATTGTTAAGCGCTACGCCCATCACGTATGCGTCCTTTATCAGGGCAAGCAGGTCGAAAGCTCAGACACTGACTCATTGTTCGCCAACCCACAACACCCATACACCAAAATGCTCTTAGATGCAGAGCCTTCAGGTCAGCCTGCGCAACAGTCATTAACAGATCAACCCTTGCTCAGCACTGATAAATTAAGAATATGGTTCCCGGTGAAACAGGGGTTTCTAAAACGCACTGTTGATCATATCAAAGCAGTGAACGATGTAAGTTTCACTCTTAATAAAGGTGAGACCTTAGGTATTGTAGGCGAGTCAGGTTCAGGCAAAACGACGCTTGGGCTGGCGATCATTAAGCTCATTCGTAGTATAGGCGGAATTAACTTTGCGGGGCAGGAACTCGAACTGCTCGATCAAAAGCAAATGAAGCCGCTACGCAGTCGTATCCAGATCGTCTTCCAAGATCCTTTTGGTAGCCTAAGTCCACGTATGTCTATCTCTGAAATCATCGCTGAAGGGTTACAGATCCACCAGCCTAACAGTAAAGATCAACATGAAGCGCAAATAATAGAGGCACTCAACGAAGTAGGTTTAGATCCTGATAGCCGTCACCGTTACCCCCATGAATTTTCTGGTGGTCAACGACAACGTATCGCTATAGCACGTGCTCTAGTACTAAAACCTGAGCTTATTATTCTGGATGAACCCACCTCTGCTCTTGACCGTACAGTGCAAAAGCAGATTGTAGAGCTACTTCGCAACCTACAAGAGAAATATGCCTTAAGCTATCTATTCATTAGCCATGACCTAGCCGTAGTTAAAGCCTTAAGCCACCGCTTAATTGTTATGCATCATGGTGATATTGTTGAACAAGGCAAAGCTTCTGATATATTTAATAACCCTCAAGCAGAATATACACGTACGTTATTAAAGGCCGCCTTTAATCTGTAAGTAGCACAGAGATCTCATACCTTCTAACAGGCGGCTTCATTCTTTAGAGTTAAATAGTAAGCTTACTGATTTACTTTCTATTAAAATCATACCAAAGTCATCAAGTTCAAAAAAAAACGACGAATGAATATGGGATTAGTTATAGTGACGAAGAACGCCCTTCTGTGACTAATCCCATATTTTTTGAGGATTTAAACCATGACACTATCGACAGAACCGCATCGGATCTTAGTGATTGGCGGCGGTGCCGGCGGATTAGAGCTTGTTACCCAGCTTGGCCACCGTTACCGGAAAAAACCAAATATCACTGTCACCCTAGTTGATCAAAAACGTTCCCATATTTGGAAACCACTACTCCATGAAGTAGCTACAGGCTCCCTTGACCCTAGCACTGATGCAGTGACTTACCATGCCCATGCAGTAAAACATCATTACGAATTTCAACTCGGTTGTTTCTCTGACTTAGATACTGAGTCTCAAACCGTGACACTTAGTGAGAAAGTAGACGAAAATGGACGTGTAATTTTACCTGAACGCTACCTAAAATATGACACCCTTGTTTTAGGTATCGGCAGTGTTAGTAACGATTTCAAAACACCTGGCGTAGCTGAACATTGCTATTTTTTAGATACAGCAAAGCAAGCAGAGCGATTCCACAATAGCCTGATCAATAACTTTATGCGCATCAATCAACAAGATCATGGTGTACTCAATATCGCTATTGTTGGTGGGGGTGCCACAGGGGTAGAGCTGTCAGCTGAATTACATAACGTCACGGATATGCTGCGCTCTTATGGTTTACCTAATATGACCGCTCAGCAGTTAAAAGTCACCTTGATTGAAGCGGGACCACGCATACTACCTGCCCTACCTGAGCGTATATCAAACTCAGCCCGCCAAGAGCTTTCAGATATAGGTGTACAGGTCGCAGAAAACACAATGATCAAATCAGCAAGTCCCGAAGGCTTCACGACTTCCGAGGGCGACCTGATTGAAGCCGATATGATGATCTGGGCTGCCGGTGTGAAAGCACCTGATTTCATTGCTGACCTTTATAAATTTGAGCTCACTCGAACCAATCAGATTCTGGTTAAGCCCACATTACAAAGCAGCCTACACGACAATATTTTTGTTATTGGTGATTGCTGTGCCTGCGAGCAAGAGGATGGCAGCTGGGTACCACCGAGAGCACAATCAGCCCATCAAATGGCTTCCCTTGTTAAAGAGAATATTAAGCTAAAACTGCAAGGCAAACCGTTAAAATCATTTATCTATAAAGACCATGGCTCACTAGTCAATCTCAGCCGATATAGTACTGTAGGTAGCCTTATGGGGAACCTAACAAAAAACTCGATGTTCATCGAAGGTAAAATAGCCCGCGTTGTCTATATCTCACTTTACCGCATGCATCAGATAGCTATACATGGTTTCTTTAAAGCCATGCTGGTATATATCGCAGAAAAAGTCAGTAAAGTCGTTCGGCCTAAAATGAAGCTGCACTAATCGGCTTTAAATAAAAAAGAGGCTAAACGCCTCTTTTTTTTAAAAACACTAATCTAAACCTACTTCCAGCGCATTACGTTTCCGTGATCAAACACATGGCCTGAACTTATTTTACGGTAATTGATAAAAATATTACTGTATGCAACACGGCTTCGCTTAGAGATAGAAAAGGCAATGCACTCCATCATCGCCTCAACACTACTAATATTGTGAAAGCTCGGCACATGCAGGTCCACAAGAATAGGATGGCTCCCACTCTGAGGCTGAGTACTCGGCATTAATCCAGCCACTGCATACTGCCTTGACGGTATAAACTCCCAAGTAACCGTTATATGTTCAATACTAATATCCGTCCCTCTTGATAAATCTTCAGTAATGCTTTTAATCATTGCCGGCACCTCAACATCCTCTTCAAAGGGCAATGATTTAATACAGATAAGCGCCATCCACAATCTCACTATAATTTGGTGTAGAGGGAACTTAGAGCAACTGCACTATAAACTCAATCCCATTTAAGAAAAATTGCGGACAGCGAAAAAAATTACTTACGTTCCGATTCAAGAATATAGAGCTCTAAGCGCTTATCAATGCCAAATATATGCCGCTTTAGCCACTCCGATAGAAAACTAGCTAACATCTCTCTAAGCTCTGGCGTGTACTCTTGATGACCATCAAGCATCTTAACCAATTCATTCCGAAACTTATTGTGAGCCTGCCGATGGGTCTCATAATCAGGATAATTGAGTGCTTGCATATAACACTCTTCTAAAGAGAAATGATGTTCCGCATAATCAATTAGACGAGTGAACGTTGATACATCAACCTGTTCAGCCTTAATCTCATCAATCAATTGAAACAACGTTTGATGTTGTTGATCCTGCCAAATCAACTCGCTTGTAATAGCCATCTAATGTTCCTTTTCTTTAGCCGCCGTCAGCATAGTGCTGCTTTAAGCATCGTTTGTCACTGATATAAATCAGTAACAAACTCCTTCCAAGCCCGTACTTAACTCAACATAGCATCTCTACCTTATGTTAAATCAGTTATCCTAGTACTTCGAAACTTGAACTCTTTTTACAAATCTTTTACAAGATTTATATATCTATCTGACTTTTACCCCGCGGTATTGCCCTACATTATCGGTAACAAAGGGATCAATAGAGGACACCCCCATGAACAGATACCGCTTAACGAATATTAAACACCTATTACTTGCTCTATGCTTTAGCGCAACGCTTGCGCCACTAACTCAAGCTAAACAGATTGACCTCCAAGTCAATCTTGCTACCCCTGTTATGGAGGCTGAGCGTACACACAATGCTTTTATTAAAATCTCCTTAGAAGCCTTCAAACAAGATCAACCACAAAAACGTATTCCTGCCAATATTGCTATCGTTCTGGACAAATCAGGTTCCATGCAGGGAGACAAGCTCTACCATGCAAAGAAAGCAGCCATCATGGCCATCAATCGATTAAGTCCTAACGATATTGTTTCAGTGGTCAGTTACGACAGTCGCGTTAATGTTGTCGTACCCGCAACAAAAGCGAGCGATACCGAACTTATCGCTCACTCAATTCAGCAGATCAACGCCAGTGGAAATACAGCCCTCTTTGCCGGTGTAAGCAAAGGATCGCAAGAACTTCGAAAGTTTTTAGATATGAACAAAGTCAACCGAGTCATCCTTCTCTCCGACGGCTTAGCTAATGTAGGGCCTAGCACCCCTAATGAACTTGGAAAACTAGGCTTATCCCTTGCGAAAGAAGGGATTAGTGTTACAACGATTGGTCTTGGCTTAGGTTATAACGAGGACTTAATGACCCAACTTGCAGGTTTCAGTGATGGTAACCATGCCTTTGTAGAGAAGGCAGAAGATCTAGCCAAGGTTTTTCAGTATGAGTTTGGTGATGTTCTCTCTGTTGTCGCACAAAGCGTTGAAATACGCATAAAATGTAAAAACGGCGTACGCCCATTACGTGTTTTAGGACGTGAGGCTGATATCAGCGGGAATATGGTTAGCACACGAATGAACCAGCTTTATAGTGAACAAGAGAAGTTTATCATCCTAGAGGTAGAGGTCCCCGCCCAAGAAGATCGCTCAAACTTAGAACTTGTCGATGTTGATATCCGTTATAATGATCTATTTAATCAACGTAACGAGCAATTATCGAGTAACGTTGTTGCACAATTTAGTCGCTCTCAAGAGCAGATTGATGAGGCGGTAGATACTGAAACTTATGAAGCCGCTGCAGAACAAGTCGCTAATGAGTTCAATCGTGAGGCGGTAGAAAAAAGAGATCAAGGTGATATTCAAGGAGCACAAAGTATCTTGCAAAAAAGCGCTGACTACTTAGATAATTTAGGCCAAGCGTTAGCTTCACCCAAATTGATCGAGCAGAAAGAAGAAGCGCTTAAAGATGCAGACGAACTTGATGATGAGCAAGAGTGGAGTAAAAAACGTAAAGAGCTAAAAGAACGTCAGTTCAAACGCTCTAAACAGCAAAGCTACTAAGCTAATTTGACCACATAAAGGTTTAATCACCGATAAATCAGCCCTCAGATCTTGGGGGCTGAATCAGCAAAGCGAGAATGATTTGAAAAAAACAGCCTTGTTACTCTGTGGATTGATTTTGATACCTATCCTTATTCTTGGCTGGTTATCTGTGCGTCTAGAACAAAACCAACAGCAGCTGATTCAGCATCAATTCCAAGCCTTAGTGGAAGTTAAACTAAAATCTGTTGATGGCTTATTCCAAGGCCACTTTCAACGTTTAGAGGCGGTTTTAAAATCAGAGGCGTCTGAACTCAAGCAAAACGCTTCATCTCAAGCACTTAGAGAGCTCAGTAAATCAAGTCCTTATATAGAGCAAGTTTTCATTCTTGATCCAACAAGAAAGCCCATCTACCCCACCCCAACGAATGCTACTGCTCAGGAAATCCAATTTCTTCAGCAAACAAAAACCTTATTGGAAACACCTTCTCTCTTTACCCACTCGCAAGAAAGTAATACCACAATACAAAAAGCTAATGGGCCCGCGCAGCTAGTAGCCCAAGCGCCTTACAGCGCACAATTGAAATCAGTGCCACAAACACAACGGTTAACACGCTCAACAGAAAAAAGCATTAATGCTGAGACTGAAATAGCTCCCCTTATCAGTCGTCGTTCCCAAGCAACATCATCAATAGCTGCTGATAGCCCTATAGCCTCTTCCAATATTAACGACACGCAAGTAGAACAGGTAGAGCCTACAGATTCCGGTTGGATCGCTTGGTATAACAACACCCAACTTCAGCATATCTACTGGCAAACAACAGCCGATAATCGTGTTATGGGATTTGCCATTAGCCGTGCCCGCTTACTCTCTGATTTAATTAATTTACTCCCTGATCAGTCAGAGATAACAGCAGAGCACCCTCTGAACAACTCAATTATCACCCTCAAAAACAGTCGTGGTGAAGTCAGTTATGAATGGGGCAACGCAAAGGAAAGCTCCGATCACCTAACGCCGATCAAAACATTAAACCTTAGCCACCCTTTAGGTAGTTGGCGATTAGAATACACGACGACTAGTCTTAACAAACCCCAGCAAAACTGGTTAGAAAAACTGCTCATTATAGTAATAACCTTAAGTGCTTTATCGGTACTTGGCTGGCTCGTATACAGAGAGCAAACCCGCGAGTCACGTTTAGCTCTCCAACGGGTAAATTTTGTTAATCAGGTCTCCCATGAATTAAAAACACCACTGACCAATGTACGCATGTATACCGAGATGTTGGAAAACCAACTTGATGATGAACAGGTTAAACAAAAGCGTTACTTAAATATTATTAATAACGAAAGCAAGCGCCTCACACGCTTAATCGATAACGTACTCAGCTTTTCAAAGTTAGAACGTGACAGCCTTGACCTAAATCTGCAGATGGGTACTGTTCAAGAATGTATTAATAACACATTAGAGGCATTTGCCCCGGCCTTTGCTCAGCGAGGATTAGACCCTAAGCTTACCAGCCACTGCGACACAAACGTTTTATTAGATCCTCACTGTACTGAACAGATTTTAAATAACTTATTCAGTAACGCTGAGAAATACGCAGCTGATAGCGGTGTTCTACAGATAGAGTGCTGGCAGGAAGGTGACTACAGTTTTATTCGCATCCATGACAACGGCCCCGGTATAGATGAGTACTCATCAAGATCTATTTTTGAACAATTTTATCGCGCCAGTAACAAACTTACTGATGGTATTAGCGGTACCGGCATAGGTTTGAGCATTGCGCGCGAACTGGCACGCAAGCATGGCGGTGATCTGATTTTAGAATCAACGACTCAAGGCGCCAGTTTCCTACTTAGCCTCTACACACCCGTAAGCCTAAGCCATTCACCCGCTAAAGGTAGTTTATGAAAATTCTTATTGCAGAAGATGATCTTAATATTAGGATGGGACTTTTCGATCTACTTGATAATGAAGGTTACACTTGTATAGAAGCCGATGATGGCGAGAGCGCCCTTCACTTATATATTGAACATCAACCCGACCTGATCTTACTCGATATTATGATGCCCAAAATGGATGGTTACACCCTGTGTAGGAAAATTCGCCAGCTTAACGAAACCGTTCCAGTGATCTTTATTACGGCAAAATCAGAAGAGATCGACCAAGTTCTAGGACTCGAGCTCGGTGCTGATGACTATATCAAAAAACCATTTGGCACCCGAGAAGTCATCGCACGTATAAAAGCAGTCACACGCCGCTGCCTACAAACGCAGCAGCCGAGTGATCAACAAGAAGCGGAAACATTCTGGATGGATGATCTACACGTTTTTCCAGCTCAACTACGAGCACAGCGTGAAGGGATGACATTTGAATTAAGCTTGCGAGATCTTAAAATCCTCCAACTCCTCCACCGCGAACAGGGAAAAGTTGTTGATCGGGACATGCTATTCAACGAATGTTGGGGAAGAGACTATTTACCAAGCAGTCGCACACTCGATCAGCATATTTCTAAATTACGAAAAGTTATTGAAGTCGATGCTAAAGCGCCTAAAGTCATTCAGACGGTGCACGGTATAGGTTACCGATTTAATCAGCATTAACAGGCTAACTTTTTAGGCAAAGCCATTATAGGTGTCTCGCCTACCATCTTTTTGCCGCATCTAAGTCACTCTGTTTCTGCTCAACCCAGCTTTCTCCTCCAGAAGAGATCTCTTTCTTCCAAAAAGGCGCACTCTTTTTTAGATAATCCATGATAAATTGAGCGGCTTCAAAAGCGTCGATTCGATGCGCACTACCCACCCCGACAAAGACGATATTTTCATTAAGCCTAAGCCGCCCTACACGATGACTAATCACTATATTACCTAGATTCCAGCGCTCCCGTGCTTGCTCAGAAATTTTCTCTAAAGCCCGCTCAGTCATGCCTGGATAATGCTCTAAAAACAGTGCATCTAATGTATTATTTGTAGTCGCCAATTCTCGTACTATACCGGTGAATGTAACAATGGCACCGCTAGTCGCGTCATTTGCTCTCACACGCTCAGAAAGATCTCCTATATCAAAGTCATCCGTTTGGACATATACCTGAGTCGTTGCCATATCACTTTGCCTCTTAAACTAATAACACCGATCATAGCACTAAGGCGCATAGAGATGCGTCACCATAGACGAGTGTTTTTATCTATCAAACAACAGCATTTGATGCTATTGTGTGGCGCTTATTTTATACGTATAAATTCGAATAATTACGATCAAATTTCTGAGGAATATGATGGATTGGTATCCTCATGCCACTGTTGCTGTCGTCGTTGAAAAAGACGGAAAATTTCTACTCATAGAAGAACAATCTTCCGGTGAAATTGTATTCAATCAGCCAGCCGGCCATATTGAGGAAGGGGAAACCTTTGTTCAAGCGGCTTGTAGAGAAACACTAGAAGAATCCGCTTGGCATGTAAAACCCCGCTACCTTATCGGTTTTTATGTTTATAGATCGAGCACAAACAACAAAACTTATCATCGCGCCTGTTTCTACGCAGAAGCTATCAAACACGATGCGGATAGAACCTTAGATGAAGGTATTATTCAAACCGTTTGGATGACCCGTGATGAAGTTGAAAGTAATATGCATAAGCTACGTAGCCCTATGGTCTTACAGTGCATTGATGACTATATTGCAGGCAAACAATACCCGTTAGAACTCATTCACGAATACAGTAACTAATCGAAAAAACCCATGACTGATCATAGCCAGACTAAAGTGATCGTCGGCATGTCCGGCGGCGTTGACTCATCCGTATCAGCCCTACTCCTTATACAGCAAGGATATGAGGTTGAAGGCCTGTTTATGAAAAACTGGGATGAGGATGATGGTACTGAATACTGTACAGCTAAAGACGATTTAGCTGATGCGCAAGCCGTCTGCGATAAGCTAGGTATTAAATTACATACCGCCAACTTTGCAGCAGAGTACTGGGACAATGTATTTGAACACTTCCTTGAAGAGTACAAAGCAGGTCGCACCCCCAATCCCGATATCCTTTGTAACCGTGAAATCAAATTTAAAGCCTTTCTTGAGTACGCTATAGAGTTGGGCGCGGATATGATCGCTACCGGTCATTACGTTCGCCGAGGTCTACGTGAGGGAAAAACCCGCTTACTTAAAGGGCTTGATAACAATAAAGATCAAAGTTACTTCCTACATCAAGTAGGCCAACCAGAGATAGAGAAAACCCTTTTCCCAGTAGGAGAATTGGAAAAACCAGAGGTCAGAAAGCTCGCAGAAGCTCATGATCTGGTTACGCATAATAAAAAAGACAGCACCGGCATCTGCTTTATTGGCGAACGTCGCTTTAGTGATTTTCTGAAACAGTATCTACCAGCTCAACCCGGTAAGATAAAAACACCGACAGGCGACCAGATAGGCGAACACGCGGGCTTAATGTATTACACCATAGGGCAGCGCCAAGGCCTGCATATTGGTGGGCTTAAAGATTACCCAGAAGAACCTTGGTTTGTCGCGGGCAAAGATCTAGAGCACAATGTGCTTATCGCCGTACAAGGTAAGCAGCACGATCTACTGTTTACCGATTGGTTAACCGCCGATGAGATTTTTTGGATAAATGACGAAGAGCCACCACTACCTTATCGTTGCAAAGCTAAAGTACGTTATCGTCAATCTGATCAAGAGTGTATTATTGAACGCCACGGTGATTCCGGTTACCTCATCCGTTTTAATGAACCCCAACGAGCAGTCACACCCGGCCAATCCGTTGTTATTTATAGTGATGATGTATGCTTGGGTGGTGGCGTAATAGAAAACACTGGCAAGAATGAATCGTTAGATAGCTGAGAGGTTTAAGGTGTCACGTCAACATGATGAACAAACATTAGGCCTGGCCGGAATTTTCCAAGCAGCAGCCTTAGTCGAGCAGATAGCTACACGCGGAATGGTTGCCCAAAACAGCCTTGAAACCTCTATCTACAGTATTATGCAGCTCGATCCCGCCTGTTCTGAAGATATTTATGGTGGCGTGGATGACCTCCCCTACAATTTACACTTAGGCCTGCAAAATCTTAAAGATATCGTTGATAAGCCGCGGGCTGAACATAATAAAGATGTTATTCGCTACGTACTTAGCATGGTGCATTTGGAGCGTAAGTTAAGCTCAAATCCCGAAATGCTTCAAACCATTGCCCATCGTTTGAAGCAAGTCACAGAACAAGCAAAATACTTTAATTCCGAAAACCAGTACTCCGAAGCAAATTTAGCGCCAGAGCAAGAGCTTGCTTTGACGCCATCAACATACTGCCACCCGAACGTTGTCGCAAATCTTGCAAGCCTTTATCAAGACACCATTAGCTCATTCAGCTTTCGTATCCAAGTAACAGGTGATCCAAGGCATCTACAGAACAGTGAAAATGCGGCAAAGATTCGCGCCCTGCTCCTTGCAGGTATTCGTAGTGCGATGTTGTGGCGGCAAAAAGGCGGAAAACGTTGGCACCTACTCTTTTTTAAATCACGCCTTCGTCCTTCATTAAAAAAAATAATGGGTTAAGTTGCTCCTTATAACGCTCTCTACCCCTGCATTAGTTTATTGTCTGGATTTGTCGGCACTAACCCTACGAAAGTGACGCCTACTCAGGTATAATGCGCGCCTTCTTTTTAATCAAGATAGAGATCGTTTCATGGAGCTTTCCGCACTGACGGCCGTTTCGCCGATTGATGGGCGCTATGGCAGCAAAACAGCTGACCTACGTGATGTATTTAGTGAATATGGCCTAATACGCTTTCGCGTAGAAGTAGAGGTACGTTGGTTACAGAAACTAGCGGCTCACGCCCAGATTAGTGAAGTTCCAGCATTAAGCGCTGAAGCTAATTCTGTTTTAAACGCTATAGTGACTGATTTTGGTCCTGATGATGCAGAAGCTGTTAAACACATCGAACGTACAACAAATCACGATGTAAAAGCAGTTGAATACTTCATCAAAGACAAATTCAAAGATAACGCCGAATTAATGGCAATTAATGAATTTGTTCACTTTGCATGCACCTCTGAAGATATTAACAACCTATCCCATGGTTTAATGCTTAAACATGGTTTAGATGTTGTTTTACCACAGATGCAACAAGTCGCTGATGAGATAGCAACCCTTGGCCGCGAATTCGCAGAACAACCAATGCTATCCCGTACCCACGGTCAAACAGCATCACCTACAACAGTAGGTAAAGAGTTTGCAAATGTTGCATACCGCATGCAACGCCAGATTAAACAGTTAAAAGCTGTTGAGATCTTAGGCAAGATCAACGGTGCTGTAGGTAACTACAACGCTCACCTATCCGCTTATAGCGATATAGATTGGGCACAAAATGCACAAGAGTTTGTTGAAAGCTTAGGTTTAACTTTCAACCCATACACAACTCAAATCGAGCCTCACGACTACATTGCAGAGCTCTTTGATACTGTTGCGCGTTTCAACACGATTCTGATCGATTTCGATCGTGACATCTGGGGTTACATCTCTCAGGGTTACTTCAAACAAAGAACAATCGCCGGCGAAGTTGGATCATCCACTATGCCGCATAAAGTTAACCCTATCGACTTCGAGAACTCCGAAGGTAACTTAGGTATAGCGAATGCGATCATGGGTCACTTAGCACAAAAACTACCCGTTTCCCGCTGGCAGCGCGATCTAACAGATTCCACAGTGCTGCGTAACATGGGTGTCGGCTTTGGTTATAGCCTAATTGCTTATCAATCTAGTTTAAAAGGGATCAGCAAACTTGAGCTAAACCCTGCTAAGCTAAATGAAGACTTAGAAAATGCTTGGGAAGTCCTTGCTGAACCAATCCAGACCGTTATGCGCCGTTACGCTATCGAAGAACCTTACGAGAAGCTGAAAGCACTAACCCGTGGTCAGGATATGAATAAAGAAACCATTCTAGCCTTCGTGGATACGCTTGATATGCCAGAAGAAGCTAAACAGTCTCTTAAGGCATTAACACCACACACTTATATTGGTAATGCGGTAGATCAGGCGAAGAAAATCTAAAAATGGT
The DNA here is from genome assembly GCF_030547185.1 of Neptuniibacter sp. 1_MG-2023. Taxonomy (GTDB): domain Bacteria; phylum Pseudomonadota; class Gammaproteobacteria; order Pseudomonadales; family Balneatricaceae; genus Neptuniibacter. The sequence continues at coordinate 54,230 of NZ_JAUOQR010000014.1, forward strand.
GCTTTGGGCTCAATTTAGATTTTAAAAACGGGGCTATGGCCCCGTTTTTATTATTATGGATTAAGCCTTATGGAATACCTTACTCGCCCCGACTTAACTAAGATTCATTTCGTCTCACTTGGTGAAGGAAACAAGACCTTAATATTCCTTCATGGCTGGACCGCCTGTGTACGTGAATGGCTACCCTTTGCCTCAGAGCTAGCCCAGCAGCACCGAGTCGTCTGTTGGGATGCGCGAGGACACGGAGAGCACCCCTATTCCGAAGGCACGAATATGACACTCCCCGAAATGGCTGACGATCTTCATACACTACTTAATTATTTAGATATTCAAGAAGCTGTCATTATTGGCCACTCTCTGGGCGCTTTAACGACTTGGGAATATATTCGTAAATATGGCCAAGACCGTATTGCAGGATTATGTATGGTTGATCACTCGCCGAAACTACTTACCGACGATGAATGGAATCATGGTGTTTATGGTGAATTTAGCAGCAAAAACAATGAAACCTTTATCCAACTACTAAAACAAGACTTCACTCAAAGTGTTTTAGAACTCATAGCCTATGGTATGCACTATCAATCGTTACAAAACTTCCAACAAAACTCCCACAGTTTTCAAAAAATGCGCGATTATTTACAAAAGCAAAATGCGCCATTACTTATCGCGTGTTGGGAAAACATTACACAGCAGGATTATCGTGATGTTCTACCTACAATAAATACACCGACCTTGCTAATTTATGGTGAAGAAAGCCAATTTTATTGCGCAAAGTTACAAAACTGGGTTCATCAACATATTGAAAATTCCGAATTGCTTGTCTACCCTAGCGCGGACCACTCACCCCATTTGTGGCATAGACAAAAATTTATCTATGACCTTAACCGCTTTGTTGATGCTTTGTGAGATCTCCTGAAATGCTATCAAACATTAGAGTTGTACTAATCAACACCTTCCACCCAGGTAATATTGGCGCCGCAGCCCGCGCTATGAAAAACATGGGTCTAAACAATTTATACCTTGTGGAGCCGAGAGAGTTTCCAAGCAGTGAAGCGGATTCCCGAGCTGCGGGTGCCAAAGATCTGTTAGACAATGCGGTAATCGTCAGTTCACTGGAAGAAGCTATTTCAGACTGCCAGTTAGTGATAGGTACCAGCGCACGAACCAAACGCACCTTCGACCTTCCTCTCCTCAATGCGAGAAAAGGCGCTGAGCGGATCGTAGCAGAATCAGAACAAGGCAATGTAGCACTGGTTTTTGGCCGAGAAACCATGGGACTACATAACGATGAACTACAGCAATGCAATGTTCATATTTACATTCCGGCCAATCCTGAGTATCCCGTACTCAATGTATCCCAAGCGATCCAACTGCTTTGCTATGAAGTCTATGTGGCAGCAGAAGAAAAAACGTATACCCCTATTGAAGAAGAATACCCTCGCCAAAAAGAGATGACTCTGTTTTATAGCCATCTAGAAAAAGTGTTACGCACAACGGAATTTATAATTCCTCAACATGAGGGTAAAGTACTAGATAAGTTACGTCGTTTTTTCAATCGCTCTCGTCCAGAGCGTACAGAGCTTAATATGCTTCGAGGTATATTAACTTCGATTGAAGAGACCGTAGAAAAGCTAAAAAAGTAACTATTAAACCAGTTTCATCACTGAACGATTACTTGAGACCAAATACGATGGAAGACACTCTACAATCTTTATTAAAACAAACGGATGAACTTCGTGCTGGCATCAAACAGATGCAGGACGAATCAAAAATGATGGGCTACAACGCTGTAGGTATACGCCAAAGCGCCGAAACAATTCAAAAGTGCCTTAAAAAAGTAGGGAATAATAAGATTGCAGCTTTAGCCAATCGTGATAAACGTAAAGTGTATGACGAAATGGAGAAAGCCGTTGAAGAGTTAATGGAGTTTATAAAGTAGTGAACTCCCCATTTGGCGATATCAGTGTAGAAACCTTTCTACGCGAGTACTGGCAGAAAAAGCCGTTGCTCATACGTAATGCTTTTCCTAACTTTGAAGCCCCAGTAAGCCCTGACGAGCTAGCAGGCATGGCCTTAGAAGAGGAAGTAGAATCACGTTTAATTATCCAGTCCCCAGATGGCAAAGACTGGAAACTTGAACATGGTCCTCTGAGCGAAAGTACTTTTACAGATCTACCGGATAGCCATTGGACACTCTTAGTGCAATCGGTCGATCATTGGATTCCCGAGGCTAATGAGCTATTAGAATATTTCCGCTTTGTACCGAACTGGCGACTTGATGACCTTATGGTAAGTTACGCTACTGATGGTGGCGGGGTTGGCCCTCATTACGACAATTACGATGTATTTTTAATCCAAGCATCGGGGACTCGACGCTGGGAAGTTGGTGGTACTTATGGCGAAGACTCACCCCGCCGTAACGATGTCCCCGTTATGATTCTCCCTGAATGGATCCCCGAACAAAGCTGGGATTTAAATCCAGGTGACATGCTCTACGTCCCGCCTCGGCTTGGCCATAATGGTTACGCCATTGGGGATGACTGTATGACCTACTCCGTAGGCTTCAGAGCGCCCTCCCATCAAGAGATGATGGCAGACTTCACTGACTATCTAGACAATATAACTACCGCTGAAGACCGCTACAGTGATGCTGATCTGAAACAGCAAGATAATCCAGGTGAAATCACCCGCGAAGCGCTAGATCGCGTAAAAGCGATTATGCACGAATATATCGACAGCCCTGAACTCCTCGCCCACTGGTTTGGTCAATTTATGACAGAGCCCAAAAACCAGGAACAAGGTGCAGATCAAAGTTGCGAGCTAGATGAAGCTGAAATTAAACAATTGCTAGATGACGAGACTCCTTTATGCCGAAGCGAAGGCTCTCGCTTTGCTTTTAATAGAGTAGATAATCACTTTATCCTTTTCGTCGACGGTAAAGGCTGCGCCTGTAGCCAAGGTCAGATTCAATTAGCGGAAAGTTTATGTGCAAATTTATACCAAGAAAAAATAGATCCTAGTGAAGAAAATATTGAACTACTCAAGGCATTACTTCTACAAGGCTCTGTCTACTTCTTAGAAGATGAATAGATAGCCCAACCTGAGCTAAAGACAAACACTGCTAGCCTGCTTGTCTTTAGCTCTCTCCCTCTCTGAGCTATAAAAAAACCGCTCGAACATTCAATAAATCATCATTTTTAAACTAGCTTTTAAACACAACATCAGCTAGCTTAGAGTTGAGTAAGATTAAAAGAATAATCCTCTGATATTCACAAAAACCTCTGTAAAACGAAAACAAAGATGAGAATAAAATTTCATTAAAAACATATAGTTAAATCTAACACATAATGTAAACATTATACCTTTAGCCTTACCGATTCTTAGATTAACCTGATAGCTATTCCATAATTATTTTTTGAACAGCAGATATCAAACCAATACTAAAGAAGAGACTAAATGGATATAGCGATTGCCCAACCTTATTGATACAAGGTTATGGTCTGTCATTACATTGAATAGAGGGCGGTCATAAAAGATGAACAAAAGCTTTTATGTATCTGTGTGAATATTTAATAACAGATTGCTTCAAATAATACCTTGAGAGAGAAAAATGAACACAAGGCCAGAAATAACAATTACTTCATTAGATGCAGATCGGCTCTATAATTTGATTGAGTCCCTGCCAAAAAACAGCTTTGCCGGCCAAACGGAGCTAGAAGCTGAACTTGAACGGGCCAATGTCGTAGCGCCTGACGAAGTTCCGCCAACAATCGTTACCATGAACTCGACCGTTAAATTTGTTATCGAATCAACTAATGATGAGTTTGAACTAACCCTCGTTTACCCAAAAGATGTAGATGCTGACGGTCAAAAGATTTCTATATTAGCACCCATTGGTAGCGCCCTCTTAGGCCTATCTATAGGAGATGAAATCGAATGGCCAAAACCTGGTGGTGGGGATCTAAAAGTTAAGCTAACAGAAGTATTATACCAACCAGAACGAGCGGGCGAGCTCCATCGTTAACATATAGCCCATAAATAGCTGCTGAGGGTTACACACTCTCAGTAGCTAAGTGATTCAATAGGAACTCACATGAAGTTAAGTTTTAACGTTGAAGACGCAAGTCAGATATTTGTAGGCGCTTTTGCGCTTGCTGTACCTATATCATTTTCTGAAGAAGCTTGGCGATTAGGCGAAACCCTACCCGGTTATAACCTATTGATGTTGTTTATCCTATCCATCACTTTTCTTGGCCTTTATACCTATGAGAGTGTATTTCAAACCGATGTTAAGGCTAGAAAGCTTGTCTTTATATCCCGAATCGCCATCGCATACCTTATGACTGCGCTTGTAGTAGCCTTAGTCCTATTTTGTCTTAACAAGCTTCCATTATTTGAAGATCCGCTGACATCCTTTAAACGTATTATTGTAATCACTATGCCTGCTTCAATGGGGGCTATTGTCGTCGACAGTTTTGATAAGGAGTGATCTCACACTAACAAGATTCGTGCTAAATGAAGAAGTTAGCCTAAAAAGCCAAACTTAACGCAATAAGGATAGAATGAAATCAGCCAATATACTGATTAAAGCCACTGTAATTTGCCTAGTGCCCCTACTTGCCTGTTCGATCTACTACACAAGCGAACGACTTAGTGACACCCACACTTTTATCTATGTGGCCGCTCAAATGGCACTACCTATACTACTTATCAGTTGTGCTTACATTGCAAATCTAGTTGCATTAGGTAATTGCAAAGGTTGGCGTCTCTACTTGTCATCCTCTTCAATAATAATTTCAGCATTTATTATTGCCAGTATCTGGCTATAAGCCATCCCGACAATAAAATGCATGAACAAAGAACCCTGTACAACTTACCCCGTAACAGCTACACACTAGGGCATATAAACCGATGATCTCAGAAAACAACAGCCAACAAGAGAAAGTAGTCGAATCTAATCCCTCTTTAGAATCAGAGATCAATTCAGCCCGTATAAACGCACTTGAGTTAAAGCTAGAAACCTTATCGATTATTACAGAGTCACTCTGGAATCTACTTGAGGATAGTGAGTTAGATCCTAGATCGGACCTCAAAAAAGAGATGGCAAAGGTCATCTCTGATCGAGCGGAACGCGATACAATCACAGTACACTGCCCCGCTTGCGATTCCCAAGAAAAAGCGAACTCAGGCTACTGTCGGCATTGCGGAGAAAAGCTAAGCTATTCAGGGGAGATATCCCCTTTCGATTATTAATAGCCCGTCATCAAACCTTTTAGACAATAAAAAGAGGCCTGCAAGCAGACCTCTATATCTTGTCCATAATCGTCTATTTTTGTCTAAAACAGACGAGCTAAAAAGCTTTTATTTATGGTTCAATTTTATAAACATCAATACGCTGTGAGAACATTAAAGGTACAAATAAAAGGTCCCCTTTCGAGGAAAGATCACCGGTAAACTTCTTAGGTTCATTAAAAAGTAACTCTAGCTTTTGGTCTTTATATTTAAAAATATTGCCATTCATCCAGTCACTAACAAAGAGCGCACCCTTTATCTCAGCAATACCATCAAGGTTACCAAAGGCTTCCGCATTTTTATAAGCGGTTATCTGTTTCGTATCTCTATCAATAATAGAAAGGCCGCCTAGAACATCCGTTGTAAAGTCCTCGTGCAGACCCGTACCCCAAGTAGCAACAGTTAATTGTCCATGATTAAAAAGAAGTCCATTAGGATGGGGTAGCGCCTCAGCCGAAATCCACTTAGTCAGTGCGTCATTTTCATAACGATAAACACCACCACCAAGAATATCACTCAGGTAAACAACACCTTTATCATCAATAACTACATCGTTCAGCATAACACTGCCTTCAGCTTTGATTGATTTAACCAGTTCACCTTTTTCATGATCAACAATATGCATTTGCTGCATATCAGCAACATAGAGATATTTCTCATCCATTGCTAACCCTTTAGGTGCGTCCATTCCATTAACCCAAACGTGACGAATAACCTTACCTTCATCCGATAACAGACTAATATAACCTTTACCGTTTAAAGCAGCAGGATGGCCATTAACATTGGAAACAAAAAGCAATGGCTTTGTTGGATGCACTAAAACCGATTCAGGCTCATCAAAACCTTCTAAACTCCATGCTTTATCAGGCGCCGCTAAAACCACATTAGCACTCAGTGCTAAGCAAGCCATAGCAACCGATAATGTTTTTTGTAATTCTTTTTTCACAATGTTCACCCTAAATAATAAAATCAATCAACAGGTTATCTTAGTCTTAAATTCGATAAGCGCTAATGAGAAGACATAAAGTCTTTACTGGCTCGATAAGCACCCTATCAAAGATATAAATATACTTATAACAGATTAACTAAAGTACGCACATCTGTAATTGAATGATTATCTAAAAATCCGACAGCCCGTCAGTTTTTACTACCTAATGCTTTGAATAACGTCACAATACTAGAAAGTGAAACGGGCGCAATTCCCCTTACAACCAGAAGTTATTCAGTATGATTTTGTGCTACTTCAGTAATGACACGGCGTATCCATTGATGCGCCACGTTATGCTGCAGAAGCGGACTCCAAGCCATTTTCAGTTCAAATTCAGGCACATCAAAAGGTGGCGTTTTCATCACTAAACGCGAGTTATTCGATTGGGACTGGGCTGCCGCTTTAGTCGGTATAGTGGCGATTAACCCTTTTTCCTCAGCCAACAACGCTGCTGATTGATAATGGCGCGTAAAAACGGAGATATGACGCTTCGCATGTAACTTCTCTAATGCCTCATCAACCCAACCTAAACGTTTAGTATCCTTCGGCGTAATCCCCATTCCAGCCCCCATCCCTGTTTTACTAACCCAAACATGGCGTGCAAGCAGGTAAGTTTCTAAACGGAAATCATCGGCTATAGGGTTATCAACGGAAAAAAGGCAGGAAAAGCTGTCTCGCCATAATGTTTTCTGATGAAATGATTGTGGCATCGTATCAAAGCGGTTAATCACCAAGTCCACAAGCCCCTGCTCCACCTCCTGAAAACTCATATCACTCGGTGTAAGAATATCCAATACAATATTAGGTGCTTCTTCCCTTAGGCGGTTTAAGAGTCGCGGCATTAACGTCGACTCACCGTAGTCGCTGGTCATAATACGAAATACACGATCACTGGACGCTGCATCAAAATTGGCTGCCGGCTCAATTACCTGCTCAACCGATGCTAATACCTGCCGCAATAGGGGCTGGAGACTTTGGGCTCGCTCAGTCGGCGCCATCCCTTCACTAGTTCTTACCAGCAAAGGATCACCGAATGTTTCGCGCAAGCGACGCAGGCCATTACTCATAGCAGGCTGCGTTATACCTAATAAACTGGCAGAGCGAGTGACATTACGTTCACGTAATAAAATATCTAAATACACTAATAAATTTAAGTCGATCTTATCCAAATTCATAGCAACGCCGCATAAACACTGAAGAAAGCTAATAATACCACATCTACATTCACACAATAAATACTGCAAATAAGAGCCATTTATTTCAATTATGCGTCTCCACACACTAAAATCCACATCGAAACTATTACAAAGGGCAACACAAAACGTTGCTCGAACATTATGGAAGGAATGAGCATGTCTACACTAAACAAAGACATTGAAACTATCTCTGCTGCAAAAGCAGCTGCTGGTAGCCCTTGGGACGCTATCAATCCAGAATCTGCTGCACGTATGCGCGCTCAGAATAAATTCAAAACTGGCCTAGACATCGCTCAGTACACTGCAGACATTATGCGTGCTGACATGGCAGCATTTGATAAAGACAAATCCTTATACACTCAGTCATTAGGTTGCTGGCATGGTTTTGTTGGTCAGCAAAAAATGATCTCCATTAAGAAACATTTCGGTGGCAAAACTGACCGTCGTTACTTGTACCTTTCTGGTTGGATGGTTGCTGCGCTACGCTCTGAATTTGGTCCTCTTCCTGACCAATCTATGCACGAGAAAACAACCGTTGCTCACTTAGTTGAAGAGCTTTACACCTTCCTACGTCAAGCTGATGCACGTGAACTAGGCGGCCTATTCCGTGAACTAGACGCTGCACGTGAAGCAGGCGATTCTGCTGCTGAAGCTAAAATCCAAGATCAGATTGATAACCACGTGACTCACGTTGTGCCAATCATTGCAGATATCGATGCAGGTTTCGGTAACGCAGAAGCGACTTACCTAATGGCTAAGCAGATGATCGAAGCCGGTGCTTGTGCACTGCAGATCGAAAACCAAGTAGCTGA